>CALVAC010000020.1 GCA_944325435.1 uncultured Bacteroidales bacterium | reverse complement strand
GTTCTTCTCCACACCGAATACGGCCTTGAACCCGGCCTCGGTCAGGATGTCCACATACCTCTGTGCGGGCATCCGCGTTTCAATCTCTCTCTCCATATCTCGATACTGTTTGTCCCTGTCCCCGGCTATGCTCCGGCACAGTCGTCGGGCAGGCCGTCGGGCAGGGGATTTCCACGC
This sequence comes from uncultured Bacteroidales bacterium, assembly GCA_944325435.1. Lineage (GTDB taxonomy): Bacteria > Bacteroidota > Bacteroidia > Bacteroidales > UBA932 > Cryptobacteroides. Next base: position 62,923 of record CALVAC010000020.1, on the reverse strand, counting down.
TAAGATATCGGGACAGGATATGCCGGTCAAGACTCAAGGTGCAGGTTTATACGAATCCGCACAAGATTTTTCTCTTTTTTTACTTTTTTCTTTTTTTGAGATGCCTTTCCGGGTATTTATTTTTTGCGGATAATCATTCTATGTACTCCATCGGGAAAGAAAGGTGTCAGCCGCCATATTCAGATGGAGGGACACCGTACTTCTCCTTGAAACACTTGGCGAAATACGAGGCGGTCGTGAACCCGGACTTGTACATGACTTCAGTGACTGAAAGCTTGCCCTGCGCCAGATACATCGCAGCCTTGCGCAGTCTGGTGTCACGGATAAACTCCACAATGCTCATTCCCGTCAGCTGCTTTATCTTGCGGTAGATCTGCTTGCTGCTGTAACGGCTTTCCCCGCACAGGACCGAGGCCGAGAATTCCGGATCTTCGATATGGCGAGACACTATGTCCACGACTTCCTGGAGCAGCCTCTCATCGTAGGAACGTTCATCCTCCGGCGCATCCGGCTCCAGCATCTTCTGCTGCCTCGCCCTGGCAAGGTACTGCTCATGCTTGATCAGCAGCTGTATGATGCGGTTATTCAGATAACTGAGACTGAACGGCTTAGATATGAACGCATCCGCATATTCAAATGACTTCAGTTCGGTCTGTTCATCGCTTTTCCCTGTCAGGATTATTATAGGCAGGAACGCTGTCGCGAGCGAACTCCGTATGGCTCTGCTCATCGTCAGCCCATCCATTCCTCCCGGCATGGCTATGTCAGTTATGACAAGGTCTATCTTCTCCCTTGCAAGAAGGTCAAGGCCAGCACTGCCCTCATCTGCAAGCAGGAACACATAGTCCTTGCCGAGGGATGCCGTTATGAAGTCCCTGATGTCGGAATTGTCCTCCACAAGCAGGATTATCGGCCTGCGGTCATGCTGCCACACGCTCGACAGGCTGTGCAGAGAATACTCCTCCCTGTCTGCGGATTTGAGCACGAACGAATCCGCCTTCATGGTGGAAAGCCTGACAGTGAATGCAGTACCCTTCCCCGGCTCGGAAGTGACACTTATCCTGCCCTTGTGCATCCGGACTATCTCCTTCACGAGGGCAAGTCCGATGCCCGAACCTCCCGGATTGTCCTTCTGTCCCGACGAGGCGCGGTAATACCTGTTGAATATCTGCGGAAGCTCATCCGCAGATATCCCGCAGCCGGTATCCTCCACACGGATATCCGCATATACCATATCACCGGTCTCCTCTCCCACGGTCACGCTGACCAGCACGCTTCCTCCCGGAGGAGTGAATTTCAGGGCGTTCGACAACAGATTCTGGAGGACGGACTCCATCTTGAGTTTGTCCACCATAAAGATATATCCTATGTCATCCGCCACGAACCTGGAACTGACATGCTTCTGCGCGAACGCATCCGCATAGCGGTCATACACGGACTGCACAAGATCCTTGAGGGAAGTCGCGGAAGGGATAAAGAGAGAAGTTCCTCCGTTCTCATTGAACTGCACCATCTGGTCCAGAAGAAGATGTATCTTCTCCGCGTTCTGCTGTACCGTATTCAGTTCCCGCGACCGCAGGGAATCGGACCCGGAGGCCAGCATCCTCCCGACAAGGCCGAGTATGATGCTCAGCGGGCTCTTGAACTCATGTGACACGTTGGCCAGGAACTCCGTCTTCATATCCGCCATCTTCAACGCCCTGTCCCTCTCGATGTGTTCTATCTGGAGCTGCTGGCGCATCCTTATATAATATATAATGGAAAAGCATAAACCGGCAGCGAGCAGAAGATATACTATATATGCGGCAGGAGAGGCATACCATGCAGGATGCACCCTAACAGGGAGAGATGTCACTTCAGATGACATCCGGCCATCCGCCGAGGCCAGGGCCACCTCAAACACATATCTGCCTCCCGGGACATTTATGAACACGGCACGGTTGTCGGAAGTCAGCTGCCATCTGTCATCGAGACCTGCGAGCCTGTAGACAAAACGGCTCCGTCCTCCGGAGAAGTCGAAGTCAGAATATTCCAGGGTGAAAGAATTCTGTCTGTATTTCAGGTCCAACCCATCCGCAAAACCTGTCCTCACCCTCTCATTGCCTATAAAAAGAGCAGTCACAGATACTTCCGGATTCTCCTTCCGTCTGCGCATCTTCATTCTGTCAAAGAGGAAATACCCATCGGATGTCCCCAGCAGGACCGTCCCTTCATCCTCGCCCGGAATCCCGCAGAACAGAGGGCTGTCACCGAAAGATGCCGATGTCCAGCCGCCTTCTGTCTTGCTGTAGACATAGACACAGGTGCCGCTTATCACGAATACATCCTGTCCGCCCACGACGACAGACTCTGCTGGCAGGCCGAACCCATCAATCCTTACTGCTTTCCTGTCATCTGAAAGCAGGAAAAGGCCTCCGCTCGTACCGACCCAGATATTATCCCCATCCGCAGCGAGGGACATGGCATACAGGCCCGGAGGGAGGTCCACATACGATATGTCATCATCCCCCATACCGATGAAGTCCACCATACCGTTGGATATGGCGGCCCCGAACCCTTCGGCAAACTCCACATCCATCACGGCATTGCCTGACACCGGAGGAACAGTCGTCAGGCTGTACTGCCTGTCCGCAATGTACGGGCTTCCGCGCCCTGACAGCAGCCGCTCCTTGTCCTCTATCATGAAAAGCCCGTTATATGTGCCGAGCCACAACCTCCCGGCCGCATCTTCCGCCACGCTGTACATCCAAGTGGAAAGGTATTTCCCGGAAGGGTCCATAATGTCGAAATGCCTGACCGTACCTGTGCCGCAGTCTATCCGGTCCAGCCCTCCATCGGATACTGCAAGCACACCGTGCCCATCATTGAGAAGATCCCGGATCTTATTATGGGAAAGTCGCCTGCCGGATGGGCCGGTGTCCGATCTGTACCATTCCCCCGTCCTCCCTCCGCTGCCGGTTCTTATAAGACCGTTCATTCCTCCGAGCCACAGGCTTCCATCCTGGCAATATGACATCACCCCGACATTCAGTCCAGCCGTGCTCCCTGTCATGCGTGACACCGGGACGAATGTCCTGTCGGGAGACAGCAAGGGAAAGATAACGCCGTGGTCGGTGCAGATAAAGACCTCATCTTCCCTGTCACGGAACAGATACCACACTACATTGTCGGGCAGAGAACTGCTGTTGCCCACCTCGTGGCTGTACCTCACGGTCCTGTCCCCATCCCTTATGAACAGTCCGTTGTCCGTGCCTATCCAGAGCTGCCCGTCATCCATCTGCAGGAAATTCTTTATCGGGATATTCTCGAGCTGACGGGAAACCGCACCGGAATCGAGACCGTAACGTACAAGTCCGAGTTCTGTCCCGAGCCAAAGTGAAGAGCCATCTCCCTGCACAGGGACGATATCCAGGACAAGCTTACGCATCCTGCCGAGCCTGTGCCTGACAAACCCCGTATCCCGAGAATAGCTGTAGAAACCGTCGAAAGTCCCGAAATATATGCTTCCTCCTATCTTTCTGGCACACGCTATATAGCCGTCCGGGATACCGCCGATGCCGCATGGCTCCATATCCGGCCGGAGGCCATCCGATATGTCGAAGCAGACCAGTCCCTCCGCCGTACCCACCCACAGCGTATCCCCATCCAGAAGCAGGGTCTTGACCTGACGGTATCCGCATGCGGAAAGGTTGGAGAAACTGTCATCCAAGGGATCGTATATCGACACACCGGTGTCCGTCCCGACAACCATCCTGCCACAGTCCCGGCTATACGCCAGGGCACTGACATGATTGTTGCACAGAGAACTGCTGTCATCCGGGCTGAAAGTGTACCGTACAATGCCGTATCCATCATATTTCAGGAGTCCGGACTCCGAACCTATCCATATAAACCTGCTGCTGTCCTGCAGCGCTGCATACACAGGGGATGTGCATTCTTCAAGGCCTTCCGGGCAATAGAATCCGTAAGGTAACCTGGACTGCGGCAGGATATCCGCACATACCGGAAATGCCGGTGCTGCGGAAAGGAGGAGGCATACTGTGCCGATGAATATCCTTTTCATAGACTGAACCATTGTCCAAAATTAATAAAATAAACCCGACTTGTCCAATTTGATTCAGATGTTGTCCGATTTGTTGTAACAACAAATCCGTCATCCCCGTAATTTTGCAGCTGTCGATAACATTAAAGCTATAACTATATGGGCAGATCAATTTTCAAGGCCGCCGGCATCCTGCTGGCTCTGTGCGCCCTTGCAATCCGGTTCCCGGCTTCGGCTCAGGACGGGCACAAGGTGACAGGGACAGTGACAGACGAGACGGGGGCCACAATGATCGGGATGACGGTCATTGTCAAAGGAACGGCTGTCGGAGCGACGACAGACATCGATGGACATTATGAGATAGAGGTAGCACCTGACGGCATACTTTCTTTCTCATACCTCGGATACCAGTCTCAGGAAGTACCGGTCGGAGGCCGCTCTGTGATAGACATCCAGATGCAGCCGGACACCGAGGTCCTGACAGATGCCATAGTCATCGGATACGGCACCACCACGAAAAGGGACATGACAGGCTCCCTTTCTGCAGTCAGTACAAAAGATTTCAATGAAGGTCTGATCTCATCGCCGGAACAGCTCATAAACGGGAAGGTCTCGGGAGTCCAGATCCTGTCTTCAGGAGGCTCTCCTACAAGCGGAAGTACCATCAGGATCAGGGGAGGCGCATCGTTAAACGCATCAAACGACCCTCTGATCGTACTTGATGGCGTGCCTCTCGAAAGCGGAGGGGTCAGCGGGATGGGGACAAACTTCCTCTCCCTCATCAACCCGAACGACATCGAGTCCATGACGGTCCTCAAGGATGCATCCTCCACTGCAATCTACGGTTCCCGCGCATCCAACGGAGTGGTTATCATAACCACCAAGAAAGGGAAGAGCGAGAAGCTGGACATCAGCTTCAACACGACCCTTTCGCTGCAGAACAGGATCAAGACTCCGTCAATGCTGTCTCCGGAACAGTTCGTGGACATCGCCACCGCCCAGGGATATGCCGACCTGATGGGAGACTGGCAGGCCAACGGTTTCACCGACTGGAACGACCAGATCTACCGGACGGCTTTCGGCACTGACAACAACCTCAGCGTAGCCGGGCAGTTCACGAAGAACTTCCCATTCCGCGTATCCCTCGGCTATTACAACCAGGACGGTATCGTCAAGACGGACAACGCCACCAGGTACACCGGGAACATCAACCTCAACCCTTCGTTCTTCAACGGGATGCTGCAGGTGAACTTCAGCCTGAAAGGGGCAATCAACAGGAACAGGTATGCACCCACGGGCCTGACAATCTACAACGCCACCACGGGAGACCCTACACGGCCGGTATATTCAGGCAGCGATGCATTCGGAGGATATACTGAAATCATGTCCGGGGAAGTCCCTGCAGGTTCGGCCCTCAACCCTCTCGGCCTGCTGATGCAGACAGACAGCAGGGAAAAGATGGACCGCATCATCGGCAACATCGACATCGACTACAAGATGCATTTCCTGCCTGAGCTCAAGCTCCATGTAACCGGAGGATACGACTATGCATCAGGCAGAAGCGAAGTATTCATCCCCGAAACAGCCGCCGAGCACTATCTCAATGGAGGGCTCTACACCCCGTCAGGACCCAATACCGCAGAGAACAGGCTTCTGACGATATACCTCAACTACAACAAGGAAATCCGCGCCCTCAAATCCCGCGTGGATGCGACTGTCGGATATGACTGGCAGTACTGGAGGTCATACGTCCCGGCAGGAGACAGCTACAGGGCAGACAGGGTCACAAGCCTCAATTCGGCATGGACAGAGAACGACCAGAGGCATGTCCTCCTCTCCTACTACGCCCGTCTCAACTGGTCAGTGGACGGGAGGTATATGCTGACTGCGACAATCAGACGCGACGGTTCTTCAAGATTCGCTCCGGACAAGAGGTGGGGCACATTCCCGTCAGTCGCCCTCGCATGGAATATCGCACAGGAGAAATTCCTCAGGGACAACGGCATCCTCAACAACCTGAAGCTCCGCGCATCCTACGGTATCACAGGACAGCAGGACGGCATCGGCAACTACGGTTACATGCCGATATACTACCCGTCAGGCTCCAACTCTCAGTATGTGACAGGTGTGGATGGCAGCGGGAACATCCTGTACAACACCTATTACCAGCCGGGGGCATATATCTCCGACCTCACATGGGAGACCACTGAATCATGGAACTTCGGACTGGACTTCGGGTTCCTCGATGACAGGATAAGCGGAAGCATAGACTACTACACTCGCGACACACGCGACCTGCTTGCCACCGTACCGGCTGCTGCCGGCACCAACTTCACCCGTACAGTCACCACCAATGTAGGGAATGTCTACAGTTCGGGTGTGGAGGTGAACCTCAACGCCACTCCTGTCGACACAAGGGACTGGACCTGGAACCTCGCGGCAAACCTCACATGGCAGCAGGTAAAAATCACCAACCTCTCCCTGATAGAGAATGCGAGCGTCGCCCCTACCCTGGTCGGCTCGTATATAGATGCACAGCAGGTGCAGGCTTTCGCGGAAGGGCAGACCCCATACTCCTTCTATGTCTACAAACAGATATATGACACCGATGGCAAGCCGATAGAGGGAGGATATGCAGACCTGAACGGAGATGGGTCCATCACTACCGAGGACCGGTATTTCTACCATTCACCTACTCCTGACTACATGCTCGGCTTCAGCACTTCGGTACGGTGGAAAAACCTGACTGTCAGCACATCATTGAGGGCGAACATCGGCAACTACGCATACAATGCCACCGCTGCCAACAACGGGGCGCTCGAGACTATGAAATATGTGGATGACGCGCTCTTCAACCTCTCCACAAGCTACCTGGATACAGGTTTCAAGACAAGGCAGCTCCTCTCCGACTATTATGTGGAGAACGCATCCTTCCTGAAGATGGACAACCTTACCATCAACTACAATTTCGGGAAAATCAAGGATATCGTAGGCCTGAACCTGTCTTTCATGATACAGAATGTATTCACAATCACCCGGTATTCCGGCATAGACCCTGAAATCTATCTCGGAGTGGACCAGAATTTCTACCCGCGTCCGCGGATCTATTCTCTCGGTATCGGGCTCACTTTCTAAACGACAATTCAATGAAAAAGATAATATATATTGTATCGGCTCTGGCCCTGATGGCAGGAAGTTCATCCTGCGTGGGGTCCCTGGACCAGTATCCGCATTCGACATCTACCTCAAATGATGTCTATACCTCCGCTGAAGGATACCAGCAGGTATTGAGCGGAATCTATGCCGCCTTCATCCAGAGGATAAGCAGCGTATCCTCTGAAGCAAGGAGCCAGAATTACCTGAGGACACTGACAATGTTCCAGGACTGTTCCACCGACTCCTGCGACCCTATATGGCTCTCGGGAGAGACTCTTACGGATGTGAACGGCCTGTCCTGGACGGCCAGCAACCCGTGGTGCTCTGCTATGTACTACCATATATACAATATCGTGGCTATGTGCAACGACTTCATCAGCAGCGCGGACAATGAAGAGTTCCTTTCCTGGTTGAGCGAAAGCGACAGGGAGAGAGTGGAGGAATTCAAGTCGGAGGCACGCTTCCTCAGGGCGTATGCATATTCACATGCGATAGACTTCTACAACAGGATGCCTTTTGTCACCGAAACTGACGGTGTAGGATCCTATATCCCGAATATATACGACAGGAGCCAGATGTTCGGCTTCCTTGTACAGGAACTGTCGGAAATAGCCGAAACCCTTGATGTCACAAACTACGGCCATGCCACGAGAGGAGCTGCATACGCCCTGCTTGCGCGGATATATCTCAACGGCGAAACTTGGACCGGAACCCCTTACTATACGGAATGCATCAGCGCATGCAAAGAAGTACTGAAGGACGGGTATATGCTCGAGGATGACTACAGCAAGTTGTTCAACGGGGACAACCACCTCAGGGCTATGGGAGGCAACGAGATCATCTTCGCCCTCGCTTGCGACGGGACCTACACGACCACCTGGGATGCCACTACATTCCTCGTATGCGGACAGGTACTGGATGGCTATGCCGATGCGGTGGATGTCTATGGCAATGACGGGGCGAATGCATGGAACAACCTGCGTGCCCGGCCGCAGCTCGTGGACATCTTCGAATACGGTGACAGAAGGAATCTGACTCTCGGCATCGACCGCGAGGACAACGGAGATGGAACATACACCGAAACGGAAAGGATCAAGGACATAACCGCCCACGACGATGCAACGACAGGCTACCGTATATGCAAATGGACAAACGTGACCGATGCAGGAGAACCTGCAAGCTTCTGCGGAGAAGGAGGCGGGGCCAATACCGACTTTCCGGTCCTCAGGCTTGCGGATGTCTATCTGATGATAGGTGAAGCCTGTCTCCGTGGAGGAGAAGGTGTCACGCGGTCCGAAGCCCTCGGATATGTCAATGATGTCAGGAGCAGGGCTTTCGGCTCCACTTCATACAATATCGGAGACTCCGAGTTCAACCTTGATTTCATCCTTGATGAAAGACTCAGGGAATTCTATCTGGAATGCATCCGCCGCACCGACCTGATAAGGTTCAACAGATATACCTCAGGATACAACTGGCAGTGGAAAGCAAATATCAGCGAAGGGGCGGATGTGGACAGCAGATTCCGTTTCCTCGCAATCCCGGAGGCCGAATATTCAGTCAACCCTGAAACCAGGGTCATCAACAACGAACTCGGTTTCTGACGGCACTGCGGCACAATACTGAACACCGGACAACAAAACACGACATACAATGAAAAAAACGATATATACTATAATGGCTGCCCTCTCCCTGCTTGCAGTCTCCTGCGCCAAGGATGGGGACATGCTGACAGCGACAATGACTGAAGACGGCACACGGATAGGAAGTGCAGACGACAACATAGTCCTCGATATAGATGCGCCATCCTCCCTTGCCCTGACAATCTATTGGGATGCCCTCGGAAACGCCAGCCTCAACAATCCTGACGCGCAGTTCGCCGACAATTTCGTGGTGAACGCAATACAATTCTCGGCCACTGAAGATTTCAGCACCATAGTCGAAGAGACAGTTGACAATGACGCATCATTCATCCAGTACACTGCGATGAGGCTCAACAGCATCGTAACCCGGCTCGGGCTCGAAAGCGGTGTCGCAGGCACTGTCTACATCAGGATGAGAAGTTCTCTCGGGACCGGAGACGGAGCTGAAGTTACATTCGGCAACACCATCAGCATTACCGTCACTCCATACTTCATCGATATGAGCTTCATCACCCTTACAGGGACGAATGACGGGACTGAACTGACCGTTCCCGCAGGTCAGGAAGATGGGACTTATGCAGGCTTCGTCAATGTACCGACATCATGGTGGAACTTCTTCTTCAGCGAGGGCGACGGGACCATCTGGGGAACAGTCCCTGACTCCGGAGCATTCCTTCTGGAAGAGAAAGCCGACATGTCCAGCTGGAACGCCTGGTTCCCGGATCCATCAGGATGCTATTATGTCAATGTAAATATTACCGAAGGACAGTGGGAATGCTCATCCCTGTCAAGCGTGACCGTCATTCCGGAAGGAGGGGATGCGACCGCAATGAGATATTCGGCCGAGACAGGTTCATACTCTGCCACATTTATGACTTCCGCAGACAATGTACCGCTGCAGGTCGAATACGCAGGGACAATCTACAACAATGAATATGGAGATTCATCCACTGAAAGCACATCTGCAGCTTTCATCGGGAATGCGGACGGGAGCCTGTCCCTCGGGACATCCGGCACAGCGAGCGGAATGACTGCAACCGGAGCAGCAGGGACATATACCCTCACACTCAACCTGACCGATATGACATGGTCGATAGAAGAGGGTGGCGACATAACCGTCACATATCCAGAAAGCATATCAGTCTATTATTATACATCCGGAACGCAGGGAGAACTGGCTGCAGTGTTAGGCTCCACGGGAGAAGGCATATATGAAGGCTTCCTTTATAACGATGTCATCGACTGGACAGAGGGGCGGAGCAATTTCAGGTTCCATGTAAATATCGGAGGGGAAGATATAGTATATGGCTACCGTTGGGATGAAGCGACAGGAGGAGACCAGTATGCCCTGTCAGACGAACCTACCGGAGATTTCTGGAGCGGATTCGAACCTTCCGGTGTCACCTACAGCAGGATCAGGGTAGATCTCATCAACCTGACCTGGTCAGAGAGCCCTATCGACCAGGTATATCTGTCGGGCAACTTCAACAGCTGGTCGACTACGGCCAACCCGATGACCTACGATTTCGACACACGCACCTGGAGCGGCACATGCTCTTTCACCGAAGAAAATTATACGGACGGAGCACAGATGATATTCGACGATTCGTCTACTGACACTTGGGACTACAGATACCATGGATACGATGGGACCGTATATGAAGGAGACGGAGGCACACAGATTACCGCTCCAGGGAAATGGACGATATCCATAAATGTATCGGATATGACAAATCTCACCTACTCTGTCGTCCCTGCCGAATAATGCAGTTTACGAACAAGGTCTTGAATTTTCAAAAAACCATATCATGAAAAAGAATCCGAAAAATATGTTTACGACTATGATTGCCGCAGCAGCCCTCCTTACGGGCTGCACGGCTGAACCGAACCCTGTCTACACTCCTCCTGTACCTGAAGAGCCGGTAACCGTCGGCACAGGCTTTGCCCTCGGGGCAGACATCAGCTGGGCGACGAAACTCGAATCCGAAGGCGAAGTCTTCTACAATGCCGATGGGGACAATATGGAATGCACCGACCTGATGAAAGAACTCGGTATGGATGCCATCCGGCTTAGAGTGTGGGTAGACCCTGAAGATGGCTGGTGCAACAGGAGCGATGTCCTTGCCAAGGCTCTCCGGGCACAGAAACTCGGGATGAGACTTATGATAGATTTCCATTACAGCGACATTTGGGCAGACCCGGCCAAACAGGTAGTCCCTGCCGCATGGCTGGACTTCGCCTCAGACACCGAGCAGCTTGCAAAGGCAGTGTCTGACCACACTACAGATGTCCTCACTCTGCTCAAAGACAACGGTATAGATGTTGAATGGGTGCAGGTCGGCAATGAGGTTACACACGGAATGCTTACAGACAGCGGCGTGACAGTGAATGACGAAGGGGAAGAGACAGCCATAGAGCTTGAAGGCTGCGGAGGGGACATCTATACCCACCCGGAAAATTTCGTCAGGTTTTTCAATGCAGGTTACGATGCTGTAAAAGCGGTATATCCTGATGCACAGGTCATTGTCCATATCGATGCAGGTCACGAAGCGACACGCGGCCAGAGCGTGTACGATGCACTCGAGACCTACGGAGGCAGATATGACATCATAGGACTGTCACTTTATCCGGGAAGCGCCGGAATGTCGAGGATAGATGCCTGCGTCAACACGGTCAACACCCTATATGCCGACTATGGGAAAGAAGTCATGATAGTCGAGTTCGGAATGCCATACAATGAACCGGACACTGCATACGAATGCCTTGCAGCCCTCATATCGAAGACTGAAGCCACAGGACACTGCAGCGGAGTATTCTACTGGGAACCTGAAGCCCCTGCAGGATACAACAACGGATATACTCTCGGAGCGTTCGAGAACGGAGCTCCGACACATGCCCTCGATGCCTTCACAGAAGCCGCCACCGAATAATCCAAGATACAGTGCAGATTGTAATCCTGAACAAAGCGAAGGATCCGAAACACAACATCGAACGACAATGACAAACAAAAAACTTGCAACAATCGCCGCCTTGCTGTCATTCCTGCCCCTTTCAGGACAGGGATACAGCGGCGCAGACGGCACGGACACGCCTTCACCGGAACGAGGTACCGGCAGTACCGGGACAAGGACAGAGCAGCTCCTGACCGAATGGGAATTCCGCCGCGACCACAATACGGATGCCGCCGATGGATGGGAAAAGGTCGCCATCCCGCACGACTGGGCAATATACGGCCCGTTCGACAAGTCCAACGACCTTCAGGAAGTTGCAGTGGTACAGAACGGGGAAACGGTACCGACAGTCAAGACAGGCCGTTCCGGAGGGCTGCCGTATATGGGGAAAGGATGCTACAGACGCAGTCTGGACATTTCCGCCGAAGCCCTTGCCGACAGCTGCAGATATATCCTGCTGTTCGATGGTGCCATGAGCGAGGCTCGGGTTCTGGTCAACGGCCGGGAAGTCTGTTTCTGGCCATATGGCTACAACTCATTCCACTGTGACATCACTGATGAGGTACATCCGGGAGAGAACAGCCTTGCCGTCCTGCTCGAAAACAGGCCCCAGTCATCAAGATGGTACCCCGGAGCCGGACTGTACCGCAAGGTCAGGATGCTGTGCGTACCGGCAGTGCACATTTCTGTATGGGGCACTTATATCACCACTCCGGATATAAGGGAAGATTATGCCTGTGTAAGCGTGAAGACAGAAGTGTCGGGAGTGAAACCGGGAGATGCAGTGACAGTCAGGACCGTGCTGAGGGATGCCTCAGGCAGGGAAGTGGCATCATCCACCGACACCAGACCGGCGGCAGAAGGTCTTCCGTTCGAGCAGCTGCTGACAGTGGAATCCCCTTCACTGTGGTCTCCCGAGTCTCCATCCCTCTATACCGCATATACCGAAATCCTCACTGGCGGCAGTATCGAGACCGACTGGAGCGGAAGGCACAGGATTACCGTGACGGATGGCACTGACCTGCAGGACAGTCTCACCACCACATTCGGTATCCGCAGCATAGAGATCCGCCCGGGCAAGGGATTCTACCTCAACGGAAAATACCGCAAGTTCAAGGGTGTATGCCTTCACCACGACCTCGGACCGCTCGGAGCCGCCGTGAACACATCCGCCATCAGACATCAGCTGACAATGCTCAAGGATATGGGCTGCGATGCCATCCGCACAGCCCACAACATGCCTGCAGAAGAACTCGTGCAGCTGTGCGATGAGATGGGCATTATGCTTATGGCGGAGACATTCGATGAGTGGGATGTGGCCAAATGCGAGAACGGATACCACAGGTTCTTCGACGAATGGGCGGAAAAGGATGTCGTGAACCTCATCAGGCATTTCCGCAACAGCCCATCCATAGTGATGTGGAGTATCGGCAATGAAGTCCCTTCGCAGTGGACCGCAAGGGGGTATATGACCGCAGCCTTTCTCCAGGACATCTTCCACAGGGAGGATCCGACAAGGCCTGTCACCTGCGGAATGGACCAGTTCGATGCAGTGCTCGGGAACGGGTTTGCCGCCAGACTTGACATTGCGGGATTCAACTACAAGGTCGGAAGATATACGGAAGCCTGCAGACTTCTGCCTCAAGGGCTGGTGCTCGGAGCAGAGACGGCTTCGACTGTAAGTTCGAGAGGTGCATACCATTTCCCGGTCATTGTCGGATATGACAGGCTACACCCTGACCACCAGTCATCTTCGTATGATGTGGAATTCTGCTCATGGTCCAACATACCTGACGATGACTTTGCGGCAGACGAGGATTACGGATGGGTGATGGGACAGTTTATGTGGACCGGATTCGACTATCTCGGAGAGCCATCCCCGTATGACACCGATGCGTGGCCGAACCACTCGTCTATGTTCGGGGCGATAGATCTCGCTTCCATCCCGAAAGACAGGTTCTGGCTCTACAGGAGCATCTGGAACACGGAATCACAGACACTGCACATATTGCCGCACTGGAACTGGGAAGGCCGTGAAGGAGAGACCACACCGGTATTTGTCTATACATCATATCCTGAAGCGGAACTGTTCGTCAACGGAGTGAGCCAGGGACGAAAGTCACGGATCATGGGAGCGGAAGAAGCCCGCAGGCACGGCTCGTACGGAGTCCGGAGCAACGGAGAGGGAGGAAAGGATGCATGGAAAGTGATGGAGCGGTTCAGGCTTATGTGGAATGATGTGGAATACAGGCCAGGAGAACTAAAAGTCGTTGCATACAATGCCGATGGGGAGGCCGTTGCAGAAAAGACTGTCCGCACTGCCGGCAAGGCGCACTCGCTGAAAATAGAGGCAGACCGATGGAACAGCTGCACCGGAGACATCTCCAGGACGGAAGACATTTCCCATCCTGCAAATGAATCCGGACGCACAGAGATGTCAGATACTGAGCTGATATACCTGAATGTCAGCGTCACGGACAAGGCCGGGAATCCGGTGCCGACAGACAGCCGTCAGGTCAGGGTCAAGGTTGAAGGGGCAGGCCGTTTCAAGGCAATGGCAAACGGAGACCCTACCTGTCTGGAGCCGTTCCACCAGCCGCAGATGCATCTTTTCAACGGACAGCTGACAATCATCGTGGCTAAAGACAGTTCCTGCTCTCCGGACAGTCCGATCACAGTGACCGTCACCGCACCGGGTCTGCGCAAGGCCACTGCCGTCATTACAGACTGAAACTTAACCTGTCATCATATTCGAGGGCGGGTCAAAAGTCAGACTCGCCCTCTTTTTATTCGCATTATTCGCACTCCTGATGGAGTCCGGTTCTAATGTAATTATACATTTTGTCATGATGGGTGTCAGTCACGGCGGATGCTGAATTCGCATCCGCAATACTGCTGATTGTAGAAACCGTATTCCCGTATTATCTGGCCGCGGCGTTCCTGGAGTCCACCCTTGCGCCAGTTCTGGTCCCACCAAAGCACAGCCGGATGTCTGGACACAGCCCAGCGTCCGGCTTCATTTATCTGGTCTAGGCTCTTCCATCTGGATGATGCAAGAGTGGTTGTCAGAACCCTGAAACCATGTTCCTCCGCATATTCAGCCGCCCTGTCCAGTCTGAGTCTGAAGCATTGCAGGCAACGGCCTCCCCTTTCAGGCTCTTGCTCAAGTCCGTGCACAGCCTTCAGCCATTCATTATGGTCATAGTCGGCATCCACCATGTCCAGGCCGAGGGACTCTGCATATCTTGAACATTCGTTCTTGCGGACAAGATATTCCTCCTCCGGGTAGATATTCGGATTGCAGTAATAGATTGTCGGTGTGATGCCGCTCCGCACCATGCATTCTATGATAGCGGAACTGCACGGCGCGCAGCACGTATGAAGAAGCACCCTGTCTGCCCCTTCTGGTGGCGACACCATATATGGACCTGAATTTTTCTTTCCCATCGTCATAAAACAAGTAAAAATACTGAATTTTTCCCAATGCGGAAACTTTTTATGGCTACCTTTGCACGACAGCTGCCAACCTGATATCCGCAAGCAGGCAATACATCTCCGCGATAATGGCAGGAAAACACATGGGACAGGACAACGGCGACAGGGAAGAACAGGAAAACAGAATCGGGACAATGGAGACAGGGAAAGACAGGACAGACAACACTCACAGGGGAATGAACGGTTGGCTGGCATTAAGCCCGCTGGCGGTTTTTCTCGTGGTGTACCTTGTATCGTCCATACTGGCAAAGGATTTCTACAGCATTCCTATTGCATCCGCATTTCTGATAGCGTCATGCTACGCCATCGCAATCACAAAAAGCAGACACAGCATCGAAGAGAGAATCTCTGTCTTCTCGAAAGGCGCAGGGGACAGGAACGTACTGCTGATGATATGGATATTCGTGCTCGCAGGAGCATTCGCCGGCACAGCCAAAGAAATCGGGGCGATTGAAGCCACCGTAGACCTCACACTGAAAGTGCTGCCGGGCAACCTGCTCTATGCCGGACTGTTCCTCGCATCCTGCTTCATCTCTATGTCTATCGGCACCAGCGTAGGTACCATAGTCGCCCTTGTCCCCATAACTGCGGGGCTGGCTGCAGAGACGGGGGCTTCGCCCGGATTCATGGCTGCGATAGTGACGGGAGGGGCATTTTTCGGGGACAATCTCTCGTTCATTTCCGACACTACCATCGCCTCCACAAGAACCCAGGGATGCTCGATGCAGGACAAGTTCAAGGTCAACATCCTGCTGGCGGCACCGGCAGCGATAATCGTGACGGCCATCTATGTCTTTCTGGGACAGGGAGTGGAAACCGCTGCAGCGGTACAGCCCATCCAATGGTACAGGCTCATACCCTATATACTGATAATCATCCTCGCGGTCTCCGGCATCAATGTGGTGCTGACCCTCGCAATCGGGATAGGGGTCAACGCTGTCATCGGATTCATTGACGGTTCCCTGACATGGACAGGCTGGCTCGGGGCCATAGGGGATGGCATCGGCAGTATGGGAGAACTGATAATCGTGACAATGCTTGCCGGAGGAATGCTGGAACTCATAAGGCACAACGGAGGCATCGATTTCATTATCAGCCTTATGACCAGACATATTAAAGGCAGACGAGGAGCAGAACTCAGCATTGCCGCATTAGTGAGCCTCGCCAACCTCTGCACCGCGAACAACACCATTGCAATCATAACCACCGGAAGTATGGCAAAAGACATCTCCTCCAGGTACGGGCTAGACCCACGCAAGGTTGCAAGCATACTGGACACATTCTCCTGCGTAGTACAGGGACTCCTGCCATACGGTGCACAGCTGCTGATGGCATCCGGACTGGCATCCATCTCCACAATGGACATCATCCCGCACCTCTACTATCCTGTCGCCCTGGGCATAATCTCCCTGCTTGCCATCTTTCTCCGCTATCCCCGGAAATATTCCTGAACCGATTTTTTGTTATATTTGCGGATACGGAAAACCAATATTATGCACAACAGACAACACCTTGCAGTCCTGACCATCTGCCTGTCCGCCATAACCCTGGCACTGCCTTCAGAAGGAAAAGAATCGATACCTGAAGACCTTATCCGGGAACTGGACAATATGGTGGACAACAAGGACCAGTATATCAGCATCAAGCAGAAAAGGATAGATTCTCTCAAACTCCGGCTCGACACTCCCGGCATCAACAGGATTAAACTATACGGCAAGATAGCCGGGGAATACAGAAAATTCCAGTCCGACTCGGCAGCCAGCTATCTCAACAGAGCCATATCCATAGCCCGCGATTCAGGTGACAGGCAGTCCGAAATACATTATACACTAGCCCTTGCGGAACAGTATACACTCACTGGGCTCTACATGGAAGCCGAATATGTCCTCTCTTTCATAGACAGACATGAAATACGGGAACCGGACATGCTGGAAGACTACTGGATGGCTTACTATAATGTCTACAGGGAAGCGGGATACGCCATACCGCACAACGCCATCTCCCGGATATGGACCGGCCGGGCCGAGCAATACCGGGATTCTATCCTCAACCACAGTACATCCGCATCCGACAGGATACTGAGGCTCAAGGAAACAGAATTGCGGGATGCCGGACATCCTGAACAGGCCCTTGAAATAAACGGCATCAGAATCGGAATGGCGAAATACCTGTCCCCGGAATACGCATACGCCGCATACGACAGATACTGTATCTATCAGGAAATGGGCAGAAAAGATGAATCGCTGGAATTTCTTGTCAGATCAGCAATCGCTGACATAAACAGTGCCGTCATGAACCAGTCTTCTCTCTATGTCCTGGCAAACAAGATATTCGGCAAGGATCTCGACAGGGCATGGAAATATGTGAACTATTCATACTGGGTGACGACATTTTTCAATGAAAGATTCCGGCACTGGACCTACAACAAGGCTGTCTTTGAAATAAACAAGATATGGCAGCAGAAACTCGACTCCCAGAGAAGAACCATATCGGTAATATCATGCGCATTGGGAATCCTCGTCCTCATTCTTGCTGGACTCGCCGCCTATATCATATCCATCAACAGAAAGCTCAATGGAATCAACCGCAACCTTGAAGAAACCAGCAGAATCAAGGATTCATACATTTCCCAGTTCTTCAAGCTATATTCTTCCTATCTGAACAGCATGCAGAAGTTCCGGAACAAAATCCACAAGCAAATCAAACGGGGAGATGCCGATGAAGTCCTCAGGCTTACCCAGCCATCGGGAGACATCATAAACGAAGAGATACACGACCTCTACCGTAATTTCGACATGGCTTTCCTCGACATTTTCCCTGACTTTGTGGACAGGTTCAACGAACTTCTGCTGCCCGACAGAAAGATAAGGCTTAAGAAAGGAGAACTGCTAAACACGGAACTGCGCATCTTTGCCATGATACGGTTAGGAATCAAGGAAAGCGCACAGATTGCAGAACTCCTGCATTACTCCATCAGGACAGTCTACAACTACAGGTCCGCAATAAACAGAAAAACAGTCATCAGTGACCGTAAATTTGAAGAACATCTCATGCGCATATCCTGAATTGTCTTTACTTCCGGTTTACTTCGATATAGCATTTACCGAACACTATTCATTAATTATCAAGGAATTATCTTTTTATAGTTTTACTTTATGAATGGGCAGGGGCAAAAGCTGCCCGTTTGAGCGACCAATCATCTTAACTTTGTAGAACAACATTTCAAAACAGAGATAAGATGAAAAACAGATTATTGGCAAAATCGTTTCTTGCGGCAGCCGGCATCATTCTGCTCGGTGCGATTTCCTGTTCCGGAGAAGACGAGATTCCTGCATCTCCGTCATTGAACGCCCCTACAAGGGCCATGCTCATGGAAACAGTCGATGTATACCTCAACGGAGTAGAGGACGGGACCGAATTTTCTGTAGATTTCGGAGACGGGACAGTCATGACGGGAATGACTCCTGCCCCTGTCCTGCATCAGTATTCCGAAAGCAGGGACTATGAACTCGCTGTGAATGCAGGAAACATCAGCATCAAAAAGCGCATCCGAGTATACAGTCTGCTTGCACTGAGCGAGGCACAGAAGCAGTTCAGAAACCCGGACAACAGGACAGTCTGGGTGATGACACACAGGGCACACACCACGGATTACTCCATCCCGGAAAATTCGGTTTCAGCTGTAAATGCCGCCATCGCATCCGGAGCTGAAGCAATCGAATTAGACACTCATAGGACAAAGGACGGGTATATTGTCGTATGCCACGACCAGACAATAGACAGGACCACCAATGGTACGGGTGACATTACCAAGATGACACTGGCCGAAATACAGCAGTATAACCTCAAGGACAGGAACGGGCGTGTCACTGACGAAAAAATGCCTACGCTCGAAGAATTCCTGAAAGCTGGACGAGGAAAGATATATTTCGACCTTGACTATTCTCCAAGGACAGCCTCCACCCAGGAAGTCATGGAAATAGTGGAAGAACTTGATATGATGGAACAGTGCTGGTTCTACTGCAACAATACTTCAAAGGTAGAGGAAGTCCTTTCACTCGACTCAGATGCACATGCCTACCCGTGGGCTACTCAATATGCTCCCCTCAAAGGTCTGGACGGTGACTATTTCGTGCAGTACTCATACGCGCCGGACGGAGGCAGCACAGCTCTTGGAGATGCCCCGAAAGATGGCATGTTAGTCTCTGTCATAATGCTCGGCTCCACAAATATACCTTTCGACCATGTGGATGACAGCCAGCTGGACGAACTCCTCGGACAGTTTCCTAATGTACATATGATCATGACAGACTGCCCGGCACAGCTCATAACGGCATTGGAGAAAAGAGATCTGAGATAACCTTTTGAATGACACTGTAACAACTAAAAACCAATAATGACATGAACGGGAAAATCAGAAAATGTTTCCTGATGTTTTCCATCATCTTTACCCTGTCGGCTGCAGTATTCGATACGACAGTATCAGCCCAAGGGAGGCACATGGTGGATATCAAAGGGATTGTGGTCGACAGTGACGGCGAGCCTGTAATAGGAGCAAGCATAACTGTCGAAAAAGAATCGGCAGTAGGAGCCATCAGCGACATCGATGGGCACTTCGAACTGGGAGTTCCCAAAGGCAGCAGCATTTCCGTCTCCTGCATAGGATTCGAGACACAGGAACTCTTTGCCGGAAACGGGGCTGAAAGCCTCAGGATAATCATGAAGGAGGAAACGACTGCCCTCGATGAAGTCGTGGTCGTAGGTTACGGAACCATGAAACGCAAGGAGATGACTTCCGCAATATCTCATGTAAACGCGGAAGACCTCAACAATATCAGCAGTTTTGACACGAGGATGCTCCTTCAGGGAAAAGTTTCTGGAGTGACTGTCACAAACACAGCCTTGGCAAACCCTAACAACCAGGGGAGCATACAGGTGCGCGGCATCTCATCCAGAAGCGCCGGTCTCGGACCGCTTATCGTAGTGGACGGTATCCCTGGAGGAGATATCACCAACATCAATCCAGCCGACATAGAATCCATAGATGTCCTCAAAGATGGGGCTGCCTCGGCAATATACGGTACCAGAGGGAGTAATGGTGTCATCCTCGTCAACCTCAAGAAAGGCACCAGAGATGGGAGCATCCACACCTCTTTCAGCTCTTCGTTCACATTCAATGTGGCCAAGCGAGAACTGGACATCATGTCAGCTGCCCAGTACAGGGCATACAGGACTGTCACCAATCCTCTGCTCGATCTCGGGGCAAGTACCGACTGGTTCGATGCGGCGACACGCCTCGGCTTCTCTCACATGTACACTCTCACAATGTCCGGAGGCAACGCCAGTACCAACTACCGTATCACAGCCGACTTCAGGGATGCGAACGGCATCGACCTCCGTTCCGACAGACTCGAATACGGGGCACGAGCCACAGTCAGCCATACCACCAAGGGAGGGCTTTTCACTTTCACCGCAAACATCGTCCCTCGTGTAATAGACAGAAACAATGCAGTGTCACTCAACAATGTCCTTGTAAACAATCCTACCGCCCCTGTCTATGACGAATCCACAGAAAACGGATTCCATCATTTCCCGTCCGGAGGCACGGAAAGTAACCTTGTGGAGACAATGCTTGAAGAAGAAAACTCCCAGAAAATAAAACTTTTAGAATGGAATGCAAGTGCTTCGATAAATCTCCTGCCCCTGTTCACGCCGAAGAACAAGGACCTGTCACTTGTATCAAGGCTCACAGTATCCCAGTACCATGTGGACAAGTTCAACGGAACATTCTCACCTTCCACATACAGTGCGAATGTCAATCAGGAAGTGGACGGCAAGGCCACCAGATCATACGACAACACTGTGGAAAGTAATCTAGAATGGGTGACGAACTTCTCTGCTAAAATACGCAACCATAAAATTCAGGCTATGGCCGGATACAGCTACAACTATGGTGTAAGTGCAGGAATGTCGGCGGAAAACTGGGACTTCTCATCCGATGGGCTTGGATACAACAATCTCGGCTCGGGAATGAAAGCGGCAGAAGACGGACAGGTGATGATGGGTTCCTACAAAAACGACCACAAGCTCATAAGTTTCTTCGGAAGGATCAGCTATGACTGGAAAGAGCGCTATATGATAACATTTTCGCTCCGTCATGAAGGATCCTCGCGTTTCGGGGCAAATCACAAATGGGGTAACTTCCCTGCTGTCTCTGTCGGATGGCGCATATCAGACGAGCCGTTCATGAGCAATGTCTCATGGATAGATGACCTGAAGGTAAGATACGATTATGGTGTCACAGGCAACCAGGATTTCGGCAACTACCTGTCTCTGTCCACCTACAGGGCATTCGGATACTATCAGTACAACGGGAATCTCTTCCATGTCTGGGGTCCGTCCAAGAACACCAATACCGAACTCAGATGGGAGAAAGGACACAACCAGAACATAGGCATCGACTTCTCCCTATTCAACTACAGGCTCAGCGGTTCACTGAACTATTTCATCCGCAGACAAAGCGACCTGCTCGGAGACTATGATGTGCCTGTTCCCCCGAACCTTTTCAATACCATATACACCAATGTCGGAACCCTGAAGAACACAGGTTTCGAATTCGACATCAATGTGGATGCGGTCAGGGGCGAAGACTTCAACTGGAACTTCTCGATTGTAGGAGCGACCAACGGCAACAAGTTCGTCAGCTTCTCCAACGATGTCTACAAAGGGCAGTCATGGTACTCTACATGCTCTATGTCCAATCCGAACAACCCGGGCTATCTCCAACGGATAGAGGAAGGCCAGAGAATCGGCAACTATTACACATGGCGATATGCAGGTGTGGACAAGAGCGGGGACTGGCTGGTATATGACAAAAAAGGAAACATAATCCCTGTAGCACAGGCCACAGAGGAAGACAAAAGTATCACAGGAAACGGTCTGCCGAAATTCACCGGATCTATGACACACAACTTCAGGTACAGGAACTTCGACCTTTCCGTCTCATTGCGCGGTGCAGCAGGATTCGATCTGTTCAATGTGCACGACTTCTATTTCGGTCTGCAGAACATGACTACGAATGTCCTGACGACAGCATATTCGAAGAATGCACATATCACCAAGGGGTCCAATGTCATTACGGACTACTTTATCGAACCAGGCGACTATCTGACCATCGACTATGTGTCGCTCGGGTATACCCTGAAACTCAACCGGAAGTTCCTCGAGAAGGTCAGGATTTACGGCACTGCCCGCAATCTCTATACATTCACTCGGTTCTCCGGCGTGGATCCGTCCACATACGAGGTCAATGGCCTCACTCCGGGTACATTCGGAGGAAGTTACAACTATTACCCGAATGTATTCCAGTTCATACTCGGATTCCAGATTGACTTTTAAAGACGACAGAAATGAAATTGAAAGACATAATGGCTGCGGCGCTGATCTCATTATGCGCCTTACTGCCACTGACCTCCTGCACCGACCTAAGTGAGACGGTCTACGACCAGGTGATGAGCCAGAACTACTACAACACAAAAGAGGATGTCATCAGTGCGGTCTACAGACCGTTCGAACATGTATTCTGCTGTACATGGATAATATTCCAGAGCGAAGAACTTCCTGCCGACCAGCTGATCACGCCTACAAGAGGCACATGGTGGTATGACGGAGGAAAATGGGAAAAATTCCACCGTCACCAGTACGACGATCTCATTACAAGTGAATGGACAAATGAATGGGTGAACCTGTATGCAGGTATCGGCCAGTGTAATCTCGTACTCGATGACCTTGCCTCCCTCAACCCGGCAGATTTCGACCTTACTGACGAAGAATTCAATGCATTCCGTGCCCAACTCCGCTGTATGAGGGCGTTCTGCTATCTGAGGCTTCTGAACTCGTACAGGAACTGCGTCCTGACCACGACATCGGACCAGGCCATCAATGAACTTCCGGAGAACAGGGCACAGGTACCGCCCAAAACTCTGTTCGACTTCATAGAAAGCGAACTGCGAGACTTCTGCCTTGCCGCCTTGCCGGCCAAGACAGGCAGTTCAGGTCCCGGCAACCTGCAGGGCTCGTTCACAAAAGCAGCCGCAGCTGGACTGCTCGCAAGGCTTTATCTGAACGCAGAAGTATGGATAGGAGAGGACAGATACCAGGACTGCATCAATATATGCGACAGGATACTGAACGGGGAGTTCGGGACCTACTCTCTTGCTGAAAACTGGTGGGAACCGTTTGACTGGGACAACGAGACATGCAACGAAGTCATATTCGGATATCCGGCATCATACGCGACCACTTCATGGCATCTGCAGAATGATCCGAGAACAAGTTACGGACGTGGACTGCCTTACGGAAGTGCAAGCTATCTCAATGTCACGGGAGACGGAGAACGCAATCCGAAATATGCCCTTTCCCCTAGCTACGACAACTCCGTGCCGCGACAGCTGTTTAACTACAGGCTCGGCATGGTTACACAGAAATTCGAGAAATATCCCGGAGACCTCAGGTACAGACAATATGTGAACACCAGCAACAACACACGCGAAGGAATGTTCTTTCTTGAAGGAAAAATCCGGAATCAGGACGGAAGTTTTGCCAAAAATCCGGAAGGCCAATATGAAATCTATCTCCGGGACCAGGTAGGACGGTTCGAAAGCACGGCCGAGCAGGGAACAATCAGTTCGTTGTATGACAAGGCTTCCATCCTCGGGAACGGAGATTTCAACTCCGGTCTCTATCAGGTAAAATACCCGTTCTATCCTTTCAATGGCGGATATTATATCGAGTCCGACTTCGTGGAGATGAGACTTGCAGAAATAATATATTCCAAGGCCGAATGTCTGCTCAGGCAAGGTAAGGACGGAGATGCAGGCGCTTTGCTCAACAGTGTGCGCAAGCGCAACTATGAGAACTTCTCTTCCACTATAGCATATGTCGGAAGCGATGGGGGTACAGTGGAACTCACTATGGAGGAAATGCTCGACGAATGGGGACGGGAATTCCTCGCCGAGAGCCGCAGACGCACCGACCTCATACGTTTCGGACGTTTCCAGGAGGCATGGTGGGACAAGCCGCAGGACAGCGACAGGCACTATGAAATCTTCCCTATCTCCCAGAACGATCTCGAACAGAACAAATACCTCAAGCAGAATCCGGGTTATCCGGACATCGCACGATAGACAAATTCAAATCCAGAATCATGAAAACGGATATATCATACAGAACAGCCTTGCTGTTGACGGCAGCACTGGCGCTGGTGCCGGTGTCCCAGTCATGCCAGAAACATTACGACATGGTCCCTCCACCTACGGTACAGGACGATGACGACCTCGATGATGAAATCTTCGGAGATGCCGAAGACTATTTCGTCTCGCTTTACGGAGAAGGAGAAATGGACGGATCCTCCTGGGATAACGCCCTCGATGCAGCCGGACTCATCGACCTTCTGACCGGGTCCGCAGACCTGTCGAAATGCCATATACATGTCTGCGAAGGCACATATTGCCTTGCATCCGCTGCAAACACATCCGTTACCGTAAAAAAGGATGTGGCCGGCATTTTCGGAGGCTACAGCAGCCTGAGCCAGGGCACATCTACTGAAAACCGTGACCCGGAGAAATACCCGACCATCTTCTCAGGTGACCTCAACGAGGATGGGATGGCGGACGAAGGGGACAGTGGGCTCATGACAATCAATTCCGGCCACGTGAAGATAGACGGTGTCACGTTCCAGCACGGATACATTTCCGAGAATACAGCCTCTGCACGGACAGGAGGAAGCGGATTTTTCATCGATGGGGATGCATCGTCGACAATCCTCGAACTCTCCGGCTGCATAGTCAGGGACTGTGTAAATGCTGCCACTAATTCAAGTTATGCCGGAGGAGCGGCAATCATGATCATGACAGGGCAGGCCAGGCTGAAAGATGTGCAGCTTACAGGCAATCATTCGGACAACAGGGGCGGTGCCATAAGATGCTGCGAGCAAGGCTCCATCCTTATGCTCGACAGATGCCTCATAAACGACAACGACATCACGAACCAATGGGGTTCCGGCATCCAGCTGTCCAGCGGTAACGCTTGCCTCAACAATACCTCGATATTCGGCAATACTACTGACAAACTTGAACAAAGCGGACAGATAAACGGCGGGGCGGCCATGCTTATCGTCAACAGCACAATCATCGGCGAAGATTCAGAAACGTATGTAGTCCGCTGCGAATCGCCCGCAGGCAGCACGACAAGATTCATAAACAATGTCTTCCTTTCCAAAGACGGTACCGGAACAGGATTCTGCCTTAACGGGAACAGTTTCGAGGCGACTTCATTCGGATTCAATCTCTATAACAAGGTGAGCGGCGTCACAATGCTCGCTTCCGACAGGCAGTATACGGGAAACTTCACCGACCTGTGCAGCTACAATGGGCAGGATAATGTTTTCGAATGGACGGCTGACGCTGCAGGACTCTCAGAGTTCGCCACTGCCGCTGCCGTGACCAAAGCGGTCCGCGGCTTCAACCCGAGCACATGTCCGGTGGCAAATCTCGGCAATGTATTCGCAGACTGGTGTACTGAAGCAGCTTTCAGCGTGGATGCCCGCGGCTCTGCACGCAATCCGGAGAAATTCCAGCCGGGCGCATACGATGCCGGACTGCAATAGAATAACCCATACAACCAAAAGGAACTTATATGAAACATACATTATATTATATGTCAGCAGCCATCCTGTTTCTGTCGGCCGGCTGCGCAAAGGAGAGGGAAATCCCCGTATTCGCCTCCGATGACAGGGCGATACGGATAGTCCCTGAAATCTCCGCCGCTTTCACGAAGTCGGTTCCGACAGGAACGGAACAGGAACAGACCGCTTTCAACGCCGGCGACCTGATATGCCTTTCATGCGAGGACGGCAGCATGCTCTATGAATATTCGGTAAACGGTTGGGCACCTACGGACAACTATTATCTCAGATGGGGAGATGAGCCGGTCACATACAGTGCATATTACCCTGCAACGGAGGGCGGCACTACCGCCGGGTTCACGGTTCCGACCAGCCAAAGGAATATCGATGCGCTCAAACAGGCCGACTATATGACCTGCACTGTCGAGAATGCAGTACGCGGTGACAACGGGGAACTTAGGCTTCAATTCAAACGGCAGATGGCCAAGATAATCATCTCTGTCGGGGAAATGGATGCGGACGGCAGGGTACAGGCCATGCGCATCTCCTCCGGACAGGGCATTACCGGAACAGACATATCCTCCACGAGAATTTTCGTCAATCCGTACACTGAAACTCCGGCCTCCGGAATCTCCGGCCAGAAGGGGACGGTATATACGGCAATCGTGACGCCTTCCGAAGAACAGGGCAATGAAGCCCTCGCGACTTTTGTATATGGAGGCAAGGAAATGACCGTACTGGGCATCCCGCGGCTCGAAGCCGGCAAAGAATACAGCCTGACAATGGATGTTGCAAACTCCACCGTATCATTTGCAGACCCTGCAGACGGAGACTGGAGCGCACTGATAATTCCCGAAGGAGCGATACAGGTCAATTCGGACGCCTATTATGTCAAGCCGTCCGCGACAGGAGACGGCTCGGGGACAGACTGGGACAATGCCATGGATACGGAAGGCTTTGTCAACCTGCTGGCCAGGAACGGGGAACAGGAGATATCCGACATCAATGCGGAAATCCTCGATGGCTCCACCATATATATGGCAGGAGGTACATACACCCTTGACGAGAGGCTTTTCGTAGAATACAGCGGATACTCCAAACTTGTGGAGATTTCCATCAAGGGAGGATATGCCGCAAACAGCACCGGCACCGACCTCACCGGCCGTGACACCAAGGCCAATGAAACCGTTATCAGCGGCGGCGGAAGCGTACAGCTGTTCAACTTCGGCAACCAGACGGATGTGACTTTCGACGGTATCACTTTCGCGGATGGAAATGGCGATACAGGTGCTATAAGCATTGCACACGGCTCCTCCGGGAAAGCGGAACTGACATTGACTGACTGCACCGTCAGGAATTGCACCGGCAAGGACAATGGCATAATCGGCAATTCCAACGGAATACTGTACCTCGACAATGTAACCTTCACCGGTAACGCCATCAACAGCCGCGGTATCATAAAGCTGAACAATGGAGGAGCCATCGCACTCGTAAACGGATGCAGGGTGACAGGCAACACCCAGGCAGACCAGTTCGGCTATGCATTCCACGTGTCAGGAGGACATCTGTGCATGAACAACACTGTCATCACGGACAATACCGGGAAGAACGGTGCAGTGAACGGCAGCGGGAGCATGTGTATCGTCAATTCCGACATAATCTCGGACAATCAGGGAGGGGCAATCCGCTGCGAATCAGCCCGGAACCTTACCTCGATGCTGATGAACTGCATAGTCATCAATGAAATGTCCGGGCAGAATACCGTCGACATGAGCAACAACTCCGGTTATCTGACTTCCAAAGGCTATAATCTGCTCGGAAGCGGAATACATGAGACCAACGGTGCGGGCACACAGTTTATCGTAAACTCCACCGATACCAGGGACTGCAGCATGGCTTCTCTCAGACTTGTGTTCGATGAAAGTCTCAATGCATTCACATGGGATGGAGACGTGGCCGGCAAGACGACTGCCGATGACATCAAGACAGCAATCAGGACATTCCAGCCGGAAGGACAGCCTTCACTCGGCGAGAACTTCATCACATGGCTCGAATCCATCGGCGGATTCGGCACAGATATCTGCGGCAATGCCCGGAACACCGGGGCGATGTGGCCCGGTGCATACCAGAACTGATCCGGGACAGACCATGACCTTGTTGTACTTTTAGAAGAACTGACAAATGCATATAAAAAATAGAGTACTGACATCTGCCATGCTGGCCTGCATTATCGCTGGCTGCGGCAGACAGATTCCTGAAGTCACATGGACCGTAGGGAAATACAGCCCGGAACATGATGCCGTAGAGTACACCTTCACCATCAACGGCCTGCCTGCAGAGGCAAGGGAAGAAGGCTGGTCCCTGTATTTCTCCCTGATGCCATCAGACATCAGGAACATACCCGGTTCGGGATACATGGTGGAACCTGTCATGGCCAACTGGCACAGGGCCTTCCCGACAGCGGACAGCACCGCAGACAGGAGACAGGTCAGTATCCGGTACTATGCTCCCCTTATAAGCAGATATTCAATGGCTCCGGAAGGTGTGGCTCTGGCTGCAGGGTCCGGGAGACCGGAGCCCGTTGAATTCAAGGCGGTATTCCCTGCCCCTGCCGATGATGGGGAACAGGTCTACAGGGAAAACTCAAGATATGATGTCACCAGACCGGAACCGCTCTCGCTCATCCCCATGCCTAAAGAGGTCATTGCCGGAGATGACAGCATACCGCTCGGAGACGGGATCAAGGTGATGTCTTCGACAGAATACGGCCCTGTAGCGGCATATCTTGCCGGGGCGATAGAAGACATGGGATTAAGCCCGGCCGGGGATTCCCCTGCGGAAATCAGGTTCGTTACAGGAGAAGATATCCGCAATGATGAGGGATATTCCATCGAAGCCTCCGCATCAGGGGAGATAACTGTTTCCGCAGGATCATCCTCCGGAGCTTTCTACGGGGCCGTGACACTTCTGAAACTTCTGCGCAACCGGCACGGGGACAGCCTCGGCTGTTTCCATATCAACGACTGGCCGGACCTCGGATACCGTGGAGCGATGATAGACATAGCCCGAAATTTCACCTCCCAGCCGAATCTAAAGAAGATGGTAGACCTGCTGTCGCAATACAAGGTGAATACACTGCAGTTCCATTTCTGCGATGACGAGGCATGGAGGCTTGAGATAGACGGACTTCCGGAACTCACATCGGTCGGGGCGTTCCACGGGTTCGGGGATGAGGGCAGATACCTGATGCCGAGCTATGATGGATGCATCGATCCGGATGACAGCATATCCACGGCAAACGGCTACTATACGAGGGAGGAGTTCGTGGATCTGCTGAAATTCGCTGCGGCCAGACATATCAAGGTAATACCGGAAATAGAGTCTCCGGGCCATGGAAGAGCCGCCATCAAGGCAATGGAGGCACGGTACGCCGAGACAGGTGACAGCACATTCATCCTGAGCGACCCGCAAGACACTTCCAGATACATGTCCGCACAGTCATACACCGACAATGTGATGAATGTGGCGATGGAATCCATGTACACCTTCATGTCCAAGGTCATCGATGAGCTGGCCTCAATGTATTCCGAAGCCGGCCTTGTACTCGACTGTGTACATATCGGAGGTGACGAGGTGGCAGACGGTTGCTGGACCGGCTCACCCATAGCCCGGAAGTTCATGCAGGAAAACGGGATGACATCAGCGGCAGACCTGAAGGCATATTATGTGGACAGGATGACCGGGCTCTGCGCCGCAAAAGGCATCCGCATCAATGGCTGGCAGGAAATGGCCTTGCACATAGACCGCAGGCTTGACAGCAAGGTCCGGCCACACATCGCCAATGTATTCTGCTGGAGCACAGTCCCGGGACTCGGCGACCATGTGCCTTACGCTCTCGCAGAAAGAGGATACGATGTGGTCCTGTCCAATGTCAACAACACGTATGCGGACATGGTCTACAGGAACAATCCCGAGGAGAGGGGACATGACTGGGCAGGTATCCTCAACGAGCAGATGGCATTCGCCCTGCAGCCGTTCAATGTCTACAGGTCCATGCGGTACAGGCCGGACGGCACGATGGTGGATCTTGACAGGATACAGGAGGGCAAACCTTCCCTCAGGGACTCCGCCCGGATAGCCGGGGTGCAGACCCAATGTTTCGCCGAGACTGTCAGAGGATTCGATGACCTGACCTCATATATGTTCCCGAAGATTCTCGGAGTGTATGAAAGAGGCTGGAATGCCCTCCCTGAATGGGGCAGGATGTCGGGACAGGCGGAAGAAACCGTCTTCAGGAAAGACTTCGGTTCATTCTATGGCAGGGTCACTGCCCAGGAGATGCCGTACTGGAATGCCATCGGCATCGCATTCCACCTGCCGCAGCCGGGGCTTAAGTTCGAGGACGGCAGACTCCTTGCGAACTCTACGGTCCCGGATGCAGAAATCCGGTACACCACGGATGGCAGCGAACCGGACATGTCATCCCCTCTATGGACTTCCGCCGTGGATATCCGGTCTGACTGCACCGTATGCGCAAGACTTTTCTATCTCGGAAGGCACAGTTCCACCACAAGGCTGACAATCAGATCATATTAAAGTCTCTTTTTATTTTTCAATACCTTGTTTTATCTCTTCCATTTTGGCAATAGCATACATCGGACAAATACGGACATGTCTCACTTCGGCATTGTCCCCGTTATCTACATAGTCAAATTTTCCAAAATTCTCCATTGAGCATCGAATGGCATAATGAAGTTTCTTGTCACGCATAAACGACCACAGGCTCTTCATTCCACCTTGTGTATCAGCTTTGACTTCAACAGGAACAACCACCTGCAGATAACTGGATATGTAATCTATCTCCGCCTGGGAATTCTTTGCATGTCTTACCCAATAGTACAGGTCATGGCGGATATTCGGGCTCATGTGATGCAGCATTTCAAGTCCTGTTACCATTTCTGCCATCGGTCCCTTATTTACCAGATCAGCAGCACTTGCAGTCAGAATCCGAGTAGTCAGTTCAGATATATCGCCTAACGACATATTCAGCAGGCGAAGCAATAATCCGGTGTCAAGTAACAGCATTTTTTGATACGACCTATCCTCTTCACCGCCTAATGGCAAGCCATTGGCATCTGTATGTGTCACAGGATGCAGAATACCTGCAAGAGCCAACAATTCTACAGCTTTTTGCACTTCTGCTGTCTTGTAGCCATGACCGACTTTTGAGTATACAAACTTTTTGGTAGCCTGGACTGCTGCACTTCGTAGTGTCCGGCGCAGCAATGCTGGATCTACGTTTTTCTTGTACTTCGGGAAATCATCTTCGTATGTAACGACAATATCATCCTGAACCTCCTGGCATCTTACATAATCGTGATACTCAACCCAAGTCTTGACAGATTCAGGCATTCCTCCGACAAGCATATATGTACGAAGGGATTCTACCAATCTGTCATGCAAAGGTTCTGGAAGAGGATTATCTATTGAAGCTTTATTGCGGGCTTCAATGAGCAGCTGTTGTCCATTTGCTTCAAGGAATTCATCAAAAGTCATTGGATACATGAACATTGAATGTATTCTTCCGACTCCGAATGTGGGAAGCCCCTTTAATGCAAACTCAAGGAGAGACCCGGCAGCAATGACATGAAGTTCAGGCATATCCTCCTTGAAAAAGCGTAAAGCCATAATGGCCTGCGGGCACTCCTGAATTTCATCAAGGAATAAAAGAGTCTTACCTGGTTCAATAGATAATCCATATATAGCGGATATTTGCGGCACAATGCGTCTGACATCCAAGTCATCTTTGAATAGAGCTTTGTATGCAGGTTGTTTTTCAAAGTTTATCTCAACAAATGTCTCAAACTTCTTAGAGAGTTCCTTGACAGCTGTGGATTTCCCGACCTGTCTGGCACCCCTAAGCAACAATGGCTTGTGGCTGTCTCTTGATGCCCACTCCGATAGATATTTGTCGATATGTCTTTTGCAATACATGGTAAAAAACGCTGTATTCTGTGTGCAAAAATAGCGATATGAAATTATCCAAACAAATAAATCGCCTTAAAAAGAAATTATCCAAACAAATAAGTGTCTTGATTCCATAAAAATCCAAAGAAATAAATCACCTTCAGACAATCAGAACAGCAGGGCAATCCGGAATGTGATGAATGCGGCTATCCAGGCTACCAGTATCGTATATACGGCGGTCAGGATAGCCCATTTCCATCCTCCGGCCTCGTTCTTTATGGCCACGAATGTGGCTATGCACGGGAAATAGAGGAGGACAAAGACCATGAACGCCAGGGCTGCCGCCGGAGTCGTATTCCTCTGGAGAGCGCGCTGCAGGGCAGTGTCACCGTCCGCCCCGCCCGTTTCCGCCGCATTCTCCGAACCGACATTGTACATCACTCCGAGAGTGCTGACCACCAGTTCTTTCGCCCCGACACCGGCTATGATTCCGACCCCCATCTTCCAGTCGAAGCCGAGAGGCTCCAGCACCGGCTCGATGGCCTTGCCGACATAGCCTATGTATGAATTCTCCTGCTGTTCCACAGCAGTTGCATATCTGTCATGGTGAGGGAAATATCCGAGCGCCCATATCACGATGGAGCAGATGAGGATTGTGCCTGACATCTTCTGCAGATACTGCTTGCCTTTCTCCCAGGTATGCCTGAACACGGACTTGGCCGTAGGAACACGGTACGGGGGCAGCTCCATGACAAACGGAAGGTCATCATCCTTCACGAAACGGCTGAACAGCCTTGCCGAAAGCACAGCCAGCACTATCCCGAGGGCATACAGGCCGAGCAGCACAAGACCGGCATTGTGCGGGAAGAAAGCCCCGGCAATCAAGATATAGACAGGAAGTCTTCCTGCGCAGGACATGAACGGGATGATGAGTATCGTGATAAGCCTGCTCTTGCGGCTCTCGATCGACCTGGTGGCCATCACTGCAGGCACATTGCATCCGAATCCCATTATCATCGGGATGAACGACTTGCCGTGAAGCCCCATCCTGTGCATCAGCTTGTCCATGATGAAAGCCGCCCTCGCCATATAGCCGGAATCCTCCAGCAGAGAGATGAACAGATACAGGAAAAGTATGTTCGGCAGGAACACCAGCACACTCCCGACCCCTCCGATGATACCGTCCACCACCATGTCCTTCCACCATCCGGCAGCCATGTATGTCCCCACGAATTCGCCGAACTTCTCCACCAGCCATTCTATCCACTGCATCGGATAGTCCCCGAGAGTGAAAGTGAACTGGAACACAAGATACAGGAGCACGAAGAATATCGGGAACGCCAGCCATTTGTTCGTGACCACTGCATCTATCCTGTCAGTCAGGCTTCTGCGGCCTTTCTTCTTCGGGGTCCCGGGCTGCCAGGTCTCTTTCAGCGCACCGGTTATGAATGCATACTTGGCATCCACTATGGCCGACTCTATCGAAGTGTGCATCAGGGCATCTATCCTCTTCTGCTCCTCCACTCTCGCCGCAATGATCTCATCCCTGTTGGGCAGGTTCTCGATGACCTTCTCTATGTCCTTGTCGTTCTCCAGATATTTGATGGCCAGATATCTTGTGGAATATCTGTATCTTATGTCCTCGTTCTTCTGTATGAGATGCTTAAGGTGATCGATGCTGACCTCTATCTCCGCACCGTGGTTGATGTGCAGATGCCTCCCCAGCTTCGGGTCGCCCCCCTCGTATATCTTGATGACCGTATCGAAAAGCTCATCTATCCCCTGTCCGTTACGGCTGACTGTCGGCACTATCGGCATACCGAGAAGATGTCCGAGAGTGACGATGTCAAGCCTGTCCCCCCTGGCCTGCAGTTCATCATACATGTTCAGGGCCATCACGACCCTGAGGTTCATGTCAATGAGCTGGGTCGTGAGATACAGGTTCCTCTCGAGGTTGGAGGCATCCACCACATTCACGACCACATCCGGTGTCTCCCCGATAAGGTTCTTCCTCACATACAGTTCTTCCGGGCTGTATGCAGAAAGGGAATATGTCCCGGGCAGGTCGACAAGGATGAACCTGTAGCCGCCGTGCTCGAAACGCCCTTCCTTTGCATCCACCGTGACCCCGCTGTAGTTGCCCACATGCTCGTGGCTTCCCGATGCGATATTGAACAGGGATGTCTTGCCGCAGTTGGGGTTGCCGACCAGCGCGACCCGGATTATCCTGCCCCTCTCCTCCGCCAGAGCCTTCATCCTCCGGTCAAGGTACTCCACATCATCGCAGGCCGCCTCGGCAGTGCCAGGCTCCCCCGAGGATGAGAGCTGTTCCCTGGCCTCGCTCTCGCTGATGACCTCTATCTGCTCCGCCTCTTCCCTCCGCAGTGAAATCTTGTAGCCTATTATTTCATATTCTATAGGGTCTTTCAGAGGGGCATTGAGAACCACGGTCACCGTCTTGCCTTTCACAAAGCCCATCTCCGTTATTCTCTTGCGGAAACTCCCGTGGCCATAGACCTTCACGACCACAGCCCTCTCCCCTGTCTTGAGTTCAGATAATTTCATGGAAAAACGATCTAAGACCGGCAAAGCCGGAAATTGCGGTGCAAAGATACATAAAATAGCATATTCCCCGTATCATCATTTATTGGTATGACTCCCCGTGAGGCTCAAGGGAAATTTTCCGGAATTTATGCTATCTTTGGATTTTATCGCAGACAGCCGACATGTCAGACGCAATCTGTAATTCCGGTAACACTATCGGTAAAACAGTTACCGGACATTGGACGGAAATGCCTACTTTTGCAAAATGAAATTCCGGCCGGCTGCCGGCTGCCGGAATCAGTTACAAAACTTTTATGCCATGCAGTATATCAAAGACAAGGAATTCGGAGGAGAAAGACCGCTGTTCGGCTCTCACGACCTGCATCTGGACAGCGTGACGATACTCGAAGGGGAATCCGCCATCAAGGAATGCAGCAACATCATAGCCACCAACTGCCGTTTCGAGGGGAACTACCCGTTCTGGCATGTCCACGGATTCACTATACAGAACTGCTATTTCGCAGTCGGCGGACGATCCGCCCTCTGGTATTCGGACCATCTGAAGATGTCCGACACCGTCATAGACGCGCCAAAGATGTTCCGGGAGATGAACGACATTGAAATCGACAATGTCGAGATGAACGATGCCGATGAAGTGTTCTGGAGATGCAGCAGGATCAATGCCAGCTGCCTGAAGCTGCACGGAGGCACATATCCGTTCATGTTCAGCAGCGACATCTATGTAGACGGTCTCGAAAGCGACAGCAAATATGTATTCCAGTATGTAAAGAACGTGGAAATCCGCAATGCGAAGATTACCACCAAGGATGCGTTCTGGGAGGTGGAGAATGTCACAATCTACGACTCTGAACTCAACGGGGAATATCTCGGATGGCACTCCCGCAACCTGAGGCTGGTCAACTGCCATATCTCAGGAGAGCAGCCGCTGTGCTATGCCCGCGACCTCGTGCTCGAGAACTGCACTTTCGACCCGGCCTGCGACAGGGCATTCGAATATTCAACCCTCAAGGCGGATATCCGCGGAGCCATCACCAACATCAAGAATCCGATGTCCGGCCGCATCATAGCCGATTCCATCGGATCCGTGACTCTGGATGAGAACATTAAGGCTCCCGCAGACTGCATCATCGAGCAACGCCGCAGATAACAGCCTCGTTCTACATCTTCATGCAGCGGACCGGAAGAGCCCAGACGGTACGGGCAGTACCGGACTTTACGGAATTATTCTGAAGATTGACTTCAGTGACTCCGGCCACGAACCTGGTATCATTCTGCACCTGTGATGCGGCTGTCCAATACCGCGCTACTAGACCGAGATCGGCCAATACTCCGGCATTCCTGTATCCGGCAGCAGGATAGTATATCCCGACTCCAGGCCCGTCAGGATTGAAATAGTTGAACCCGTATACATCTGCTGCAGTCTCCTTCTGCATATTACCGATATTCCATGCGTTGTACCAAGAATGGGCTGCATCCACCGGGATGCAATAGCCGGCAGGGCACGGGTCATATATGGTCTTGCCGTTTCTGGATGTAATGGCAGAAGAACCGTCATTGCCCGAATGCCATAGTTTCAGGGCATCATCCACGGCTGAGGTATAGAGCCAGGTATAATCGAGGCCGAGTTTCCCATCATTCCCGTTGGCATGTATCATCGTCGTCGGGTGGCTTATAGACCAGGCCACATCCCCTTCGGCAGCCGTATTTCTGTTTCCTGTAGAGGAAAATTCCGCCCCGTTGATGACATATTGCTGAGTCTTGTCCCCGAAAGCGCCGATTTCCGTACTGTTCCCTGTTCCTCCTGGGACAGAAGCCCCTGGGAACGGATCTTTTCTGCCCCACTGGTAATAAAGTCCATACGCTCCGACATCCCCTTCATTATATGATGTCGCTCCGAGATTGCAGTTCATCAGCTGCCAGTCAGGACCCCTCGTATAATGGTGCTCCACTCTCGGGTCTTCTTCTACCATCCAGATGTGCCATGACCATACGATATCGCCTGACGCATCCCTGGCGGCAATCACGCTGTTGCCGGAAGTCCCCGGCCGCACATTGAAATAGATGTTTTTCGTAGTCTGCGAATAGGAGACCTCCTTTACGAGCGGGCTTTCTCCTGTAGACCAAAGCCAGGCTGCAGAAGCGGCATCGATGGGATATGTCTTGTCATTCGAAGGATAGTCTGCTGCATATTTATAATAGCCTCCATGAGTAATGACATAGCAGTTTGCCCGCCCTCCTTCATTGGCGACAAGGTCGTAGAAAACCGGCTCTGCCGTACCTGCAGATATAAGGGCATCGATATCTTCCACTTTCACATTATATGTTCCTCCAGGCATATATTCTTCTTCCGGGGAGATGTCCACGGAGAACTCCTGACCGCTCTCAAGGACGAAATCCAGAGAAAATCCGGAAGATGTGAAATCTGCAGGCAGGATATTCAGCCGCACGGTCCTGACGGCATCCATGGAAGCGCCGGACTGGAATTCTCCGGACAATGCGGACCGGCCGTCTTCGGTGAAAGCGATATCGGAAGTCATGGTCACGGACTCAAGCACTCCATCACCATAGATGCTGCCGCTGCCATCAACGGTTATGTCAAGGGCCACAGGCTGTACAGGAGCTTCCTGCATGACAGTGATATACCCTGCCAGTCCTCCGTCATCCGGTCTGGAGAAATTAATCACTGCCGACCTGGAATCCCGGGTGCTGTTCGCCTGCACGGTTACAGTGAACGCATATTCTGGAAGTGCCTTGGTCCGCATCACTTCCAGCCACTCTTCCTCACATGAGGCTTGTGGTTCAAAGGCGGCAAACACCGGAACAGAAAAGCTTTCACCTTCAGGACCGGCTGTATAGGTATTCTTTTCGACCCTGAAATCGTCTCCCGCAATATGGATGACCGTCATCGCCACCTTGACGGCAGTATATGCGAATACAAGTACGGTACCCTCCGTCCAGACTTCAGGAGCAGTAATGGCAATCTGCCCCGTTGAAGCATCCGTCGGCAAGACGGAAGCCTTCCACCCGTCCAGAGGGGCACATACAACCGTAGCGCCGTCATCACCCGATACAGTATATGTCACGGTATATGAACCTTCGGATCCTGCCGGTTCCGAAACGGATATCGTAAGGGGAATGAATTTCTGAAGGACAATTTCCTCCCCTCCCGCAAGGACGAATGTAACATCATTTTCCGTCTCTTTCACTTCAGTCACTGCCGGCTGTACGGAAGAGCCTGTCTCCGCAAGGTCTGCCCATGATTCTCCCGAATCGTATGATACCTTCAGCATCCCGTCCTCCACCTTGAATTGCGGGGAAACGCCATCCGCACCTTCCGCGACGAGTTCCGTTCCTCCTGCCATGATGAATTCACCATCAAGGGTCCAGCAATATTTCCCTTCGCTGTTCTGCAGGACTCCGATTACCGGAGAGGTACCATCATCTCCGTCCCTGCCGTTTCTGACTGTCATGGATGTCATATCGGAAAAACCGACTGTCCACCCATCGGAAGTTTCCGCTACAGAAGTGACATATATGTTCTTCTGAAGGGCATCAACAATGATTGACAGTGTCGCGACATCTTCACTCAGCGAACCGCACATCTGTTCCAGGACGGTCACCCTGTCTTTAAGGGCTTCCAGATCCTCCTGAAGAGCATAATCCTTGCAACCTGTGGCAAGCGCAGTCACGGCTGCAGCCAGAGCCATAATCCTGAATTTCTTCATAATGATACAGTTTTAGTGTCTTTCCTTGTTCATGACATATATTTTTCTGATTCCCTGGTCACTGCCTGTCCCGGAGACCTGTTCGAACTGCACGTTATCGGACATAGACAGCAGTTTCAGTATCGATTCAAGGGACTCGTTATTGAATGTAGCATAGAACTGTTTGTGCGCCAGATTTTCATCCAGCAGGATAAACTCGACATTGTACAGCCTTCCGAGTCTTGCAAGTATGGAATCCAACGGATCATTCCTGAAAGCGAGCACCCCGTCTTTCCAGCTTATATATCTGTAGCTGTATCCGGCGGTCTCATCTACCGTGCCTGTATTTCTGAAATATACAAGCCTGTCTTCCGCCACCATGGTACGGATAAGCCTGTCGTCTGAAGCATACAGTCCGACCTTCCCTTCCACCATCGTGACTGCAATCCTGTCTTCTCCGGAATATGCCTCTACATTGAATGAAGTCCCGGTCGCGACAATATCCAGTTCACCGGTCCTGACGATAAACGGCCGGTCAGGACAGGATTCAACCTCGAAATATGCTTCCCCTGAAAGTTCGACTGCCCTTGATGTACCGTCAAAAACGGCAGGGAACGTCAGAGACGAACCGGCGTTCAACACCACTTCCGAGCCATCCGGGAGAGTCACTGCAGAGCAGATTCCGAACGGAGCCCTGACCTCCTGCATTGCCACGATGTCCTGATTCGACGGCCTTGCTGTCAAGGCCCATACAAGCATACCCGCAAGGGGGATAAGCAGCAGACAGGCGGCGATACGGTAGACTCTGACAAAGATATTCGTCTCGATGCTGCTCTTCAGCAACAACCGTCTTATCCGCCACGGCATCCTGCCATCCCCCACCTCATCCGGAGCGAACGGAGGGTTCTTCCATACATGCAGACTTTTAAGGAAAGAATATTCCCTGCCGTTGTCTTCATCGCTGCCGAGCCATTTTTCCAGCAGAATCTCTTCATCGGTGCTGAGCCCGCCGGTAAAAGATTTACGGATGACTGCCATCATTTCATCCATGTCAAACCTATCTTTTTGTCCTGTCGTCATATTCCTTAAGTCTTGATCTTATTATTTTCAGAGCTTTTCTCAGACGCTCCTCTACGGTCCTGTATGAAAGTCCGAGACTTTCCGCAATCTCCTTGCAGGTCCTTCCCTTGAAACGGTTCTCGACAAAGACCTCCCTGTACTGCGGAGATATAGAGGACAGCACTTCCATCATATTGGACTCCAGATCCGAATAGAGGATATATCCCTCGATGTCCGCATACATGCTGCCGCCCCTGCTGACATAGTCCGCATAGTTTCCCGCCACTCCACCCCTTTTCATCTCGTTCAGGCAGGCATTTCTTGCGGATTTCATCAAAAACATCCTGAAATTACGCACCGCAAGCGCTCCCCTTCCGCTCCACAGCCTGATGAATATATTCTGAACGATATCCTCGCAGACCTGTCTGTCGCATATATAGCTGCCGCAGAACAGCACCATATCCCTGTAATATCTCCTGTACAACGCGGAAAACGCCCTGTGGTCGCTCTGTTCCACAGCACGCCACAGGACCATATCATCATATTCAGGCACAATATCCATCAGTCCATACCGGTCATCCTGTCAAAAAGTATCATGGCCCCCAGGGCAAAGCTCTCGTCAGAAGAGATGCCTCTGCCGTAATAATATTCCCTGTCGCCGATACAGGTGCCTGCACAGATATTGGACATGGCACAGTCTCCGGTCCCGGTCATATCCACGCTGAAACGCTCAAGGCCTGAAAATGCCCTTCCGACACACTTCCGGTACCTGCTTCCGGCAAGCCACCCCTTCTTCACAGCCTTCGACAGGGCATATCCGAACATCGCAGTACAGGAACTTTCGATGAAGTTGCCTCTGCCCGCATCCCCTGCATGAAGAGGAAGCTGGTACCAGTGGCCCGTCTTTCTGTCCTGCAGCCGGACAAGAGTCGACATCATCTTTTTCATCATTTCCATAATGGCAGGGTAGTCTTCGTGCGTCTCTGGCATCACTCCAAGCAGATCCACGAGCGACATGGCTATCCAGCCGTTGCCTCTCCCCCAGAATTCACCGTTTCTCTGCAGAGGATTGTCGTTCCACCCGTCCTGACAGCAGGCATCCCTGTGGATGTTCCGTGTCTGGGCCCAGCCGTGATACCATAGGCCGGTCTCGGGATCCATCAGCTTTTCCGCATGCGACAGCACTTCATCCGCACATATGTCGATATACATAATGTCTCCGGTCGCCCTGTACATTTCAGTAAGGAATACCGTCAGCATATAGACGGTATCATCCCACAGCTCCACCACATCCGGTCTGTGTGAACAGGCACCGTTTTCTGCGCGGGGAATCTTGAGATACTGTTCGAACACCCTGCCGGCAACCGACCTGAAATACCCGTCCTGATCTGCGCCGGCCCGTATCAGAAAAGCCAGGCCTGCACCCGATGCCACCCCGTTAGGATGATGCCCGTGGGCTTTCGGTGCTGTTGCCAGCATCGCTTCACGCACATAATCCAGCACTTCGCCACGAAGTTCCGGGTCAGTATCGTAAACCTCTATCAGCCCACGGATGACGACAGCATCCCTCCAGTTCCATACATATCCGTCAGCTGGAACCATATCATATATCACCCTGCGCAGGAAAGCATCGTTTCCTGCAGCCAGGTCCTGCACTGATGACACAAACAGCAGAGAACCCGTAAACAGAATCTGGAAAATCTTTTTCATCATTCTTCAAAAGGGTCGCAGAAAAATCTGAATCCTATGAATTCATCTTTCCCCGCATTTGTTTCATCTATCTTCATTGCATCCCTCTTCGCCACTCCGAAAGTATCGGTGACTCCCCTCTGGCAGCGTCCTCCCCTGCATGTTTTGGAGATATTGTTGGCATTCATATATGCAGATGGCTCCTTATATGTAGAGGAATAGTTATGCCACCACGTTCTCGTCCACTCCTGAGCATTCCCTGACATGTCATATATCCCGAGCTGATTGGGCTTCTTTGTCCCCACTTCCGCAGGAGGCTCAGTACCTGTATTGTACACGGCGACTTCATCGAGATTGTTGCTTCCGCTGAAACGGTACATAGGTTCAGTGTCGGAATAGACGGCACCTCTGGCGGCGCACTCCCACTGAGCTTCCGTCGGAAGATAGCCCCCGAAGAATTCACAGAACTCGTTGGCCCCATACCAGGTAACTCCGCCTATGGCCCTGTCCTCGAATCCTGGTTCCGCACTCCAGCGGCTCTCCGAAGAATCATATTTCAGATGTACAAGGTCATAATAAAGGAGTTCTTTCCCTGCATAAGGGCCATCCTTGACTGTCCTGCTACCGTACAGGTTGAGAAAATCGGCATAGTCTCCACAGGTGACTTCATACTTGGCCACCATATAACTCTCTATGACAGCCTTTGACGGGCCTGCCGTCATATCTCTGTCCACGAACTGGTTGGCTTCCGGTGCACCATCATTAGCAGAGGCGAATGTCGGTTCGTTGGCCGGATAGCCCGGATCTCCAAGCCAACCTATCCAGACCGGCTGCGGAGGTGAAACAAGCACCATATTGTCTGATGTGGCATAGCTCCTGACCCGCACCTTCAGGACAGGCCCGTATCCTATGCCGGCCTCATTTACTCCCCAAGGCCTGATATAGTACACCTCATTAGGCATCACTCCCTCTATGACATACGACATGTCTCCGTCAAGCTCCACTGAAGAATCGCCGACATCCGGCATGTTCTCGGTCCCTGACCAGCAAAAACCTTTGGATGTAACAGTACCGTTTGCATCGATGACCGTACATGAAACAGTGATTGAAGTGTAGTCATTGTCCACCAGTTCGATTTCCGAAAATTCCACAGGAGGGGTGTCTCTGGTAGTGAATTCGGTCTGGCCGGAATAGACCGTTCCGTCCTGACTCACTGCGAATGCCCTTACGTAGTATCTGGTCCCGAGGCCGAGAGGATAAAGTGTGGCTGACATATCATCCTGCACGGTATCGAGATAAACGGCAATGCAGCCGTCCTTTCCGACTTCCGGAGACTGTTCCTCCGAAAACACGAAGCCACAGGAAGTGATATCATAGTCTCCACGGCTTGTTATGGTTGCATTTACCGTAGCCTCCGTGGACAGTATGTCCGTAACCTCGCCTATCTCTATGACAGCCGGGGTGAAATCAAGGGTGGAGAAACTTTTCAGTTCCCCATAATGGACCGCGCCGTCATTCATGACAGCGTAAGCCCTCATATAATAGGTCGTCAGGGCTTCAAGCTCATGCGTGACTTTAGAGAATTCGCCCTCGCCCGGATAGACGGAAATCTTTCCGTCCGAAAAGTCGACATTCTCATCCTTAGAGAAGCATACTCCCCTTGCAAGCATGTTCTGCACTCCTCCCCATGTGGCTCCGCACAGTTCGACGGTAGACTTTGTCACATAACGTGCATCCTGGGTCGTGACCTGCACCGTTCCCCCTCCGATTCCGTCCGTATTGCACGAGAGGACTGACAGCATGGCTGCAGCCTGAACCATATATTGCAAAACCTTTTTCATATCGTCACTGTCTTGACAAGATATCATCAGCCATCTCGACACCATTGACCGAGAAAAAGCAGTCTTCGGCCTGGATACCGCCAGTAGTCTCCGTCTG
This sequence comes from uncultured Bacteroidales bacterium, assembly GCA_944325435.1. Taxonomy (GTDB): domain Bacteria; phylum Bacteroidota; class Bacteroidia; order Bacteroidales; family UBA932; genus Cryptobacteroides. Next base: position 20,030 of record CALVAC010000020.1, on the reverse strand, counting down.
TCGGAAATCCCAGAACGGCCCTATCGGTTCCTGGTCGGTAAAGATATACTGTTTATACATATTTTTCTCGAAATTCCCCTTGAATCCGAGCCGTCCGTCAGGAGACTCCACCCAGATTTCAAACTCATCTCCGGTCTCCCTGACAAAACTGGCCGCATTTATGACTTCCTGACGGAACAGCCTGAACTTCGAATCTGTGTCTACCCCATCCTCAACTCTCCACCACATGGCGACGATGCCCCTGTCCCATTTCTCAGGAACCGTTTCCGAAAGGTCTGCCGAAATCCTCATTGCTGTCCCCTGAGTGAATGATGAAGTCCCGTCAGTGTCATTGTGAAGGGCAGGTGTCACCCATTTCCCGTCTATGTCCTTGACATAAAGATACCGGATTGCAACTGCAACATCCTCAAAACGCAGGAAGAAGGTATAATTGTCATCCGCGCCGAGACTTCTGGAAGTTATCGCAGTCCAGTTCTCCAGTTCCGTGTCTCCGATCCAGACCTCATCTACATTGGTCGAAGGGACAATCACATGGGAGCATATCTTCTTCGTGTCATCCCTTTCGCTTCCGTCGCCTGCAATCATTGCCACAAATTCATTGTCCCTCTGCGCCCTGCCCATGGCATATCGCTGAAGATGACGGGTGACAGACCCCACCTTGCTCTTACCGTACGGGTCATCCCTCCCGTCAAAATAATGCGAGATGTTCACCATGGACTTGACCCTGTCACTGCCGAGAAAGACTGTCATGTTTTTCTCGTTTGCATTGCCTGTATAAGGCCTGCCGGCAGAGCCTATGACAAATTTCTCCTTATAATATGCAACTGCGTTCATGTCAGGATCTTCACCCCACCTGTAGCATACCGTCCTCGGATAGGTGCTGTTGAGCGCCCTGTCTTCCTCCGAAGGCTCCCACAGCGCAAGAGTATTGCAGAAATGTGTCCCCCAGCCCTTGAGAAGACCGCCCATGATATTGTCCACCAGGCCATAGCTCGAGCCCCGGTAATAGCACCGCGACTGGACACCGGCACAGGACATGCTTGTCTCCCAGTAATTGGCGAACAGCATTCTGGAAAAATATCCCAGCATCCTTTCCGCTTCTGCCCTGACATCCCTGTTTTCAGTATATCTGGCTATATATCCCAGACACGCCGCCTGCACTCCGGCATAAGTGGGGGAATTGTGTTCATGTATCCCGTTCTGCCGGACATTCTCGGCCCATGCCATGAAGTTCTCATATCCTTTTTCTGCAATCTGAGCCGGAGTCACTTCCAATGACTTTCCCCATGTCCTGTCGTCTGGCAGATTCTCGCCGAGGCATATCAGATTCCATGAATGCATAAGACAGATATTGGTATATGTCAGAGCGACATTGTCGTGGGACAAGATTGCGTGTACGGCATAATCCGTAAATTCATCGAGAAGGTCCCGGCACGTCTCATCCAGCCTGTCGTAATACAGTCTGTACATCAGTGAACCGTACTGCATGGCAAACTCTATACAGTTCTTGTCGAAAGACCGGCTGTCGACATCGTTCCCGAGATAGCGAGGCACCTGTCCGTAATTGATGTGGCCTTCCTCACGCACCTGTACGGCTGATACCTTCTCGAGAGCGGTCCGTATATACTTCATATCCCAGCCGAGATCAGTAGCCTCGACCATGAACTCGAAATACTGCTGGGTGTCGAAACCCTCAAGACTCGCATCCACACTGGTCCAGAGGTCATCCAGATAAGGATCGACATACCATCCCTGTTCCCCTCTGGCCGTCGGCAGAGCCACAGGAGAATCGCTGCAGGATACAGAGAGCATCACCGCCGACAAACATGCTAATACAGTCATATCAAAAGTATTCATCGTCATTACAGTCTTTATCAGTTGTTCCAACCCTGCGCCTGCTCCAATGCCGGATTGAGATCGATATCCTCCTGCGGAATGGCATAGCACCAGTTTCTCGCAGTGAATACCCTCGTCCCGGCCTGCGATGACACGGGAGCACCGGTAAAACTCAGTATCGTATGGTTCAGCAAAGTCTCATAATCGAAGTCCGGGTCGTGGGCGTACCATCTCTGGAAATCAGGATACAGATGTCCTTCCCCGGCAAGTTCATATACCCTCTCATCCCTGATACGCTGCCTGACCTCTTCACGCGAACCTTTCCTGACCGGAGGCATCCCTGCTCTGGACCTTACCTGGTCCACTGCATTATAGACGGCATCCACCGGACCTCTCGCCTCATTCAGCGCCTCGGCATAAAGCAACAGCACATCCGCCCACCGTATAAGCGGAAGGTCAGTAGGGGAATGCCTCCTGATGGTAGTCTCATTGCCTGTATTGCAGAATTTCCTCCAGCAGTAATAGTCATTTGCCCCGTTGTTTGCCCTCATGCACGGATATGGCTGCACATCGGTATCGTATCCCGGCCGGTACTGGTAAACCACATTGTCTTTGCCGGTAAAGAGAGCATACGGTCTTATGATCGTGGCTTCAAGCCTCGGATCCCGCTGCGCAAACATCTCGTTTACTACATCCTCGTCATCCCACGAGAAACCCGGCCAGTCCGACCAGCTGAACTCGCTGCCATCCAGGTTCTGCCAGGCATCTGCAAGATAGGTTGTCGGGATTGATGTATTCGTTCCGGCGCAATTGGCCGAACGGCTGTTGTACAGCAGATCTATGTAACTCCCGTTACCGTATGTGTCCAGGAAATTTATGGCAAAGACATATTCCGGGTTGTTTTCTCCGGCGAGGGTAAACATGGATGCATAGTCGGCGCTCAACGCAAACGGCCTTCCTTCCTCATCGTTACGGGCTATAAGAGCCTCGAAGACAGAGACCGCATCCTCATACAGGTCGGCATACAGATACACCTTGCCGAGCAGAGCCATAGCTGCGGCCGCGTTTGCCCGTCCTTTCTCATACGAAGTGAACGGGAGATGGGCAGACGCGAATTCGAGGTCTTCTATCATAAGTGCGCGGACATCAGCAGGTGTCGCCCTCGGAAGATATGCTTTGTCATAATCAGGCATTTCCGAATAAAGCGGGATACCCTTGTCCGTATTCTTGTGTCCGCTGTAGAAAGACAGGAGATCGAAATAATACAAGGCACGGAGAAACCGGACTTCTGCAAGCGCCGTCATCTTCGCATCCTCATCCATGTCCACTCCCGGGATATTGGCTATCGCGAGATTCGCGTACTGGACCCCTTCATAGCCGTCATTCCATTTCGAGGAGAAGATGCCGTAGGAAGTCGTGGCCGTGTTGTAGCAGAAATATCTCTGTCCAAGTTCATCGAAACCTGTGGACATAATGAACGCATACTGGGTATAGGCATCAGTAAGGGGATTTCTTGAATAGCATCCCTTGCTTTTCAGTATCCCGTACACGGCAGTCACGCCGAGATTGACATGTTCTTCCGTGGTCCACATTGAATTGGAGCCGATACCGTCACGGGGATATGTATCGAGCAGGTTGCAGGAAACGGACACTGCAGCTGCAAGAATGATAGGGAATGACTTTATGGCTGTTCTCTTTGACATTTTGCTTTCCTCCATCAGTTGAATGTGATACTGAGTCCTATGTTGAATCTCTTCATGTTGGGATATCTGGTCGAAGAGCCGTTTTCCGGATCCATCCCGTCGAACCTGGTCAGGGTAAGGAGGTTTTCTCCGCTTACATATATTCTCAAGGCCGGGACGGATATCCTTCTTGTCCATTTTTCCGGGAATGTATATCCGAGTGAGACATTTCTGAGCTTGATATATGATGCATCCTGAAGCCAGAAATCGTTGGCCACAGTGTTCCTGCCTCCATCATCAGCCGTAAGCGCCGGAATGCCGCTGTCCTGGTTGTCATAACTCCATGCATCCAGGAACTTGGCATTTATCATGGACCCGTTCTTGAGCACATTGGTGTACCAGGTACTGTTTAGATAGCAGGAGACACCTGCGACACCGCTCCACAGCATTGAAAAGTCTATCCCCTTCCACCCGCAGGACAAGTTCAGTCCGAAATATGAGGTCGGGGAAGAATTGCCTTTGATGACCCGGTCATCATCATTGATTATCTTGTAGCCCATTTCCCCTGGTTTCTGCTGGTCCCTGTAGATGAAGTCTCCCGGCTTGGGAGTGGAAGGATAGAACTGATAGCCGTCCGCAAGCATTCTGTCAATCCTTTCCTGGGTGGCGATACATTCCACCTCCCTGACATAGAACTGGCGTATGCCGTACCCTTCGAGAATAATGGTCTGTCCCGAATATGTAGGCACGGTGCCCTGATATTTCAGGACCTTGTTTTTCACGTATGAATAATTGGCGCTGACGGCATAGTAGAAATCACCGATATTGTCCCGCCACGAAAGCTCCAGCTCCATCCCCCTGTTGCGCACAATACCCGCATTGGTGTACGGAGCCTCCAGGTCCCCGAGCACACCCGGGATGACTGCCCTCATGAGTATGTCATCCGTAAGCTTGTCGAACACATCCGCCGTCACGGAAAACCTGTTGTCGAAAGCCACAAGATCGATGCCGACATTGGTCATGGATGTCGTCTCCCATGTCAGATCGCTGTTGACGACAGCTGATATTCCCGCTCCTGTGACGGCTGCCTCCCCGAATACATACTGCCGTCTCTGATACAGCAGCTGGGTCGCATAGTCATCTATGCTGTTGTTCCCGAGCTGTCCCCAGGATGCCCTTATCTTCAGGTTGTCAATCCACCTTGCACCCTTCATAAACGGTTCTTCAGAGATTCTCCATGCGGCTGAAAATGAAGGAAAGACTCCCCATCTTTTACCCTTTGCAAATCTTGAAGAACCGTCAGCCCTGAGATTGGCCTCGAAAATGTACCTTCCTCTCCAGTCATAGTTGATACGTCCGAAGAAAGACCGGACTGCACTGTCGGTAAATGTACCCGTAATCTTGGAAGGCGTAGTGGCGGCATTAAGGACAGGAGTGTCGTTGCTCAGGACATCCAGTGCATTGATATAGCTGTCATGATACTGGTTGTATTCCTGGTTGTACCCCAGCATGGCCGAGAGCGTATGGTTCTCATTCCCGGCTATGAAATCGTCATACTGCAGCCATGAATCCAGAATTATGTTATGCTTTCTGGCGTATGATTCGGTAAGCTGTGTCTGCACGGCACCGGTGGTCGTAAGCACGACATCATGCTTGAAGTCCCATTTCTCGATATTCGCATAGTTCATCTGGGAAAGTGAATTGAAATTCACCGAAACAGCCAGGGTATTCATCCATTTGAGATGTTTCGTAATGTCGATGTCAAGACCGACCTTACCGTTCAGCTTGGTATTCCGGGTGGTCCTGTCGTACGACGATATCTCCTGCAACGCATTGCCTGCGGAGACATTGCTGCCGGGAGCCCACTCTCCGCCGAAACGGCCATCGGGATGTACAGGAAGGGTTCCCGGAGAAGAATTGCCGATAGTAGTCATCACCGTCGAGACATCCACGCCGCCCTGTACACCGTGATATCCGTTGATATTGGCATTGAGCCTGAGCCACCTGGTAAGACCGGCCGATATGCCGAGACGGAAACTGTACCTGTCATAATAAGTCTTCGGCATCATTCCTTCGTTCGACAGATAGCCCAGGGAGCAGATGAAATTGATCCTGTCGGTCCCGCCGCTGGCCTGCAGATTATGCTCCATGATATAAGCCGGCTTGAACATATATCTGAACCAGTCGGTATTGGGGTACACCGTCGGATCCGTGGCGCTGTTCTGCCTCCACTCGGCTATCGTAGCTTCGGAATACGGAGGCACGTTGCCGGAATTCTTCATCGCTGTGTTTATTGCCTCCATATATGTGGGATAGTCGCTCACCACATCTATGGGGCTGCTCACGCTCTGGATGCCTCCGTGGACATTATACCTGATCTGTATCTTTTCCTTCGAACCGGTTTTGGTAGTTATGAGGATTACGCCGTTGGCAGCCCTCGAACCGTATATTGCAGAAGAAGCCGCATCTTTCAGAATGGACATTGAAGCTATATCCTGCGGATTGACATCATCTATCTCCCCGACGATACCGTCTATCACCACGAGGGGAGAAGTGTTGTTGAGAGTCCCGACACCCCGGATAAGTATAGAAGCTCCATCAGCACCGGGCTCTCCGGAAGACTGCTGGGCGAGAAGACCGGCAGACAACCCCTGGAGCCCTGAAGATACGTTTGTAAGTATCCTGTTCTCTCCAGCCGCAGAGAAATCGACGGATGACACCGAGCCTGACATGTTGGCTTTCTTCTGCACCCCGTATGCCACGACCACAAGTTCTTCGAGCAGGTGGGCATCCTCCTCCATGACTACATCTATCCTGTCTCTTCCGGCTACAGGCACTCTCACATCGCGGAAGCCCATATATGAAAAGACAAGGACCGGATCGGAAGACATAGTCCTGATGACATAATTGCCATCGATGTCCGTTATGGCCCCGACAGATTCCATTCCTTCGACATGCACGGCAGCCCCTATGACTGGCTCGTTACTTCCGGCTACGGTGACTTTGCCTGTCACCGTGACCTGTCCGGAGCGAAGAGGGGTGAGTATGATGTGACGCTCCTCCATCTGCCATCGTATTCCGAGTGGAATAAGTACCGTGTCAAGGACTTCAGACAAAGGTCTGGATTCGGCCTCCACAGTCACCATCAGCGACATGTCGACCATATCCTTGCTGAAAATGAAACTGCAGTCGGTCTTCTGCTCGATCTGCGAAATGAATTCTGACAGAGGTCTGTCTTGAAGAGAGACAGACACCGTTTCCTGGGCGTATGTCAGCAGACACGGGCCGCAGGACAGGACAAACAGACATACAAGCTCTTTAAATACGGTCATCAGTTTCAGTTGTTATGGATTATACATTACAAAGACAACCAACCTGCTCCCGAACCACATGAGAAATTCGATTTTCCGACACTCCGCGTGACGATGGCAAGCCCAAAATAAAAACTGCAAGGCCAGAAATGACCTTGCAGTTTATCTTTACCGGTATCCCGGGAACCAGCCGGGACAATCCTGAAAACTAGTCATTGAGAGAGAATCTCTTGAATACAGTGACCTTTGCCTCCTTGTCGACGGCTGCGATAGCTGCCTTTACGGAAGTCTTGCCATCTCCCATCTGATATTCCTGCTCTTCGAGAGTGTTCTCCTTGAAGAACTTGTTCAGACGGCCGTTGGCGATATTGTTGATCATTGCTTCTGGAAGATTTGCAGCCTTCTCTGCAGAGACGGTCTTGATAATCTCGCGTGCCTTGTCTGCCTGCTCTGGAGTGAGCCATCCCTTTGCAGTGTTGGAAGCGATATGATCCTCGCTGTCCACATGCGCAGGGTTGATGCCTGCTTTCTCGAGAGCCGAATTGACGGCTTTCTGCACGAGCTCTTCCTTTGTCTTCTCTATTGCAACAGTAAGTTCATTGTCGATGACATTCTGTGGAACACTGTCCTTGTTGATAGCGACAGGGTTCATTGATGCCACCTGCATAGCCACACCTTTTGCAAGGTCGGCAGGCACTTCCTTGTTGAATCCCACGAGAGCTCCGAGCTTGCCGTTGATCGCGTGGATATATGAAACGATAAACGGAGCCTCGATTTTCTCATATCCCACCAGCACATGCTTCTCGCCTGTCTTTCCGGTCTGCTCTGTGATGGCAGCCTCGACAGTCCTTCCGTCAGCAAGGACGCAAGCCTTGAGAGCCTCTGCATCTGCCGGGAGGTTTTTGATTGCAGTGTCTGCAACCGCGTTTGCAAGTGCCTGGAACTCCGCATTCTTGGAAACGAAGTCAGTCTCGCATCCGAGGCAGAGGATGACAGCGTTGGTGCCATCTATCCTTGCCACCACGGCACCCTCGGTAGTCTCCCTGTCTGCCCTCTTGGCAGCAACGAGCTTGCCTTTTTCACGGATAATCTCCTGTGCGCGTGCATAGTCGCCCTCAGCCTCGATGAGAGCCTTCTTGCAGTCCATCATGCCGGCACCGGTCATTTGACGCAGTTTCATTACGTCAGCTGCTTTAATATCCATAGTGTCTATATGCTTTTTAATTCATTAATATTACCTTGGACTTCCCCGCCTCATACAAGGCGAGGGACAGTCTCTGGAAACTATTCCGCCTTTGTCTCTTCAGCAGCAGGAGCGGCCTCTGCTGCAGGGACTTCGGCAGTCTCTGCAACCGGAGTTTCAGCGACCGGAGCCTCTTCTTCGGCAGCAGGCGCTGCATTCACTTCCTCTGCAGGCTGCGGAGCAGCTGAAACTTCAGGCTTCGCACCTTTGCGTGAACGGAGCTTCTTGCCTGAAGCTGCCGCATCGTTCTGCTCAGGAGCCTCTTTGTCTTTCTCCAGCTTCCTTTCTTCCAGCCCCTCCTTGATGGCACCGCATACAGCATCCATAATGTATGCTATAGACTTTGCAGCATCGTCATTCGCCGGAATCACATAATCAATCGGAGTAGGATCGCAGCAAGTATCAACCATTGCGATAACCGGAATGTTAAGACGGTTGGCCTCTTTTACGGCATTCATCTCTTTCTGTACATCCACTACGAAAAGTGCTGAAGGAAGGCGGCTCAGATCCTTGATTGAGCCGAGGTTCTTCTCGAGCTTCGCCCTCTGGCGGGTGATCTGGAGACGCTCACGCTTTGCGAGAGTGTCGAAAGTACCATCTTCAATCATCTTGTCGATGGCATTCATCTTCTTGACAGCCTTGCGGATAGTCGGGAAGTTGGTAAGCATTCCGCCCGGCCATCTCTCTGTCACGTATGGCATATTGACAGCGGCAGCCTTTTCTGCCACAATGTCTTTTGCCTGTTTCTTTGTAGCAACGAAGAGGATCTTGCGGCCGGAACGTGCCAGCTGCTTGAGCACATTTGCTGCCTCATCGATTTTTACTACACTCTTATGCAGGTCGATGATATGTATCCCGTTCTTCTGGTCGAAGATATATGGGGCCATCTTAGGGTTCCACTTCCTGGCGAGATGGCCGAAGTGAACTCCTGCATCAAGCAATTCTTGGAAATTTGTTCTTGGCATTTTTTCTGAAATTTTCTGTTTGTCATTTTCCTTCCAGGCTTTAGCCGCGCCTGTCAGGCTCTTTCATCAATCTGGAGTAACGGAGCTGCCGGTCTCCAGGATTTTCCGCAGCCTCGGCAACCTTCAGGCAGCTTCCCGGGACAAGCCTCCCTTATGGAAGATCCGAAGATTTGCAACCGGACTGTGCATTGTGTAAACCAGCCGTATATTAACGTTTACTGAACTGGAAGCGTTTACGTGCTCCAGGCTGACCAGGCTTCTTCCTCTCGACCTCACGTGCATCACGGGTGAGGAATCCGGCGGACTTGAGCGTATGGCGGTAAGCCTCTGCATCCACCTCGCAAAGAGCGCGGGAGATACCGAGCCTCAGGGCCTCTGCCTGTCCCTTGATTCCACCTCCGTCGAGGTTTGCCTTGACATCAAACTGGGCAACCGTACCTGTGACTTCAAAAGGCTGGTTTACAATGTAACGGAGTGCATCATCCTTGAAATAGTCGTTGATGTCCCTTCCATTGATTGTAATGTCACCTTTCCCAGGCACGACATAAACGCGAGCGACTGCTGATTTACGTCTTCCAAGTGCGTTTACTGCTTTCATCTGATTAAATTTCGTTTAATGTGATTGTTCTCGGTTTCTGAGCCTGATGCGGATGCTCCGTGCCCTGATAGAGATACAGGTTGTTGATGAGCTTCGCACCAAGACGGTTCTTAGGGAGCATTCCCTTTACTGCCATCCTGACCAGCTCTGTAGGCTTCTTGGCCAGAATCTCTTTCGGAGTGCTGAAACGCTGTCCTCCCGGATAGCCAGTGTGACGGACATAGACCCTGTCGGTCATCTTTCTTCCTGTGAGCTTCACCTTGTCTGCATTGAGGACGATGACATTGTCACCGCAGTCAATGTGCGGGGTGAAGTATGGCTTGTTCTTGCCACGGAGGACAAGAGCCACCCTAGAAGCAAGACGGCCAAGAGGAAGGTCAGTTGCGTCAATGACGACCCACTCCTTCTTGACAGTCGCCGGTGTGGCGGATACTGTCTTGTAACTCTGTGTGTTCACTGTCTTGATCTTTAATTGGTTAATACTATAAATACTGCGTTCCCTACTCTACATAGGGGGCGCAAAGATAACAAATATTTTATTTTCAGCAAAATATTTATGATTATCCGCAAAATACAGGTGTCAGCGGCTGACAGAAAAGCGGTGGCATCCAGACTCCCAGCCGTATGAGATTTCGAGAGAATAGCTTCTGCAGATGGAATGGACAAGGGCGAGCCCCAGGCCGGTGGAACCTGCCGTATCGGAGGACTGGCGGTAGAATCTGGAGAAGACAAGTCCTGCATCAAGAGGCTCGCTCCCTGGATTGGAGACAGTGAAACCTGCCGGCGACATCGACACCTCGATGACACTCCCTTTCGGGCTATGTACAAATGCGTTCTTTATCAGGTTATTGACAAGCATCTTTGCCAGCTGCATGTTCATACCGTACACAAAAGGCTCAGAGACGTGGATTTCCACCGCAACCGACTTAGAGGAATATATTTCACTGTAAAGTTCTGTCCCCTCCTCGACAAGTGCCCTGAAATCCACACTTTCAGACTCAGGAAACCTGTCATTGTCTATCCTGTGGAGCATAAGGAGAGTGCCGTTTAGACGGCTCACATCCCTGAGGGAACGGGCCAGTTTCATCAGTTCCACGGCCTGCGTCTCGGACAGAGAAGGGTCATCGAGCATCATTTCAATCCGCGTTATGCATACGGCAAGCGGTGTCTGGAGCTCATGGGAGACATTCCCGATAAAGGCTCTCTGCTCCTCGTTCTGGCTCTCCAGCCTGTCCACAGCATCCTGGGCTGCGGCAGAAAGCCTCCTGAACTCGACCACCTTGCTGTCCACCGGCACAGGTCCCGGCTTCTCTCCCCTGGAATATGAGTCCAGCCACAGGAGAAGTTCATCAAGAGGCCGGAGATTGCGTCTGACGACAGAGATGTCTATGCCTATTATGGCGAGCAGAAGCACCACATACAGAATGACTGTCCATTTGACTATGTGCTCCGACACCGAATCCCTCTCTATGGTCGGGACAGAGACGACAAGTTCATAATACCTGTCATCTGCATCCTTGAATATGCAGCTGCGGTTCCTTGCCGGGACATCCTCGTCTTGACTCTGAATGTATGTAATTGATTCCCAGTAGCGTATCCTGTTGTTCGCCGCAGCATACTCAGGAGTCACATCCCTGATTTCAAAAGTATTGTATGCCACGGCATCCGAATACGGGAGAGGCTCCCCGGCAAGGGACCACACGATGATGTCGTTGGAATAGTCGGCAAGAGTCTCATCTATCTCTTTCGTCAGTTCCCCCACCAATGAGAAATAGAAGATGACTCCCCACAGCCCGAGAGCGATGAGGACAAATGCCGAAAGGCCGAGAATTATTTTCGTTACCAGCTTCATTTTTCCACCAGCTTGTACCCGAACCCGTAGACCGACTTGATTTCGATGTCCGCTCCGGCTGCGGCCAGCTTGCGGCGCAGGTTCTTCATCTGGGCATACACGAACTGGAAATCATCCGCCTGGTCGATATGGTCCCCCCACACAGCCTCCGCCATGACGGCCTTGTCGATGATGTGTCCCGGCCGCTGGATGAAATACGCCAGTATGTCAAATTCCTTTTTAAGGAGCGGGACACTGTTCTCCCCAACCATCACCCTGCCGGTCTCCGGCTCGAGAGAGACATTACCGTACCGGAAGGCGAAATTCCCCGCATTGGAGCTGCGCCGCGCCACGCTCCTTATACGGGCCACAAGCTCCGCGATATGGAAAGGCTTTGCGAGATAGTCATCCGCGCCCAGTCCGAGTCCGCTCACCTTGTCATCGATAGAACCCTTGGCCGACACGATGATTACATTGGTCCGGCGACCTTCCTCCTTCAGCTTCCTCAGCAGGTCGAGACCGCTGCCGCCGGGAAGCATGACATCCAGCAGCACACAGTCGTAACTGTACACCGCGAGCTTTTCCCCGGCCGTTGCGTAATCCATGGCGGTCTCCACGATGAAACCCTCCTTGCGGAGAGCCGCGGATGTCAGTTCCACCAGAGCCGCCTCATCTTCTACAACAAGTATCTTCATAGCTTCACATTCCGTACAGCGCCAAAGATACGAAATTCATAAGAATATTGTTTAACTTTGCCGGGCCAGGGATGAAAAGGAAGAGATTGTCCATAACCGTCGCGGCAGTCCTTGCCGCAATGCTCGCCGCAGACATCCTCATAGGAGGGGATGCACCGATGGAGGTGTACAGTCTGCTGAGGATACCGCGTGCAATGACGGCTGCATTATGCGGAGCCGCTCTTGCCCTTGCAGGTGCCCAGATGCAGGCCATATTCAGAAACCCTCTGGCAGACCCGCACATAATGGGCGTAAGCTCCGGTGCAGGGCTTGGAGCCGCCGTCGTGACGCTTGCAGGAGGGATGGCCGGGTCGGGTGCGGCAGGTAAAGCCGTGGCCGGACTTGCAGGCAACCTGACAATAGCCGCTGCCGCCGCTGCCGGGGCATTGCTCACTTCACTCCTTATAATATATATATCCCGGAAAGTTAAAGGGACATATACCTTGCTGATTTTCGGGGTTCTGACAGGTTTCGCCTTCAACGCCATCATATCCGTGCTCCAGGCGTGGGCTGCTCCGGACAGTCTCAAACTCTACTACAGCTGGGCGGCAGGCAGTTTCATACACTGCAGCGGCACCGGTATCATCATAATGGCTGTCGCAGGCGCTGCCGGGACCATTCTGGGGCTGAGGGAAGCGAAAGGCCTTGACATACTTCTGTTCGGAGACAGCTACGCGACCCTGTCCGGAGCCGCCCCCGCGAAGATAAGGTGGATCTCTCTGACAGGCTGCTGCATTGCCACAGGGGCCGTGACTGCATTCTGCGGGCCTGTCGGTTTCATCGGGATTGTCGCACCCCATATCGCCAGACGCATTGCCGGGACATCGGCACATCTGACAGTCCTTCCGGCCAGCCTTGTCATCGGAGCGATACTCGGGACTGCCGCCGACATCGTGTCGCAGGCTTCCCCCACGCCCCTCCCATCCGGCAGCACCATGGCACTTATCGGCATACCGTTCATCCTGTACATAATGCTGAAGGGAGATTCCGGAGCATCCGGCAGGGCAAGAGACGGACATTTTCCGGAAAAGGCGGACAGAGGACATCAGTCGGCACCGTCATATAGGGAAGGCGCGGAGAAAAGGGACGAGACACCGGGAGAAGTCCGGCACGGTACCGGCAAGACAAGTCCGGGAGAGACAGGCTCCGACGGCATGAGCCGGAACCGCCGGATGCTGCTGGGCATAAAAGACCTGACAATAGGATATGGAGGGCGCACACTGTGTTCGGGCATTACATTCGACATTCATACGGGAGACTGCATCCTGCTCTGCGGAGCCAACGGAAGCGGCAAGACAACGCTTCTGAACGCCATCGCCTCATCCGGGACAATCAGTGACCGCCGGAGCGGCATTTTCTCTGCAAAGGGAGCAACCGCCAATGTCATTATGATACCATCCGGCATCAGGAAAGTGGAAGGATTCACCCTTGAAGAATTCATAAGGACAGGCTGCTTCAGGCTGAGCGACTGGGCAGGAAGGCTGTCAGAAGAAGACAGGGAAAGACTGGCTGATGCAATGGAACGGCTCCACATTGAAGACCTTTCGGGCAGGGACATCTCCACATTGAGCGACGGGGAATTTCAGAAAGGCTGTATGGCTTCCGCACTGTGCAGGCAGGCAGACCTCATCCTCCTTGACGAACCGACGGCATTTCTCGATGCCGAAAACCGTCTGGAAGTGCTGTCACTGGTACGCGACATCACCCGGAAGACCGGAACGGCAGTCATTTTCTCCTCGCACGACATAAAGGAAGCCGCCGCATACTGCAACAGGATTGCCGCAATCGGGGCCGATGGAATCTTCCGTATTTCCGCACCGGCCACAGGCATAGAGGAAACCGGCATCCACGAAAAATTACAGACTGCCGTCAGCATTTTCAAAAATAAAAATATTACCTTTGGCAGTTGATTACACCTGAATGAAGAGATGGACAAGAGACTATATCTGATAGATGGACACGCACTTGTTTTCAAGATGTACTATGCCTTCCTGCGACATCCCATGATAAATTCAAAGGGCGTGGACACCTCCATCCTGTTCGGGTTCACCAAATACATACTCGAACTCATAGACAAGGAGAAACCCACCCACCTTGCAGTCTCGTTCGATCCCCCCGGAGGAACATTCAGGAACGAGATGTACCCGGAATACAAAGGTACGAGGGAAGCGACTCCACAGCTTGTGATCGATGCCCTCGAACCTCTCACGGAACTGTGCAAGGCTCTGAACATCCCCGTGCTGATGGTGATGGGGTATGAGGCGGACGATGTGATAGGGACAGTCGCCAGGAAGGCCGCAGGAGAGGGATTCACGGTCTATATGGTCACGCCGGACAAAGACTACGGGCAGCTCATATCCGACAGGATATTCCAGTACAGACCTGGCAAGGCCGGAGGAGACAGGGAAATCATAGGGCCCGCCGAGATATGCGGCAGATACGGGATAGACAACCCGGCACAGGTAATCGATATACTCACTCTCTGCGGAGATGCATCCGACAATGTCCCGGGAGTAAAGGGAGTGGGAGAGATCGGGGCAAAAAAACTTATCTGCAAATACGGTTCTGCAAAAGAGATATACAACCATCTGGACGAGCTGACGGCAAAGCAGCGGGAGGCGTTCGAGCAGGCGCGGGGGCACATAGCCTTGAGCCATGACCTCGTGACCATAAGAACAAATGCCCCGGTAGAGTTCAAACCTGACGAAATGGCCCTCGACACCGGATACAGCCATTATGCGGCCGAACTTTTCGATGAGTACGAATTCGGGTCCTTGAAAAGATACCTCGGAGATACGGGAATTGATACCGGGGAAAATGAAGCCGACCTCGACTTCACGGAAACATCTCCGGCACAAGCGTGTGAAACAGCCAGAAAAGCAGGCGGGTTCTCCATTGTTCCGGATTTTCTGGGCACGACCATTTTCTGCGGCATCCGCAGGCTGACCATCGGGATTGATCTTGGAGAGCGGAAATTCTCATCATCAGGCAGCGCGGAACAGTTCAGGGAGATTATCGAGGATGAGAGTCTCAGCAAAAGCGGATATGACCTCAAACGGCTTGGGAACATACTGGACTATAATGGATTGAATCTCAGGGGACAGCTGTTGGACATCGAACTGATGCACTACCTCATCAACCCCGAGAAAAGCCACAGGCTGGACATCCTTGCCAAAAGCTACCTCGGCATCAGCATCGAGGAGCCCGGCCAGGAACGGAAGGCTGCTTCCGCCTCTCTTTTCGACCAGAATATGACAGAGGATGATGAGCCGCCGAGGGACAAGGAGGCAGTCGCCACAGCCATTCTCGGCAGGCTGGTCCGCAAGGAGATAGAAGAACTCGACCTTGCAGTCCTGTATGACAGGATAGAGGAACCTCTGATCAGAGTGCTCGGAGATATGGAACGCACAGGGGTCAAGATAGACCTCAACCAGCTGAAGCAATATGCGGCAAGCCTGAACACGGAGATGGAACAGATCCAGCAGAGAGTCCGTGAGATGGCAGGGGAACCCAAGCTCAACATCCTGTCCACAAAGCAGATCGGAGCGGTCATCTTCGAGAAGCTCGCACTCGATCCCAAGGTAAAGAAAGCAGGGAGCGACAAACGGTACAGCTACTCCACCGATGAAGAGACGCTCACTGCCCTGGCCGACAGGCATCCCATAATAAACGAAATCCTGGAATACCGTGGCGTAAGGAAACTTCTGTCCACATATATCGACCCGTTCCCAAATTTCGTGTCGCCACAGACAGGAAAGATACATACGACATTCAACCAGGCTCTGACAGCTACCGGACGGCTGAGTTCATCCAAGCCGAACCTCCAGAACATCCCTGTACGCACCGAAAGAGGCAAGGAAATCCGCAAGGCATTCATCCCCAGCCGAGAAGACGGGGTAATAATGTCAGCCGACTATTCGCAGATAGAGCTGCGTATCATGGCGCACCTGAGCCAGGACGGACACCTTGTGGAGGCTTTCCGGCACGGTCTGGATGTCCACGCCATCACTGCATCCAAAATCTTCAAGATAGCCCTCGAGGATGTCACGGAAGACCAGAGACGGATTGCAAAGACAGCCAATTTCGGGATTATGTACGGCATCTCCGCATTCGGACTGTCCCAGCGGCTGAAAATCTCCAGAGCCGATGCGAAGAAAATAATAGAGGATTATTTCGCCAACTTCCCGACAATATCTTCCTACATCGACAAGGCAATAGCTTCCGCCAGAGAAAAAGGCTATGCCGAGACCCTTTTCGGTCGCAGGAGGTACTTGCCTGACATCACTTCCAAGAACAATACAGTCAGGTCCCTCGCGGAAAGGAATGCCATAAACGCTCCTATCCAGGGCACTGCAGCAGACATCATAAAGAAAGCCATGATCAATGTGTCAAAAAGGCTGGAAGCATCCGGGATGCAGAGCAGAATGGTGCTACAGGTGCATGACGAACTCGTATTCGATGCTCTTCTATCCGAAGCGGAAGAACTGAAACGGACAGTCACTGAGGAGATGGAGAATGTCATACAATTATCAATACCTCTTACGGTTGATTGCAATTATGGAAAAAACTGGCTCGAAGCTCACTAATCTGACCGATGAGGAACTGGTGTCCCTTGCCCTGGAACAGAACCAGGCAGCATATATCGTGCTTTACACGCGATATGACAAGGGAGTCAGAGCCCACATCGCCCGGTACATATCCCAGCAGGAGGACATAGAAGACATCTGTCTGGAAAGTTTCCAGAAAGCCTTCAGCCAGATCGGGACCTACAATCCCGCATACAGGTTCTCCACTTGGCTGTACAGGATTGCCAGGAACACGGCTTTCGACCATATCGGACGCAAGGACAGGGAAAAAAGCAACCTCCCCACCACTTCCATCAGCGAACAGCTTGCCGAGATGAACGAGATACCTGCGACAATGCACAACCCTGAGGACGAAATAATCAACCAGCAGGAATACGACAAATGGATAGCCAACATAGACAAGCTCAAAGATGACTACAGGATAGTGGCAAAAATGAACCTTATCGACAATTTCGGATACAAGGAGATCGCTGACGAGCTGGAAATCCCTATAAACACCGTCAAGACAAGGATAAGGAGGGCGAAAGCCCAGCTCATGAAAATGATGGAAGTCTCGGATGAACTGCTCTGACCGTTACCATAACGGTTTTGCACCTCCTGGTGCTTTTGTCATCCCGGGCAAAGCGAAAAATCCGCCAAACAAAGACAAATGGACTGCACAGAATTCATACATACCGCCGGAAATCTCCTCGGCCCTCTGACTGCAGGGCAGGAAGAACAGTACCGGATGCTGGAAGGGCTGTACAGAGACTGGAACAGCAAGATCAATGTCATATCACGCAAAGACATCGACGCACTTTACCTGCACCATGTCCTGCATTCCCTTGCGATAGCCGGATATATGAAATCATTCCTGCACAATGACTTTCTGGCCGCCATCTCCGGAACTCCAGCCACACCTCTCAGCATCCTGGACCTCGGCACAGGCGGAGGTTTCCCCGGCATCCCCCTCGCAATACTGTTTCCCGGTGCCAGATTCACCCTGTGTGACTCAATCGGAAAAAAGACAAGGGTGGCTGAAGCCGTAGCCGAAGCCATCGGGCTGACAAATGTCACTGTCATCAACGCCCGTGCGGAAGACATTGACGGGAAATTCGACTACATAGTCTCCAGGGCCGTCACATCCCTCGACAGATTCCTTCCCTGGGTCCGCGGCAAATACCGCAGGGGCATACTCTACCTCAAAGGCGGTGATATCATAGAAGAACTCTCGACAGTAATGTGTAAATTCAGGATCCCGGGAGATTCAATCCATACATGGCATGTCGACTCGTGGATGGCAGACCCGTATTTTGCCGGGAAATTCGTCATTTCCATTGACCGCAGGATATAACATTTAAATTTACCTTGTATGAAAATCAAAGATCTTCTGCTGCCGGTCTTGGCATCGGCATTGACAATTGCAGCCGCGACATCCTGTTTTCCCGAAGACGGAAAAGACGACCTGAATCCAGAAGTTCCAGGGGCAGGGAGCGGGGAAAATCCTGGAGATGGAGGCAACACGGGAAATGCGGCCTCCGGACTGGTCAGCAGGATTCACATCAGAGAATGTATGCCTTCAGAGTCATCGACAACACTGACATTCGAATATGACAACACAGGAAATATCAGCAAGATAACTGAACTGCACGACGACAGCGGAAACGGAGTTGACTACACGGTTGAATACATATTCGACTGGAATGCCACAAGAGTGGACATATTCAATGACAATGGTGCCGAAACACCGGCAATGACCATACACGATGACAACGGGGATGGTGTAGCAGAAAGGGTCAGCATCAACAGAAACTCTGACACCAGGGAATATATCACTCTTGAATACGACAGTTCATGGCATCTGCTGAGAACGGGTTCAGACGACCCGTATATTGACAGGGAATTCTCCTGGACAGACGGCAACCTGACAGGAAGTTCAGGGGATGAGGACTGCAGCTACAAATATTCGGGATACGAGAATACGGTCAATATAGACCTGAACTGGCTCCTGACCGGAGGATACGGCATTGATATGTTCATGATTCCAGGACTCACCGGTCTCTTCGGTATCCGCAGCCAGAATTATGCCGGCTATGTCCCTTTGTTCGACCTGGGAAGCCCCGGAGCTGCACGAGAACCCATACCTGAGGACGGAGAATACACATACACTTCATCTTCACAGGACATCGACCGGGATAAGACTGATACCATATTCAATATCACCGATGGCCGCCTTACAGGCATAACAGGGAAAGTTCCTGTCTATACAGTATACACAGAATATACTGTCTACAGGACCATCACAAACTACGACAACTACACTGAAAATGGCGGTGAAAGACTATACTCTGACTACACGGAGAAAGTGCTGTCAAGCATAGAGACAAACAGGGAACCGGCATACGACTACATCATTGAATACTCCATTTCATATTACAGGGAGACAGAGTAGCAGAGACTATATGGCCAGAAAAGTGATTTTCAGTGAAAATATTTGCAATTAAAGTGAAAAACACTACCTTTGCACTCCCAAAACTCCATACGATTATAATATAAAAGATACAGAATATGAAAAGAACATTCCAACCATCACAGAGGAAGCGTCGCAACAAACACGGATTCCGTGAGCGTATGTCCACTCCGAACGGACGCAGGGTTCTCGCCTCACGCCGCCGTCACGGACGCAAGAAACTGACAGTATCATCTGAAGACAGGTTCTAGTCTACAGGTATCGGGATTATAGGAGGGGCTGACTGCAGGGTCATGCCCCTTTTTCTGTATATCCGCCGATTTAATGACAAAGTATCAGACAAGTGCCAGATTTATACCCTGCTCAATAAAGACCCGTATGGAAAGGATAATTGAATGTGTGCCGAACTTCAGCGAAGGACGCGACCCGAAAGTCATAGAGGCTATCGCCACTGCTATTTCCAAAGCTGCTCAGGGCAAGTCATCCGGAAACGGGAGAAAAGATCCCGTTATGAAAGATGATGGAGTAAAGATATTGCATATCGACCGGGGAGAGGCCGCCAACAGGACAGTCATCACTTTCGCCGGCACCCCTGAATCTGTAGTAGAGGCGGCATTCAATGGTGTACGCAAAGCTGCAGAACTCATCGATATGCGTATCCAGCACGGTACGCATCCGCGTTCCGGAGCGACAGATGTCCTGCCGCTTGTCCCTGTGAAAGGCGTAACACTCGAAGAATGCGCCACTATGGCAAGAAAACTCGCCGGGAGGATTTTCAATGAACTCGGCATTCCC
>CALVAC010000019.1 GCA_944325435.1 uncultured Bacteroidales bacterium | reverse complement strand
AGGAAGCCATCAAGCCATTGTTGGAAGCCCTTGAACAAGACTTACTCGGGTAGGGTGACGCATTGTCAAAGTCAGGATATCGGGACAGATTATATTGGTCAAGACGCAAGGGACAGGTTTATACGAATTGAGGAAAGATTTTTCTCTTTTTTACTGTTTTTCTTTTTTAAGGATATGTTTTTGTGTGTTTATTTTACAATCCGGGTAACATTATCACCATATTGTCAAAGGTGTGGCGAGACAATTCCCCGTCAGCCTATACTTCCGGGGAGTTTTTCCATCTGGAAGCAATATCCATCGGCATAGAGGCAGAACAGTTGAGGAGCATTTTCATGAATGCCCTCTTGACTTCCCGGTTCGGGAACCCGAGCCTGTAAAGGGCGAATTCAGGGTCATAGCCGGTAATGGTGAGATAACCGCTCTGATACAGCAACGGGATGGGGTTCTCGAATACGGTGTTCACGGTGCTCAGGAGCGATGAGTCCACCTCCTCATCCGTTAAATGGGTGATGTCGTATGAGGTGCGCTGCATTATTTTCACAAGGAAAGTCGGAGTCCCCGTCTCAAACCAGTATTCGTTGAATTCTCTTTTTTTGAATGTATTGAGCAGGCTGAACGGATTGTACATTCCCATTAAAAGATACCGGGAAGCGGCAGACAGGTCAGGCGGATCAGAGGGAGTCGGTCGGGGTGTCCAGGCCGGTGCCATCAATGAAGCCATCGATAAATCCGGGCAGCTGGTCAAGGAAATCCTGGATACCTCGCCTGGCATCCTGCAGCCCCTGTTTCACCTGTGCCCCGTAATACTGTCCGAGGGCATAGTCGATGGACTGCCTCTCCTCCTCCGTGAAAGCATCCGGATTGGCTTCATACTGCCTGAGCAGTTCCTCAAGCCTGCCGTCCCTCTCTGCCCATTCCTCTTCGGTAAGGTTCTCGGAATTCCTGACGGTGTCATCGACCAGGTCATTGATCTTTTGCGTTGTGGTCGCACAGGATGCCAGGGCGGCAATTGCAAAGGCCACGACAATCATCTTCAAGGCATTCATATCTTTCATAATCCGGTTATCCTTTAAAAACTCTTGTAAATTAACACAATATAATCGACAATGACAAATCTCCAGCCGTCCTGGCACAAGGAATGTCAGAAGCGGACAGGGAAATGGCCTCCTTTTTCGTAGGATCCGGATATCCAGTATTTACCGGTTTTCTTATCCTTGCGGAATGCCACGGACAGAGCCCTGAGTCCGGCAGGGAAAGTCTTGAAGACAAGCCGTCCGTCGCTGATCTGCCCCTTTACCTTGTAGGTGTTGTACCGCTGCGTAAAGGTAAGAAGGAATACGCCGTTCCCTTCATATTCGAGAGTATATTCTATTGGGAATCCGGTATCGACTCCGCCTCCGCTGCGGTAGCAGGTCTGGCTGAACTTCGTCCCTGCCTTTGACTTATAATAATCCACAATCAACCGGTCCGTTTCCGAGAGCTGTACTGTTTCGGCTTTGGCTGAAGCAGTTCCGGATTCTCCACCGGCCGGTGAAGAAGAACGGGAAACGGTCTGTCCGGATAAGGAGGAAGACCTTGAAGACACAGAAGAACCGGCCGCAGAAGAAGAACGGGAAACTGCCGGTGCAGATTTAGACCTGTAGCTGAACGACCCCATAACGCCTTTCACGGAAGGAGGGGCGGTTATCGGTTTCGTATCCTTGACCTTGCCCTGATAATCGAAAATGCTGTATATCTGCCCATCCGCCTTGTCATTGTAGAAAATCCTGCCCTCGGACGTTTTTTCATCGCTGTACGATGCCGTTGCCTGCTCCAGAAGAAGTTTCCTGAACTGAGAGATAATCCTCCTGTCATAGATGCCTTCCGCCGTATCGAGCTTTTGAAGAAGTTTCACACCTTTCTTTTTATCCGTATTCCCCTCGCACATCTCAATGCACTCACGGACCACATCAGCATCCCAGACCTTTGAAGAATTCTTGATAAGTTTCTGCAACTGCTCAAACGCGAATTTATGGTTGCTTCCCCTGTAGTACATTGTCCTAAGTATCAGATTTTCATGCAATATAACATTGTTGTCAAACCCGATATGATAGAAGCCGCAGTATGCATCAAATACATCAAAAGATTTATCTCCCTTTATATACCTGATACATTCTTCGACATTATTTTGTCTTGCCCTGTTAAGTTGAGCCCGATAATCGGTGATAGAGCCATCCCACGCAGAAGTCTTCAACTTGCGGACCTCATCTATCTGCTTGAAAACGCGAGAAAAATCATATACCGGCACTCTTTCCGCTGAAGATTGCTCCTGATTCGCATTAGCGGAAACCTTTTCGGCATTCCTCTTCTCCAGCCATTGAGAAGCTGTAGTGTTGCCTCCCTGTGCAGCAAAAGTTATCAGCTTGACGGCAAGGCTGTCTTCCCCGTGCCTTGCATAGTTCAGGCCGACGGAATAGAACCAGCTGAGCCAGTCACCTTTCTCTGCCGATACATATTTACTGATCCAAGACTCCAGCTGTTCCGGAGAAATGTTCCGCAGAGTCTCTGTGATGTCGATATTGCAATGACTGAAACCTGTCTCGTTGGTAGTACCGGCCGTATTCTCCTCTCTTTTCAGAAGAGCATAGAGATACAGGGCGGCTTCCGGATCTGTCCTGTATGTAGAGATTACGGAATATGCGTCATCGATGCCTATCGCAAATCTGGATGCTGCCATACCGCCTGCAGAGACAGCATAATCTTTCAGAGAATCTGCTGCCGGCTGATACCCAACCTTTGAGGCAAGCAGAAGATAGAATATGTCCTGCCGGGTCTTCGATTTGGCTGTCATCGCCTTTTTGTAGAGGCCCTCCGGGTCGGCAAGGGATGCGGAACAGTCATAGAGATCCCGGGCTATCTGCGGTTTCCCGGCCTCCAGGAACAGGTCGCCCATCCGGTTGTAGATGGCGATGCTGTCTTCCGACACTGTCCCGAAGCCGTCCGAAATATAATGTTTAAGTGCCTCGGCAAAGGCGCGTTCCTCCGCATACTTCTCAGGAATGGCTGCGATATGACGGTCGATTGCAGCCAGCATATCTGTCACCGTACCCTCTTTCAGAAGCGATACCAACGCCTTATTACGGGCTTCCGCCTCCCTCTGCAGCCTCTGCTGCTCGGCAATCCGCTCCTGCTGCGATATCCACCTCATGCACTGTTCCCGCCTGGATTGGGCAGACCGGTCATCCGGATTGACCTCCAGAATCCTCGAACAGGCTTCGGCAGCCTGGCTGTAAGATGCCCGCGACTGTTGTGAAACCGCCGTGGAGTACAGCGCATCCGCCTCCGCTTTCAATGCCTTAAGCCTGCCTGTCCGGACTATCTTCTTCTCAAGAGAAAGATATTCCGGAGAGTTTTCATCGATTTTCCTGGAATCCATCCATGCCTTGGCTGCTTTGTACTGCAGTTCGGCCTCTTCATAGTTCCCGGCAGCATACAGGTTGTCCCCTTGAGTCTCATAGTCCTGTCCCCGCAGCAGTAGAGGAAGGAACAACAGGATGGCAGTCAAAATTCTTCTCATACGACAATTACAATAAATGTCTATCCGCATTATTACCTCTAAAAAACAACAGATCGAAAAAGTTCGGACGGCGTGGCCGCCCGTGGCCTCGTGAACGGGGAGGTCGCGAACGGTTCATGAGAATGTCCGGTGGACATTCGAAAGTGAGCAGCCGCTCGCGTGGGAGGGATTTACCGGACCGAACTTTTTCGGTCTAGTTATACAAGAGTATTCTTACGGATAATCATTCTACAATATCATGTAATAGATGAGGCTGACACCGAACCGGAAGCGGGCATTAGCCGCAGGAGAAATGACATCCCATGCATAGCCGGGAGCGGTGGAAAGGTATTCCGTGTCAAACATCGGGGTCACATCATACTTGCCGTAGATCCCGAGGTCGAACTTCCTCCAGTTGAAACCTATCCTCGCACCGGCAGTGATGTTGTTCTTGAAGACAATGGCCGGATCTGCCACATTCTCTCCTTTCCACAGACCGGGATAATAGCCGGTTTCCTCTGTGGAAGCCCAATATCCCGACAGGTCCGGAGCCTTGAACCGGGAATTCATATTGATGTTGTATGAACCTTCGGCCGCAAGATAGAGTTTGCAGACATTGGAACTGCCGAGGTTCACAAGATTAAACTTGATGACCGCGAACAGAGGAATCTGGTCCACTCCGAGCTTCGGCCTGTATGTATCCTTTCCATCCTCGTTGGACGGTGCGCCCTGGTTCCACATATAGTATTTAGCTCCGAAGCTGAAATTGAACACATCATCCGCAGAGCCGAGCTTGAACTCGAGCCTCGGGCCCCACACGAAGTTCCTGTTGAATTCGCCATCCACACCTATACCTATCTGGAAACGCTCGTCCCACGCATTCCTGCGCTTTGTGGCGCGCCGCTTCTTGCTGATGGAAGCGAAGCTGTCCTCGACATAGTCCCTGACATTGCGGCTTACGGCATAACCCATGGCCTTGTCCTTGTCAACAGAAGTCGAAGTCATGGTGAAACTGTCAGCATAGAGCTGGGCGACCTTGTCCGAAACCCTGTCCCTGTATATGCTCACACTGGCAGGATATCTCTCGAGATAACGCTCTCCTGCCTCGATGGTAGGGTTCTCCACGAAATCCTCATAATCCACGACTGCCTTCTTCTCCTCAAGAATCCTCTTGGTCTCCGCATCGAAGACCACAGACTCCTGCGCCTTGGAAAGGTCTGCCACAATCTGACGGGCATCCGCATCATCAGCCATCGCGTAACGCTTCGTCCTTATCACTGTCAGATAGGCATTCGCCTTGTCAAGATACTGCTTGCAGACATTGGATGTGTCGCTGATATATGCCTTCAACCCCTGCTCATCCTGTCCATCCTTGAGAGTCTCCCATACCTGGTCATCGTGGATGACACAGATGGCGTAACGGGCTTCCGAAAGATGGTCGGAAGTCTTCGACTGCGCAATGTATCTGTTGTATGCATCCACTGTATTCTCCGACCTCGCATGGAACCAGAGCTGATCATCCTCTATCTTCATCAGACTGCTTTTCGCCTCAGATGAATGCAGGCCGTCCGGGAACTCGGCAAGATAGGTCTCGTATGCACTCTTGCTCATCATCTCCTGGACCTTGGCCCACAGGGCCTCATCCTCCCTGTTGCGCAGGAGAGTGTTTATCCCTGCATCACAGGCAAGGATCTGCTGACGGGCGGAACGGTCCTCGCTGTTTTTCCGGAGAATGGCCTGATAAGCCTTCTTGGCTTTCTCGAAGGCCTCCTCTGTCGGATTGGATTTCGCTGCAGCCATCAGAGTCCTGGCCTCCTGCATAAGAGGAAGGCAGGTCCTGGCTCGGGTCAGTTTCCTTTCCAGAAGCAGGTATTCCGGAGAGTTCTCATCGACTTTCTGTGCCTTCAGCAAAGCCAGGGCGGCATTGTACTGCACTTCCGCCTCCTCGTAGTCCCCGGCCCTATATGCACTGTCTCCTTTAGATTCGTAGTCCTGCCCCCACATCATAAGCGGGAAAAGGACAAGGAGTATGGACAATAATTTTTTCATTGATATAATGTTTTATGTCTATCCGCATTCATTACCCCTAAACAAAATAACAGACCGTAAAAGTTCGGACGGCGTGGCCGCCCGTGGCCTCGTGAACGGGAGGGGCCCACGCCGCAGGCGTGGGAGGGATTTACCGGACCGAACTTTTACGGTCTAGTTATATAAGGGGTATTTTGCGGATAATCATTTAATGTTTCATTAACAGATTCTTCGCTATCGCTCAGAATGACAGGGAGAAGCTATTGTTGCAGCCACTCCTCCTTGAGAGACATCAGCTCTTCATTCTCCGGCCTGAGCTGGAGCAGACGGAACAGAAGGGCTTCCGAAGTCTTGTCGAACCTGCCCCTGTTGGCCGCCCTGAAAGCCTTTATCTGCTCGATGCCTTCCGCCACATCAGTGTCAATCTGGCTCTCAAGACTCTTGATGAAGCGTTTGTGCTTCGGGGCGACGAACAGCACTGTGATTCTCGGCTTGTAGGCATTGTATGCAGCACCGTATGCCTCCCGGGCCTCATCGTATTTTCCCTCGGACAGGAGCTGTGTCCCGACAGCAGCATCGATATTGTATTTCTCGACACCATCCGCTGTCCTGACCCACAGGACAGCCACGACCACAATTACTATCACGGCGGCCGCAAGCTTCAGGGCAGTGAAAAGATTCTCCCGGGGAGCCGGACGGGAATTGTCTATAGCCTCATCGAGACGAGCCTGGGCCTGGCCTTTCACTCCTACACCCTCGTCAGCCAAAGCCTCCATCTCATTGATGATACCTGTCACGAAATCGATATTCTCCACCCGGCCCGGAGCCTTGAAGAACAGTCCGACCCTGCGTGTCCGGATCTTCTTCAGCTCATCTACAAGGATTCCTCCCAACTTGCGGTAATCTGCCTCTTTTTTCTGGTATTCCTCCCCCTCCCGTTTCCTTACCATATCCGGAGACATCGCCACGTGCCAGTCATCCTGCACAAAGGCATATTTATACTCAACCCTTTTCTCCATTGTGGAAATCAGCAGGTTGAGAAGATAGCTGCCGATACCTTTCTGCTTGGAGAACGCCAGCAGCTCATCATATCCCGGATACTGCGCCCTGTCGGGAAGAGGAACATCCGGGTCGAGGGAAGCCACGCTTTCCCTGACTTTCTTCAGCACAGACAGGAATTTCGCCTTGACAGCGCCTTCCGCCCGGACAATCTGCCCGCCGAAGCGCTCATCCTCATCTATTATATCATACAATGCTGGAGATTCCTCCAGGATAATGGACTGTGTCCTTTCGAACCTGAACGACACCTCGTAATCCTTATGCAGTTCGAAACCCTCGTAATGGATGGAATCAGGGACAAAAGCCTTGTTGTCGCGGACAATGGAAAACTCCTCGGCCTCCCCGACATTGAAAGGAAGGGTGTTCGCATAGAGGATATCGCCCTGCAGGATGGTCCCCCTGTTGGTCGAAAGGACATAGAACTCCCGCTGTCCGAGATAAATCAACTGGGTCTCCGCCCCGGACTCCTCCCTGAATATGAGGTGCTGGAGTCGCGGTATGCCATCCTTGCCACCCACAGAGACCGCCTGCGGAGCGAGTTCCAGAGGCTTGACTGTGGTCTGGTTCAGGACAAGGTTGACCACATCGTTGAAGTCTCTCGGCTCCAGCCAGTCTATACTTTCATATTCCTTGCGTATCTGCACAAGGGCGGCATCGGTAGGGTCGAGTCTCGGGGTCAGGAAAAAATGGCGCACTCCATCATACATCCCGACATTCCGGAGGGACAGCCTGCGTATCATCACGCACAGGGCATCCGGAAGTTTCCTGCCATTGTATAATATGTCTTCCATTTATCTTGATTTTATGATAGATTATTCAAGGACAATCTTCGCCTTTTCGACAATGTTCCATTTGTCTCCTTTCAGTTCCAGCCGGCCTTTCGCCACTGTCCTTATCGTCCTGTAGTCAGTCCATTCTCCTTTCGTCATCTCACAGCAGTCCTTGATGCCTGGGACAAGGGAAGAATCTATGTCAGGAATAATCGAGAACTCGGCACGGTCAGGCGAGAGCGTATCAATTTCAACCTGGGATCTCGCCACCTTGGTTGAAGTGATGTCCTGTACGGAAAAACCTCTGTCCTGCTCATCGTACTCTCCATAGAGATGCTCAGTCACGAATGATGGTTTCTCCGGTTCCGGCTGCACGGCAGGCTCGGCAGCTTTCTCTGCAGCAGCGCGTTCGGCGGCAGCCTGGGCTGCCTTCTGCTGCGCCAGTCTGTCCTCGTCCAGAACCTCGCGTGCTATCCTTTTGCACCGGCTCTCGAAATCAGAATCCAGCTTCTCCGCCAGTTCTTTCGCCTCCTGGGCCGTGGAAGATGGTCTGGAATGGGATTTCTTCTGCCTGCCGGCAGAAATTATGGTGTAGAAAGACAGCCCGACAGCTATCACAGAGAGCACGATGGCTATCAGAGCAAGTATAAGGAGAATTTCAGTATTTGCTGCAAATTGGGATGTTGTTTCCATGGTTATCTGTTTTTGATTATCTGATCTGAATAATACAGCGACAGGTCTATGAGCGTGTTCTTCAGCGCAAGGAAGAAGATCGTGCCTTCAAGACGCTCTCCCTGGGTCGAATATTCCCTTATATAACGCTCCGACTGTATGTCGAAACTCTTGGATGCCAGCTCAATGGTTTTTGCCCTGTCGTCATCCGAAAGCACGATGTTGAGCTGCCGGAGAAGGGATGCAAGGATATCATTGGAGAAGATGCCATCGATGAAGTCATTGAAATGCTTCATGACCGCATCCTTGTATTTCTTGATATCATTGATTCTGCAGTCTCCGGTTTCATCGGTATCGAACCCGAAAAGATGCTTCCCGACATTGGTATATTTGGTCATGTCCCTGTTGCCCGCACTGTCCGTAACTCCGAAAGCCGCATCCTCCTGGGCAACGAAATTGACCTTGATGGCCCTGTCGGCTGTCAGCTTATAGACACCTCCCTCCGAGGTAAGGCCTTTCGGATTGTCCGGATAAGACACCTTGAAGCCATCCTTGAAATCTTCTCTGGTGAACCCGTATGCGAGCAGGAGAGCGAAGGTGACTTTGGTGATCATATCATCCTTAGGCGAGATTATCTTCAGGTATTCGCTGCCCTTTCCTGTGAATGTCACACGGCTCGGCATGTCCAGACCTGACGGCACTGTCGCCCGGACATACTTTATCATGTCGGACAGATACCACAGGATGGATGCATAGTGCAGCAGAAGGACATATTTCAGTTTGCCGCTGTTGCGTATCCTGTCCCCGAACCCGTACCCTGTATGCTTGAAGAAGAAGCTGGACATGTCTTCCGGATTGTCTTTCCTGCCGAAATTGTCATACGCCCTGAGCAGGTCTTCGGAAATACCGTTGTTCGGGTTCTGTATCTCGTGTTTCATATACTCTACGAAACCGTTCTTGTCTCCGGATGGATAGGTCTTGCCCCAGATGTCGTTCCCGGCAAACTGGATGGAAGCCTCATAACCGAAATAGCGGCTGTCGGAATCCTCGTATTTCTTGTCGAACAGGAAGATGTCCGTAGTACCTCCTCCGATGTCGATATTCACGGAATTGTAGGAATACAGGGCTTCATCCCTCTTGAGAAGGGAATAGTAAGGTGCGACAGACTCGAGTTCCGCAGGCTTGAGATCTACGCCGAAACCGCAGCTGTCGAATATGTCCTTTGCAGCCTGTGCCCATGCCTCATCGAACATATCCTTGTCCGCCTGCATCATGCTTTCCGGATAGAAATACAGAATCTTGATATTCCTGCAGTAGAAACCCTTTATGACTATCAGATTCTTGAGCATCCACAGGGTCTGCTCGCAATAGGCCTCCACCCTGCCCTTGGCCTGGGCATTGGACCGGTCATACTGGAGAGCCCATTTGAGATTGGTGTTGTAGATAAAACTCTGGAGCGGCACCTTCACCTGCTCGCTGTCTATATCGAAACCGATATTGACATTCTCGAACAGGCTCTTGCCCTTGCTGAACCTGTTGGATTCGAGGGTTGCGGTCTTGACCGGATAGCTTATCTTCTTTATCCTGCTGTCAGGCCCTATCACGGAAGGGACGAACTCCCTCAGGAAGTCCGTGAAATCAGCGGCACGGCCAAAACTCTCCCTGCGCCGGAAATCGGTGACATTGTCCTTGATGTATGGGGCGTTGAGGAGGACCATCTGCTGTTCATCGATATCTATCTCGAACGGCTTGACCTTGTTCTCCTTAGGGTCCCAGTATGCGATATGGGTATTGGACGTCCCGAAATCGATGGAGAATATGGTGTTGTAACCCTCGATGTCAAGACTCTGCTGCTCAGGCCATAGCGGCACCACAAGTCCGGTATCGACCCCGTTGCCGGCATCATCGGCCACCTCGACCTCGATGAAATCGAATGCGTTGGATGCCGTCCTTGAACGGAGGTTATACACCTTGGACAGGCCTGCAGGCGTCTGGGAGCGGAGTTTTCCTGTGGATGTCAGAGGAGCGGACTGCCTGTCTGCAGAATAGAAATGCAGGTCGATTGCACTCTCCCTGTCCCCGGCATCGAACATATAGACACTGTATTCGTTCTTCAGACCGGTATTCTTCTCATCCAGCCGGTAGAACGGGAAGATTCCCAGACCGAATCCCCTCCTGCGCGTACGGATTGTATAGGAATCGTTCTGGTTGTCAGTATATGTCCTGCTCAAGGTAATCTTTCCCCTTGCAGAATCGAGAGGGATGGTCAGGTCCACCTTGACACTGTGCAGACGGACATTCTCCGTCCCCTCTATCTTCTCCGCATCCACGGTCATCTTCAGGTTCTTCCTGAGATCATCGACTGTGAAGAACCAGAAATATTCCTTCCTTATAGGGAGCAGGAAGCGCGGAGTGTTGGCATTGTTGAAGAAATGGCTGACATTGACATCGTAGGTAAGGTCGATGAGCCTGTCTGTGAAGAAGTCGCAGTTGGACACCCACGGATACTGCATGTTGGTGAATTCGGCGTTCGTGCTGCCGTTCTTCGGAAGCCTCCTCTCCGATATCCTGCCTTTGCAGCACCTGTCCAGTATCTCCGTCCTCACATCCCACGGCTCATCCACATATATCCACCCTGACTCGCTGAAAGATGTCGGCAGCACGAGCGGGGTGTTCTTCATGAATTCCTTGTACGCCTGGCATGTCGGCTTCATAAGGAAATGGCTTTCCTTCATTTCAGGAAGGACCGCATTGTAGCAGAGAGGTGTCATGGCAGGGGTCAGCACAGATATAGTCTTTGTGCTCCCTGCTTCCATGCAATTGATATTCTTATACCTTTCATCAAAGATATCAGCAGTGACATCCTTGAGGTCAGAGGTCTGACGCTCGACATAGTCAGTGAACGGTCTCAGCGGACCGGCTGCGATGAATTCCCTGTTGAACTTCTTGGTCATCGACAGGAGATATTCCCTGAATTCGACAGGCCTCTCCTTCAGTGAGCGCGGCAGGTTGAAGAACTCCACCCTCTTGTTGGAAGAGAAAGACCCGGCCTCCCCCTTCGCTCTTTTTTCACGCAGAACCCTGCGCAGGTTAGGAGATGTGAACACGAGTGAGAACGGAGATGTCCCTCCGAGCAGGACCCCGTCATATTCAATCAGATAGATTATCAGACCGGAACGGGAAAAAGTATCGCTGTCCGAGTCGAGAGCCATCTTCAGGGAATCCCCGAGAAGGGTGAGGGCGGGATATCCCGCATTCTTCAGATCCGAGATACTCTTCGCGGCATCCCACACATACACTTTCAAGGCAGGGTCCTCCCCTTTCTCGAACAGGAACTGGAGCAGGTCCAGACAGTCCGAGACAAGCTCGCCGTAGACCCCGTTGTCCTTGCTCTCCTTTGCGAGAAATGCAGTCCTGAAAAGATATATCCTTGCCAGAGGAGTAGGGATAGATGTCCCTACCTTGCCGGAAGCCGGCAGATAGTCCATGGAATCGAGGATACTGGAGACACCGACACCTTCCTTGCCCACTATGATTTCCCCTTTCGGCTGCCAGCCCTCGCCGCCAGCCTCAGGACCTTTATGTATTCTGAATATATATGCCATAACTCTGTCTGTTTATCTGTCAGCAGCCTCTATGCCTGCTTGGGAACCTATATGGAGAAATATCTTGCCTGCGCTGTCCGGCTCGCTTTTGTATTCCTTGCTGCCGTTGGCAAGGGCAAGTCGGATAGTGTCCTTTATATCCTTGGCCTTCGCCTTGTTCTCATCCCTGTGGACAAGATAGTCCAGCTCCTGGCTGAAATCGTAAGGGTCGAACCTCAGCTGGGAATTGTCCCCGAGTTCCTTAGTCCATCTTACGAACCTTTCCTCGAAGTCTTTCAGTTCCGGACCGAACTGGCCTCCGGTGATGTATTTGCCGAGAGACTTGTAATAGCTCTGGCCGAACATTCCCGAATCCTTGCCGGAGAAAGTGAAGTCAAGGCAGTATTTGACGAAATAGGCGAACGCATTGAGATGGCGGACATAGCGGTGATAAATCGATTTTTCGTCATCGTTCTTCAGCCCGAGGATGTCGAGATATGACACGGGCTTCAGCTCATCCCTGCCGTTCTTGTTCAGAAGGCCGTGCTGCACCCGGTATTCATAGCACTCCGGAGTTCCGGTGAGGTCTTTGTTTGGGATATCCCTGTCATCCCTTCTGATAAATTCGATTATGCTCATCGCAGAAAGCACCTCCACAAGATGGGCATAGTTCTTCTGCGCCTCTCCGCCCTCATGGTTGGCATACGGCTGGCCGGCTCCCGTGCAACCTATATAGTAGATTTCATTCAGCTTCGAATTGATCTCGGCCGCATAGTAGGTCAGGGCAGCCTTCGCCTTGGAATTGAATGTATCCGAACTGATTGCACTCCGGGCATCCTTGTTCACATTGAAATAAGGAAGGACTACGCAGGCCCCTACGGGCGCATGCTGCAAGGCAGTGCTGTTGCCGGAGCCGGCCTCTCCCTCCTGACGGAACTTCTTGACGAGCTGAGGCAGACCGGAAGACCCGGTACCGCCGAAAATAGAGCCAACTATGAAGGCCCTGCTTCCGTCCCCGAACTCTGAGACGAAATCCTGATACCCGTAGCTCCTGTCATTGAAATAGTCATTGAAAATGACGCTTCCGATGTTGGGGTTGCCCTTGAAGCCCACCGACATTTCAAGGTTAAGCTCAGTGGACGGGGAATCCTGGGGAGAATCGTCATAAAGGGCATTGATAAGGGCTGCCGTCGGGGCAAGCTCCCTGTCATTCTTCAGGAAAGAATACATTATGTATTTTGCGAACGTATCCCTGTCTCCATCACCCTTGATGTTCGCCATCGAATAGTCCCTCATCTCGATGGCTGCATTGAAGAATCCGCTCTCGCCGGAAGTGTATGCGGCGGTGTTGTGGAGCCGGTTGTAGAGGTTGAGCAGATCCTTGGCCTCCTTGAGGTCGCCGTTCTGCATGTCATAGTCGATGATAACCGGCACTATCTTGTTGTTCGCCCCTATCTCGACTCCGGAGGCAAGCAACATCACGAGAGACCGCAGGACACGCGCCCCGGTCCCTCCTACGAAAAACACGTATGTCGTCATTGCTGTATGTCAATTAAATTTCCTCTGACCTGCACCCCTATTTCTTCCTCGAAACCCCGAACGGGATGTTGTAGCTGTTGGACCACCTTTTCAGTATCACCGAGAAGATGAAATAAAAGATGACAGCAAGGATAAGGGAATTGAGGGAATACATCCACATATCGAGCGTACCTGCAGCGACCCTCTGGATGGCAGTGGGATCCGCCTGGTCAAGGGCGTTGAACGAAATGTAGTTGACAATGCGTCCTTTGGCGATGAAAAAGTTGACACAGAAGGTCGCCACCGCAGCCACACCCATGGTTATGAACCAGTGCAGGGCCGTCACAGGCTTGAACTTGCTCCACACATAATAGAAAAGCACCACTGCAAGGACAGCGATAATGATGGACAGCACAAGGCCGAGCACATAGCCCTCGTCCATATACCAGGACCCGTAGACCTCATTCTGGGACGGGCCGTTCACAAGGAAATAAATGAAATTCATATAAGATGGTTTTTATTGTTTCTGGAGAGTAAGCCGTATGTCGATAGCGTTTTCAGGGAGACGGACCTCAAGCCCCTTCAGAATACCCCCGACCAGATAACTCAAGGCGAAAGTGTCTTCCAGGTCATCATCATCCATATCGGTGTCATCCTCCGTGGAATGCTCGAGATACCACGGGTCGGCAAATCCGGGGAGCACGAGATGGCATTCCCTGCTTCCGGAGAAAGAAGAGATAAAATCATTACCTATCTGGAAGGTGACATCGTACGTCCTGAGGGATTCATCCGCCTCATCTATTTTCTGTATGAAATCCGTCCTGTCCACATCAGTGGAATAGGATTCATCGACATAGTAGAACCTCAGGAATCTCTCGAGGATATCCTCGTCATCGTACCATGATGGCAGACTCTGCATCGCGAGCCTGACCTTGAAATCCACAGGCACCACAGGATTGCCCTTGATCTGCACAGTGCTCCTGGCCGGAATCACGGTGACATCAGCCGTGCCCGGCATCTTGAGAAGAAGAGCTTTGGTCATTGGGGTGAATGCACCCATCTCGTATGACACGAGCACGTTTTCAGGATCGAATGAACGCTCTGCGGCAAGACGGGACTTCACCTTGGAAAGGTTGGTCTGATGGCCGAAGAATATCATATAATACGGACGCTCCTCGCCTGAAAGCCTGTGATGGGTGTTCCTGTAGTCGAAATATGTTCCGGTAAACTCAGTCTCCAGCCTGTATATCATCATAGAAAGGCCTTTGGCGTGGGCTTTCTTGACCGCATCCCTTATCCTCTGCTCCAGAAGCGGAAGATTCTTGATGGTGAACTCCCTGTCTTTCTGTATCTCGCTGTTGGAACCGCTCAGGATACCATCCGTAACAATACAAGAGACAGATGACAGAGACGTGGAATCAATCGCCAGGGATATTATCCGGTCGATAGGAGAACTGACTGCCGTAGCGACACGTCCGTTGGCAAGGTTGGACTCGAATTCCGGACGCTCGACCGGAGACAGGGCTGCCTCTCCGGATGAAGAGCCGCCGACATATCCTGTGACAATCTGAGTGTCAGGATCCCCGACATTGAACAGGGCAATCACCGGAGCAGTGAAATTGGGGTTTCCCGCATTGGAATAGCCCTTCATACTGGCAGAATTCTCCAGATAGACCTGCAGAAAGTCGAATGTCACATCCGGCATGACCGCAAGGGCCTTGGCGCTGGATGTTATCCCCTGGCCGTGAAGATATGAGACAAGGTCAGCTTCAGTGGAGATATGTGTTCCGCCTACATCAAAGCCTTTCGGGGTCCTCTGCAGGAAGCCCTTGAGGCTTGCGTACTCCACCTCCGTTATTTCCTTGTCATCAGAGAAATTTCTGAGATTGGTAATGAAAGCCGAACTGTTACCTCCGCAGGAACTGAACAATACCCCCCCTGAAAGCAAAGCAAGGGCAGTGAAATCAATTAGTTTAGCCGACATAATTCGCACATTTTCATAGATGTCGCAAATGTAGGGATTTTTTCATCAAAAAACAAAATATGATAGACGACCGGGGCCTGCCAGACAATCCGCTACAGAGACTTGACAGCCTTGTCGAACTCCTCCTTGCTGTCCCTTGCCTTGTTCCTGACCTTCGCCCTGTAGTTGTAAATAGTATTGGCGGAATAATGCAGAAGCAGGGCTATCTTGCTGGAGTCAGTTATCCCCATCTTGATGAGGGCGAATATCCTGAGCTCGGGGGTCAGGATGTCATCCGCCTTGGGATATATGCCGGCCCCATCCTGAAGCAGACCGTTGAACTTGTCCACGAAATCAGGATAGAGGTTCACGAATGTCCGGTCGAACATCTTGTAGAACTCCTCGATATCCTCATCAATCGGGGGAAGCGACTCTATCTCCGAGACAAGGTCAGCCGCAGCTCCCCTGCGGATATACCTCAGGACATGGTTCTTGTACTGGCGCGTGGTGTTGATGTTCTCCGACAGGATGCTGAGGAACTGGGCGATATATTCCTGCTTCACCTTGTCCGCTTCCCTGAGACTTTTGTTCAGTGCCATAATCTCCTTGTTGACATTGATGAGGTCGCGGTTCTGGTCCTCTATCTTTATATACGACCGCGACAGCTTGAGCCTTGTCTCATCGAGCAGCTGCTGACGCTTGAATATGAACAGGAGCAGCAGGACAAGGACAGCCGCAAGCGCGGACATCGCTATCACCATAACCATCATCATCCTCTGCTGCCGTTCCGATTTCTGCTGGTAGGCCCTCTCTATCTCCGGGAATATCCTCGCCACCTGCCACGGGCGCAGCTTGCCGTTGAACGCGATGGCATCCCTCAAGGAATAATCTGCCAGGTAGCGGAAAGCCCTGTCGATGTCCCCTCTGTCGAAGAGTATCTGGGCAAGCGTGGTGAGGGAGGCATAGTCCCTGGTGGCATTCATCACATCAGCGACTGCAGACCTGACAAGCCACTCTATCCTGTCAGGGTCATCACAGTCGAGAGAGTACTGGTAGAACCAGGCCGCAGAGGCATACTGTCTTGTGTTCTCCTCGCTCAGCCTGACCATCTCCGCTGCACAGACCAGCATACTGTCCCTGACATCCTTCTCCTCATATTCCTCCAGCTTGAGCCGATACCACTCGTATGACTTTTCCGCGGTCATGGACAGCAGCAGCTGACGGTACCTGTCCCTCGCGGCAATCTTGTCCCTGTAGGATTCCACAGTGTTGGTGTAGGCCATCATCTCTCCGGAAAGGGCGTGGCACACTTGGAAATATTCGTATTCGAGACCTTGAGGCACAGTCCATTCCCTATACTGGTCCAGCAGGTCGGATGCTTCCGTATGATAGCCTGTCATGGCATATTCGTATGCCAGGGCGAGATCTGACTCCACTATCCTGCGGCTGTCATCCATCTCCATCGCGATTTCCTTGCACAGGAGCAGACAGGTCAATGTGGAATCAAGGCTATAGGACCTGTATTCATCCGCCAGTTTCATGTAGACAGGGTACTTCTGTCCGGGATCATCCTGTCCGTCGAGAATCTGTTTCATCAGTGATACCCTTTCCTGGAAATATTTGTCGTATGTCCTGCGCATCCCGAGAGCCGCATCGAGGTCTTCAAGCAGGGTCTCGGTATCATCCTGACGGCCGCAGGAAGACAGGGACGGCACAGCGCAGAACAAGAACAGCAGTAGAAGAGACAGGAAGATCCGGGCAGGTTTGTTATCGGCTGTTTTCATGTGGCGGTAAGTTGATGCAAAGATACGGATTTTTGACAATAAAAAGCCGGAGGCTGTCACCTCCGGCCAGTTCAATACTTACCGATACAGGATACTACTGCACCTTCACAAAGTCGATTATCTCGAGGTTCTCATCAAGACGGGACAGATCGATTGTAAGCCTGTAGGTCGCGCCCTGCTCCAGATGCTTTTCTGTCTCTGCCGTTTCGAATCCTATATTGTCTCCATCCGGATTGAAATGCTGCAGGGCCGCGTCAGTGTACTGTACGGTATTGGTCTGCCCGTTTATCTTGCCTTTCTCGTCACCCCAGCCTTTCTGCCCGAAATATTTCATTGAAATATAGTCCATACGGAACCGGCCACCGACAGTCTGGTCCATTTCCGGCATGGCGACTCCCGTGAACTGATAGACTCCGGGCTCTACCTGGGCCATAGAATAGGCTATCTCTGTAGTCCAGCCTATCTCCGCTCCGACTGACGGATGCCCGACACCGAAACCCATCAGGTACAGACCGCCTTCGGAGAAAGTCGCATACGAACCGGAATCATTCAGCCTGGCAAAGGTGGCATATCCGTCATTGATGTTGAGGGTGACTTCATATCTGCCTGAAACGGCATTGAATAGGAGCGAAGTGCCTTCAAGACGCAGATAGTCAGGGTCTATGTACCATTCCGCAAGGTTATTGATGCCGGTGAGGGTTATGGCGCCGTCCTTTGTCAGGTCTATATCGGCACTGTAGATTCCAGGAGTCGCCATCTCGAGCTGTGTCCCGTTGATGGAGATCTCCTCCTGAGGAATCTCCTCTACGCCATCCTGCTGAACTGTGAGAATCGCACCGCTCATTACTGCCGGAGTCTCGGCCGTAGCCGGAGTCCAGGTGGCCTCCGAAAGGTCAAGGACGAACTTATAGACTCCTCCCTGCTGCAGTACCTGTCCGTCCGCGACATGGATGTTGCCATCACTTTCTCCTGAAACAAAGAGCGCGCTCTGCGAAGTAATCGTGCCTCCGCCGAACTCTCCGCCGACATTCCCCTGCACCCATGTCTTCTGATGGAAGAACTTGAAGTCCACCTTGTCCGTAGGGATATTGAGTCCGGCGACAAGGGTTATCTGGTACTTCTTCGGCTCGACCTGTGCAAGGCAGAGTCCGCCGAGCTCCGGACTCCAGCTTGCTCCCTGCGACATGGTCGGCTTGCCGACATTGGCATCGCCTATAAGCCATACCGCACCGGTACCATCTGAGTTCAAGGTAGCGAGTTCGGTATCGCTCTTCATCGCCTCAACCCTGAAGAACTTATTGTCCAGCTCGATGATTATCTTATACTTGCCATCCACGGCAAGGAACCTGTACTCTCCTGAGGAGACTGTCTCGAACCAGTCCCTGTCGATTGTCCAGTCATCAAAGCCTGCTGCATACCCATCCACAGTCACTGTCTGTCCCTGGGTCAGGTCAAGCACAGCCTCGTAGGTATCGTTGTCAATCATAGTCGTCTCCACATCATTGACCGTCAAGACGACAAACGGTTCTCCCTCAAAAGTCAATGTGTTGAACGAAACAGTATATTCGCCGGCAACACCGTTGGAAAACGGGATGTTCCCCTCTGCTCCGGCTTCTATTCCGGTGCCGTTCCACCCGAACACAATCGGCTCCTCGCCTTCAGAGATTGCAGGAGCCTCTATCATGGCATTCGCATTCAGCGGAAAAGACTGCGTCACGGAATAAGAATATTTCGCGGTCCTGTCCATCCTGTACTCCTGACCATTCTCCATCTTGAGGGTAAGATACTCAAAATCAGGACGGACAACAGAAACCTCCACCGGTTCCAGGACAGTCCTGCCCTGTCCGACATTGGTACCGGTAAACACCACAGCGGCCGTACCATCAGGTATCCCTGCAAGAATAGGGACAGGAACTTCCCCTTCGTATGTCCCCTGCTCCTTTGTCCTGAGAGTCACTTCACCTACGACATCCGCATCGAAATACAGCTCGGCCTTCAGTGTGGAAAGCGCAAACTCCGGATCGCTTATATTGACTGAAAATTCGATTACCGAACCCATATAGGCTGTCTCGCTGCAGCTGTTCACGACCACATCCGGTCCGTGGTCGGCGAACCTGTATTCAAACTCCTTCTGGCAGGATGCAAGGAAAGCCATCCCTGCCAGAAGAGCAATTGAAGTCTTGATTATATGTTTCATGATATTATGTTTTTATTCTTCATACAGCCATTTCAAGGATACAAGAGACCTGGCCGGGACCTCATAGTTCACTGAATATTCATCTGTCGTGAAAGTAAGGTTCTGCGCCTCGCTGTTCTTGTTGACGATGATGACTCCTATCGAACCATCTGTATTGAGGAATGCGAGGTAGTCAAGGTTGTCCATCGTGAATCCGGAAGTCCCGATGCGGACAGCTCCCGGGCGGATGACCTTGGACGCATGGGCAATGTTGTAATAGTGGGTTTTCCTGTCTGTAATCTGCCAGGTGGAATTGTTGACCTCCACTGCGCCATAGCACGTCTTGCAGGAGCCGTCGGCAGGGCTGTAAGGGCCTCCGTCATTATCCAGCATGAGGTTCCAGAGGGTCACGCCCTTGCCACCGCGCGACAGCACCCCGTAGAAAATGCTCTGGAAATCATCCACAAGACAATTCTCGAAAGTGTAGTTCCATGCCCCGATGGATGCCTCCGTGAAATAGATGTCCTTGTCCGGATATTCAGCGGCTATCTGGTCAAGCTCAGTCACGCTTCCGTTGTAGTTGTGCCATGCAGACCCGGCGACATACCGAGATGCCTCGGCATCTCCATAGATATGGAGAGGATATCCCTGCTGGTCAGAGACATTGTCATAGTTGTAGTTATGGTCGAAGACCAGTATCTTCGTGCCGATTCCTGCCGACTTGAATGCCGGGCCGAGGGCATCCTTTATGAAATCCCTCTGCTGCTGCCACCCCATATACATCGACATGGAATTGCCCCTGTTGAGCGGCTCGTTCTGAGGGGTTATCGCATAGATGTCAAATCCCTGGCTCTCCATATACTGGATCCATTTCACGAAATACTGCGCATAGTCCTGATAGCATTCAGTCTTCAGGGATGCACTTGTCCATGAACTGTATTCTTTCATCCACAGAGGGGCTGACCACGGAGATCCGATAATCTTCACATCCGGATTGATGGCATATATCTCTTTCAGCACCGGTATCAGATAAGTCAGGTCCTCCTCGTGAGGGGCGAAATTCTCTATCCCCTCGGAGTCGCACCATGTATATTCCGCCGCCGAACCCCTTGCCGGAAAATCGGAGGAGCCTATCGGAACCCTTATCAGGCTGGAGCCGATTCCCGTCCGAGGGTCGAACATCTCCTTGAGAAATGCTGTCCTTGCCTCCTGCGTCATCTGCATAAGGTTGTAGCTCGTGGCCCCGGTAATTGCAGCACCGAACCCATCTACCGTCTGCCAGGTCGTGGAAGGGTCTATCCGGACTATATACGGAGACATCGACGCCGGACGTGAGAACTCGAGCTCTTCACTGCTGAAAAGCCTGGACCTGCTTGCAGTCGTCACATACGCCATAACCGGGCTTTCCTCTACAGTCACCTGTCCATCTCCGCCATCCTGTCCGTCTCCGGCTCCTGCCGCCGGAGAATTGCAGCCTGCCGCGATGCAGGCACACGCCATTATGGAAAATATTGTCATTGTCTTTTTCATATCATACGAATTATCAATATCCTGGATTCTGTACAAGTCTCGGGTTATCCTCCAGGGCAGTAGTCGGGATCGGCATCAAGACAGTCTCATCCGTCAGCGGATAACGGGTCTGCCAATAAGAGTCTTCCAGCGGCATTGCATCATGTATCTCCTTGGCCTTGCCATGACGCACAAGGTCATAGAAGCGGAAGCCTTCAAGTGCAAGTTCGAGTCTCCTCTCGTGAAGCACGGCATCCAGCATCGCCTCCTGGGACTGTGTCGCGCTGGCCGGAAGCGGGTCAAGTCCGGCCCTTGTGCGGACCCTGTTGACATATCCTTCCGCCCCGGTCTCGCCTGTAAGGTTTCCCGTCATGGTAAGGGCTTCTGCATGGAGAAGATAAATCTCCGCAAGGCGCATCAATATAATGCTTGTCGCCCCGGTAGGCACCTTGTACATAAATGCGTAGTTGTCTGCCGGATAGTAGCTGCTCCAAGTACACTCATCGAACTTTATGGTAGCGTTCATCCTCTCCGTATCCTCCTCTGCCTCGTATGCCGCAATCAGGTCTCTGGATGGAGTGACCCATTTCGCCCAGGAATAGTTGCCGTCAGGGTCGTAGGCATTGCGGTAAAGCATCCAGTTCACCCAGTTGCCGCTGCTGCGCGGCCACTGCACCTCGAAGATGGACTCTGAAGTATTGCGGTTCTCAGTATCTGTTTCGTTGAACGCCCACAGGTCACCGTAATGCTCGCACAGGGAGTAGCCCATACCTTCGACTGCAGTGCAATACTGGGCCACCTTGTTCCAGTCCCGGCAAGTCTTCTCAGCATAGATACGGGCCAGCAGACCGTTGGCAAACCCTTTCGTGAACAGAAACTTGTTGGACGGATCCACATCAGGAGCATATTCGGCTGCATATTCAAGGTCGGTTATCATCCTTTCATATACCTGCTCTATAGGAGCCTTTGCCGGATAGTATTCGTCATAGACCTCCTCGATGTTCTCTGCCGTGATGGCCGGAGGAATAGTGGTGATGAGAGGCACTCCTCCCCATATCTGCGACATCTGATAGAACATCAACGACCTCCAGCACAGGGCCTCAGACTTCCATTCCTGATACTCCTTGTCCGTCATAGTCGGATCCTGCTCCTTGACCCGGTCGATATTGCAGATTATCTGGTTCGCAGCCGTCAGCTGTGACAGGTACCAGGACCAGTCCCTGTCCACATTCTTGTTCGCCCCATCCTGCGCATTGGCCTCTATCGCCACAATCTCGCCGGTGGTAAGACTGCCGCAATAGGCGTTGTCCGCGCGGCACTCGTTATACACAAGCCAATCCAGATACCCTTTTTCCTGGATATCACGTGCGTTGCTGTTATAAAGGGCTTCCCTGAGCCCCTGCATATGTTCCCGCGTAGAATACTGTGATTCTGTGTTCTCATCCACTGTGACATTGCCCTCGTTGTAAGAAGTCACGGGATACAGGTCAAGGTCACAGGCGGACAGAGAGAGAGCGGAAACAATCGAGAGTATTCTGAATATCTTTTTCATTTTCACCTGTCTTTTAGAAATCAATGTTTACACCGAAAATCACTGTCCTGATATTCGGATATGTCCCCCAGTCGATGCCTGTCTGATATGCATCTGACCACTGGCTCATCTCAGGGTCATAGCCGGAATAATTGGTGAAAGTGATCATGTTGTCGAGCGTGATATAAGGCTGTATCCTCGATATGTTGGCCTTCTTCAGCTTAGGATGCGTAATGTCGTATGAAAGGGTGATGTTCTTGATCTTGAGATAAGACCCATCCTCCACCCAGCGCGTAGAGGCCCTGAGGTTGTCGAGTTCCCCTGCCTTCGGGATATCGGTAATCTGTCCCGGCACTCTCCAGCGACGGAGCACATCCGTTATCTGGTTCGCTCCGGTGTACATACCCACCATTTCTATCTTTGATGCATTATAGATATCGTTACCCACAGATCCGGTAATAAGGAAACTGAGGTTGATGCCTTTCCAGCTGAGGGTATTGGTCATACCGAAAATGAAGTCAGGATTGGCGTTGCCGATATACTGCTTGTCCACATCCGATATCTTGCCATCCCCGGAAATGTCCTCGTATATCATCATTCCGGTCTCCGGATCCACCCCCAGAGCCTTGTAGCCCCAGAACATGGACAGAGGCTGACCCGGAGTCATCCTGATGACGCTCTCGCTGAGGGCCTCGGAAGTGGTGGCGTAATAGTACACCTGCTGCAGGTCGAGCTTCTCGAGCCTGTTCCTGTTCATCGAGATATTGAAGTCGGTCGTCCAGCGGAATCCCTTGCGGTCGAAATTGACGGAAGAGAGAGCGAACTCAAGACCCCAGTTGGACATCTCACCCTCGTTCCTGAAGAGAGATGGGTTAGGGTCAGGCATAGGCACATTCAGGAGAAGGTCCTTTGTGTACTTGTAGTATCCATCCAGAGTGAAAGTCAACTTATTGTCAAGCACGGCGAAGTCGATTCCGACATTGGTCTGCGTAGTGGTCTCCCATGTCAGCTCCCTGTTGCCGATATTGGTCTTGCCGCCAAGGGTAGGGACAGCCTGCGCATACTGTTCCTCTGTCCAGTTGTAGTAATTGGTGCCGTATGTCTGTACCCAGGCGTAGTCTCCGAGTCCCGACTGGTTTCCTGACTGTCCCCAGCCGACACGGAGCTTGAGGTCACTCAGCCACGGCACATCCTTGAGCCAAGGTTCTGCGGAAAGACGCCATGCCGCCGATGCAGATGGGAAATAGCCCCATTTGTGTCCCGGTGCCAGCTTCGAAGAGCCGTCCGCCCTGAAGTTGACTGTGACATAATACTTGCTGTCATAATTGTATGAGACACGGGCAAGATATGACATGATAGCCCATTCCGCGAAATCCTGGGACTGTCCGCGCAGACCTCCGTTGTTCCCTCCGCTGAGTCCCCACAGGGCATTGCCGTAGTCCGGGGAGAAGTATGACCTCGAACCGGAAAGCTGCTCCCATTTCGAAGTCGTCGCGGAAGTACCGCCCATTGCCTCGAAATTATGCTTTCCTCCCCAGGTGTTGTTATATGTCAGGATATTGTCATAGACCATCCTCATATCATCGCTTCTCGTATCCGAAGCCGTACCGTGCTGGGAGCGGCCGTATGAAGTATGGATAGGATCAAGGAACTCAAAGGAGTGTACCCAGCGACGGTCCATCGTCACTGTAGACTTGAAATTGAGGTTCTTATGGAACTTGATTGTCGCATATCCGGTCAGAAGCAGACGGTCGGTCTCGGAATAGTTGTTCTCCGTCCTTGCCATATTCTCCTCCTGTGTCGTCAGATTGGCACCGTAGAAATCATCCCAGTACCAGTCCGGGTTTGTCTCATCCCAGACCTTGGCGTATGTAGGCGTATTGATGACCGAGAGCACTACACCAGCCCTGTTGGAACCCGTACCGGAGATGATACCGTTGTTCCTGTAATGGGAATATGCCACATTCGCTCCGACCGATATCCATTTGAACAGGTCGGACTCGAAACTTGCCTTTACATTGTATCTCTTGTTGTAGGCTACCCTGAAGATACCCTGCTCATCCGAATATCCGGCTCCGAGATAGTATTTCATCCTGTCGTTGGCATTGGACACGGACACCTGGTAATTCTGGCTTATCCCGGTCCTGTATGTCTCATCGAACCAGTCTGTCTCATCCTTCAGTCCTTCCGGCAGATTGACTCCGACATTGATTTCATTCATCAGATCCCTGTACTGCTCGACATTGAGCACATCGTATGTCTTGGTGACATTGGAGATACCGCAATATGCGCTGAAATTGATCTGCGGTCCGCTGCTCACCTTGCCCTGCTTGGTGGTGATGAGGACAACTCCGTTGGCCCCCCTGGAACCGTAGATTGCGGCTGAAGATGCGTCCTTGAGAATGGACATGGACTCGATGTCGTTAGGAGAGAGGTAGGCGATCGCGTAGCTGCCTTCCCCGACAGGGACACCATCGACCACATAGAGAGGGTCATTGCTTGATGCAATGGAAGATGCTCCGCGGATTCTTACCGTCATACCCCCCCCGGGAAGACCACTTGTCTGCTGCACCTGGACACCGGCGACCTTTCCCTGG
Organism: uncultured Bacteroidales bacterium; assembly: GCA_944325435.1. Lineage (GTDB taxonomy): Bacteria > Bacteroidota > Bacteroidia > Bacteroidales > UBA932 > Cryptobacteroides. Next base: position 38,381 of record CALVAC010000019.1, on the reverse strand, counting down.
ATAAATCCGGAAGCCTCGGTCACCGGACGGAGATTGATGTCTTCTGTAGATACTGTGGAAACCGCTGTCGTGAGGTCAGCCTTCTTGACCGTACCATAACCGATAGCAACTACCGCATCCAGCGCTATGGCTTCTTCCGAAGACTCGACATTGATTACCCCGCGCCCGGCGACAGCTTCTATTACCGTCCTGTACCCCAAAGAATTGAATTCAAGCGTTGCATCCGGTCTCGAAACAGAGATGGAATAATCACCATTCTCATCGGTAACCGTACCGTTCCGGGTTCCTTGTTCAAGGACTGTCATCCCGATGACAGGGTCCCCGTTCTGGTCGGTAACCGTACCTTTGACGGTGTGCTGCTGGGCAAAGGCGGTGAAACCGGTCAGCAGCAGCACTAAAGTCAGAATTTTTCTCATACGGTTGAATTTAGTGTTATTGATTAATAAAATGTGGTTTTACGGCCCTGAAACAGACAAGACCGTAATCACAAATTTAACGATTTCAGCTATGGCAACCCTGCCATACAAAGCAAAAAGTGGACTGCTTCGCCTGTTTCTCAAGTGTCAAATCACTGAACACCAGCAATGTACCTCTACGACACAAGCCGCAATAAAGTGGACACTACCGCGCCCGCAGATAGAGACTTCACGATATTATACAGGCTTTACCGGAGAGCGGATGCGCGCCGGGGCGTGGCAGAGTCAACGGATGTGCACACGGAGGAGGCAATACGGGACTTGCGATTGCGGAAGGAGGACCGATGTCAGTCGTCAGTTTCCTCGTCTGGCTTCCTCTGTGCGACAAGGGCAATGGAAAGCTCATACAGGAGATAGAGAGGGATGAATACAAGTGACAGCGTAAACGGATCCCCGGTCGGCGTGATGACCGCAGCAAGGACAAGAAGCACCACTACGGCATATTTGCGGAACTTCTTGAGCATATCCTTGTGTACCAGTCCGAGTTTGGACAGGATCCAGGCGAGCAGAGGCAGCTCGAAGACAACCCCCATTATGAAAATCATCATAATGAAGATCCCGATATATGAATTGAGGTTGATCTGGTTGACAACAAGGTCACTTGCACTGATCTGATATTCCACAAGGAAGCGGAAAGTGAACGGGAACACGATGCAGTAGCCCACTGCACAGCCGAGATAGAACATCCCGGTCCCCATGACAAAGGCCATCCTCATACTGCTCACCTCCTTGGGGAACAGGGCCGGACGGATGAACTTCCATATCTCGTAGATGAGGTACGGGAAGACCAGCACCAGAGCCAGCCAGAACGAGGTGCTGATGTGTGTCATGAACTGGGATGCGACATTGATATTGATAATCGATACCGAGAAATCCTGGTCGCCGAAATCTGGCAGGAAAGGAATCTTCCCTCCGAAATGGGCGAAGAACCTATACAGGAAGAAATTGGAAGTGGTCGGGCCGAGAATGAACGTGTCAAAGACATGAGGCATGGCAATAAATGCCGCTATGACAAGGATGACCAGCACGACGGCGACCCTTATGAGCACCCAGCGCAGAGCCTCAAGGTGTCCCCAGAAAGACATCTCGACCTCAGCCTCGTTGACTTCTTCGTCATCCTCGGGCTCTTTCCCATCGTGAGATCCGGCCTCAGGTGCAGGCTCCGTTACCGAAGTATGCCTCTGTGCAAGATCTTCTGTCTTCTGTCTGTCTTCCCCTATGTTCTTTTCCTTCCGGGCCATTCAATATCGTTTTTGGTTTACAGAACCTTCACTTCGCTCAGGTTGACAACGAGGTGCAAAAATAGGAAAATTTCCTGAACTTTACAGAGAGCGAAAAGAAAAGCTGCCGCCTTGCCGGATGGCGAGGCAGCAGCTCAATGCCGGTCAAGACATCAGTCCCCACAGGACTTCAGTCTCTAACGGATGTCATCAGTCCATAACCTTAACGCGGATATTCTTGAACCATACATCGTCTCCATGATCCTGGAATCCGATGTACCCTTCGTGGTTCTCACCACCGCAGTTGTTCAGAAGTTCGAAGGCAAGAGGCCATTTCTCCTGGCTGAACTTGCTTGCCTGGAGCATATCTGTCCACTGAGGAGTCCACAGATGGTACTCTACAACATTCTCTCCGTTCTGGCCGTGAATTACAGTACCCTTGTATACCATAATCTTGCCGTGGTTCCACTCGCCGTATGGTTTAGCATTCTGAGGCTTTGCAGGAATCATGTCATACAGGGAAGCTGACTTCCTGTTGCCATCCACCCCGAGCTGAGCATCAGGATGGTTCTCGTTGTCGAGCACCTGATATTCAGGAGCGGAAATGTAGATAGGCTCATACACATCCTTGCCATCCTTCTTGGTGGTGACTTCCTGAGCAAGATAAAGCACTCCGGAGTTGCCGCCCTTGGAAACTTTCCAGTCGAACTCAAGCGTGAAATTCTTGAACTTGTGGGCAAAGATAAGGTCTCCGCCCTCGCCTGTCTGGGCCTCTCCACCGCCTGAACCGGTGAACTTGATGCAGCCATCCTCGACAGACCACCTGGATGTAGCGACATCCTTGCCGTATGTCCTCCAGCCGGAGAGATCCTTGCCGTTGAAGATAATGTAGTAGCCATCAGCATCTTTCTCAAGAGTAGAAAGATCCACCTGAGGTTTCTCCACTACTGTGTACTCCGGAGTGGCTGAAGCTTCAGCTGTCTTGGCTGCCTCCCCTTTCTTGCCTGCGTTGTTCTGGCAGCTGCAAGAAGCGAATGTAAGCGCTGCGACGAACATAGACGCAAAAATCAATGTCTTTTTCATTGTATCAACTTTGTTTTAATGTGATTCTGTTACTTAGGCATGGCAGGAAGCGAATACCCGTTCTGGTATGTATGTTTCACAAGCTCTGCCGCAAATTCGTTGGCATCCACCGGATCCGTCCAGGTCTTGTCGAATGTCGGATGCCCCTCGTTGATATGGAACCCGTCCTTGATGACAGAACGCACAGTGGCATCCTTAGGAATATTGGTGAACCTCATATTCTCTCCATCCCAGTCGAGAACCATATTGAGCCCCTGGAGCCTTACGGCGAGCACACCCATCACGACCATCTCGTTGAGCGGGCCTGCCTCGCTGAAATCAGATGCAGAAGGCACCCTGTATTCAGGATCTTCCTTGCAGGCGCGCACCCAGTCCATCTGGTGGGTCTCGCTGATCCTGCGGAGAACCTTCGGAGCCTCAGGCACACGGCCGGAAACGAGATATGGCCTGTCCGCATAGCAGCCATAGATAAGGGTGTCCTTGGTACCGTACATGATGACACCACCGCCGCTGATATTGAGGTCGACTCCTGCAGGAAGCCCTTCCGGACGCATAGGCTTGAGACCGCCGTCATACCAGTAGACCTCGACTTCTGGCATAGCCACCTTAGGCATGTTGTCCCTTGCAGGGAAAGTCATCTTGATCATCTCTGCGTGAGGGCAGCAATCTGAAAGAAGAAGGGTAGAGCTTCCTTCAACCTTGGTCGGATACTTGAGGTTCAATGCCTTGAACGCTCCGTGGAGGATATGGTTGGCCATATCACCGAGAGCGCCGGTACCGAAATCCCACCAGCCGCGGAAATTCCACGGAGTATAGATGGAGTTATATGGACGGAACGGTGCAGGTCCGATGAAGGAATCCCAGTTGAGAGTCTTAGGCACACGCTCCACTTTTTCCGGACGGTTGAGCCCCTGAGGCCAGATAGGACGGTCTGTGAATGCCTCGACCCTCCTGACCTCTCCGATCTCGCCGTTCCATACCCACTCGCAGAGCAGGCGGAGACCTTCGGATGAAGCGCCCTGGTTACCCATCTGGGTTGCGACCTTGTTCTTTGCCGCAAGCTTTGTAAGGAGACGGGATTCATATACGGAATGTGTCATAGGTTTCTCCACATACACATGCTTGCCTGCCTCCATAGCCTGTGCAGCGATGACAGCGTGGGTATGGTCTGCCGTAGCCACTACGACTGCATCAGCATCCTTGAGCATCTCATCGAACATCACGCGGTAGTCATTGTACCTCTTTGCGTTCGGATAGCGGTCAAAGACAGGTTTCGCATAGTTCCAGTCGACATCGCAGAGACCGATTATATTCTGCGAATCAAGTTCGTGGAGGACAGCAGAGCCGCGGCCTCCGATTCCCACTCCAAGGATGTTGAGCTTGTCGCTCGGAGCGGCAGTATGGCCATGCACCTTACCGAGGATTGTGCTCGGAGCGATAGTCAGGCCAAGGGCAGCCGCCGTACCGGTCTTGATGAAAGACCTTCTTGACATTTCTTTTCCCATAAGATCTGATTTTTTTGATTTTAGTTGTTAGTGTTGATATTATCGTTAATATCTTTCTCTATCTCATTCATCCCGCTCTTGAAGCTTTTGACTCCCTTGCCGAGACCGCGCATCAGCTCAGGAATCTTCTTGCCACCGAACAGGAGAAGGACCACAAGCGCAATGATGATGATTTCGCCTGCCCCAAGATTCAAAAACAAAAAAGTGTCCATACCTGTTGATTATTGTCTGTTGTTTATCCCGTGTTTCAAAATTATAGCAATCATACCGGACATTGGACAGAGTCACCTCCTGTGCAGCAGGCCGTACCCGTCCGACATCATGCTCCTCCTGTGCCTTATGGCTTCCAGCTCCTTTTCAGTCCCTATGGCGGGCAGGTCATGCGACCTCGCATCCTCCAGAAACATCCAGGCATACATGGATGCCTCCATTGAACTTCTGAAAGTCGGCAACGTATCCTGACGGATGCCCGATACAAGCGAATCCGCAAAGATATCGCACAGCTTTCCGATGTTCTTGCCGCCGTGCGGCCTCTCCACCCTTTCCGTCACATTGACCCCGTGCAGATCCACCACCGCAGTGCGGAAATCATGCGTCATCCTCGCAATGCCTTTGGTACCTATTATATCAACATAGGAATTGTGTGTCTGGTCCTTTGCCAGCTGGCCGTAGACAAAACCCTGTGTAATGTCAAACACTACACCGTTCTCAAAAGTGCCGTGGCACTGGAGCCACCACGGGTCTTTATACGACCACATCCTCACGCCCTGGGAATGCCACGTCTTGAAACCGCTCCCGGCATACCATCTCGCAAGATCCACATAATGCATCCCGCAGTCATGGAAAGACGGGCCTTCGTACTCATGCCCTTCCCCCGGAGCAAGTCCCGGAGTCATATGGCAGACCCTGACTATGGCAAGATCCCCGATCTCTCCCGAAGCGATGAAATCCCTTATATAATTGTGATACCACGAATTTCTCAGATACAGGTTCACGGCAGACAGAAGCCCGCTTGACTCCACCAGAGAGACAAGCTCTTTTTCATGCTCCAGCGTATCTGCAATCGGTTTTTCGGCCAATATGTGCTTGCCTTTCGCCACGGCCTTCTTGATTTGCCGGTACCGGCTGTCGGCCAGAGTGAACAGGCCTACCACTCTCACTTCAGGATCATCGAAAACAACATCCTCATCTCCGGTGATGGATGCCTCCGGGAATATTTCCCTGGCATACGCCTGCGCACCGGCAGAGATATCGCATATATACGCGACCTGCCACTTCTCGCTTGCCCGCAGGCAGGAAAGATATTTCTCTCCCATCCGTCCAAAGCCAATCAACCCGATCTTAATCCTTTCCATCCGAAATAAGCCGTTGTAACTTCATGCATTTTAGGATTTTCCGAGCAAAACTCAAAAACCTGTACAAAATCGGGGAGTAAATTTAAGCAATTTTTCCAAAATATGGATTTTTATTCACAAAATATGAAGATTTTATGCAGAACACAGGCAGATAGAGGACAAAGGCTATGATGGAGAAGACGAGTCCGCCGATTGTTCCTGCAGCGAAATCAAACCAGAACACCTCATCCGGGCCATCGAAGAGGAAAGGGATGAGACCGAGGACAGTGGAAACGATTGTCAGCATAATGGGCACCACCTTCACATTGAACGCCTTGACATAATTCCTTATACTGGCATCTGCATACCTGCGGAGCCCTTGCTCCGCCATCGAAGACATACCATTCAGGGCCTTTCCGGGAATTTCCCGCCGTTCCTTCCCCGAGAACCGGAGATATTCATAGACAAGATAGATTCCTGCATTGATGGACACGCCGGCAAGCATGACGAACGCTGCGAAACCTCCCTGGTCGAAGGTTATTCCCGAAAGGCCGAATGTCAGGAACAGACCTATGAACGACACCGGCACCATCAGTATTACAGAAAACGGGAGCCTGAACGATTCGAAGAATATCGAGCAGATGACAAAGACCAGCAAAACCACAAGCCCGATCAGACCGGCGTATGTGTCCCTGTGGGCATCGAACCAGCCGTAACCCGGTGCCGAAGCCTTGTATCCGAGCGGCAGGACCTCTTCGTTCATATATTCGAGAGCCTCTTCTGTGAACCGCTTGCCGAGTTCATAGCTTCCGATGAAGTCATAGACTACATTGACCTCGTAAGACTGGTTGTTTCTCGAAATCGCAAGTCCGGATCTCCGGGCCGAGATGTCGCCGATCTGCGAAAGTTTCACGGATGTCGAATCCACAGGTATCGCCGTGTTCAGGATATGCCAGAGATCGAACCCATCCTTTTCCGAAGATACCAGACGGACATCCGCATATTCCCCATCCTGGAGGATGCTTCCTATATTGCTGTCGTACAGAGGAGAATACAGTACTGAATAATAGGAATACGGATTTACCCCGAGCGCGGCAAGAGACGGGAAATCATAGTCCACGTGGTATTCGGTCAGCGGTCTCGAATCGAATCCCGCACCCCATATCTCCGGAGCACTCACCCTGCGGTTGCCACGGATGTGCTCCAGCAGCATATCCGCATAGCCGAGCAGGTCATTGTAATTGTAACCGTTGAGCGTTATCCTGCCTGACTTGTAGCCGGAGACGACATTGTTGTTGAAATAGCTGTCGGTTATGCCGTAGATACTCCAGTTGGCACCCCCGAGATTTATGGCCATGGAGGTGACATCCGCCTTGAGTTTTGCAGGGAAACCGGTATTCTCGTACTCAGGTTTGAAATAAACTGAAATGGAGGCATCGGAATGCGAATATATCTGCGTGGTGAAATATTCTATCACGTCACTGTACTGCGCGATGTAGTTCTCCATATCCCTGACAATTTCATCGAGCTGCGACACGGAACAGCCTTCCGGCATCCCCGCCCTGATGGACAGGACCTGACGGGATGGCTCCCTGTAGAAGTCCGAGCGGTCCATAGCCTCGTGAAACATTGCGAACGATGTACCCAGCACCTTGTCGATGACAGCTCTGTTGTCTGCATAGAAACCGCTTCCGAAAATATGGTTGTACACCTTTACATACCATTTCTGTTCTTCCTCCTTGTCGCTGCCCACCTTGTCCGGCAGGAGCACCGTCGGAATCCCGAAAGCGAGCACAAGGGCGACAAGATATGCCCACCTGTACCGGAGACCTCTGCGTATGTAGCCCTCATAGCGTCTGTTCCACCTGATAATCCGCCTCAGTCTTCTGACAGGAGTCTTACCGGAGTGCACATCCAGATGGATGTAGTCGAGCAGTGCCGGGACAAACAGGTATGCCACAAGGAGGGAGACCGCGAGATTGATGGCTATGACAAATGCGAAATCCGTCAGGTTGGCCCTCTCCCTGTCCGGAAGCAGGAGGATGACCAGCAGGGCCGCGACTGTCGTGAGGATAGCGCACAGCAGGGCTGGGAACGCCCCACGGTTGCGGTAGCGGGACCAGTGGTCTGTCATTATAATGGAGGAGTCTATGATGATGCCGAGGGAGACTGTTATCCCGGCAAGGGTGTAGACATGTATCCTGAGCCCTACGAGATAATATACCGCAGCCGCGACAAGAATGTTCACGGCAATGGTTATCGCTATGACAAGCATGTATTTCCACGACCTGTTGGCGATGAAGACAAATCCGAGCAGGAGCAGCAGGCAGAGCAGCGTCCTGAAATATATCTTGTGCAGCTCCCCGGAGATGTATTCCGAAGAGTCATAGCCAAGGGAGCTGCTCATCCCGTCAGGATAGCATTGCCCGAGCCGCGACATACAGTCCTTGACATCCCTCGTGACGGACAGCAGATTGGCCGCCCGGGATATGCCTATGGAAAGATTGACGGTATTCAGCCCGTTGAGCCTGAAATAATAGTCCGGCTCCGACTCCTGATACGAGCAGCGGGCAATATCCCTTATATATATCATCCTGCCTGATGCCTTACATACAGGGATATCACCGAAATCCTCCGGACGCAATGTCCTGAGCCTGACAGAACAGGTCTTGCCATCATACTGCGTCATTCCGGCGATATTCTCGGCAAAGGCAGTCCTGAATGCCGAGGATATGTCATCCGCGCCGATGCCGTACAGCCTGACCTTTTCAGAGTCGAACTCCACCACCCATTCGTATGGGGTGACTCCCGACAGGTTCACCCATTCCACCCCTTCGACCGATGACAGAGGAGTGATCATCCTGTCCTCGATGAAATCAGATATCTGCTTGGTCGAAAGAGAGCTTCGGATATCATACGACAAGGCAGTCCAGGACCTGCCTCCCGACACGTTCAGTGACAGGTCCGGATATGAGACTCCTGACGGAAGGGAAGGATAGAGGTTGCGTATGACCGATGCCACCTCGAAACGCGCCGCCGCCATATCAGCCCTCTTCCCGAAATCCAGAGAGACCCTGCCTCCCCCTTCCCAGGACCGGGACGACACAGACCTTCTGGATGCGACATTGGACAAGGCCCCCTCTATGACAGATGTCACCTCCGCCTCTACGATATAGGCGGAAGCCCCCGGATAGCTGAACGACACAGTGATGCTGCGTTCCGGGACAGAGGGGGAATACTGCACCTTGAGCGAACCGGCTGCGGCAAGCCCGACAACAGCCGCCACCGCCATCAGCAGCAGTATGGAAAACGAGGATATGCCATTCCCTTTCGCCATCACCTGCTCCTGCGGTTATATATCAGAGAGTAAAGCACAGGTATAAGGTAGAGGCTGATGAGTGTCCCGACCGTCATACCTACTATAATCACCACAGACATCGGATACTGCAGGTCATCCCCCATATTCCCGCGCGACAGGAACGGGACCACCGAGAGGATAGTGGTCAGCGATGTCATCAGTATGGCCTTGACCCTCCTGTGTCCAGCCTCGACAATGGCCTCATCGACTCCCATGCCCTCCCTGCGCAGCCTGTTAATGGTATCTATCTTGAGGATGGAGTCATTGATAACTATGCCGCATATCACCACCAGGCCTATGAGGGACATCAGGTTGACGGACACCCCGGCTATCCACATCACCGCCAGGGAGGCCGCTATGTCCACAAGCAGTTCGGACAGGATGACCAGAGGCTGCACGAGCGACTCGAACTGGGACGCGAGGATAAGGAACAGCAGCAGTATCGCCACCGCAAGGATAAGCATCATCTCCTCTGTCATCCTGATATCGGAGAAATACGACCCTTCGAACGACACCTCGAAATCACCGTTGGCGGAGACCGCATCGTCTATGGCAGACATGACCTTCCTCACCTCTCCTGCAGGAATGTCAAGAGCCACAGGATAATAGTCCCCCTCCTCTCCGGAGACAAGCAGTTTCAGGTCGCGACTGTAAGTCTGGAACATAAGGTCTGAGAGACGGATTTCGGCACCATCCTCACCCGTGACCGTCAGCCCCATTATCCCTGCCATATCCTGCACCCCGGACCCGAGCACCACCGGCACCGAAACATTTCCTCTGAGTATGCTGAACACCTTGTTTCCGTCAAGGGCGACAGTAAGGGCATCGAGGAGAGAAGAATACGGGACCCCATACAGCACCATCTTCTCGGGATCAGCCACATACAGGACATCCTCCTTGACAGGCACATCATCTATCCTGTAGCCCAGCACTGTCTTGCGGATATCCGCCAGGACCCTGTCCAGCTTCTCGATTTCGAATTCCGGTGAAGTAACGGGTCTCAGCCTGGCCACCAGTGCAGGCTCCTTCTCCGCAAACACGACATCGAATATGTTCCCGGATGCCTCGAATGATATCAGGGCATCTGGATAGCGGGAACGGAACCAGTCCGATATGGACCGCTTGACTTCGGCAAGACCATCCGCGTCCCCACAGCTGAAATACATCGAAGATTCGGAAAGGGACTGGTCATCCGTATGCGAAAGGACGAACTGCTGCGTCCCGACAAACGAAGTCACCTGGTCTGTCCGTGAAGAGGTCAGGACTTCAAGCGCCTCCATTCGCGACAGGTTCTCTCCGTATGTGATGTTCTCGTTCCAGTCGACCTTGAGAAGGGCATCCGTATATGTCATCGGAGGCAGCTTCTCCTTGGGTATCCATATCATGCACACCACGGCCACCACCACAGAAGACAGCAGGATGACGACAGCGGTCCAGCGGTTCCTTAGTCCCCACGATACGGTATTCTCATAGAACCTCATCGCCGCGGGGAATGCTATACGCCCGAGCAGACGGTTCGGTCTGAATGAACGGAATCCCTTGTACCACAGATAATAATATACCGGAATCACCGTTATAGTAACGATATATGCAGTGAGAAGGACTATGGTCACGGCCATCGCCTGGTCGTAGAAAAGGGCACCGGCTATCCCGCTCATGAAGATGAGAGGGATAAATACCGCACAGGTTGTCAGGACCGAGCTGAGCATGGGAGCCGTCACCTCCCGTGTCCCCTCCAGCACCGCCGTCCTGAGGTCATCTCCTCTGTTCCACCTGGCGGTGATATTGTCTATCAGCACGATGGAGTTGTCCACCATCATTCCCACGCCAAGTATGAGTCCCGACAGGGAAATAATATTGATTGTCAGCCCGATGAGTCCGAAAACAAGCATAGAGAAGACAAGTGCTGCCGGGATGGTGAGGGCAACCAGGGTCGGGGACCTGAAATCCTTCATGAAAAGGAAAATGATTGCGCAGGTCAGCAGGACAGCGACTATGATATTCTGGAAAAGGTTGTTTATCGAATATTCCAGAAGCCGGGTCTGGTCCCTTGTCAGGACAAAATCAATCTGCGGATAATCCCTCTCGAAATATGACATCTGGGCCTCTATGGCTGACTTCAGGTCTGCCATCTTCGCCTCGCTCTGCTTGATGACAGCCATGACCACGGCACGCCTGCCATCCGAGATGACTCCTCCGGTCTCCGGAGCGGACCGTTCATACACCCGGGCGACATCCCGTATCTGCAAAATCCTGCCGCCTGCCTTGAAATAGACATCCGCGACATCCTCTGCCGATGAGGCGAAAGACCGGAACCGTACATTGTAATGGTATTCACCATCCCTGATTGTCAGATTGCCGAGACTGACATTGGCCGCCTCCACAAGGGAGACGAAAGACTGTGTCGTCAGCCCAAGGCGTTTCAGAGCCTCCTCATCGGGCACGACAAGTATCTCGGGATCCACACATCCGGAGATGTCGACCATAGCCACCTCCGGAAGCTGCTCGATACGCTTGGACACCACCTCCTCGGCAAACCTGCTCATCTCCGCGAAGCTGTCACCGGCATCCGGAGAGAGAGTCATGTTCAGATAGAATGCAGGGATATCGGTCGCGCTCGCCTTCATCACCCTCGGCCTCTCTATGTCCGGAAGGGCTGACATGTCCCTGTCTATCTTCTCGTTCACCTCGATGTATGCATAGTCGATGTCTATGCCATGGGTGAAGGCAAGCCGGATCACGGCATTGCCATCCTTGGACTCTGTCCTTATATCCTCGAGAGAGGAGGTCTGTATCAGACGCTGCCGCAGGGGTTTGACCACCGACTCGTCCAGCTCGCGTGCCGACATGTCACCGGCAGATATCTGCACAGTCACATACGGAATGTCGACATCAGGAATAAGGGATATCGGAAGCCTGGCCATGGCCACCAGACCGAGAGTCACTATGGAAAGGAGAATCATAGTGACTGTCACAGGACGGTCTATAATGTGCTTCAGCATATCACTCCGCTTTGAGGACCACTTCCGAATCATCGGCAATATTGAGGTTGCCGGAGACGATGACCGTGTCTCCCTCGGCCAGGTCGGCCCCCCGGTCAAGGTTGGCCTCTACCACATAATCCTCGGAATTGCTCATCAGCACATTGATATATGTCCATCTGGCCCTGCCACCCGAATACCGGAACAGCACATGCTGGTTGTCCCTGATGACCACCGCGCTCTTCGGCACGACCAGCCTGTCCGGCACAGGTCTCTCCACAGTCACCTTGACATTCATCCCATCCACGAAGGAGCCATCGTTGGACAGTCGCGCACGGACCTGGACCTGGCCGTTCCTGTCTACCACAGGATTGACCGATATCACCTTGCCTCTTGCCTTACTGCCTCCGGCGCCGAAAGGGACCACCTCCACATCCATGCCGACAGCCACATTGGGATATTCCGACTCCAGCACCATGAAGTCCACATCGAAAGACCGGTCATCTATGAGGGTGCAGAGAGGCTCGGAGCCTGTCATGTCATAACGCCTGTAGGCCACATCTGCCACGATTCCCGAGAACGGGGCCGTCAGCACTGTCCCCTCGAAGTCGAACTCCGCCTTTTCGAGAGCATTCCTTGCCGCGCTGTAGCCGGAACGGGTCTTGGCTATTGCAAGCACATCCACCGGGACTCCAGCCGTGTCCCGGGCAGGATAGCCGAGCCCGGCTATATTGTCATACAGATCCAGCTCCGCCCTGTCGAAGGATATCTGCGCAGCCTCCAGCGCAAGCCGTTTCTCCCGGCTGTCCTGTCTGGCCAGCACATCACCCTCGGACACCCGCTGCCCGTTATGCACATCCAGTTCTGTCAGCACCCCGGCTGTCCTGAACGGCAGGGCACTCCTGGCGGAAGCCACAAGCCTGCCGTTGGCAAGCAGCTGCCACTGGAAATCAGTCCGCTCCAGCCGCATCACCTCTACCTCGTTTATCTGCGGGGCATACTGCAGCATGTCTCCCCCATCCGGTTCCTTTTCCCTGCCGCCTCCGCAGGACACTGCCGCGACAAGCGACAGCACTGGCAGCAAAAAACGGTTCAATCCCATAAGATACAATAATTTTAGTCAACTTATCCGTATCATCTTACCATCTCCTCCTCCGGGACATCCAGGTCCTGCCCCGACATGAAGTCATACAGCGTCAGTTTCCTGAGCGTATAGTAATAGTTCCAGAAATTCTTGATATCTGTGATATACTTCTGCGCTGCCGAGTCATATTCGGAACGCGCCGTGTTAAGGTCGGTCACATCGGCAGTCCCGTTGCGGAACTTGTCAATCATCAGACCGTAACGCTCCTCCGCAATCTCGCTGGCACGCCTCGATGCGTTGCACTGCTGCCGCTGGTTGTTGAACTGCCCGACCGCAGTGAACACCGACCGCCTGAAATCGTTCTCCGCCTGTGCCACCTGTGCCTTGACGACATCCGCAGCAGCCTCTGCCTCCTTCACGCGGCCCCGTCCCATCCCCCAGTCGAAGATAGGGATGCTGAATGTCAGCCCCACGACCTCCTGGTCGACAAGATTCCGGTAAGTCTCCCTGAATCCCGAGTCCGAATTGGAAAGGCCGAACCGTGCGTTTATCTCGACCGAATATCCCCTTGCTGCCTTGGCCCGGGCGATATCGGACTCTGCCGTCAGCAGGCTGATCTCGTTGTCAAGCGCGAACGAAGAATTGTCCAGAGCCTTGGACAGCACCATGTCATAATCCATAACGACATCGGGAAGACGCTCATCCAGCACAGGCTCCACCTCTGACCTGTCATCATATCCGAGAAGGGAGTTCAGAGCCATCTGTGCCTCCCTGACCTTGACGGAATTCTCGTTGATGGATATGCTGTCATTGAGCATCCTCAGCTCAAGCTGGAGATATTCATCCCTTGTCGTGCTCCCGATCTTCATCCTCTCCCGGGCAATACCGAGAAGCCTGGTCGTGTTCCCGAAATTCTTCCGGGCCAGTTCCAGGCTGTTCCTCGCTACCAGCAGGGCGAAATAGCAGTCCACCGCCTTGATGGTCACCTCCTCCATCGACTCCACATAGACCCGTCTCGCCTTTTCGTATTCCTTCGGGGAAATCTTCTTCGCCCATTTGAACGAATTGTATGCAAACAGAGGCTGGCTGTACGAAAGGGTCACGGGCTGGGAATACCAGGTGTTGCTGCGCAGCTGGCCGAACTCATCTATCCTCGTCAGGTCGGAATACAGAGACAGGGTCCCTCCGGTGAACCCGATATTCTGCACCACGGACAGACCGAGACTGTTCTGCATGTTGTAGTTGCTGGTATAGACCAGCTCTCCTGTCTCGAAATTCTGGAGCTGTCTCAACGACCTGTCGAATGAAGCGAGGTTGCCGTAGAGGTTCAGCGAAGGCAGACGGCTTGCCTTCCACGAACGCCACGCCCAGTAGCTCGACACGAAAGACGACCGTGCCGCCAGTGCCTCTACAGACTGCATTCTCGCCACCCCTATCGCATCATCCAGCGTCAGCCGCTGTGCCGCAGAATCCGGCCCGGCAAGCAGAACCCCGGCCGCAGCCGCTATCATCCATATATTGATTTTCCTCATATTCCCTGTCGTCCAATCCCTTTCACAAAATTACAAAAAATCCGTCTCCGATCGCCAAAACTGCCACGGCAAACGATGTGATTAAAAGCTTTTTCATAATGAAAAAATTTGTATGCCACTGGCCGTCATAGTCTCATCCTTTTCAGCGTATATATGTCATTGTCATCCTCTACATCGTGGCATATATAATAAATGTCATCCGCATATTGAGACACAAGATTTGAATATCCTATAGATTCCATAGAGAATACAGCGCATTTCTCCCCGCCTTTTTTATTAAATCTATAAATAGCATAGTATCTGTGGCTGTCGTCTATTCTACCCGCCCTGTCATCATATTTCCCCTCTGAAGCAAGCAGATAAAAACATTCTCCTTTCTTCAACAATGCGACTGTATACGGGTTGGAATACAGATACTCAATCTCTTTCTCCCTGCTACCACCTTCCGTCAATTTATATTCTGACACATTGAATGTTTCCGATTGGACAGATGACAGGAGATCTGTCTCTCCTGACTCATCAATATGCAGCAAGTCCATTCTGTCTTGAGGAACAGCATAGACATCTTTACCGTCATATAGTAACGGTGCTGCCGACAACCAGGCAGAAATCGCCTTATGCTCGGGAGTTGCCGGGTATAAGCATTTTCTCACAGATCCATCCGACTTGTCATAAATGTTCACAATGGACTGATTCATGATACCGCTGGCATAAATGACCAGATTGTCTCCTGCCGGAACAAAATCCCTAAGTGCAGACGCATATCCATACTCCCCGAGCAAATTTCCACTGACATCATACTGTAAAAATTTCATTGTCATAGCACTCCACACATAGATACTTTCCCCATCGGATCTCACCACTTGCGGCATGATGTATTCATGTCCTGCTTTACCCGACCTGCCTATTCTCCTGACCTGCCGTCCAGTAATATCATAAAGATATACCTGGGATTCATCACATATTACGAAACAGGAAGAATCCACTATAGCAATGCTGTTGAGCCGTCCGAGAATCCCGCAAGGGCCAACTGTCTGCAAAACGCAGATTTCTTCTCCTTGGGCATCCATCACCGATATGCTGCGGTCTGTACAAGACAGCAGCAATGCCATAATGATGGATATGCCAAAACTGTAGCTGAGCAACTTCTCCATGGCTCGTCAGCAAACCTTGTTCCCTCCTCTTGTACAATTAAATCCGCCATCAGGCCTCGGATGGACAATCCATATCGGATCCGATAATCCTCCCTCTCCATTCGTCAGCGCCTCGACATTGGCTTCGAAGATTGGGTCGCCATGGGTAAGGGCCTGTGGATCCGGTTGATTCTGTTCAGCATCATCGGTGCAGCATATATTTGACAATTTCTGGTTCCATCGTATCCAAGTCAACTGAAATTGTATACAAAGTGCTGTCATCATCTGTGACCGACATAGTCATAAATGGCTGTGCTGTCTGATAATTCCTGACAAAATTACCATCCCAGTCATAAACCTCTATCTCATCATAGTAATATCCGGGATACCCCTTATATTTCCTTGAAGGAAGCAAAGGGCCACGAAGCACGGCATATATGTACTTATTGGTAGCACAAGCTTTTATACCTCTATTACCGTCAGCAAAGACTCCATAGTTAATTCCATCACGATCAACATATTCCGGACATTGAGCATATATTGTCTTCCTGTCCGTTATGCCATTACCGGTCAATCTGAATAATTCCATATATCTACCCTCCCCACAGGCATACAGGATTTTGTCTCCTTTGCGACATAATGTCGCATTGTCTGTATAAATTGACTGTTTTGGTATAACATTACCTGAATATCCATCCGAAATCCAATAGGCAAGCGGTATCTTTGTCTGACAGCTCGCGTCAATGACTGTAAGCACATTCTCTCTACCATACTCATCTCCTGACAACAGGATTCTGCGATCATCAAACAACAAGAAGTCACTGCCGACATTCATAGTCCCGCACCACGACAGGTCTTCAATTCTCCAGCGGGCATTATTGTCCGGACTGGCGATTGCATCAACAGGAATATGGCATATTTTCCTTACGCCCCGGCCATCCCGGTCAACAATACATAAACTGTCATTTTCCACAAGCATCATTGGATTCAGGAACTCGTAAGGGCTCCTGCCTTTGTAAAGGATTTCCGTCACCTTTGTCAAGGTGTCACCTTCATCAATGAATACTCCGCATAATTTGGGAGAGCTATAGAATTCCATGATGACTGTATCGCCTACTATACCGACAAAAGAATTTCCTAACAAATCGCTACAGAAAAGCCCTTTCCCGATGAGTCTGTCAGTAATGTCCTTTCTGTCATTTACAGCCACCCCTGATTTGCATGACCAGACCGGAGTGACCATAATCACGACAAATAACAGTAAACTATACTTGTTCATCTAACGAAAATACCTCTGTTTGCCAGCCCCTTCAATGTCGTTTTATATAAATTCCCTTGAGAATCACGGATGGTTATTTTACACTCACTATCCAGGGGATCGCAATCTACATCGGAGATTTCCCCGCTTGTCAACGCCTCTACATTGGCTTCAAGGATAGGGTCGCTCTGGACAAGGGCCGTGTGGACAAAGACTCCGCCTCCGATTGCCATGACTGCCACGGCAAACGATGTGATAAGGATCTTTTTCATGATAAAAAATTTTTATTGGTTAATGTTGTTATCGCTCCGCTACCGGAGCTTATGTAATCAGTTCGCTGTATCTGCATTATCCAGTATATCAAGCAGTATCTCCTTCATTGCATCGCTCTCCACCGGATTCCCTACCATCACAGCTGCATGTACCGACATATCTCACGCAAGATGGTTTAAACAAAGTGAAGAATTGAATTTTCGCTACAACAAGGCATCCAGGCTGTAACGAACAATCTTACATCCGGGTACATCCACGCAATAAAGATATTTTGTCCTGTTGTCGAAAGCCATATCTCCTATATCCTCTGTGACCTTGATATCATATATGAAATTCCCATCCCAATCAAAGATATGAATCGATGTACCAATCCCCGGTTCTCTCTTTTTCTTTAATGGCAGACCTTTATATGCCGCAAAAATATAGTCCGGCGAGGATTCTATTCCTGTATAATATTCTCTTGTATCTTCGTTTATCATCTTACTGAGCAAGGCTTTCCATTTCCTATATCCAGCATCCACAGCTACAGAGGACATCCGGCCTGTGCCAGAGTCAAACATATTGAGTTGAGGGAGGAATACCATGGCTTCCGCCACCTCGCCTGTCATCCGGTTATTGGTCAGGATACTGCTGAGGTGTGTCATACAGCGTTCCCCATCAATATCTCTGTATGGATGAAATGTATGGTATATATAACCATTGTTACCGAGTGTCTGGAATACAAACTCTCCCTTTTCCTGTTTCAAGACAAACTGTTTCGAGCCGGGCAAAGGAAGCCAGTCAGCTATTCCAGAAGGCAAGTCTATGTTATGCACAACGGAGGCTTTTCTAGATTCCACCGATTGCATCACATCGACAATATATGCTTTGCCGACCGCATTATCCTGCAAACACAAGCATTTACCTTCCGGATCGTTTCCCGCCATATACGGAGACAACATTTCTCCAGGCCCCCTTCCTCTGCTGACCAAGGGGCCTATATAGTCAAATGAATCGGCTGAATAGGCCTTGAAATGATATGGATTGATCTCGCTGGTCTGATCCTGCAGTACAATGACTGAATCATTGACCACCTGAATACAGCTACATTGAAGCACTTCAGGGAAAATCCCCTGAAAGGTTGTATCGCTGCACAGCGACACAACCTTATCCGGACTGACAAGCCTGACCGGCGTATCGGACATTATCCCATCCCTACTGCACGACACAACCATTCCAGCCGTCATCATAAACAATATCTGTCTCAAAGACACCATACTGACAAATCTATCAGTTACAATATGCCACATTGTCCATCGCGTACTTCCCTATCGGTCCATCGCAATCTTTACACGACTTCATGCGATAGATACCTATTCTGTCTGTCTTGGAACACAAGGGGCCGAAACTTCCTGACTCCCCTCTTGACAACGCCTCGACATTGGCTTCGAGGATAGGGTCGCTCTGGATAAGGGCCGTGCGGACAAAGACTCCGCCTCCGATTGCCATGGCTGCCACGGCAAACGATGTGATAAGGATCTTTTTCATGATAAAAAATTTTTATTGGTTAATGTTGTTATCGCTCCGCTACCGGAGCTTATGTAATCAGTTCGCTGTTTCTGCATTATCCAATATATCAAGCAGTATCTCCTTCATTGCATCGCTCTCCGCCGGATTCCCTACCATCACAGGATGCCCGTCCCCGTCTATGAGAAAGCTGTGGAACCTCGTGTCTGACGGGATTTCCTTGTTCAACCGCGCAAAGCTCCCGTAGGTGTCCACATACACCGGGAAGACGACATCCTGGACCAGCAGCTGAACCCGCACTGTCTCCACTTCATCCCCCTTCGGAGAAAAGATGGTCACGACCTCGAATCGCCCGTCTCGCGCCGCAAGCTCATATAACGGTGCCAGCTCCATGAGTCTGGACAGCCTGCAGCCGGTGCATTCAGTCGAATCATAATACACTATCTGACGGAATACACCATCCTCCAAGGCTTCCGCCATGGCGAAATTCCCAGCATTGCAGACCTCCATGTCTCCCGGAAACTCGATTTCCGACTTCCGGAAATCTGTCAACTCCGCCCGTAGCCTGCGGCGTTCGCCACATGAAACGGATAAAACAACTGCCAACAATATGGCAATGGTTCCCTTGCTCGTCTTCATCCTGATCTCTTTCTTAAAATTACAAAAAATACAGTTCACAATAAATCACCTTAATCCTCATTCAGCAACGCATCTTACATTGGCTTCGAAGATAAACAAAATACTAAAAGACCGATTCTTTACTGGAACTTATAGAATGTCTGCCAAATCATAACGATATATCTGGCTTTCATTGACATCTAATCCATATAGCATTTTTCTGCTTTTATCGTAAGCTAGTTTCGTGATATTTTCACTTATCGCAAAATCATACATGAGTTTACCGTCCCAATTAAAAATATGTATATGAGGCGAGTGCCAACCTGTCCTGTTGATAATATCGCCAATTGTTATATCTGTATATAATGCTATGACATATTCTGAAGTAGAAACAGTATTAGTATAGTATTCTTTTGAATCAAGCAACAACTTCATATTATATGCTGCAGAAATCAACTTACGCCAGTTCCGATATTGCCTGTCAACCGCAACCGAATGAATACGTCCATCCCTCAAATTCAGGAAATTAATCTGTGGTATACCTATCATTGCCAACGCCACAATGCCTTTCTCGTGATTAATATTGACACAGTTGCTGAGCTGAGATAAAGACCGCTCTGCAGAAACATCTTCATTGTACAGATTATAGGATTGCAATTTGACGGACCTGCTGTTCGCCAAATGACAGAGAAGCCTGTCTTTTTCTATGTCCATTATAAAATGAAGAGAATCCCTGTATGGAGCCGCATATAATATATTTGAGGGCCAATCGGAGATTTTCTTGACGATAATTTGCCTTTCTGCTATCGACTCATACAAATCAAAACCGTATGACTGACAAAGCATAATATCAAATATATAAGCAAATACTCTGTTTTCTTCTTCAGACCTGTATTCTCCCGACATATCAGGAGACAGAAATTCTCCAGGCCCTCGTCCATAAGAGACATACTCGCCCAAAAATGAATAATCTTCCAGAGAATATGCCTTATAAAAACGAGTATTGCCATCCTGTACGATGCGATCATACAATAACAAGACTGAATCAGCCACAGTGATTACATCTACGCAAGACAGAACTTGGGAGAAATCATGCGTAAAAGATGAATCTCTTTCAAGCATCACAGTCTGTCTCGACTTTACATATTCTATGCGTGCATTTTCGACTATGTTATCTGTTCCACAGGCACTGATAACAATGATGATACAACAGAGATATTTCTTCATAACAACCAATGGGTTTCTGAAAAACTTAAGTGGTGGCTCATAAGTCGAGCCACCGAATTAAAACTATGGATATTTATTTATAGCACAATGCCATTGTCGACACCGAATAGGAGCCCGGTCTACAGGTAGAGCAGTCATGATACCATTTATCTCCCGGCATGGGACTCTTCAGACATAGTATTCCTCCGCCACTCTCTGCTCGCGACAACGCCTCGACATTGGCTTCGAGGATAGGGTCGCTCCCGATAAGGGCAGTGTGGACAAAGATGCCCCCACCGATCGCCATGGCTGCCACGGCAAACGATGTAATCAGGATCTTTTTCATAATGAAAAAATTTAAAGGTTAATAAAATTGGTTATTGTCGCTCCGCTGCCGGAGCTTACGCGGTCTGTTTCCGTCACAAATATAATCAGCCACCTATTAACAGAGACTTAATATATCGTGAAGTTTTGTTGTTTTAAGTGTTGTTTTAGCTGTTGTTTTTTATGTTGTAGACCTTTTTTCTTGTTTCTCTCGTAAAATTGGAAAATCCATCTAACTTTGTATATTCAGAATTCGAGAAAAACTCTTACCCAATCATATTATGAGGAAACTATATCCGGTAGGCATACAGAATTTCGAGAAACTCCGCAAGGAAGGATACTTCTATGTGGACAAGACTGCTTTGATGCACAGACTCGTATCTTCCGGCAGCTATTATTTTCTCAGCAGGCCACGCAGGTTCGGCAAGAGCCTGCTCGTCAGCACACTCGAGGCATATTTCCAGGGAAAGAAGGAGCTCTTCGACGGGCTGGCTGTCGCCTCTCTTGAAAAGGAGTGGAGACGGTATCCTGTCCTGCATATCGACCTCAATACTGAAAAATACGATTCTGCGGATGCCCTCATATCAAAGCTGAACCTTGCTCTCGCATACTGGGAAGAGAAATACGGGACTTTCCATGCAGAAACCTCCCTACCAGCCAGATTCGAGGGAATAATACGAAGAGCATACGAAAAAGAGAACGCTCCGGTTGTTGTCCTCGTGGATGAATATGACAAGCCGCTCTTACAGACCATAGGACACCCTGAGCTTCAGGAAGAATACAAGAATATTTTGAAAGCTTTCTATGGTGCTCTGAAATCAATGGACGGATACATCCGCTTCGCACTCCTCACAGGGGTCACGAAGTTTGGCAAGGTCAGCGTATTCAGCGACCTCAACAATCTCGAGGACATCTCCTTGAAAAAAGAGTACGCCGACATCTGCGGCGTAAGCGAGGAGGAACTGCTACGCGACTTCGATGAGGATATCCACGCTCTCGCCCTCGAAAACGGACAGTCCTACAAAGAGGCTTGTGCTCAGCTCAAGGTGGACTATGACGGATACCACTTCGCCCCGGACTCCCCAGGAATATACAACCCTTTCAGCCTGCTCAACACTTTCAAGTCCAGAGCTTACGGAAGCTACTGGTTCGAGACAGGCACTCCCACATATCTCGTAGAGCTGCTCAAGAAAAGCGACTACGACCTCGAGCAGATGTCACGAGAGGAGACAGATACCGAGACCCTCGACTCCATTTTCACAGATGACAACCCTATACCCGTAATATACCAGAGCGGATACCTCACAATCAAGAAATACGACAAGGAATTTGGTCTCTACACCCTCGGTTTCCCGAACAGGGAGGTAGAGGAGGGGTTCCTGAAATTCCTCCTCCCATACTACGCAAAGGCTAACAGGGTCAAGACTGGATTCGAGATCAAGAAATTCGTCGATGATGTCCGCAACGGGAATATCGATGGATTCATGGAGAGGCTGCAGAGTTTTCTTTCCGACTGCCCGTATGAGCTGGCTCGCGACATCGAGCTCCACTACCAGAACGTGCTGTTCATAGTTTTCAGACTCGCAGGCCTCTACACCCAGGTGGAGTATCATACCTCCCGGGGAAGGATAGACATGGTCGTGCAGACAGCGGACTTTGTGTATGTCATGGAGTTCAAGCTCGACGGCTCGGCCGAGCAGGCCCTGCAGCAGATTGTGGAGAAGCAGTATGCGCTCCCTTTCGCACAGGACTCCCGGAAGGTGTTCTCCATCGGTGTGAACTTCAACTCGGAGACTCGCAACATCGACAGGTGGATTGTAAGATAAACAGGTCAAGTTGACGCATCCCGGAGACAATACATAGAGATATTTTCACCTCAACGCTTTGAGGAAACGATCTTTCCTCAATGAACCGTCATAATCCCGGGAGAAGAGGACATGGGTGGCGATACCTACGATATATTCCTCCGGAACAGGGCCGATATATCTGCTGTCCTTGGAGTCTATCACATTGTCCCCTCCGAAGAAATAGTAGTTCTCCAGGAACACATATTCTCCGTATTCCTTGCCGCCTATCAGGATTTTGCCGTCCGCAGACACTTCAGGCCAATATCCTGTCTCATACTGTATAAGCTTGCCGTAAATCCTTGCCGATTGTCCATCGAGGGAAATGCAGCCGCCCTCCCTCGGGACATAGAACGGCCCGAAATCCCGTATTGTCCAGCCCGGCCATCCGGCAAACTGCCCTGCATCCATCACGACACCTCTGTCCCTCAATGCCTCATCTGGAATAGAAGACAGTTCCCTCTGACAGGACAGTTCCCCGACCGGAGCGGACAGGCGGCTGTTGCGATAGAACCCGCCATCTATCCATACCGTATCTCCCGGACAGCCTATACAGCGTTTGGCATACACATAATTGATACGGAAACTGATGGTGTCATCCCCTCTTGCATCCGTGCTGTTGAACACGACAATGTCTCCGGGACGGATTTTCCTGAATCCCGGCATCCTGAACGACTCGACATCCGGCTTTGAGAAATCGTAGTCCCTGTATATCCTCGCCCCGAACAACAGCTTGTTGACCAGGACATGGTCACCGGTCTCCAGAGTCGGAGACATCGAATGCCCGCCTATCCTGAACTGGTCACACACGAACACAGGCAGGACGACAGCCAGCACCATCAGCACCATAACCGCAACAAGAGCGGACTCCACCGCTGTGAAAAGTACTCTCTTATTCATAAGGCACAACATTCCTTAAACTGTCCAGCCTCTCCAAAGTCTCCTGCCTCAACCTCAGCATTGTCATATTCCTGCCGTTGACCGGCATTGACGCTATCCTTTCCCCTACAGCAGCCGCATCATCCGTGCGCCCAATCCTGACATACATATCCATGAGCAAGACCAGAGGATACAGCCGGGACGGGACCATATAATGCGATATCATATATTCTTCCTCCGCTGCCGCATATTCGCCCTGTTCCTCATAGTTCCTGCCGATTATGTTGTGGAACATCGGGTCGGATGACATCCTTGCCCCCTCCTGTAATATATTGTTGCTATCCGCATACCGGCCTGTCCTGTAGAGAGCATAGCCAAGGTCATAAAGATAACGATAATTGTCTTTCAAATCATCATAGAGAGGGGACAGGCTTTCCACAGAATCTTCATAAAGACCGGCCGCACTCCAATACCTTGCCTCTGACCAGAGTTTTCCGGTCCCTTTTTCAGACCTGATATCCATATACAGCAGATATCCTCCCGCCGCAGCCAGAGTCATCCCGGCCAGCAGAGCCATGCACCGCCGCCATAATTCAGGCAGACGGCAGCCCAGGCTGAAGCCGGATCCAAGCAGGACTGCAAGCCAGACCTTGAACTGCAAAAGACTCATCGGATAGGAAAAGAACGCAAACACAGACATCGCAACCATAGAATATCCGAGAGGATTCCGTCTCCTGAGAAACAGCCATATCGCCGCCACCGGAACGGAAAGCGACACTATAAGTCCCGGCAATCCATATTCTATCCCTGCCCCGAGATATTCATTGAACGCATATTCAGGACAGCCGGCGACCCTGACCGCAGTCTCTGAACGGTCCGTCTCCCTGAAAAAAACCTCCTGCGCCCTGCCATATTCACCGAGGACAGTCCCCGGACCCGAGCCGAACGGCAGGTTGTCCACAAAAGCCATGCATTCAATCCTCCATATATGCAGCCTGCCGAGCGCAGACTCCTTCTTCAGGAAAAACACACCGGCCAGACAGAGCACCAGCAGCATAGAGAGCATACCTGTCTTGAACCTGTGCCCGGAGACCCATTCCCTGAACCTGACTTCAGACAGGACACATATAAGGACAGCAACGGCAGCTGCCAGCCATCCGGCCCGGCTCATTGTCGCCGGCAGGACAACGGCTTCCAGGAACACCGACACGACAACCGCAGCATCATATATCTTATCTGCAAGCCTGCCCCTGAACAACATTTCCCTTGATATCAGCAGATATGCCGCACCCGCCGAAAGACCCAATGAAAGGAAGCCGCCATACGGTCCGGGATTGGAGAAATCCCCTGTCATCGCATAACCGACATGCCCTGACACAGCGTTGCCTGTCAGCTGCATCAGACCTAAAAATGCTTCATAGCCTCCCCAAAGGCACATCAGAAACAGCATGGACTTTCCCATCCTCTCCCGGCCAAAGAAAGAGGACACAAGCCAGACTGCGATGGATATCAGAATATATGGCATGATATTTTTTCAAAACATTGGCGGTATCGTATCTGGCGCAAGTTCCGCGAACCGGAATTCATCATTGTCCAGTACACACAGATACAATGACTGTCTATCCTCGTTCCATGCGATACAGCTGACAGGTCTGTCTGAATGAAGCCGACTGACATAACTGCCATCCCAACTGAAAATACAGATGTCGTTCCCCCGTAACCCTATCCCGGGATTGGACATATAATAATCCAGTTCCTTCCCATCATACAAGGCGAAGATATAATTGTCATTGGATGCCACGGATACAAACCCCATCTTTGAATCCGGTCTCATCGAAACATAATGGTCTCCGTGGTTGTTGAAAGATGACAGTTCAAGACTGCGGGAGCATACAGTCGCTGTATCGCGATAATCTACAATCGAATATGCACTTGTGTAGCAACTGTACACTGCATACAGTCCTCGGCTGGCATTGGCTGTCCCATGCCCCATCAGCAATCCCCACCCGGATCCGTTGGAGAGTCCGTATTCCGAATAATCCCCGAATCTTTTGATGGTCTCCCCTGCAGGTTTCACTCCATATCTGGCCGTCCCATCCATCAGCTGGCCTACTATAGTGTCTTCCGCCACTGTAACCCAGCAGAACTCTTTTGTGTCCTCGCTGTTCTCCTGCCTCCACTCCGCAGAGGCCGAATCCAGCCTGTAATAATAGAGCCGTTTCTTGAAAGTATCCACAAGTGCAAATCCATCGGGAGTCTGCATTATTTCCTGGACATCCAGAATCTCGTTGGATGCCCTGCCTGACATCACCGGAGATGACAATTCTCCCGTGTCCTCATTCCATATCCATACCGGCCGGTCAAGACTGTTGTCAGCCCAGAGGATATACGGTCCGAAAGAGACCAGCATTTCCGGTCTGGAGATGGAATCCTGCGGGACATCGGCCCATCTGACATCTGCATTGAAATCAATGTCATGCACAGGAGCATCCTTTATCCAGTCCGATGCCGGCCCGCAACCTGAAAGCATGACGACAGAGCCAAGGACAATAATTTTGATTTTATTCATCATATTCTGATTGATTTACAATTTTACATAGTCTCCATGCTGTTACGCATGGAGACCGTAATAGCACATTAATTCTTTTCAACCTCCACCAACGGGGCTTTGCTTTGTGCACCACTTGGTAAAGTACATGGGCCTACCAAACCTAAACAAGTCCTAATTGTTACCTCGCCCTTTGACAACGCCTCGACATTGGCTTCGAGAATCGGGTCGATGTCCCGGATTGAGTGCAGACCCACTACGAGACCTGTCACCAGAGCGGCTGCAACTGCCGCTGAAATCAGAATCTTTTTCATGATGAAAAAATTTAAAAGTTAATAAAATTGGTTATTGTCGCTCCGCTGCCGGAGCTTACGCGGTCTGTTTCCGTCACAAATATAATCAGCCACCTATTAACAGAGACTTAATATATCGTGAAGTTTTGTTGTTTTAAGTGTTGTTTTAGCTGTTGTTTTTTATGTTGTAGTCCTTTTGGCTAAAATATCAGTCAGAGTACACCTGCCAGCTGAAGAATGATATCAGTTTCCGATGCATCTCGGACAAGACGGCTTAAACGGGACGGCATGGCAGATTTCTTCAGTTCAGACACGGGTAAGGCTATCGCAAACCTGTCCCTGACAATACCGGATATGAACAGAGGTTCATACGGAGAAAACTCAGCCAGTCCTTCGCCAGACCAGATCCGGGACAGACCACTGCGTTTCGAATATAATCCGAGATGTCGTTCTCCTCCTGCCATGAAAAGAGCCAGAAGTGCATCCCCTGTCTCGAAAAAGTCATAATACGATATGTACCCGGACTCCCGTAGTATCCCTGTATAATCCTTCCCTCCCCGAGATATCTTCTTCATATAATTCAGAGGAGGGAAACTGAAGCCATCAAAAGACAGGCTGTAGACCGGGGACATGTCATTCCCATCGTACTCATACACTACAGGAACAGACTGGGTATATAGACGCACTTTACCGTCATATCTATATGCCGGTTTCAACGGACCTGTAATGTATCCCGAAATGAACGCCTTGTCGACCATACCATCGATTGCCGTAAAGCTGCTGTCCATTACCAGAAAGCTCTTGTCATAGAATCGGAAATTGCTATGATACGAGTTATTCCCGCTTACAAGATGACCACCACTGTCACACTGTTCGAAATAGCTTACATCTCCTGTCTCCTTGTCTCCGATATGACGAAAACCATCTCCAGTACCATAATACAGGGCTTTCTGGGAGGCTCCATCAATAATGCATATCCCATCGCCTGTCAGTGTAAATGACATGGGGACAACATACTCCCCAGGGCCTCTGCCCTTGTTTCCTATCTTTGTCCTGAATGATCCGGAGGCAAGGTCGAAGACATATACTCCGGCTCCTGCAGACTGCGTCTGGAGAAGATACAGATATGTCCCGTCATCTGCTATCTGGTCTATGTTGCCAAGTACTATGTCATCCGGGACATCGAGGACAAGATATTGTATGTCAAGTCCGATATCAGAGTTGGCATTATTGAATTCAACCGGGATGCCCTCGATATTTTCTTGCACACAGGCACCGCATATTGCCAGCACGGCAATTGTCCAGAGTATATGCCTCGTCTTCATATTTTCAGATTTTATCAAATGTATTTACCATTTACACTCCAGATTCCCGGTCCCTCTACAAATCAAGGTGTGACTGGATTCAAGTTTTATCACTGTATTGAATCCATCCGATATCTCCCCTCTCGTCAAAGCCTCGACATTGGCTTCGAGGATCGGGTCGATGTCCCGGATTGAATGCAGTCCCACTACGAGACCCGTCACCA
The DNA here is from genome assembly GCA_944325435.1 of uncultured Bacteroidales bacterium. Lineage (GTDB taxonomy): Bacteria > Bacteroidota > Bacteroidia > Bacteroidales > UBA932 > Cryptobacteroides. The sequence continues at coordinate 10,398 of CALVAC010000019.1, read as the reverse complement.
GAGCGGCTGCAACTGCCGCTGAAATATTCTGATTTAAATATAGCATTTATATAGCACTTCCTCAAAAACCTTATTTAACACATCGTCAAGTGTAGGATTCCCCACAAAAACAGGTTTTCCATCCATGTCCATCATAAAACTATGAAACATGATATCTTGAGGGATGCTGCTGTTCATCAAAGAAAATGTTTTGAATGTATCAAGATATACTGGAAAAGGTATATCTTGATACATTAACTGTAAGCGAACTGTTTCAATATCTTCATCAGCAGGAGAAAATATGATTAAAACATCAAATCGGCCATCTTCCTTTGATAAACGGTACAGAGGCTCAAGTTCCATAATGTGAGATATGCGACAATTCGAACACTCTGTAGAATCATAATATACTATCATTTTCATAGGTTTCAATGTACTCATATCCGCAATGCGGAATATGCCATCTGCACAAACCTCCAAATCTTCAGGCAAGACTATTTCTGTCTTTGTAAATTCCGTAAGAGTTTTCAGCATAGACCGCTTGTCGCCACATGAAACGGATACAGATAAAACAACAGCCAAAATAATGATTTGAAATTTCAATCTATCCATAACTACATGTCTATAGGATAAACCTTTATGCAATAATCCGAAAAGTCAGAGGTTACAGCTATGCCATAGATGTGTCCTGTATCATCGATATCGAAAGAGACAAGTATATCATCCAGCGTATATGCACATACCGGCTGTCCTGCATAGTCAAAACCTATAATTTTCTGATGTCCTTTCTCCATATCATCCGATTCAATTCCCCAGATAAGGCCATATACCATATCCGGAGTCAATACTATGTCCTGAAAACCTATGACAGTCTTGCCATCAGGGACGACCCACTTCGGCACTGCACCTTTTGCATACCCCACTTCCTTGAAATCATAGAAGTATCTTACTGTATCACGCCTTATTTCAGTCTCATCGACATCGAACATCTCAAGCGTGCATCCGATGTATGTCCCTGTGACCAGTTTGGCATTATCCGGACTGTATTCCATTGACACAGCATAGTTAGCAATCGACCAGTTGACCTCATCATCCGATACAAACGGTGGGTAACCGGTATATGTACATTCGGGAATGCTTCTGTCCGGATTCCATACACCGAATCGCATTTTATCATTGTTGCCAGCCAGAATAAAATCTCCGGCGGCAGGAATTGTCTGAAAAACCGTATTGTCTGTCTTGCCTACAAGAGAATATTCCTGTCCGTATGTCCTTTCCCCGGACATGACATCCATCAAATCATAGACTATGATTTTCTTCAGGCCGGCATCGTACGCCACTATCCTGCCATCGGAGACCTTTGCGGATGAAACAGATACCAGCTCTCCCGGGCCGCGTCCCCTCCTCCCGAAATCACACAAATGCGTTCCCGACTTGTCGAAGACATGGAATGCATATTCATGACTTTGAAAATCACTCACTACAATGAGAGAATCCACAAGGAAAATGTCCATCGGCCCGCCAAACATGAATGTATCATTCAGGATACGGTCATCCGAAACGAAGACAGTCCCTACATCGGGCATGTTTTCATACTGAATCCCAACCGCTTGCCTGCATGACCAGAAACAGGCCAAAACGGCCAGAAGAACTTGTATCTGTTTCATATTCAATCCTAATTACATTTGTGCATACCCGTCAAGGTACCTTTTCCCAAAACAACTGTTCCGCATTTACCACATGATGCACTGCAAACCTTAATAGGAGAACCAGAACAGTTCCATGTTGTAATTGCGCCACCACTTTCCCCGTTGGTCAGCGCCTCGACATTGGCTTCGAGAATCGGATCGATGTCCCCCATCTGAATTTTATTTCATCGTATAGAAAAGGAGGACATATTCTCCAGCGGCAAGACGGGCCTCATATTCTACCGGCATCCTTTTGAAACCATGTTTCACTGCATCCTCATACAGCCCATAATCCGTCAGAAGAGACACTATCTTCCCATCCTTGCTCCCGATGACCGATGGCAATATCCCGTTCTCCGCCGTAGTGCGGGAATTCTGAAGGAAATATCCGGTATACGGGTCGTACAGATACTCCTGTCCGTAAAACCTTTCATTCACAACTGCTACAATATAGTCCCCTGCAACAACCGGAGTGTTCAGAATATACTGACAGGAGGAAGTCTGGATGGATTTAATGTCCTGACGCAACCTTGCCGGAACCGGCCTGTCAAGATTGACAGCGATATGAGCATATTCTTCCGTCGTACCATCAATCAGCGTAAAGCCATCAAAATAGAAAGACCCGAATATAATCCTGCCGCTATCCCGCGTAAAATAATTCCACACGGCGGCCGGGTCGCAATATCCTTTTTCTAAAGGGAACAGCCGCTTCCGGACATTCAGGTCGCCATCCGTAATGAACAGCCTGTACCTCGGAAGCCTCTCCGCAATGTTGTCACCCGGGGTCGGAATATACGCAAGAATCATATCGCCATTGTCAAGAGCCTCTATATTGGAAACATAGAACGGTGCATCCAGTGTCTTCCGGAAATCTCCAGTCATGCAGTCATACAGATTCACCCTGGCCGTATAGTTGTCGACCGTATAGAGATACCTGTCATTGACTGCAAAACTCCGTATCTCGAGATACTCTCCCGGACCTCTTCCCCGCCTGTCTATGACGAACCTCACTTCCCCGGTACTGTCATCATACACGACAATCCGGCTGTTCCTGAAATCGAATATATAGACCAGCCCGTTTCGGAACACGGTCTTGTCTGCGACAGAGAACACGGCCTCATCCGTCATTTCCAGAGGCAGGAACTCTATGTCCTCCACCCTGTCCCTCATAAACAGGGTATCTGTCGTCCGGAAATCTATCGTCCTGCTGTACTCAATCTCCGGCCCGGACCGGCCGCAAGCCACCATGACACAGCATAAAACCAACAATGGAACCTTTTCATATACCTTGAAACACATACCTGTAAATCTCATCATTGATATCTATCCCATACATACAATCCCCGGACTCATCATAAGCAATCGCCTTGAGTTTCTTGTCCAATGTGATGTCATATAAAAAATTCCCATCCCAATCGAATATATGAATATGCGGCATATATTGTTCTTTTACCCAATCCTCGAATCGTGCATCACAGTAAAGAGCCATCACATATTCGGAAGATTGTGTTATCCCGGTATAATAAATCCGTTGTCTGGCATCCTTGTCCAGTATTTTTCTCCAATCCCTGTAATCTTCTGCCACAGCAGCTGTCTTCTTTTCCCCTGTATCCAGATTCAAAATGTTCACCTGCGGTATCATGCACATCGCCATCACAAGTTTTTCTTTGTCTCTATCGACCGCATTGGCAGATGACAATGTATCAAAATACCAAATGCCCGGCAAATCCGGATACAGGGACATCCTATTTACCTGCTGGCCAGACTCATCTATTATACTGCACACATAATCATTAGATTCCGGTACAATAACGACATGCTTTTCACCATACGGATACGCATCAACGGTCCCCGAAGGCAAATTTATAAGGTGCGTCAATGCGGTACTCTGCTTTCTGACTGATTCCGACAGATTAAGACAATATGAGGAACAAAGGTTCAAATCGAAAATATAGACTAAATCATCGCCCCCGCTATCTTTTGCATGACTTTTAATTATTGGCGACAGCAGTTCATTCGTCCCCCTGCCCCTCGTCAGATAATGTCCCATATCAAACAGTCCGGGCAAAGACAGGATATGAATTTGCGAATGTTGTGAAGAATGTGATGTCTTGAGCAATATGGCCGAACCGCAGACATGGATTCCCGATATGCCGACAAGTCCCGCATCTTTCATACTGACTTTTTCCCCTTCGACAGAATATGTATGCCATGCCTTGGAATGATATACTTTCGCGTCAAATACATTGTCATTCTGGCAGCCATATATAGCTGCCAGAATGACATACGCGACAGTCATTTGAATAATATGCCTGCCTACCATCTGCAATACCCTCCTTTGGTGACTCCTACTCCGTTGACATAACCGCAAGAGCCGCATTTAAGACATCTCATATTATCATTAATCACATACTGACTATAGCAGATTGCCCTTCCGCCACCACTTTCTCCTCTTGACAACGCCTCGACATTGGCTTCGAGGATCGGGTCGATGTCCCAGATTGAATGCAGTCCCACTACGAGACCCGTCACCAGAGCGGCTGCAACTGCCGCTGAAATCAGAATCTTTTTCATGACTCTAAAAATTAAAATGTTAATAATTAATATTATACAGATGTCCGTTGGACATCTTTTTCATGGTTCCGCGAGATATATCCCGATATCGACTATCCCCTCACCATCGAGGTTTCGGCCTCGGGCGGCGATGACTACCTTGCCATCACGCATCGTCGCCTTGACAGCATCCGGAATCTCCTGCTCCGCATCCGTATCCCAGCCCGAGACCTCCACCACCTTGATGCCGTTGACATAGACTACGAGACAGTCATCGTATGAATATCTCAACATGAGCTTCCTGTCCGCAATATCCCCGGGATTGAATTCCACCTGCCTCCGCACCCAGATGTCCCTGACGAGAAACGGAGTATGCGCGGTCTTCTGGCCGGCCGTGCCGAAAGCGGCACGACCCTCCCTCCAGCCGCTGTCATCATAGTCAGGCTCTTCCCATCCATCCCCGGGATATCTGAATGTGTACCGCCCGGTCCAGACCTGTTCGGATGCAGTCCGCGCCAGTGCCGGACGGAGACTGTCCCCCAAGGGTTTCTCTGGAAGCAGTTCCTCGCATTCCGTGTCCCAGTACTGCCGTCCATCCCTGTAGGCAAAAGCCCGCTCCTGGACACCTCCGCTATGGTTCTTCAGAAGATACAGCACTCCTTCCGGGACATCGCTGAACAATATGGAGTCCGATGCCGCTGTCACCGTCCCCGCGCTTTTCCACACCTTGTCGCAGTAGAACAGTTCATACCTGTTGCCCTCTCTCACATAATTGTCATAATTCCTCGGGGAATAGACTATCTTCGACAGACGGACCGGACGGCCGAAATCAAGCCCGACCCAGCAGCCTTCAGGCTCGATGTAGTCGACAGATGTCAAAGTGCTGCCATCGAATGCGCTGGCATATCCGTGCATATCATCCGAGCCGCCTGGAGTACCGAAAGGAATGCCTTCCAGTCTCCGCCCGCTGTCATCATAGAATGAAATTTCCGAGACATTGCAGTACCCGTTCCGCGGCCCGTAATAGCGGACATACCTGTATGCCGCCGTATCGGTCACAGAGACTGCCGTGTACAGACGGAGAGGCTTGTCATATATCATCTGGAGGGTATCTCTCCGGCTGAAATCCGGGTCATTGCTGCCCTCGAACACCCCTCCCGGCATCCGTATGTTGAAAAATGCGGGCGGATATTTGCTGAACACAGTGACATCCGCTGTCTCTCCATCCGCCCTGAAAGGCAGGACATCCCCATCCCTGGACAGGTAGAACGGGTCTGTCCAGTACCGGTTCTGTCCATCCTCGTATGACAATACCCTGAGGATGTTCCGCCCGTTGATGCCATGGAATTCCACCTTTCCTCCATGCGGCACGGCCCAGTCGACAGGGCTCCAGCCCATGCCGTAATTGAGACAGAGATACACCACTTCCGGAAGACGGCCTTTATACAGCATATCTCCATTGAGAGACAGCGTGTCTATGAAACTGTTGGAATACAGCCGGGTCACATCCATGACTCCCGCATCCGCAAGTATCCCGGCATCTGCCCCTTCAGGAAGACCTGCCGCCGCCCGCTCCATCTCCCGGTCCCGGCTGTACATCCGCCTGACCACCTTGGCTTTCGGCGTATTGTACAGGTTCGAGCCTTCTATCCTCATCGCAGGACCGTCGTTGTCCCTGTAATATGCCGTGCCATCGATATCCCAGAACACAGTCCATGAATGCCCGGCGTTCTCGTTCCCCCTCACCGGCATATAGTCCATCGCGCACGGTATCCCCACGGCACGGCAGACATACAGCACATAGTCCGTAAACTCACGGCAGCTGCCGCTGTGGTATTTGACCGCTTCCGGCCCGATGTTCGGCAATGATGCAGGAGCATCCATCGTGAAACTGCAGTCCACTGTCCTGTCGATATATGACGCTATGACCTGAGCCGCCTGCAGAGGGTCATCCTTGCCGGGAGACCTGCGCAAGGAATCCAGCACTCCATTGTATTCGGCGTAATAGTCTTCCCGCCATTCCGCAAGCGTCTCGTTACCGACCCTGTACGGGAGGATATATTCGCAGAAATCGCCGAAAGACACATTTCGGCACCATGGCTGCTCTTCCCAGACCTTGAAAGCCCAGTCGATATTGCTGCACAGATATGCGGAGTCCACTGTCCCGATATCAGAAAGATGTTCAAGGGATGACAGGTCGAGAGCCCCGTACCTTGTCCTGATGGTATCCGCTGCTGCAGCCGACCCTCTGCCGGATGAGATGGCTTCCGGAAGGATGGCGTAATATTCCAGATAGTTGTCGAGCTGCTCCCCCCTGTAATATGTATGCCCCGGCATGTTCTCTATAAGGAAGACTGCAGCCCGGTATTTCAGGCTATCTTCAGGACGGGCGGCATAACGGACAAGGACTTTTTCAAGTTCAGCCCTGTTCGGGCCGGCTGCGGCAAGGGCACGCTCGAGATACGACATTCCCTTGTCCGGAGAGGGACAGCCGGTGAAGACTGCCGTCAACGCCAAGGAAAAGAGAACGGTCAGTGTCTGTCTTATGGTCATAGTATGTGGCTTTTTGCCGACAAATATAGTCGCGACCACTTAACAGAGACTTAATATATCGTGAATTTTTGTTGTTTTAAGTGTTGTATTTTAAATTTTTGACGATTTTTCCGTTTTTTCACCGGATTCCGCATAAAAATTTCAATTTATGGCATCATCGAAAGAGAGCTGCGGCTGGGTGCCAATCGCATGGCTGTAAGCGACACGCCACTTGTCATATATGTCGCGCGACAGACCTATGTGCCCTTTTGCGTACAGGATGCGGCATTTGAGTCTCATCGCGAATTCATCGAGAGGATCCTCGTGCAGAATACACTCGGCTATCCTCATCAGACGGGCATCATCGGATGACACCCTGGAGTCTCCGGCCACTTTCATCATGGCAGCTATAACCAGTTCGGAATAGAAAGCCTTGTATCTGTCAAGCCAGGCGTATTCAAACCCAGGCAGCAGAGACCCGCGGGCGCACAAGTCAAGAGCCTTGTCCAGCCTGTCGAGATCGATAGTCTGCGAATCCCTGAGCGACTCCAGAAGCGTAACGGCTTCTACATAGTCACACGTGACATCATTCCCTATCAGAAACATCAGGACATCCCTCTCGGACCGGATTCTGATATCACCTATCTCACTGAATATCTGACGGAGCCGCTTGAAATTCACATTCCTGTTGTTCGATGCGGTGGCCCGGTCCATCTTGAACCAGAACACATCGTTAATCTCATCCGTATGGAATGTATTTTCAGGAACGCCCCTGGTCCTGAGCAGCATCCAGATGAACAGAGACCTGAGCTTGGATGTAAAGCGGGATGTTATCTCGTTCCCGGCCCTGTCCCTTACCTTGAACTCACCGAGCATGGATATGGTGAATTCTCCACTTTCACCTGAAAGGCCATCCTCCACTGAAGGGAGAGCTGACCGGGAAGCTCCGGAAATATTCTTCAAGACGGTTTTTCCTGGCGTGGCCGGCTTTTCTCTCTTAGAGTCCGTGGACTGCGTCTTAGACTCAAGATCAGTGTACTGCATTTTCATCCCCGGGTCAGCAGGATGAGTCTCTGGCCCTGAACCTGCGGCCTCCACTTCAGAAGCAGGTCTCATCTTCCAGAACACGACAAGAGCGGATACCGCAGCGGCAAGCACTGCCATTGCAACGATAATCCACAATGCCGCCCCTATCTTCAATTTCGGCAAAGGCTGCAGAATATCCTCCCTTGACACGGGAGGATAGGCAAGAGACCAGACCTCAAGACTGCTTTTCCCGTTCTGCCTGGCGTTGTTCACGATGGCATACAGGTACGAACTGTCCTGGCTGAAGACAAGTTCCGAAAACGAATCGATGTCATGGAACTTGAACTCTATCGGCTCGGAATAATGCCTGAGTGTATCGGCATCAGGACTGGCCGACACAAGGTCAAGTGTCGTATTGAACCTCATACTGTTGAACGCCAGGGCAAACAGTCTGTCATCCCTGTCATCGAACACCATCGATGAACTGAACAATACAGGGTCAGAGCCATGCCTGAACCGGCCCAGCTCTGTAACCTTTCCGGTCTTCCTGTCAATCCTGAATATGTCGTTGAGAAATACCGGGGATTCCTCCTGCAGTCCGGACTTGCTGCCGAAACCGCCCATAACTATGAAATTGCCCGAACTGTCCACACAGAAAGAGCCGAAATACCTCGGGAACGCGGAAGCGGAGAGATCAGTCACTGTCCTGGTCCCCGTATCGGTATCTATCTCGGTCAGGGCTGCATAATATCTGTGGTTGCCATAGCCGCCGAACAGATAAAGCCTGCACGAATCAGCATCATAATATTTGCCATGGCCTGTCAGGGGCGGCCAGGTCTCCGCAAAGGTACCTGACCAAGTGGCAGTGGTGAAATCATATACCGCCATTTCCCCGCTGTGCATACTGTAGCTCAACAGCCTGTCATTCACCCGGTCATAGACCATCTGGTTGACCGCATCCCGGACCGGGGACCCTTTTGTCCTGACAGCAGTCATACCGTTCTCCCCATCCAGGTCCGCAATATAGAGGGAATCGCTCCCGGCCACGAAAATTCTTGATGTCTCTACATCGTATGCGACCATCGGCAGCGAGGAAGAATGAAGCGACAGCACCTTATGCCAGGCATAATGAGAGTCCATTTTCCAGACAGCGTTCTTCGCCACGGCCTTACGGGCGGATTCTATGTCGTATGACTCCTCTCCGTTATGTCTCGACAGTGGCCAATGACAGACAAGACGGCTCCCATCAAAAATCTTTATATCCCGTATGGTTACAGGAGGGACATCTGTGGTAAAAAATTCCGGATCTTCGTTCTTGCCGAACAGTATCCTTATGTCATGCAGGTCGAGGATATTGACAGGTATGTTCCTGGACACGCCATCAATACTGCAGTTTATGCCCCCCCTGACTTCGCCTTTCGCAGAAAAAGTCTTTGACACGGAGAAGCGTATATGATACCACCTGTCTGCCTCCAGATGTATTTCGTCATCAAAATCGGTATTCCCGACGGAATGCCGGTCATCGATGCATACAATGCTGACCCTGTCCGCCCTGATGTTCGAAATCATATCCACCGAAGCATCCCCCGAGACGACCCTGAATACATAGCCATAGCTGAGGTCCTGCTCCGTGAAACATATATCGAACTCCATAGACATGCGGTCGCGGAAAGAGAATCTCCCATCCTTGTTGAGATCGAGCGAAGTCCTGTCTTCCGGATTGAAAGTGTGGGATCTGAAAGACAGTCCCCACGAAATGCGGCTGTCGGACACAGCACGGGCAGGCCATACCACTGCCGACAGTAGTACCAGCGAAATGAGAAATTTTCCTGTTACCGACATTACTTCTACGGACCATGAAAGCCCGGCAAATATAATGAAATTTCCCGAATAGTGTCAGATGCGCCCACACCGCTGCAGGTGGGGCTACTGGTGGCCACTGCAGGTTCTGCGCACATCCGTTGATACGATGACGCCTCTGCGCCCAGAATCCTCAATATGGGCTCTGCAAGGCATCCTCCGTGCGCACATCCGCTGCTCAGTTCGCGCCTCTGCGCACGACCGTTTTCATAAACACGGTGATTGCCGCAGTGAAATATGGAGAGAGAATGACAACCGGACATCCGCACAGAGGTTGTGGATGAGGCGACTTTTCTTATCTATCCTGAACTGGACCGCTTCGACAAGGGTCTGGAGGAGTGCGGGATAGCGAGGTTCACCCCACAGAAGAAACTGAAATACGAACACGATATGATGACCGAATTTCCAAAGCGACTGGGCTGTCCGCAGATGAGATACAGCGTCTAAGGTAGGGTCTGTCGTAAAAAGAATAAAACTTTATAACGAATTGATTGCCAATGTAATATAAAATTTGTATCTTAGCTAAAGATAAAAAGAATACCTCCAATTGCCCTGGAAAAGCCGAATTTGGAGGTATCGCAAAAATTAATCTGCATGGCTAAGGTACAAAATTTCTCTGGAATATCACCCGATCTCCCTTTCACGGAGTTCGATTTTTATGAATTGTATAGGCGGACGTTCGAGACCAGCGAGCTGGGAAAAATCAGGAAGAGGCTGCCGCTTGGTGAGATGGCAGAGAACTTTGGACTGACAAGCAAGA
>CALVAC010000018.1 GCA_944325435.1 uncultured Bacteroidales bacterium | reverse complement strand
GGTCCGGTAAATCCCTCCCACCGCTACGCGGTCTGCTCACTTCCGGATGTCCGCCGGACATCCTGATAAACCGTTCGCTACCTCCCGTTCACGGGACACGGGCGGTCACGCCGTCCGAACTTTTCGTCCTGTTATTCTTTTAGGGGTGACAATGAGGATAGACATTTATTTAAACGGCTTCTAAGCCTGTCCGCTCAGACCGGAAAGACAGTCTATAAAGCTGATATATTTTTCGATGCCATCCCTGATTTCCGGGATTGTCACATATTCATCCTTGCGGTGGGAGCGGGCCGAGTCTCCCGGCCCCATCTTTATGGCATCGCACCCGAGCCTCATCCAGTCTGAAGTGGTAGGGGATACGAATGTCCCGATGCCGAGTCTGGAGGCGCATTCCAGAAGAGGGGAATCCTTCCGCGTCGCTGAAGACCTGTTCCTTAGATTGCGTGCGGAGAGGCTGCTTCTGCATTCTGACTGGAGCATCGCGAGTATTTCGGAGTTGGTGTATTGCTCTGTAGGCCTGATGTCCGCGACAAAGCTGCACCTGTCCGGAACGACATTATGGATTGTCCCGGCATTGATCTGTGTGACAGTAAGTTTTACCTTGCCCATCAGCGGGGATACTTTATCGAACCTGAAATTGCGGAGCTTCTGTATGTCATCAATTGCAATATACAGGGCATTCACTCCTTCCTCTCTCGCGGCATGTCCTCCCGCTCCTTCTGCTGTACCGTCTATGACAAGCAGTCCGCGTTCCGCAATGGCCGCTTTCATTCCTGTCGGCTCTCCTACGACAGCCCAGTCCGGAACATTGAGCGGGACCGGTATTTCTCCTGTATTGTCCTTAATGGCCTTCCATACGGCTTCCATTCCGTCCCTGCCTGAGCGTTCCTCCTCTGCTCCGAGTACAAGCATCAGGTTGAATGGAAGTTCCGAGCCGTAGAAATGCCTGAATGCGGCTGCCATGGCTGCGACCGAGGCTCCGTCGTCGTTGGATCCGAGTCCGGCGACTATTTCGGAAGATGACGGGACCCCGATTGCTTCCAGCCACTCATGTCTTTTGTCAAGCCGTATGTAGTCAGGTGAGTAAGGGTCGAACGTATAGTCTTCTGACGGACTTACCGTATCGAGATGTGCGCATAGCATCAATGTCTTCTTGACCGGGGAAAAGGATGGCTGTATGGCGATGATGTTGTTTTTCAGTCTGAAATTCGATATGCCTTCGCGTGTCAGGAAGCCGGATACATAACTGCTGACGGCATCTTCCCTGAATGAAGGGGATGGAATCGCAATCATTTCCCTCAGCAGGGCGACCGATTCGGCTGTGAGTGTATCAATGATTTTTCCCATATCTTCGTTTTTTCTGTTTTGTCCGGACCGGTCTCTTTTGTATCCGCGGCTGGCCCGGACTGCTGGCATCATACCGGATGAGGCGGGGAGTTATGATTCCCGGATTGTCAGTACGGTCCCGGTGCCGTTGCAGAGATTTCCTGAATGTTTGATGACCACCTGTCTCACCCCGTTCTCAAGGGCACTGAAGGCGTTGTCGAGTTTGGGAATCATCCCTGCAGCTACCCTTCCTTCATGTTTGAGCAGCCTGTAATATCCGGGGGTGATCTCAGGTATCACGCTGCTGTCATCATCCTTGTCATACAGCACTCCGTTTTTCTCGAAGCAGTATATCAGTGACACTTCACAGCCCGGTCCGTCGCTGCCGTCCTGTCCTGCAGGCTGCTGGTCCTTCGCCAGTGATACCGCTATGGCTGATGCTATCGTGTCTGCGTTGGTGTTCAGCAGGTTCCCTTTCCCATCATGGGTGATGGCGCAGATGACCGGAGTTATGCCTGCATTGATAAGGCTGTGCAGGAATCCTGCATTTATCATTCCCGGATCTACATCTCCCACATAGCCGTAGTCTATGGTTACGGCACTGCCATCTTCCGGACTTGTCTTGCTGACAGGAGGCCTTCTTGTGGCTCTGATGAGGTCTGCATCAGAGCCGCAAAGCCCGACAGCATTGCACCCGTGCTTCTGCAGCAGGGCGACAATGCTTTTGCTGCACCATCCGGCATAGACCATCGTGACCACTTTGAGCGTGTCCGTGTCTGTCACCCTGCGCCCATCTATCATTACCGGCTGCTGTCCGAGCTGACGCTGCATCTGGCTTGCCATCACTCCTCCTCCGTGGACCAGCACCTTGGGCCCGTCAATGGTGGAGAAATCGTGGATGAACTGCTCGAGAAGCAGGGGATTGTCCACCACGTTCCCACCTATCTTTATCACTTTTATCTCATCCATTTCAGATATTCAGCCATTTATATCACTGCTGCTCCGTATCATATCGAAAGAAGCATTTCCTTGAGTACTGTCTGTGCGGAAACCACACGGTTGGCCGCTTCCGGAATCACAATGGACTGCGGGCTTTCGATCACATCGTCTGTCACTATCATATTCCTTCTGACCGGCAGGCAGTGCATGAAATACGCATTGTCCGTCAGGGCCATCTTCTCCCTGTCCACCGTCCAGCTGCGGTCCATACTCAGCACTTTGCCGTAATTGTCACCTGTGTATGCCGCCCAGTTCTTTGCATAGATGAAATCCGCCCCTTCAAATGCCTTCTTCTGGTCGTATTCCACCTTTGCGTTTCCCACGAACTTAGGGTCAAGCTCGTATCCTTCAGGATGGGTTATCACGAACTCATAGCCTGTGAGGTTGATGCCTTCGGCAAATGAATTCGGGACAGCCTGGGGAAGCGCCTTTGGATGCGGAGCCCAGGTCATCACGATTTTCGGCTTCTCGACTTTCTTGTATTCCTCTATCGTGATCATATCTGCAAAAGTCTGGAGAGGATGCCTTGTGGCGGCTTCCATACTGAACACAGGTTTCCCGGAATATTTTATGAACTGGTTGAGTATGGCTTCGTTGTAGTCATCTTCCTTGCTTTCGAACCGTGCGAATGACCTCACTCCGATGATGTCGCAGTAGCAGCCCATCACAGGGATGGCCTCAAGAAGATGTTCCGGCCTGTCTCCATCCATTATCACCCCTCTTTCCGTCTCGAGTTTCCACGCACCCTGGTTCACATCGAGGACAATTACATTCATCCCGAGATTGAGACCGGCTTTCTGTGTGCTGAGTCTTGTCCTGAGACTGGAGTTGAAGAATATCATCAGGAGGGTCCTGTTGCGTCCGAGCTCCTGGTCTGCGAAAGGGTTTTCCTTTACATATTTTGCTTTGGCAAAGGCTTCTTTGAGGTCGCCAAGCTGTTTTACGGAGGTGAATGTCTTCATATTCTGCAATTTTTTGTTATCGGGTCAACCTGTGCCAGCTATCCATGAACCTGGATGCAGTCGCAACGGATATGGTCAGCGACGGCAGCAGCCTTATGACATCGGCCCCGGCCGCGCCGGTGAAGAAGTGTTCTTCGAAAAGCAGCCTGTCCCTGAGTCCGGCATATTCCTGGCGTATCTGCAGTCCTATCATAAGTCCCTTGCCCCTGTATTCGGAGATGGCGTGGTCCGGTTTTCCGTCAGGGTGGAATGCTGCCCGGAAATATTCTCCCATCTTTGCCGCATTCTCTATCAGATGCTCGTTTTCCAAGACATCGAGTACGGCGAGAGCGGCTGTACATGCGAGATGGTTGCCTCCGAATGTTGTGCCGAGCATTCCGTATTCCGGCCGTATCTCAGGCGAGATGATGACTCCTCCGATCGGGAAGCCGTTGGCCATCCCCTTGGCTGTAGTGATGATGTCAGCCCTGATGCCCGAGTGCTGGTGGGCGAAAAACTTGCCGGTCCTTCCGTAGCCTGACTGGATTTCGTCCAGAATCAGAATTGACCCGTATTTTGTGCACAGCCTGCGCAGTTCGTGCAGGAAACCATCTGTCGGCTCGTAGATTCCTGCGATTCCTTGGATGCCTTCGATGATCACTCCTGCATACAGTCTTGATGACAGTTCTTTTTCAGCGGCTTCGATGTCGTTGAGAGGAATGTATGTCACATTTTCGCAAGTGTTGAAAGGGGAGCGGATCTTCGGATTGTCAGTCACTGCGACGGCCCCGGATGTCCTCCCGTGGAAAGCTCTGGAGAAAGCCAGCATCTTTGCCCTTCCGGTATGGAAAGAGGCGGCTTTCATGGCATTTTCATTTGCTTCAGCTCCGGAATTGCAGAGGAAAAGCGAATAGTCCTCGTATCCGCAAGATTTACCGAGCCTGCGGGCCAGTTCTTTCTGCAGCGAATTCTGCACGGCGTTGGAGTAGAACCCGAGTTTCGCGAGCTGTTCGGACAGCATCTTGATGTAGTGCGGATGCGAATGCCCGATCGAGATTACGGCATGTCCTCCGTAGAGGTCGGTATATTCGTTCCCGTCCTTGTCCCACAATGTGGTGTCGAGCCCTCTGACCGGTTCGATGTCCCACAGTTTATATACTTTGAAAAGATCCATTTCCTGTGTTTTGAAGGTCTATATTATTCTGCCGTCTGTTCTGTCGGATCCTTTTCTATCCGTTCTGGACAGGATTGCAGAGGGACGGTCCCATCTTTCTAAAAGGCTGATGGCTTGAGCCGCAGCCCGGTGTCCTCGGGAAGCCCGAACATAATGTTCATGTTCTGGATGGCCTGCCCGGCAGCACCTTTGACAAGGTTGTCTATTATTGAACTTATATGGACATATCCATCGTGAAGCTCTATATGCAGTAGCCCTTTGTTGGTGTTCACTACTTCTTTCAGGGAAATTCCCTGCCTGGAATGGAATACGAACGGCGACCCTGCATAGTAGTCTTCATACAGCCTGCGGTAATCCTCTTCCTGCATTCCTGACACGGCCCTTGTGTACACGCTCGCAAAGATTCCCCTTGTGAAGTCGCCCCGGAACGGTACGAAATTCACTACAGGCTCTTTACCCGATATCAGACCTATATTCTTGCGGATCTCTCCGAGGTGCTGGTGGGTGAACAGCTTGTATATGGAGATGTTGTTGTCACGGTAGCTGAAATGGGTGGTCTCTCCAGGCTTTTTCCCCGCTCCTGTGGATCCGGTGATGGCACTTGCATGCACTTCGTCCCGGATCAGTCCACCGGATGCGAGAGGAAGCAGGGCGAGCTGTATGGCCGTGGCGAAACATCCCGGGTTGGCAATGTCGTGCGCGCCGGCAATCTCATCTCTCGCGCTCTCGCACAGTCCGTAGACGAAGTGCCGTCCCGCGTAGTCCCCGTCCAGCCGGAAATCATTGCCGAGGTCGATAATCCTGCATTCCGGGCTGATGTCGTGCGTGTCGATGAACTGCCTGGAAATCCCGTGTCCCAGACAGAGGAAGACCACATCCGGGTCATTCAGTTCCGTCCCGAACCGCAGATCCGTCTCCCCGATAAGGTCCCTGTGGACAGATGTGACCTCGAGTCCGTCCGAGGAAGTGGTGGTTGCCGCGACTATCTGCACCTGGGGGTGTCCGAGCAGAATCCTGAACAGTTCCCCTCCCGTGTAGCCTGTGCCTCCCGCTATTGCCGCTCTGATCATATTAGCATATATTTAAATCCGGTAATGGAGTCTTCGTGATGGATTGCCTGTCAGCCGATTATGTCGGCCGCATCCTCTCCGTTAACGCTGTAGTATATCTTGAGAGGATTTGCAAGGACTTTCGTGAACCCTACGACATCCTGTCCTGTATATGAGCGGTTTATTTCTCCGTAAGAGCCGAATTTCGAGTTCATGAGGTCGTGTGCGCTGCTGCAGCCGAGCACCGAGAAATGGTACGGCATAAGCTCCACTTCGACCTCACCGGTGACGAACTGCTCCATATTGTCCATCATTGCCTCCATATCCCTCATCACAGGGTCGAGGTACATAGCCTCGTGCATCTGCTGTCCGTACCAGTATGAAATCTGGTCCTTCCAGTAGAGCTGTCCCTTGGTAAGGACATGCTTCTCGAGCAGATGGTGTGCCTTGACAAGTATGAGAGGAGCCGCCGCTTCGAAAGCCACACGGCCCTTGATACCTATGATAGTGTCCCCGACGTGTGTATCGCGTCCTATCCCGTATGGCGCCGCTATGGCGTGGAGCTGCTTAATGAGTTCCACAGGATCCATCTCGGTCCCGTTGAGCGAGACTGGTTCTCCGGCCTTGAATCCTATCCTGACATGTTCGTGCCCGTGCTTTGTGACCTGTACCGGATATGCCTCTTCAGGCAGATAGCCCTCGGACGAGAGTGTCTCGACACCGCCTACGCTCGTTCCCCAGAGCCCCTGGTTGATGGAGTATTTCGCCTTTTCCCAGGAGAAGTTGAACCCGTGGTCGTTGAGGTACTTTATCTCATCCTGACGTGCGATGGACAGCTCACGGATAGGGGCGATGATTTTCACCTCCGGGGCGAGAATCTCGAACACGATGTCGAACCTCACCTGGTCGTTTCCTGCGCCTGTGCTTCCGTGGGCCACGTATGATGCCCCGAGATTCTTGACATGCCTGTAGACTTCAAGAGCCTGGAACACCCTTTCGGAACTTACGGAAAGGGGGTAGGTGGCGTTTTTCAGCACATTCCCGTAGATAAGGTATTTCAGACCTTTCTTATAATATGTATGTGAGGCATCCACGGTCACATGCGAAGCGGCGCCGAGTGTCATGGCCCTTTCCTCTATGGCCTTTGCCTCGGCATCCGAGAAACCGCCGGTGTTTACCATTATCGTGTGGACTTCCAGTCCTTTTTCGTTCTTGAGATACGGGACACAGAAAGATGTGTCAAGTCCGCCGCTGAAGGCGAGTACAACCTTATTGTTCATAGCGTTGATGTGTTATTGTGCGTTCTTGATGCTTACAGTCTGAATCTGGATGTGCTCGTGCGGGTCATACAGCAGACCCGTGCACAGACACATCCTGTAGTTGTTTTTCTCGAGGATTGTGAAATTCCGGCAACCCTGGCAGCCTTTCCAGAATTCAGGGTCGTTTGTCAGTTCCGAGAAGGGGACGGGCCTGAACCCGAGTTCGTAGTTCATCTTCATCACCGCGGCTCCGGTGGTGATGCTGAATATCTTGGCTTCCGGGAAAAGTTCGCGTGAAAGCTGGAATATCCTTTCCTTTATCCTTTTGGCAAGGCCGAGACCTCTGAATGCGTGCGCCACGATAAGTCCTGAATTGGCCACATATTTCTTCCCTCCCCAGGATTCTATGTAGGAAAATCCTGCGAATCTGCCATCTTCAGCGATGGCAATGACGGCTTTCCCGGCCTGCATCTTCCCGATAATGTATTCGGGAGTCCTCTTGGCTATACCGGTACCTCTCTCCTGCGCCGACACATATACTTCGTCGCAGATTTCCCCTGCATAGCGGAAGTGGCGTTTATCTGCCACCATTACATCGATTTTCATTTTATCTGATGAGTTTTACAATTATCGTCGGATACACATAATGCCCCTAACGGCAAGACAAACCTAGATTGTCAATTGCAATCGGAATAATCCTCGCAATGTCTGTGGAGGGAGTATGGAGGGGATCCTGAAGTTACCCTCCTAAAGTCGGACTAGTGAATAGGCGACTCCGGCGCAACGTCGGACACGCTGCATTGAAGAAAGGGCTGCCGGTATGTCTCCTCTATAGGTCATTGTCCTTTAATTTTCTGTCTGAAAAAATCAAATACGGGACAAAGGTAAGGATAAATCTCAATAAATTGCTAACTTTACCGAAAAATTTTTTCGTCTTGGCCAGAAAAAAGAAAAATATCGCAGTCGATCCGGAATATCTCAAAAAGCAGAAAGCCTCCCTTCTGAGGAGGCATCGTCAAGTCATTTATCTGAATGATAATGAAATGGCTGTGATAGAAGAATATTGTCGCCGGTTCAATGTCCATACAAAGGCATCGCTCTACAGGACGGCCATCATTTCAAGGCTTCTGCAGGAACTCGACGAGAATCATCCTACCTTGTTCTGAAATCTCCGGAGTCAGTCGCGGCGGGCGATACCTATATAATACAGGAGTGTCGCGAGAGACCCGATAGCTGCCACAACGTATGTATAGGCGGCCCATTTCAGGGCATCTACAGCCATCGGCCTGGTCTCATAGTCTGTGATGCCGGTGTTGTCTAGCCACGCTATCGCCCTCTGGCTGGCGTTTATCTCCACAGGAAGGGTGACGAAACTGAACAGGGTAGTCAGTGCAAACAGTCCTATACCTATCCACAGAAGCTGAGGGAAGGAACTGAACACTATAATCCCGATAAGGAGCACCCACTGTACGATGTTGGAGGCGAAACTCACGACAGGGACAAGCGCAGACCTCATCTTCAGAGGGGCATATCCCATCGCGTGCTGGACAGCATGTCCGCATTCGTGCGCTGCCACGGCTGCGGCTGCGACAGAGCGGGATGAATATACGCCTTCACTGAGGGCGACTGTCTTGGTGGCAGGATTGTAGTGGTCTGTTAGCATACCCTGGGCAGGAACGACCTTTACATCATATATCCCGTTGTCATTCAGCATTTTCATTGCAACTTCCGCCCCTGACATCCCGTTGGGGAGCGGAACTTTCGAGTACTTGCTGAACTTGCTCTGTAGAACACTCTGGACAATAAGTCCGAGTACCATGATTCCGATAAAGAGAATCCAATTCATAGTCTGTATCTTCTTTTAATTGATATTTCTTGCCGGCGCTGTCTTAAATTTCCGCTGCCGGAAAACAAAACAACCCTTAAAATTAGTAAATTTGCAGCCGTTTGCGCAAATATACAATAATGATGCTAAAAGAGAATGATTTTTCAAGATTGGAGATAAACCTGCCAAATTGTCTTGAAAATTACAGATATTTCAGAAACAGGCTGGAGACTGACACGAAACTGCTTGTGCTGGTGAAGGCTAACGCATACGGGCACGGAGCGGTGGAGTTTGCAGGAATGATGGAGGATGCCGGGGCGGATTATCTTGCGGTGGCATATCCTGTGGAGGGGATGGAACTGCGGGATGCGGACATCAGGATCCCTGTAATGGTCCTGACGGCAGGGACGGATTATTTCAACGAGATGATCGACTATTCCCTTGAGCCGAGCATTCCTAATCTCTATACTCTTAAGGCTTTCTGCAAGGTGTTGTCAGAAAGGAAGATGGAGGATTATCCAATCCACATCAAACTGGATACAGGGATGCACAGGCTCGGATTTATGACGGATGAGCTGCCGGAACTCCTGTCGTTTCTTCGGACAAGCCGTCTTGTGAGGGTGAAATCGGTCTTTTCCCATCTGGCTGCCTCTGAAGATCCTGCGTGCGATGCGTTCACTGAAAGCCAGGTGGCGATGTTCAGGAAAAATGCGGATTCCATATCTGCAGGTATCGGCTACAGGCCGATGTACCATATCCTCAATTCGGCCGGGATAGAACGTTTCCCGCAGTATCAGTTCGATATGGTCCGTCTTGGTATCGGCATATACGGGGTCAGCGCGTTGCCGGGCGTCAGGCTTGCACCCGTGGCATCATTCAAATGCAATATCCTGCAGATCAAGCATCTGAGGCCGGAGGACGGAACAATCGGCTACGGCAGGGCGGGACACATTTCTCCGGAAGGGACCGTCATTGCAACCATTCCTGCGGGATATGCGGACGGGATAGACCGCCATCTCGGCAACGGACGCTGCTCGTTCTCCCTGAACGGACACAGGGTGCCGACCATCGGCAACATCTGTATGGACATGTGCATGCTGGACATTACCGGCGTGCCGGCCGAGGTAGGGGATACGGTCACGATTTTCGGCGAGGACCCGACTGCGTCCGAACTTGCCGGAATACTCGGCACGATTCCATACGAGATATTCACCTCGATACCCCGCCGTATCGACCGAATTGTCATAAGATAATGGAAAAATACAGAGTGCTTTTCGTGTGCCTCGGGAATATCTGCAGGTCACCTGCGGCCCAGGGGATTTTCGAGTCGGTTGTAGCAAAGGACAACGCCTCCGACAGGTTCGTGGCGGATTCCGCAGGCCTGTATTCCGGACATCAGGGCCAGCTGCCTGACAGACGGATGCGCAGTGCGGCTGCGGCAAGAGGTTATGTCCTTACGCACAGGGCGAGGCCGGTGTCATCCCTTGATTTCCTTGATTTCGATCTGGTCGTGGCAATGGATGATGAGAACTATGAGGCGCTGATGCATCTTGCCCCATCTGTCGAGGACACGCGCAAAATAAAAAGGATGGCGAGTTATCTCACCACCCACAGGATTTCATATATCCCTGACCCTTATTATATGGGGCAGGACGGTTTTGAACTGGTGCTTGACCTCCTCGAAGAGGCTTGCACCAACCTCTACCGTTCTATAGCATAATGCTCTTTGCTACGGCATCCGCCGTCGGCTGTCCCATTATGTGGGAGACAATGGCAAGTCCGAATGCGACAGTGTGGCCTGCACCGCGTCCGGTGATGATTCTTCCGTCTGTCACAACCCCGTCTTTGGAGTATATCGCTCCCTTTTCCTGCATTGCCGGCTCGAACCCGTCATAGCAGGTCATCTTCTTGCCCTGTATGTCTGGCAGATGACTGAGCACTACGCTCGGTGATGCGCAGATTGCAGCGACACTTCCTCCATCCAGGTAGTGTTTAACCATAAGATCCATCAGCATCCTGTTGTCCGCAAGGTTTGTCGCCCCTGGAATACCTCCAGGGAACACCATGAAGTCCTTGTCTGTTGTGCCGTCAAGTTGCACGGTGTCAAGGAATTCGTTGAAGTCCAGTTCTGTCATTATGTGGATCTTATGTGCGCTCCTGACGGAGCTGTGGTCATAGATTGACACAGTCTTGACATCAACTCCGCCCCTGAGGAGCATATCCACCGTCGTCAGGGCTTCGGTCTCTTCGAAGCCGTCCGCAAAGAAAACATAGACACCTTTCATAGAAATTTGCATTTATTCTCCACAAATATGCAAAACTTTTTCGGATTTTCCCGTCCGGTCCGGATGCTGAAAGCCAGAAAATTCCGTCCCGGGTAATATTTTCTTAACATTTCGGTCATAAATAAGTTTTAATGATTCCATATTTTTGGCGCACGATTGCTGAAATGGATTATACCCGATAATTATGTTTTCTGATTTTTTCAAGACTATGTTTTTAATTTCTGAAGTTGTCCTGCTGGCCTGTATGCTGGGTTGCAGCAGTCCTGTGGATGCGGTGTCCGATGCAGGCCAGTCCGGCGGCCAGTCCGGAGATGCTTACCAGGATATCGAGGTGGTGGATGGGAAAGTCCGCTTCTATCTGTATGAAGCAGAGGATGCTGCACGACATCGGATGGATGTCCCGCAGCGTGTGTGGGCTTCTGCCGATGTAAAGGTCAACGGAGTGTCATATCCCGTATCCACTGCCGCTGATGGAAGGCATTATGTGGATGTGGCTGCATCTGCTTCGGGGGAATACAATGCCACACTTGTCTCTCCCGGAACCTCTCCGTGGTACGGGTCTTCTCTGTATTCCGATGTGAAGCTCCCGTATTCGCAGTTCCGTAAGAGGACGGCTGAAGGTCTCGGGACATACCCGATGTACGGGGCCTACTCGAAAGAGGATGGCAATAAAATGATTTTCAGGGATGCGTTCGCCGTACTTGACATTGCGCTTACGGGTCAGGCAACCGTTTCATCCATAAAGGTGTCTGCAAATGATATGACATTGGCCGGAACGGCGAATTTCTTCCCGTCGGAGGGACAGTTCACGATGACGGAGGGAGTGGATTTTGCCGTACTCAACTGTACCGACGGCGGCTCTTCCGTGCAGCTGGCTGAAGATTCTCCGGTCCATTTCCATATTATGCTGGCCCCGGGGGAATATCCGGATGGTCTGGATATCACCGTGACCGATTCCGGGCACAGGGCCATGTCATATAGCCTGTCTGCCGTTGAACTGGAGGCCGGTGTGGCTGCTGCGGTATCAATCAGCTATTCTCCCGACAATGATCTTGTCTTCTATGAGAGCTTTGACAATTTCGTATGGGGAGGCGACATTATGTCGGGGACGGCAGGATATGCGCCGGATGATGCTGCGGTCTCCATCGATTCTCCACTTGACAGGGAAGGGTATGCGGATGCCCTCGTGCAGGTGCCGTACAATAGTCCGGGGACTGCCTTTATCCAGTCAAATACCTGGGATGAGGTCTCCGGCAAGACTGTGGCATCTTCCCATCAGGTGTCCGATTCGTATATCGCAAGCCGTAATATCGGGGACTATACCTATATGTTCCGCTGTCAGGAATATCAGGGCATCCTTGCCTGCGGGACAGGCAATACCGGCAGGGGAATATTCCAGACTTGTGCTATGGATGGGATAGAAGGGTTGAGTTCCGTGAAGGTCTCGTTCGATTTCTGCTATCAGGCGGGCTCGACTGACCTGCTGCTGTTCCAGGTGCTGAACGGAGGATATATAAAGTCGGTTTCGGTAGATGGGAGGGAGATAGAGCTGACGGATGAGAATTCCGGCTTCACCGGGGTCGCCGGCAGATATGTCCTCTCGAAGAATTATGTAACAGTGCCTTCTTCCGATGCAGAAGCCAAGACGTGGCACCGTGTGGAGGCGCTCATTGACAATGCGACAGACGGGACAATGCTCTACTGGGCAGGCAATGACTCCTCGAGTGGAGTCCACGGTTTCTATCTCGACAATATCGAAGTCCGTACTCTCGGACTGATGGCAAAAGGTGAATCCAATCTGAGGGTCCTCTACTGGAATATCCAGAACGGGATGTGGTCCGACCAGGCCAATGATTATGACAATTTCGTCGCGTGGGTGAGAAAATATGACCCGGACATCTGCGTATGGTGCGAGGCGGCATCGATATACAGGGACAATACATCCTCCGGGCAGGATGAATCCCTCAGGTTCCTTCCTGATGGATGGGCCTCTCTGGCTGCGCGTTACGGTCATCCGTATGTCGCCATCGGCGGCTGGAGGGACAATTATCCGCAGGTGATTACATCAAGGTATCCGATAGAGACCCT
Organism: uncultured Bacteroidales bacterium; assembly: GCA_944325435.1. Lineage (GTDB taxonomy): Bacteria > Bacteroidota > Bacteroidia > Bacteroidales > UBA932 > Cryptobacteroides. Next base: position 52,717 of record CALVAC010000018.1, on the reverse strand, counting down.
TCTGAAGATTACGGATACGGATGAAGAAGGGAAGCCTGTCTCCCACGGGGCTGCCATCCAGCAGGTGGATGTAAATGGCAGGAAGATAAATATCGTCACCCTGCATCTATGGCCTCAGTCGTATGCATACGGGGTGTCTGAATCAGAAAGGCCTGCAAGCACGGAGGCTCACGGAGGAGATCTGTACCGGGAGTTCGAGATGAAATATATCTGCCGGGAGACGGTGAACTCCCCGGTATATTCCGCACAGCAGGACTGGCTGATGATGGGAGACTTCAATTCCCGCTCCCGTCTTGACAACCTCTACTACGGATATCCGGATGATGACACCAGACTGCTAGTCCACAATCATATACTGGACAATACCGGTCTGGAGGATGTGATCGCCGGACCGTATCCCGGATATTTCCTCACCTCGACATACGGGAATGCCCGCATAGACCTTATGTATGCATCACCGTCAATGTATGCGCGTCTGGTCAATTCCTGGATGATTACCGACAGGTGGACCACCGTTAAAAAGAGCCCGTATGTGTCCAATTTCTATGACCCTTCGGACCACAGGCCTGTCATCGCTGATTTCGAGATGAAATAGATTCATATCCTAAAACAGTATAACGAATATTGAAATCTGTATGAAATCTGAATTTTCAGGGAAGGCTCATCCGAGTCTCTCCCCGGGAGGTGTTTGCCTTGCTCTGTTTCTGATGACAGCGTGTCTTGCCTCGTGCGAGAAACCGGTCAATTCAGTAAGGGCAGAGTCGATAACGGCTTATACCGACCCTGCTGCAGAAGAGCCCGCAGATGCAGCGTATGTGAGTGTAAGAGGCGGGATTGAAAAGATCTATGTCGATGCCAACATCGGTTTCAGTGCGATCTGGGAGGATGGCGGGTCTGAACCGTGGGCCAGGGTCATAGATGATTCCGGAACTGATCCGGCCACTGGATACCGCGTGGTTACCCTGGAAGTGGACAGAAGGACCGAGACAGGCTGCTATTATACGCGCCGGACAGGAATGCTGATACTTGCGGCAACCGACCCGTCTCTGAATTACAGTTGTATATTGCCGGTACATCAGGGTGCAGCGGCAAGGGTGAGCAATGATTTCTCTTTTCTCAGGTATGGCAAGACCGATCCGAGATTCACTGATGATGAGGTATCCATTGATGACTGGACGACTGCCCAGCTCAACTACGGGTTCACATCTTCGTCTGCAGATGGGGAAGAGACTCCGTGCTACGGCAAGAACGGATATCTGAAGATAGGTGATGACAACGGTCGTGGAGGGGATCTTATCTCCCCATATACGAACACGCTCAGGGGGGATTCCCTTCTGATGGTCACTTTCAGGGCTGCCGCCTATACCGACTATTATACCGGAGTCAGGGATGACAACAGGATAAGGGTAGAGGTGCTGGATGGAGGTGTCATAGCTGATTTTGCGGAGTCAGGGCAGACTTTCATTGACCTCGAGGCGGCATATTACGATTTCTCGGATGAGGAATTCCCGGAAACGATGTGGGATGGCAGCGACTTCATTGTCTTTGTCGCAGGGACTGGACTCAATCCGGTGACAGCTGACACCAGGATCAGGATTTCGTGCGGAGCACAGGCATCGCAGTCAGGCGGCAACAGCAGGATATTCATTGACAATTTCTATATCCGCGCCCTTGAAGAGGAAGAGAAAGACTTCTATTTCTCTGAAAATGGCGGAAGCGGGAATGACATCGTTCTGGGAAGCCCTGATGGGGAAGGACAGGATCAACAGAATTAAAAAATCCGGAAATGAATAATTTTATGACAAGAACATTGGCTTTGATGCTGGCACATCTGGCCGTACTGGTGCTGTCTGTTGCATATCCTCGGCAGGCTGCTGCCCAGGAGCCTGCCAGGACGGTGACAGGTACTGTCCTGGATACAGACGGGATACCGATGCCCGGGACTGCAGTAATAGTATCTGGAGGCAGAAGCGGTGTGGTCACTGACACTGACGGGAAATTCTCTGTCAGGGTAAGGCCATCGGATACATTGCAGTTCCAGTTCCTCGGATTCAAGACAATCACACTGCCTGTAGGATCCCGGATGACATTCAATATCACTATGGAACAGGAAGAGGCGACATCTCTGGATGAGGTGGTAGTGATCGGTTATGGACAGGTGGCAAAGAAAGACCTGACGGGTTCGGTCTCGACTGTGAAGATGTCGGATATAGAGGGCACTCCGGTGCTGTCTGTCGACAATGCCCTCCAGGGCCGTGTGGCGGGAGCGGATTTCCTGTCCACTACCGGAGAGCCGGGAGCGACTACTACCATACGTATCCGTGGTACACGTTCCATAAACGCATCCAACGAGCCTCTTATAGTGGTGGATGGCGTTATGGATGCCATACATGACCTGAACGACCTGAATATGGCGGATATCGCCTCTATCTCCATTCTGAAGGATGCTTCATCTACGGCTATCTACGGTTCAAGGGGAGCGAACGGAGTCATCCTCATCACCACGAAGAAAGGGCTCGGGTCCGATGGCAAGCCAAACATAACTTTCAAGGCCGATATGGGTTTCTCCCAGCTGCCGCGCAGGCTTGACATAATGAATGCAACGGAATTCGCGATATACCGGAACGACTACGCATATTTCGGCACGGATGCCAACCATCCCGATGTCGGTCCTGACACCCCGCTTTCAGGCACCGTCTATCCTGATCCTCTCTCTCTCGGAGAGGGGACAGACTGGATACGCGAGATCACGCGGACTGCCATGTATTCCAATTATGCCCTTTCGCTTTCTGGTTCAGACAAGAAATCGACATACTATGCGTCTTTCTCATACAATGATACCCAGGGTATTATCCAGGACAGCGGCCAGAAGCGTTTCACAGGCAGAATCAGCGTAGACCGCCAGCTTTTCAAATGGCTGCGGGTGGGCTACACCGGTTCATATACCTGGAGGCACAACGACCAGAACAAGGCTACCATCGGCGGAACCAACTGGTGGAACGGAGCACAGTATCTTTCTCCTCTCATCAAGCCGGGTGATTCATACAACCCTCTGTATTACAGTGGGCAGAGAATCAACACCCCTCGTGTCATGATAGATATGAACACCTATTTTCTGGAAAGGCATTCCCATAACCACGCTTTTACAGTCAAGCTTGAGCCTGTGAAGAACTTCACAATCAACAGTACATTGTCATATTACCTGTACCAGCGCCATACATACCGTTATTATCCCGGTACCCTTCCCGCAAAGAGCGAAAACGAGGGAGGAGAGGCATACAGGGCAGAATGGGATGAGAATTCATTCTCCTGGGAAACGACTGCCGGATACAGGTATTCCCGTAACGGGCATTCGTTCGATGTTCTCGGAGGGTTCTCTGCCTACAGGTTCGTATCCCACGATTTCAGCCTGAGCGGCAAGGGTTATATGGATGATGCCATACTCTGGAACAATATGAACGCCGTGCTTGACAAGGAGACATATTCGGCAGGCTCGGCATATTCCAAGAAGACGAAGATGTCTTTCTATGCCAGGGTCAACTATAACTGGAAGTCCCGTTATTATCTGACCGTGACCGGCCGTTATGACGGAGCATCCAATTTCGCTGCCAACAACAAGTGGGCATTCTTCCCTTCAGCTGCATTCAAATGGAACATATCCAACGAGGAGTTCCTGAAGGACTGCACCTGGATAGATGACCTGTCACTCCGTCTGAGTGCCGGTATGACGGGAAATGATGCGATAAGCACATACAGGTCTCTTGCAGCCCTGTCTTCCACTACGGGAGGATATCTTTTCGATGGCTCGCAGCCTGTCGCTTTCTACCGGAGCCGTCTCGACTCTCCGGACCTGACCTGGGAGAAGACAGCGGCATACAATCTCGGAATAGACTGGTCCATGTTCAAGGGCAGGCTCAATATCACTGCAGAAGCCTATATGTCCAGGACAAGTGACCTGCTGATGACTCTCGCAGTGGCTACCCAGACAGGTTATTCATCCCGCTGGACCAATATCGGCATCACTTCCAACAAGGGTATAGAGCTGGCAATCGAGAGCCAGAATATCGTGAAGCCGAAATTCCATTGGACCACAGCCCTTACATTGTCACACAATAGTCAGATGGTCAATGATATAGGTTCTGAAGACTTCATCGCTGCATATAATTCCCCCGGAAACAACCCGTATATGATGTACGGCTATGTCAAGGGCTATCCGCTAAACTCGCTCTGGGGATTCAAATACGGCGGTACCTGGAAGAGTGCGGAGGAGCGTGAGGAGAACAAGGTTACAAAGACATACGTCAGTCCGGCCAACACGGATGGAGGCCCGCGTTACTATGATATCAACCATGATGGGGTGATGTCCAAGGAAGACCTTATCTATCAGGGAAATGCTGACCCGATTCTTTACGGCGGACTGCAGAACACCTTCTATGTCCACGGATTCACCCTGGGTGTGTATTTCGTATATTCCCTCGGAGGCAAGATCTACAATTTTTCCGAAATCTATATGGCAGGGTCACAGTTCACCAACCAGTACCGCTATATGCTTGATGCCTGGCATCCGGTGAGGAATCCTGACTCGGACATACCGAGGGCGGGAGCCAAAAGCGATGCAGCCCTTCCGAGCGACTTTATGATCCACGATGCCACATATCTCCGTCTCAAGAGCCTTTCCCTCTCATATACATTCGACCTGAAGCAGAAATGTTCGTGGTTGAGGGACATAACTATCGGCGTGACTGCGGAGAACCTGTATCTGTGGAAAAAGTACAACGGGTTCGATCCGGATGTGTCCAGCGAAGGAACTTCCTCGACTCTCAGGAGAATGGATCTCGGAGCCTATCCAAAGCCACGTACCGTAGTGTTCAGTCTCCAGTTCAGGTATTAGTGTCCATACCATATCAGAAAAAGAAGAAAATGAAAAATAGATTCATATCGTTCGCACTGGCCGTTGCGGCCCTGTCCGGCATACAGTCCTGCTCGCTGCAGGAGGATACCTCCGGAATTTCCAGCCCGGACAACTATTTCAGGAAGTATTCCGAATGCCAGTCTGTCGTGAACAGCTGCTATATCCCTATAAAATCCATTTATACTTTCCAGTATATGCTGGCTACTGAATGCGTTACCGACATCGCCTACTGTCCGTCGGGTACGCTTGATGCCAGCCTGGACATCTCTCCTGCCGTGCCTCGTTTCGGCTCCACGGTCTGGACCCAGGGCTATCTCGGAGTGCAGCGCTGCAATTTTGCGGTGGAGGGTATAGAGCAGGCATTCTCCTACGGGATAATCACGGAAGAGCAGTATTATCAGCTGCTTTGCGAGGCCAAGACCCTGAGGGCGTTCTACTACTGGACGCTTACCTGTTTCTTCGGGGATGTCCCGTTCTATTTCGACAATGTCTCCAACAACGAGGTGCTCGCTAAAATACAGGTCCTTCCGAGGATGGATGCCGATGAGACGAGGGACAAGGTCATTGCGGATCTGCGCAGCATAGCTCCGCTGGCTCCGCAGACACGTACCTGTGACAACGAAGGCAACCGTCTCGGTGCGGCCTGCGCATATATGCTTATTGCTAAGATGGCAATGTGGAACAAGGAGTGGGATGTGGCTCTGGAGGCGCTTGGAAGTCTCGAGACCATCTATGGTTCCCTGTCACAGTATGACTATGCGGAGAATATCCTTTTCCGCAACAAGAACACTCCGGAATCCATAATGGAGGTACAGCATACATATACTCAGGGAGGTCTGACCTATACATCAAACGTAGCCTGTATATGCCAGCCGTATCCGCGTGCGGCCAATTCGGCAGTCTATGACGGGGTTGAGATTCCGGAGCTCGGCAACCAGTCTACCGTATGGTCAGCAATGCGGCCTAATGTATATTTCTGTCAGGGTCTCCAGTCCAAGATGAGCAAGGACATAAGGCGCAACTACAATATGGCCTGGGGTTATGAGGACAAGACATTCAACAGCACCAATACGCGCCCGTGGTGCGGCCCGAAATTCTGGTGCCCTGACATGCAGTCATCGGCTGACGGCAACAACTATAAGGTCTTCCGTTATGCGGATGCCCTGCTTATGATGTCAGAATGCTATTTCTACAAGGAGGACTACGAGACATCCGTCAGATATCTCGATATGACAAGGACAAGGGCGGGACTTGACAACTATACATATCGCACCCCTGTCCGCCTTGAAGAGGAGATCAGGAACGAGAGGGCGAGAGAGCTGTTCGGAGAGTTCCAGCGCAAATACGATCTTGTACGCTGGGGAATATGGTACGATGCGGTGACCGCCAACAGTGACTATGCATATCTCCAGCTCAATACGGAGAACAGCAGAATAAAGCCTTGCCACCGTTATTATCCTATCCCTGACAAGGAGGTCACCTATTCGAAGAACAACCTTGACAACAAGGAATACAATGCATACGGACTGTAATCCGGAGAAACTACGGAATATGAAAACAAGACATTATATGAAATCTTTAGCCTGTGCACTGGGCGCGGCGGCTGCAATGCTGCTTGCTCTGACGGGCTGCCAGAAGGAATTTGAGCTTGATCTTCCTCTGGCTGTATCTTCCAGGAACCTGTCCCTGACCAAGGAGGCCGGATCTACCCATGTGCTTGTATATTCTACCGGGGCATGGAAAGCCAGGCTGACCAGGAATGTGATATGGGCATCCCTGGACAGGCAGGAGGGATACGGCAACAACGAGATAGTGTTTACGTATTCAGCCAATTACGGCATATCCAGGAAGGTAGGGGTCATCTTCGACAAGGATGGGCTTACGGATACCGTGATGTTTTCCCAGGCAGGTAACATAACTGACCCGCAGCTCGCTTTTGCGTCACCTGCCGTCACTCTGCTGAAGTCGGAAGCCGACATTCTTGCGCCTCTGAATACCAACCTCCGTTATTCTGTCGGTGATATGGAAGCGTCAGTGTCCTACTACGGGGAGGATGGGCAGCCTGGCGAGCCTGTACCGGTGCTGTCTCAGGATGGAGAGATTCCTGCGCAGACGGCAGACCATTGGGTGACTGGAGTATCCGTGTCTAAAGAAGGCGTGTCTTTCTCTGTATCCGAAAACAGTTCATCCCTCCCGCGTATAGCGGAACTCATATTGTCAATCGCCGATGCTGAAGACAATGTGACACAGGCGACGCTAAGCATAACACAGGGTATTGCAGGTCCGCAGTTCAAGCTTGAATCCACTGAAGGAAGATATGAGGGTTTCGCCCAGGAATGTTCGGTGATGACAACGGCCAACAATATAGCTGCATATTCGGACAAGGTGGAATATTCAGTGGAATACTCTTCTCCTGTAGCTGAAGGCGAAGAGTGGATCATTGACCCGGTAATCACTTCTGAAGGCCTGCAGTTCTCCCTTTCAATGAATACGGGGGCAGCCGAACGTTCTGCTGTGATAAGCCTGGACTTCACGGATGGTGCAGGCGAGACCGTGTCCGCATCATATACGGTCGTGCAGTCTCCATATCCTGCAGCGGTAAGCTTCGAAGAGGTGAGGTCAATGACTCCCGGAGAGATAGATCTTCTGGGGTATATCGAAGGATATGTGGTCAGCGACCCGGAAAGCCAGAATGTTGTCTCCAGTCCCCAGACAGCCCAGTTCCAGTTCGACAGGACGGAGAACGGCAGGACAGTATATCTGGAAAGCACCGATGGGAAATACGGTTTCTGTCTGAAGTTCGTCTCTGAGGAGGAGAATACCCTTGAGCGTTTCTCCAAGGTCCGTCTTTCCATTGACGGGGCGGTGCTCCAGAGGAAGGATGATCCGGAATGCTATACGATAACCGGGCTGACGGCGGCGAATATACTCGAGGCTGCGGCTCCGGATGAGTTCAGGATACCGGTCAAGACCAGAAGGATATCCGAACTTACGGATGACGACATATTCACCCTTGTCTCCGTCAGCGGTCTGGAGATAATGTGCAAGGATGGGGCATATACCAACTGTACTGACGGGTACTCTCTCAAGGATGACCTGAATGCCGTCGGCACGACATCTCCGAGATGGGATGTGGCTCCGCTGATGTGCTATGACAATACCGGTGAGACAATCTTTATGCTGACCAATGCCGGCGCATCCTGGAGACGTTTCAGTTCCGGGCACGATCTTGAGTTCGGTACCCTGGTGCCGCAGGGTTCCGGGACATTCCGGGGAATATTGGTGTCTGATGATGTGGCTCCGGTCCGCTTCGGGGATTTGGGCAGATATCAGCTCAGGGCTATGACCGAAAGCGAGATTGCCCTTGATGAGGAGCCGTTTTCAAAGACCATAGCAGAGTGGAACTGGAACGACAGGGAAGTGGATCTCATCCCTGAAACCGGAGAAGGGGAGATAGATATATACGATGCCAAGATGGCCGGTTCTCCTGATTTCAACAATGTCGTATGTTCAGGCAATGGAGGGTCATCTTCAGAGCAGAAAGGACTTGTGGCAAACGGAGCAGTCCTGCTTACACGCCAGTGGTGGGACTTCAGCAGCGATGAGGGCCGTTATTTCGACATTTCCTTCTCAACGGCAGGCATAAGCGGGTCCAATATGTTCCTGGGAATCGTGTGGGGGCATGGACAGATGAACAATACGACCCTGACAGGGCCTTCTCACTGGAATCTGCTCTATTCTACTGATGGAGGGGCGTCTTTCAGTCCTGTTCCCGGCAGCGATGTCATAAAGAAGCGTTCCATCGTATGGTGGAGCGGTACATCTCAGGATTCCACGCCAGGATATACCGAGCATCTGAGGAAACTGCCGTCAGACTGTTTCGGTAAAGAGAAGGTCATCCTCCGTCTGCAGGTTGCCGACAAGGTCACTGACATCGACCCGAAAGCGAATTCAAGCAATTATCTCACTGCCCTCGGCATAGAGAAAGGCATGCTCACCGAATCTGTCACCGCGGCCAACTGCCCTGTGCGTATCGGGACAATAACTTTACGATATAACTGACACATTAATATATAGGAAACGATGAATACAACAAGGATATCCATATTCAATGTCTTCGGAATCCTGGCGACAGCTGCGGCTGCAGTGTCCTGTGCATTCGCAGAGCCTGAAGATATTCCTCTTGTCAAGCTCGGTGCCATAGAGAAAGAGTATGTGGTCGAAGCGGAGGCCAGTACGTTCGACATAGACATATATACGAACGGCCCGTACCATATAGAATATATGGCGGAAGCCGACTGGTTGAGCCTTTCCTGCGGCGATGCGGTGGATGGGAAGGCGAAGATAACAGCTTCCTGCGAGTTCAACGAGGACTTCAAGCGGCAGGCAGGATTTGTGCTCTGCTCGGATCTTGATTCACGCAGGGACACTCTTTACATAAAGCAGAAAGCGCTTGTGGATGCGGCCATAGCCTTCGGCAATTCATCTGTCATAGTTCCGGGAGCCGGAGGGCAGAACACTTCTTCCATAACTACCAACATCCCTTTTGAAGAGATTACGGTGACGGCCGAATATACTGATGAAACAGATGCCGGCTGGATCAGGAAGATAGAGATAGTCGACTCTGAAAGCGAGACGCGCGACCTGGTGATCGAGGTGGAGCCTAATCCGGATGAGGAGGCACCGCGCACGGCTTCGGTGTCACTCTCTTTCACAGATGGCTGGGACGAGACCGTGTCGGTGATGTTCAATCTCTTGCAGCGCAGCGCGAAAGAGACCCTGGGAAGGGAGATAACAATGGAAGAGTTCAGGCAGAACTATGCCCTCAACCGTCCTGTCGAGGATTATGTCATCATCAGCGGTATCGTGGTGAGCAACACACAGAACCGCAATGCTGGAGAGAATCCGCAGAATACGACATCATCGATAGACTATACGGTCTCGGAGAAGACAGTCTACCTTGAATCGTATGATGGAAGGTACGGAATATCTGTGCAGACAGCGACAGAGGAGGACAATGTGTTCAGCCAGTATGACCATGTACAGATCCTTATCAATGGAGCGACGGCCAATCTCGTTGAAAATCCTGACCGATATGAGCTTGTCGGAGTCACCAGGGCGATGGTCATCTCCCAGGAGGCAGGCAGTGCGGCGGATGTGCCTGTCAAAGAAAAATATATGAGCGAACTCACCGATGACGACATATATACTTACGTGACACTCAAGGATGTGGAGATCCCGGTACGGAAAGGTTCCCTCGTCCCTGTCAATGAAGGCTATTCCATCGGGACAAACGCTCACCGTATCAGCAAATACCCGCTTCTCATACGTGATGTCAACGGGGATGATATGTATATGCTCACAAATACCAACTGTGCATATCGCAGTGACGGGACGCGTCTCCCTTACGGCTCGGGAAAGATATCAGGAGTGATTGTCCACGAGCGCTTCTCCAGGTTCGAGTGGCGGAACGGGGCCGACCCTGCCGAGATGGAGGAGGATCCTACGCTCGGCTATATCGGACGCTATCAGATACGGCATCAGACAAAAGATGATATCTGGGGGCAGATGAACGACAGTGTCGAGGACAGTTTTTCCGCACTTCTTGCCGAATACCGTTACTGGAACCCCGATACCGAAAACAAGGTACAGCGTCCTACTTACGGTTCCAACGGATATTTCACCCATACATACCAGGAAAAATATTCCGGCTCTCCTGCCAAGGAATATCTCCAGTCCACATACCAGCAGCATATGTTCGGGTCTGGAACCTATGAATATCTCGGCCCGATAGGAAACAACGCCAACAATCTGTTCGGTGCCAATTACGGCAACAAGAACGGCATAGGCGTGGTTATCGATCCGACGAAGGAAAGCTGGAACAGTGCGATGGACAACCTTGTCAGCCATAATCCTGACGGTACGGTAGAGTGGTGCGGCCCTTATGCGGCAAACCAGTATGCAGCCAGCGGAACCGGAGGCTGGCCGGGCAATGATGCCATCCCGACCAGTTCGCAGCAGATCAACTATAGCGGCAGCACATCGATGCGTGGCAAGGGGAACGTGAGCGGCAACTGCTATACGGCTTTCGGCAACAATTACTGGTGGGACGATGACACGGGACGACCTTATGCCTGGCTGATAAACTTCTCAACGGAGGGAGTCACCACATCGCATATCTCCCTGCAGATATCGGTGATGAATACGCAGCAGACATTCTATACGCCGCGGTTCTGGTGTGCGGAATGGGCTCTGACAGACTCGCAGGCAGAGGAGGATGATGACCAGTGGCACCTTATAGGAGAATATACGGTGCCGGATGTCTCGGTCTGGTCCAATACCCTGTATTCTTCGATAGTGGCCTACAAGGGTATCAATTTTGAACTTCCTCAGGAGATACTCGGACATCCGGATGTCTATATACGTCTGCGTCCGACGAGTGACCTGTGCAGTGACGGCAGTGACTATTCCAACGCCCGTCTCAGTGACAGTGCCAGCGGTGCCGCACTTGCCGGCGAGCATTCAAGCAGCATTGAATATATTGCCATAAGGTACAACAGATAGTCCTGCAGGACAGTCTATATACGGAGAGGCCGGCTTCTGGAATGAGAAACCGGCCTCTCCTTTTATTTCCGGAACAGTGCGTATGCATTCGTCCGGTATATTCCAGTTACAGGATTCCCTGCTCCATCATAGCTGTGGCTACCTTCATGAAGCCTGAAATGTTGGCTCCCTTGACATAGTTCACATAGCCATCCGGCTGAGTGCCGTATTTTACGCACTGGCTGTGGATATTCTCCATAATGCTTTTGAGCTTGCTGTCCACTTCTTCTGCACTCCAGCTGAGTTTCTGCGAGTTCTGGGTCATTTCCAGCCCTGATACAGACACCCCGCCTGCATTGGCAGCCTTTCCGGGAGCATAGAGGATCTTTGCGTTCAGGAAGGCATCGATGGCTTCCGGGGTGGATGGCATGTTCGCTCCTTCTGAAACTGCAAAGCAGCCGTTGGCAAGAAGTGTCCTGGCCTCTTCTCCGTTGATTTCGTTCTGGGTCGCGCTCGGCATGGCGATGTCGCATTTCTCTCCCCACGGCCGCGCTCCTTCCACATATTTGCAGCCGTATTTCTCCGCATATTCCCTGATGCGTCCTCTCTCCACATTCTTGAGATGCATGATATAGTCCAGCTTGTCGCGGGTGATTCCATCCGGATCGTATATGTAGCCGTTCGAGTCGGACATGGTCACGACCTTGGCTCCGAGGCTGATGAGCTTCTCTGCCGTGTACTGTGCCACGTTGCCGGATCCTGAGATGCAGACTGTCTTGCCCTCGATGCCGATGCCCCTTGTAGCGAGCATCTGCTGCAGGAAATATACGTTGCCGTAGCCTGTGGCCTCCGGGCGCATGAGCGAACCTCCGAATGTGATTCCCTTGCCTGTGAACGTGCCGGTATGCTCGCGGGCGAGTTTCTTGTACATTCCGAACATGAAGCCGACTTCACGGCCTCCTACGCCTATGTCTCCTGCCGGGACATCCGTCTCCGGGCCGATATGTCTCCACAGTTCAAGGATGAAGGCCTGGCAGAAACGCATTATCTCATCATCGGACTTGCCTTTAGGGTTGAAGTCAGAGCCTCCCTTCGCACCGCCCATAGGCAGGGTTGTGAGAGCGTTCTTGAATGTCTGCTCGAAAGCGAGGAACTTCAGGATGGACTGGTTTACGGATGCGTGGAACCTGATGCCGCCCTTGTACGGGCCGATGGCGCAGTTGTGCTGTATCCTGTAGCCCATATTGGTCTGTACACGGCCGTAGTCATCTACCCAAGTGACACGGAAAGAGACAATCCTGTCCGGGATGCACAGCCTCTCGATGAGGTTGTACTCCTCGAATTCAGGATGCTGGTTGTAGACATCTTCAATGCTTGCCAGGACTTCAGAGACCGCCTGGTGGTACTCCGGCTCATTTGGGAATCTCCTCTTGAGCCCGTTCAGAACTTCAGTTGAATTCATTTGGGGAAAATGTTAAGTTGTTTTTATAACCGTTTCCTGCAAAGTTAAGAAAATTATCTGAAATGCGAGATGGTTTTTCAGAAAAAATGCAGATATTTTCCTGCGTCCGAGGTTGGTTTTACCGATATTTTAATTACCTTTGCGGGCAATTGTGTGTATTTATCTTATTGAAATGAAAACTTGTAGAATTGTTCTCATCGGTCTGCTCGCAGCAGTGGCATCCGCTGCATTCGCAGTCAGTGCCGATGCACAGGAAAACGGTAACAGGGACTCTCTGGGACGCATCGTGCGCGGCCCGTATGAGACCAACGGTGCGTGGGACAACTGGTTCATCGGTGTCGGCGGCGGCATCAACCTGTTCGAGGATGGATGGTTCGGCGGCCAGCAGCATAATACAAGGGTCGCTCCAGCGATAGAGGTGAATGTCGGCAAGTGGTTCACTCCGAGCATAGGAGCACGTATAGGATACAGCGGATTCCGTGCTAACGGATGGAACCAGTACCAGACTGCATTCGCGACCGAATTCAATGATGCGAAGAACATGTATAAGGAGAAGGTGAATTTCGCATACGTCCGTACGGATGTGATGTGGAATATCTCCAACGCTTTCAGCGGATACAAGGAGACGAGGTTCTGGAACGTGATACCTTATCTCAGCGCAGGCTACCTGCATGGTTACGGTACTGCCGGTGTCACAGCCAAGAGCCATCAGTTCGCATACGGCGGAGGTATCTACAACACCCTGCGCATCAGCAACAGGGTGAACCTCACCCTCGATGTAAGGCAGATCCTGTTCAACGGGCAGTTCAACGGCAACACCGGCGGTCTGGCAGCAATGACAAGCGCGACTTTCGGCGTGGCTGTCAACCTCGGCAAGACCAACTGGAAGCGTGCCACCCAGGTGCCGGAGGGCTATGCTCCGTACAGCGTGGCTGCAGTGAACACCATGAAGGACAATTCGGCAAAATATGCAGCCGAGGCGGAGAGGCTTGCCGATGAGAACAAGGCTCTCGCAGCGAAGAACGATGCCCTGCAGGCCGAGGTGGATGAGCTTCAGGATGCCCTTGCAGCAGCTGAAGGGAAGAAGCTGACGGTATCCCCTGGTGCAGTGTTCTTCACTATCGGTCAGACAGAGCTTGATTCGAGGGAGCTTTACCATCTCGATTTCTATATAAAGAATGTCATCGAGCAGGATGCTGATGCCACATTTGTCCTGACTGGATATGCAGACAAGGATACAGGCGGCAAGAAGCGCAACCAGTACCTCAGCGAGAAGAGGGTGGAGTATGTGCTCAATCTTCTCCGCACCAAGTATAATGTGTCAGAGGACCGTCTTGTTGTCAAGGCTGTGGGTGCAGAATCCACATTCATCGAAGGGCAGCCTGAACTCAACAGGTGCGTTGTCCTCGAATACGCAGAATAACAATCGGCCGATACAGTCTTAAAAGAGCGGGTGGGGTTCCATCCGCTCTTTTTTTCTTGCATTTGCGCCATAGCAGGAAACAGGATATGGGATGAATGGGACATTTTGAGACGATTTTACCTAAATTTGATATTACAGTTATATTTTTGTCCGGATTAAAATTATAAATTTGTCAGCGGAAATTTTTAATACCATATAATTTATAGCAGACATGAAAAAGATCTTGATCTTGGCGCTGTCCTGCCTGGTGGCAGTGAATGCAGGCGCGCAGTGGCAGCCGCTTTTCAACGGGAAGAATCTCAAGGGATGGAAAGTCGTCGGAGGTACGGCGGAATATTCCGTCAAGGATGGAGCCATAACCGGGGTGAGTACAAAGGTGGACAACAGGAACACCTTCCTCGTGACAGACAGGGAATACGGGGATTTCATACTCGAGTTCCTCTTCAAGATAGATGAGAATTTCAAATATTTCAATTCGGGAGTGCAGCTGCGCAGCCATGTCCGGGAGGACGGCCGCATGTATGGCTACCAGTATGAGATAGACCCTACTTCAAGGGCCTGGACAGGAGGAATCTATGACGAGGCAAGGCTCGGATGGCTCTACCCTCTGACAGTGAACCCTGAGGCTCAGGCCGCTTTCCGTCACGGAGACTGGAACAAGGCCAGGATCGAGGCCGTGGGCAACCGTATCCGTACCTGGATAAACGGGGTGCCTGCTGCGGATGTGCTTGATGCACAGGATGCTTCCGGGTATATCGCCCTGCAGGTCCATGCCGTCTATGACGAAGAGTCAGTGGGCAAGGCCATCAGCTGGAAAGACATCCGTATAATGACTGAAGATCTTGAATATGAAGTGTCTCCGGAGACGGGTATCGTGCAGAAGAACTGCATTCCTAACACCATTTCCGAGCGTGAGGCTGCCGAAGGCTGGGCTCTTCTCTGGGATGGCAAGACTACTGAGGGCTGGCACAGTCACAAGGCTCCCGAGTTCCCATCCAAGGGCTGGCATATCGAGGACGGTATGCTGGTTGTGGAGAAGGCCGATGGTGCCGAGTCTGGCAATGGCGGTGACATCATCACTGACAGGAAGTACCGCGATTTCGAGCTGACCTTCGATTTCAAGCTGACAGAAGGGGCGAACAGCGGAGTCAAGTATTTCGTGAATCCTGATGTGAACAATGCCATGTCCGGTTCTTCAATAGGATGTGAATTCCAGGTGCTTGATGACGAGAAGCATCCGGATGCGAAGCTCGGAGTCAACGGGAACAGGACTCTCGGGTCTCTTTATGACCTTATCCCTGCCCCTGCCGACAAGCCTTTCCGCAAGGGTTTCTTCAACACAGGCAAGGTAGTGGTCAGAGGCAACCACGTGGAGCACTGGCTCAATGATGTCAAGATTATTGAATACGAGCGTAACAACCAGATGTGGAATGCTTTCGTAGACTACAGCAAATATAAGGACTGGGTCAACTTCGGTAACTTCGAGACCGGCCATATCCTTATCCAGGACCATGGGGACAAGGTATATTACAAGAACATCAAGATCAAGGAACTTAAGCCTCTCGATTAACAGGAAACAGTAACCAACAATAAAAACGATAGAGATATGTCGGGGAAAAACATATCCCGCAGAGATTTTCTGCAGAGAGCTGCCGTTATAGGCGGTGCAGCCATGATGCCATCGATGGCAATGGGATTCAATGGTAAGACATCTCCATCTCCGAGAAAGGTGGGGGCAAATGACAAGGTGAATGTCGCGCTTATCGGCATAGGCAACAGGGGCAACGAAGTCTCCAAGCAGTTCCATGCCACCGGACTGTGCAATGTCATCGCCCTGTGTGATGTGGACATGGGGGCTAAACAGACCCGGGAGATAGAGTCAATGTTCCCTGGAGTGCCGAAATACAAGGATTTCCGCAAACTCTTCGATGAGATGGCATCGAAGATAGATGCGGTGGTCGTCTGCACTCCTGACCATAGCCATTTCCCTATCTGCATGGCAGCAATGAGGGAAGGAATACATGTATATGTGGAGAAGCCTCTTGCCCGCACATTCTACGAGTGCGAGATGCTGATGCAGGCCGAGAAGAAATACGGTGTGGTGACCCAGATGGGTAACCAGGGTCATTCCGAAGCAAACTATTTCCAGTTCAAGGCGTGGAAGGAGGCCGGCATCATCAAGGATGTGACGGCGGTGACCGCACATATGAACAATCCGCGCCGCTGGCACGGGTGGAATCAGGAGATGACCTCATACCCGGCAGCCGAGCCTGTACCTGCCACCCTTGACTGGGACACATGGCTCTGTGCCGCGCATGAGCATTCCTACAACCATGACTTCCATAACGGTCAGTGGAGATGCTGGTATGAGTTCGGCATGGGTGTCCTTGGAGACTGGGGGGCGCATATCATAGATTCTATCCACGAGTTCCTTGACCTCGGGCTCCCGACGGAGATCAACCCTCTCTATCTCAAGGGGCACAATCCTTTCTTCTATCCGATGTCATCCACCATCCTGTTCAAGTTCCCTGAGAGGGAGGGGATGCCGGCTCTCGACATCACCTGGTATGATGGTCTGGACAACATCCCCGCTGTTCCTGAAGGATATGGGGTATCCGAACTCGACCCGAATATCCCGTCAGTGGCAGGCCAGAAGATACAGCCTGCCAAACTGAATCCGGGCAAGGAGATATATTCAAAGGAGCTGACCTTCAAGGGAGGTTCACACGGAAGCACCCTGTCCATCATTCCTGAGGAGAAGGCGAAGGAGATGGAAGGGAAACTTCCTGAAGTCCCGAAGTCTCCGTCCAACCATTACGAGAACTTCCTTCTCTCTGTTATGGGCAAGGAGAAGCCTCGTTCCCCGTTCTCCATATCGGGGCCGTTGAGCCAGGTGTTCTGCCTTGGAGTGATCAGCCAGTGGACCGGACAGAAGATACTGTTCGACAGGGAGACAAAGCAGATAACGAACAATCCTCTCGCCAACCAGCTCCTGTGGGGGACTTTGCCGCGTGAGGGCTGGGAGGAGTTCTACAGGGTACCTGAACTTTAAGACAACTCCGTAAAAATACCATTACCGTGAAAGATACCGTAATAACGGCAAATGTGAAGCGCAGGGAAATATTTCTGGCAGCAGGATGTTTCCTTGCCGCTTTCCTTGTCAATGCCTACGCAATCATCAGGTTCGGCACTCCGTGGACCGAACTGTTTACCCAGATAGGCTATGTGGCCGTTCTTTCTGTGGCAATCTACGCCATAGTGTGGGCGGTGCGCCTGTGCATTATGTTCCTGAAATTTGTTTTCAGAAGTAGAAGATAGCGGATGGAGTTCGTCTATAGCACGAAGAACCCGGATGCGCCTGTCGCCTTCGCTTCGTTCAATGCCATGCATTCCGTTTTCGAGATGGTCATTGCGGGTGTCTCTGGCAATATGGGGCGGAATGTCGCGGGAAAGGTACAGGAAAAGGTGAGAGAGATCGAGGGAAAGCTCAACCGGCATGACCCTGACAGCGTTTTCTCGAAACTTGATTCTTCGTCCGGATTGTCTCCTGTCGGAGTTGATGATGAGGTGTTCTCCATACTCCAGTTCTGCGAGACATTCAGAAAGAGTACTGCCGGATATTTCGACATTGCCGCACTGTCGGTCTCGGATACGAGGCCTGCATACAGGCTCTCTCCTGAATGCAGGACAGTGTGTCTCTCTGGAGAGGGTCTGGTCCTTGATGCAGGGGGATTCGGCAAGGGGTATGCTATAGATGTTGTCCGGACAATTCTGTCGGAGGAAGGGGTGGGCAACGCCCTCGTGAATTTCGGCGACAGTTCTGTGACGGCTCTCGGAAGACATCCCTTCGGGGACTGCTGGCAGGTGCAGGCACGGACCGGAGGCGGCTCTTTCATGCTTAAGGACTCCTCTCTTTCCGTATCAGGGCCGCGGCCGGACGGGAGTGCGCATATCGTCAATCCTCAGGATGGCTCTCTTGTGGGCAACCGGTGTCTTGTGGCGGTGGAAGGCCGTTCTGCTTTTGTATGTGAGGCGCTTTCCACTGCACTGTATGCTGCGCCTGAGATGATGCGGCCGGTGATAATGTCCTCGTTTGGCGGATATTCTTATAAGGTTATAAGACAGGATTTTAAACAATGGATAGAAGAGAATTTGTAAAACGGTTCGGTTCGATGGGGGCGGCCGGATTCCTGATGGCATCCGTCCCGTGGCTGAAAGGATGTACTGCGGCCGGTCAGGCGGAGATGTCAGGCGGGAAGGTCAGGTTCGGGATAATAGGTCCAGGGTCGAGAGGCAGTTTCCACATAGACAATCTCCTGAAGATACCTCAGGCAGAGATTGTCGCCCTGTGCGACAATTATAAGGTCAACCTTGACAAGGCTTCCGCTAAAGTGCCGTCTGCAAGGAGATACGATGATTACAGGAAACTCCTGGAGGACAAGGATGTGGATGCTGTGGTGATAGCTACCCCGCTCAATCTTCATTACAGGATGGCCGTAGATGCCTTTTCTGCGGGGAAGAATGTATTCTGCGAAAAGGCGATGGCATATACTATGGAGGAATGTCTCGACATGTACCGCAAGGGCAAGGCTTCAGGCAGGATTTTCTTTGTCGGCCAGCAGAGGCTGTTTGACCCTAAGTATGTCAAGATTATGGATTCCATCAGAAAAGGGGATTTCGGTCCTGTGGTGAATGTCCGCAACTATTGGTTCAGGAACAATGACTGGAGACGGCCTGTGCCTTCTCCGGATCTGGAAAGGCATATCAACTGGAGGCTGTACAGGGAATATTCCCGTGGACTGATGACGGAACTTGCCTGTCACCAGCTCCAGAACGGCACATGGGCGCTCGGGATGCTTCCGGACCGGGTCATGGGGACAGGGAATATCATCTATTGGAAAGATGGCCGAGAGGTGTTTGACAGCGTATGCACTATATATACTTTTCCGAACGGAGTCAATATGACTTTCGAGTCTGTGATTTCCAACAAGCATTTCGGTATGGGCGAGCAGATTCTGTGCAAGGATGCTACCGTTGACCTTGCATCGGGCCGTCTTTATGCGGAGAACCCAAAGCCGAGGAGCGGTATCCGCCAGCTTGTCGGGGAGATAGAGCAGGGTATATTCAGCAGTTCTGCCTTTGCCGGGACGAGCTGGAACGCGGAGAACGCATCTGCGGATCCCGGTATAGCGATAATGCCGGAGGCTGTCGAGGGGGATGGCTCGCTGGAGATGATGCAGGCTTTCTGTCACAGCGTGCTCACCGGTATCCAGCCGCCTCATGTCCTTGAGGAGGCCTATTACGGTTCTGTATTGTGCCTGCTCGGGGATGAGGCCCTTCTCCAGGGAAAGATACTGGAATTCCCGGAGGAGTTCAGACTTTCGTGACATATCGCATAAGGGGAATCAGATTCGTGATTCCCGCAGCAAAAACCCTTTCATATTCCATCCGGATTTGAGAGGGTTTTCGTATCTTTGCCTGGTTGTGCGGCCGGACTTCCCGGTTGTCTGGTATGGAGTCCGGGGCGGCCGCAGTATTTGCAGATGATTATGAGACTTCCGGCGGAATGGGAAAAGCAGAGCGGCGTGCAGCTGACATGGCCGCATTGCGACACAGAATGGTATCAGCTCGACAGGGTGCTCGAGTGCTATGTGGACATAGCACGGAATATCGTGAGGTTCGAGCCGTTGCTGATAGTATGCAGGGATATCGATGAGGCAAAGGCTGACATATCCTCTGTATGCAGCAGGTGCGGATGGACGCTTGACATGTCGAGAGTGACATTCTGCGAGGCTCCGCTCAATGATACATGGGCAAGGGACCATGGCGGGATTGCCGTACACGGTGATGATGGAGAGAAGTACCTGTATGATTTCGTGTTCAACGGATGGGGACTGAAGTTCGCGTCCAATCTTGACAACCAGCTTACAAGAACCATATTTTCGCAGGGCGTGTTCGAGGATGATGTCATTGGGGCAGATCTGCGCCCTTTTGTCCTTGAAGGCGGCAGCATCGACTCCGACGGGCAGGGGACCCTGCTCACCACGACGGAGTGTCTGACCAGCGTCAATCGCAATGACCATTTGACAAGGGATGAGATAGAGGCCGAGCTGAAGAAGGTATTCGGCCTGGAGCGGGTCCTCTGGCTCGACTATGGCGGGATAATAGGGGATGATACGGATGGACACGTGGACACCCTTGCCCGTTTCTGCTCTCCGAATACTATTGCATACGTTCAGTGTACGGAACCGGATGACCCTCATTATGATGACCTGGCAGAGATGGAGCGGCAGCTGCGTTCGTTCCGTACGCGGGACGGGAAACGCTACAGGCTCGTCCCCCTCCCTCTTCCGGATGCGCTTTACCTCGATGACTACAGGCTTCCTGCATCGTATGCCAATTTCTTGATTGTCAATGATGGTGTCCTTGTCCCGGGTTCAGGTTCGGAGAAAGATGAGGAGGCAAGGAAACTTCTGCAGGAGGTATTCCCGGACAGGGAGGTCGTCGTGATTGACTGCAGGGCCTTGCTATCCGGGCACGGTTCTCTGCACTGTGTCACAATGCAGTTCCCCGATGGCTGGCTCCGTACGGAATGAATTCTGCCTGAACTGTCATTCCGGGTGGCAGGACCTGTCATACAGGTTTGAGAGAATTTAAATTGACATTAGATAGAGAAAAATGGAATTTTTCGGAAAAGTCCTCCGTGAGAGGGAGGATTTGAGGAGGGAGACGCCCCCTGCAGGGGGCTCCGCAGAGCGGTG
Source organism: uncultured Bacteroidales bacterium (assembly GCA_944325435.1). Classification (GTDB taxonomy): domain Bacteria; phylum Bacteroidota; class Bacteroidia; order Bacteroidales; family UBA932; genus Cryptobacteroides. The sequence goes on along the minus strand of CALVAC010000018.1, from coordinate 31,616 downwards.
GGGGTTGAAATGTTCATATTTAATGTCAGCATCATACAGGTTTGAGAGAATTTAAATTGACATTAAAATATGAATTTGTTGAGAGTGGGAATGGTACAGCAGTCATGTACCGATGACATATCTGCAAATATCGCCAGGCTGAAAGAGAACATCCGGAAGGCTGCGGCAATGGGGGCGCAGCTTGTAGTGCTGCAGGAACTTCACAATTCCGTGTATTTCTGCAAACATGAGGATGCTTCCCTCTGTGATCTTGCCGAACCGATACCGGGCCCTTCGACAGAGACATTCGGCGCACTGGCAGGAGAACTCGGCATTGTGCTGGTGCTGTCCCTGTTCGAGCGCAGGACGGCCGGGATATATCACAATACGGCAGTCGTGATCGAGAAGGACGGTTCCATAGCCGGGAAATACCGGAAGATGCATATCCCGGATGACCCCTGCTATTACGAGAAGTTCTATTTCACACCGGGAGATATGGGGTTCCATCCGATACATACTTCTGTCGGGGAGCTCGGCGTGCTTGTCTGCTGGGACCAGTGGTATCCTGAGGCTGCGCGTCTGATGGCATTGAACGGTGCGCAGATGCTCATCTATCCGACGGCAATCGGAGGAGTCTATACTGATCCGGAAGAGGAACAGAGGGTGCAGAGCGATGCCTGGCAGCTTGTACAGCGCGGGCATTCTGTGGCAAACGGGTTGCCTGTGGTGACGGTGAACCGTACGGGACAGGAAGATGACCCTACAGGGAATACCAAAGGGATAAGGTTCTGGGGGCGTTCTTTTGCGACAGGTCCCCAGGGAGAGCTTTTGGCAGAGTTCGGCAAGGACGAGGAAGGGGTCAAAGTCGTGGAAATAGACCTTGACAGGACGGAATATGTCCGCCGTGGATGGCCTTTCTTCCGTGACCGCCGCATCGATGCATACGGTGACCTTCTCCTCCGCTACGGCAAATAAGTCAGGAAGCCCTGAAACAGGCAAGGCGTTGATAAATGGGATAATATTTTACCTTGTTTCGAGAAAAACGGAGTTTTTCGGAAAAGTCCTCCCGGCGAGGGAGGATTTGAGGAGGGAGACGCCCCCAGGGGGGCACCGCATAGCGGAGGGGGTTGTATTATGCCATAATTTTATTATGGTATAAGGGCCAGAAAAGTCCGTTTCACGGAAACAGGCAGGACATTGATAATTGTAACAACTTAATATATAAAATTATGGCATCGATCGGTACAACATTCACCAGGTATGGTAAGAAAGCCCTCCTGTGCGGTTCAGGAGAGCTGGGAAAGGAAGTCGCAATCGAACTTGAGCGCTTCGGAGTCCAGGTTGTCGCTCTCGATAAATATGAGGGGGCACCGGCGATGCATATCGCCAATTCATTCCATGTCATCCCGATGCTGGATGGCAAGGCTCTCAGGGAAGTGATCGAGCAGGAGAAACCTGACTATATCATTCCGGAAATCGAGGCCATCGCTACGGATGAACTGGTGGCTCTTGAAAAAGAGGGCTATACTGTCATCCCTACTGCCAATGCCGCAAGGCTGACAATGAACAGGGAAGGCATCAGAAGACTCGCAGCCGAGAAACTTGGCCTGCCGACATCGAAGTATGCCTTTGCCGAGACAAGGGAGGAATTCGACAATGCTGTCAAGGAAATAGGAATGCCTTGTGTCGTGAAGCCGGTCATGAGCTCTTCCGGCCACGGGCAGAGTGTGATACGGAGTGAAGAAGATATCGACAGGGCCTGGCACGTATCCCAGGAGGGCGGCCGTGCCGGCAGCGGAAAGGTGATAGTCGAGGGATTCGTCGATTTTGACTATGAGATTACTCTCCTGACTGTCCGTCACTGTGCAGGCACTGCATTCCTCAAACCGATAGGCCATCATCAGGTGGATGGAGACTACCGCGAGTCATGGCAGCCACAGGATATGTCACCGGCTGCGATAGCCAAGGCTGAGCATATCGCCAAGGAAATAACGGATGCTCTCGGCGGGTACGGGATTTTCGGCGTGGAACTTTTTGTGAAAGGCGAGGATGTGATTTTCAGCGAGGTCTCTCCTCGTCCGCACGATACAGGAATGGTTACTATGATTTCCCAGGATCTGTCTGAATTTGCCCTCCATGCCAGGGCTGTGCTCGGCCTGCCTGTACCGGAAGTGAAGTTCTACGGCCCGTCCGCGTCAAAGGCTATAGTCGTGGAGGGAGACACGAGGGAATACGAGTTCTGCAATCTTGAAAAGGTCCTCGAGGAGCCTGGAGTCAATATGAGGATTTTCGGAAAGCCGGAGATACGGGGACACCGTCGTCTGGGAGTCCTGCTTGCGACTGCCCCTACGGTTGAGGAGGCTCTCGCCAAGGTGGAGAGGGCATACGCAAAACTGACAGTCAAAGTCTATTGATGCTGCAGATGAACGGGGGATGGGATATCTCTGTCCCCTGTTTCCCGCTGGCGGGATATAATAGTGCCGGACCGGTCATTCTGACTGGTCCAGCATTTTCAGATTGTGTTCGGCCTTGATTCGGTCGATGATTGCACATACGACTTTGAATGTCCTGCTTTCCTCAGTATAGATGGCCGGAGTCATGAAATTGACCCTCTTCTGTTTCAGCAGTTTCCTCGCAGTGGCTTTCTTTCTGCTGATCTGAGGGTTGTAGACAGCTATGGAATTGCCTCCGAACATCTTGACTATCTTCATACAGGGTACATCTGTCTCTCCGTCCCCGAAATATATCATATGCGGGAACGGGATTCTCTTGTTCTCCTCAAGCTGGCTCTCGTTCACCTTCTTGTTGTCCCGGATGCTCAGGATGCCTTTGTTGATCTTGAAAATGAACTGCGTCTTGGCCGTGTAGTCGACTGCAACTCCCGGCCATACAGCCTCTCCTTCTTCATTGTACAGGAAAGAGCAGGCGAAGATGCGCTTGAATTCATGCGCTATCGGTGTCCCTTCGACTATTTCCGCCAGGCCTGAGGAGTTTATGTAATGCTCGATAACCACGCCGTGCTCCTTGCCGTATCTGTTCACGAGCCCGAACCATTCCCTGACCCCTTCGAACAGTTCTATGTCCTTGCCGAATCTCTGGAAGTCCTCCCTGCGCAGCTTGATTCCCTGCCTGCGGGCCTCATCGAACATTAGTTTCATATAGCTAAGGATATTGCTGGCATCCTGCCCTTTGGCTATGTCATCGCTCATCTTCCAGAACTCCTCCGGACTTTTGCCTATGGCCTGGATAAAGCCGAATTCCTGCATGTTCCCCGGAGACAGTGTTCCGTCGAAGTCGTATATCAGTGCGACTATGGGCTTTTTTCTCATAGATTCTCAGATTTTCAAGACTCTACAAATATAGTGTAATTTTTTCTTAACTTTGCCCGGTCAACGAAGCTTTACAGGCTTTATAGAACAGTTGTTATGGAACATTATTTTACTCGGCTCGAAGAAGCGATGAGGAAGAACTGGGACAGGCCTGCCCTGTGCAACTACCATGGCGAGGTCTTCACTTTCGGTGAACTGGCTGCCAGGATAGAGAGGTTTCACATCGTTTTCGAGACAATCGGACTGGAGAAAGGCGACAAGGTCGCAATCTGCGCCAGAAATTCGGCAAGATGGGCGGTATCTTTCCTTGCGATAACCACATACGGTGCAGTGGTGGTCCCGGTGCTTGCGGATTTCCATCCCGACAGCGTCAATTCCCTGGTGGACCATTCAGGTAGCAGGATACTTTTTACGGATCCTGACCTGTGGAGCAGGCTGGATATCGCGAAGATGCCCGGGGTCAGCACAGTGGTGTCCGTCCAGGACTTCAGTATACTTTATACTTCGGACAGTCATCACGCGGAAGCTCTTGAGAATCTGCAGGAACAGTTCGATGCCAGGTTCCCGGAGGGGGTCAGGCCGGAGGACATACACTATCCGGTGGACAATGCGGAAGACCTGGCGATTATAAACTATACCTCTGGCACTACGAGTGCGCCGAAAGGTGTCATGCTCAGGTACGAATGCCTTTCATCCAACGTGCAGTTCGGGCAGGACAGGATCCCGTCATCCAATGCCGATGCCATCGTCTCCATGCTGCCCCTTGCGCATATGTACGGGATGATGTACGAATTCCTGTACCCTCTATGTGGCGGGACTGCGATTTATTTTCTCGGCAAGACTCCTACTCCGGCCATGCTGCTGGGAGCCATGAAGGAGATACGCCCGTATCTGGTGGTCACCGTACCTCTTGTTATGGAGAAAATCTTCAAGAGTGCGGTGCTCCCTTCGCTCAGGAAACCCGCAATGAGGATACTGACAGCGATTCCCGGGGTGAACACCTTTATCTTCAGGGCAATCAGGAAGAAACTTCTGGCGGCGTTCGGAGGCAATGTGAGGATGATCATTATGGGTGGGGCTGCGCTGAATCCGGATGTGGAGAAATGGTTCAAGAGGTTCGGACTTCCGTTCACTGTCGGCTACGGAATGACGGAGGCCGCCCCTTTGCTGGCGTACGAGGAGTGGCGCAAGTTTGTCCCGAGATCCTGCGGAAAGGCAGTGGACAGGGTGGAGGTCAGGATAGACTCCGAAGACCCCCGGAATATCGTCGGAGAGATTCAGGCGAGGGGAGTGAATGTCATGAGCGGATATTACAGGAACGAAGAGGCGACGAAGGCCGCATTCACTTCAGATGGCTGGATGAATACAGGAGACCTCGGGGTTATTGATGCTGACGGCAATATTTTCATCAGGGGCAGGAGCAAGAATATGATTCTTTCTTCCAACGGGCAGAACATCTATCCGGAGGAGATAGAGGCTGTTGTCAACAGTTTCCCATACGTGCAGGAGACGGTTGTCGTGGACAGAAATGCACGGCTTGTGGTGCTTGTGTACCTGGATGCCGAGAAGCTCAGGGCAGATGGCATATCGGAAGACATGATCCCTGCCAGGATGGATGAAATGATGGCGGAAGTCAACAGGTCGCTGCCGTCCTATAGCAAGATCGCAAAGGTAGAGACGAGGACCGAACCGTTCGAGAAGACACCGAAGATGAGTATAAAGAGATTTCTGTACAGCTGATCACTGTCACGCAGGCCTATATGAATGGACATATTCCTCCGGTATTGCAACTATCGGAGGAATTTCTGCATCTATGCGGGTGTCTGTCTTGACAGGGATTGCATTATGTACAGGTGTGTTCTCATCATATTGTCACTGCTGCTTTCGTTCCCGGCCGCATGGGGAAGGAAGAATAGTCCTCCGTATAACGTCAGGAAGCACGAGGTCGCCTTTTCCGGTGCCATCTATCCCGGCAGGTACGCGTTCGGCTATGATTTCAGCCTTTTCGGGAGGGACAGGTCCGGCTATCCTTATTCCCTGTCAGGAATTTATCATGATGCAGTGACATACAATAAGGAAAGGGTGACAGATACATGGAGCCTGTCCTACACATACAATTTCACGGAAATCTTCGCCCTGTCCGCAAGCCTGAGTTATGAGGGCGGCTGGAACGAATATTACAGCAGGGCGGATGATTCGAGAATAAGCGTTTTCGGCTGCCATTATCTGACACCTATGGTCACCGCGAGGTTCAGCTGGCTCAACAGGGGACTTGTCCGGATGTATTCATCCGCCGGGGCCGGTGTCGCAGTCTCGTTTGCCGATATGCACAATGCCGTGTCAGGTTCACGACGTGACAGGTCTCCGGATGCTTCCGTTTCCTTGCAGTTGACTCCGGTAGGCATATCTGTAGGACGCAGCCTTTTCGGCTTTTTCGAGTTGGGTGTGGGTACGATATATGTCGGAGGCTGTTTCGGTATCGGATACAGGTTTTGAAAGGGCTGGAATATGAGGACAATTCTATATATGGTTGCCGCACTGTCGGTTCTGCTGCTGTCAGGCTGCGTAATGTACAGCGACAAGGATGAGATCGAGGAGCCTCGTCTGGATGTCTCGGACCTGCTGTATGCCGGTTATGTGGAGCCTATGTTCAGAGCCGTGGAACTGGCGGATTTCTTTGACCGGTATCAGGATATTCGTGAGGACAGGGAGCAGGCGGTGGCTCTCGGGACAAGTTATTTCGGAGAAAGTTTCGATGCCGGAGCCCTGTTCTATGAGAACTTCTCCGCATATCCCGACTGGGGTGACATATCACGCGGAGAGGCTGACGGAGAATATCTGTGTTCCGCTCCGTATTCTAAGGGTCTGCTGACAGGTATCACTTTGGAATACCGTGTCAAAGATCTCGGCGACAGATGCTATGCCGTTTCCTGTGATGCGGGAGATGCTTCCGGCGGATTGATGAAGACAGTAGAGGCGCAGGCTGAGTTCCGCATCGGGGAGGATGGGACAGTAAGGGCTGAACATCTGCAAATCGACTATAGTGAGGATTCCGATGTGGATAAGGTGGTGGCGGTTGTATCAGGGGATGGGGCTGTCGCATTCCACTTATGCAGTGGAGGGCAGATAAGCTTTTATCCTTTCGCAGGGGCATTGCATTTCGATATTTCAGGGACTGTGACAGATTCGTTCGACATGGTATGCTCTGAAAGCGGGTTCGAGATATATGACTGTGGAGGATCCTCGGTGTCAGGAGAGTGACTCTCTGGTTAACAGAATGATAAACCAAATAACTGTCGTTATGAAAAAATTCGTTTTGACATCTCTGCTTGTGTTGGGAGGCGCATTATATGTCCCGGCGCAGTCTAGGCAGGAGAATCTGCTGGCAGAGGATGATGCCGTTTCTGCAGGAAAGGAGGATCTCAAAGATGACAGAGGCACTGTGCTTTTCAGCAACAGGCTGCCGTACCGGTACGAGGTGAATATCGGGTGGGCTGGTTATCCCGGTTCTTCGGCTTTGTCTGACTGTTTTTCCGATCTGTTCTATGACCGGTATGTAAATTCCACATCTCCGTCAGGGTCTATGGGTGACATCTATGCGGATTATGCCGGACCGCTGTATTCTACGGGAAACATAGCTGCTGAATTCAATATCCAGTTCAGGAAATGGTTCGCTCTCGGGCTGCAGGCAGGTGCGGAAGGAAGATGGTCACCTGTATATTCTTCTGATACAGGAGAGAAGATAGGGAAATATTCAGGGATGCTGTTCTATTTTATCCCGTATGCCAGGTTCACATATCTCAACCACAGGGTTGTCAAACTGTATTCTGCCGTAGGTGTCGGAGTCGGTGCGGGCTATATGAGAAATGGCGGTACAGGCTATATTAAGGCTGCCTCTTCCGTTGTAGGGCAGGTTATTCCCATAGGTATAATGCTCGGGACCAGGGTCTACGGCCTTTTCGAGACAGGGATAGGTTCTATGTATTGCGGCTGCAGAGTCGGTATAGGCTATCGTTTCTGACTCCATCGGGACTTGATGTTTGACTTATCTAAAAATCTGAATGCAATGAAGAAACTGTTAATGTTCATATCTCTTCCGTTCCTTGCTGTTTCATGTATGGTTGACAGAGGGGACGAAATACACAGGACGGAGGAGTCTGTTACCGTGTACACTGCCGGTCTGTTCTATGATTTTGCATACAGTTCTGCAACCCTGCTTGATGATGCGCTAGAGCTGGATGCATATCTCAAGCTGACGGAGCAGGAGAGGCTGGACCCGATATATGACGGTTTGCGGAGCAGACTCAAGCACTATGATGAGAATACGTTTGTCCTTGATGACAGCAAGGTGTTCTCTGTCGATGGTATGTCGCTCACGGATGAAGGGAGCATCTGGACGATAAAGATTGAAAGCGGGTATGATTATATGTACAACCGCTATGAGTGTTACAAGGATGACGGAGCCATAATCGTCTGGACGATTACATGTACCGGAACCGATTCATGGGAAGTGAAGTCAGGGGATGAATCCGCTGTGGAGCTGGATGCGTCATATACACGAACCAGGGCGGATATCCCTGACGACTATGCTTACAGGGGTTCGGGCTACGATTACCAGGCATCACTCAGCGGCTCTGTGGCAGAGGATTCTTCCGGTATGAGCGGCATTTTCTCGGCAGATGATTTCAGGTATTTCTATGATGAATCGGAGTTGGACTGGTGGGAGGGTATGGAGAATGCCCCGGCAGGTCTTTATGTAAGGACTTTTACCGTTACTTTTCGTCTGGATATGTATAAATGGGGTGTGCCGAGGGACTGGTGCATCCAGTACACGACGGCGGATGGGACTGACTATCTTACAAGCGTAGACAGCAATCTCCCTCTTGACTGACCTTTATGCGGGGACTGTCCGTAAATATCCGGATGGCAATGGTTTCGAGGCTGACAATTTGTCAGCCTTTTTGTTTGGAATGTCTTTTGACTTGTTTATGGCGGCAGGCGGCTGCCTGTCATATATGGGAAACGGAAGTTATACGAAATAAAGAATGAAATGCTTATCCGCAAAAACACCCCATTATATGGCAAGGCCATAAAAGTTCGGTCCGGTGAATCCCTCCCACCCGTTCACGAGGCTACGAGCGGCCACTCTGTCCGGACTTTTCAGTCTGTTATTTTTTATGGGTAATATGTGGATAGACATAAAATAAAAACAGGAGACATAGATTATGGCAAAGAAACAGGGTACGACCGGCAGGATCGGTGTCACGACCGAGAACATATTTCCGGTAATCAAGAAATTCCTTTATTCAGACCATGAGATTTTTCTCAGGGAGCTGGTGGCCAATGCAGTGGATGCCACGCAGAAGATGAAGGCCCTTGCATCTTCCGGTGATTTCAAGGGTGAACTTGGAGACCTTTCCGTCCGTATAGAACTGGATGAGAAAAAGAAGACTCTGAAAATCATTGACCGCGGTATAGGAATGACCGGTGAGGAGGTGGACAAGTATATCAACCAGATAGCCTTCAGTTCGGCAGGGGAATTCCTCGAGAAATACAAGGATCAGATAGGCAATATAATAGGCCATTTCGGACTGGGTTTCTATTCCGCTTTTATGGTTGCAGAGAAGGTGACTGTAGAGACTCTTTCTTGGCAGGATGGAGCAAAGGCGGTGAAATGGTCGTGTGATGGGTCTCCGGAGTACGAAATGTCTGACTGCGACAAGGAGGACAGGGGGACGGTGATAACCCTTTATATTGACAAGGAAGAGGAGGAGTTTGCAAAGAAGGAACGGATAGAGTCACTGCTCGGCAAATACTGCAAATTCATGCCTGTCCCGGTAGTTTTCGGCAAGGAGCAGGAATGGAAGGACGGCAAGTATGTGGATACAGACAAGGACAATGTCATCAACAAAGTCGAGCCGCTGTGGATGAAGAAACCTGCCGACCTGAAGGAGGAGGACTATATGAATTTCTACAGGGCCCTGTACCCGATGGGAGAGGATCCTCTGTTCTATATACATCTCAATGTGGACTATCCTTTCCATCTCACAGGTATCCTCTATTTTCCCAAGATCAAGGACAGGATGGACATAACCCGCAACAAGATCCAGCTTTATTGCAACCAGATGTTCGTCACTGACAGCGTTGACAATATTGTCCCGGATTTCCTTACTCTTCTCCACGGTGTGATAGATTCCCCGGACATTCCTCTGAATGTATCCAGAAGCTATCTGCAGAGCGATGCCAATGTCAAGAAGATTTCAGGATACATCACAAGGAAGGTGGCAGACCGTCTGGAGGAGATTTTCAAGAACGAAAGAAAATCCCTGGAGGAGAAATGGGACAACCTCAAACTGTTCATCGAATACGGTATGCTCAGTGACGAGAAGTTCTGTGAGAGGGCGATGAAGTTCTGTCTGCTCAAGAATACAGATGGCAAGTATTTCAGCATAGACGAGTACAGGAAAGCTGTTGAGACGGAGCAGACTGACAAGGACAAGAAGCTTGTCTTGCTGTATGCGACGGATGTCGAGGCGCAGTATCCATATATCGAAAGTGCCAGGAACAAAGGATATGATGTGCTTCTGATGGACTGCCAGCTGGATTCGCATTTCGTCAACCTTTTGGAGATGAAGATAGAGAATACGAGGTGCGCCCGTGTGGATTCGGACAGCATAGACAATCTGATACCTAAGGAGGAGAAGATCAGGCCTGAACTTGCGGATGACAGGAAGAAGGATCTCGACCTGATGTTCAAGGCTGTCCTGCCTTCGGAGAACAATTACACTGTGGTGGCTGACAACCTGGGCGAGAACGCTGCGCCTATACTGATTACCCAGTCTGAATTCATGCGCCGTTACCGTGAGATGTCATCTCTGGGGGGAGGTATGAATTTCTACGGAGAGATGCCGGCTTCATATACGATTACCGTGAACATGCAGAATCCTCTGGTGGTCAAGATTATGGAGGCAGAAGCTGCTGCCGTGAAACCGGAAGAGCCTGTCGCAGATGCTCCAGCCGATGCTACAGAGGAGCAGAAGAAGACTGTACGCGAAGCAAAGGATGCTGCAGCGGATGAGCACAAGAAAGAGATAGAGACATTTGCGCAGGACAATGAAATCCTGAAACAGATTACGGATCTGGCCCTCCTTGCCAACGGTATGCTGAAGGGCAAGGCCCTGAGCGAGTTTATCAGCCGCAGCGGAAAGGTCGTGGCTGATGCCTATCTGAAATAATATTCCGCAGCGGAATTTCTGAAGACCAATGTCCCGTCGGATGGTTCAGTCATCCGGCGGGACATGTCTTTTATAGTCTATTTCAGGGCGCGGATCTCTTCGCGGCTCCACGGAAGTCCGATGAACCAGGTAGGAAAGTCCGTCTCGATGATGTCTGGCTCCGATACGAGGTCTCGCAGATAGGCTGTTTTCCTGTCGTATTCGTTTCTGATAATGTCAGAGGAGCCGGTAATGGATATCATCGTCATGACTCCCTTTTCGTGCAGCCTGTCATATATGTCCTTGAGCATCGGGTTGACGTCCAGTCTTATGTATGCCATAATGTATTTCCACGGGATAGGGGATCTGTCATAAGCCGTGAGATGCTCTTCGGAACTGATCTCCACGCAGAACATTACATTCCTTATGCCGTTGTTCCAGTAATACAGGGCCTCCTCAATGGAGCGTACACTCAACATAATGTTGTGGTACATTGCCCAGTCCCCTCCGGGCCTGAGCTGCCGGATGTAATAGTCGAGACACTGTTTCTCGTGGTCAGTGCCTATGCCCATCTTGTTGTCGAAGTTGAACACCACCTTGTCTTTTCCCCATTCGAGGACGGACTTCAGTGTCGGTATCCTGTAGGGAGTGACCTTCCCGTTCCTGTCCTTCAGATAGAACTGCTGCAGTTCTTCGAAGGTGTAGTCGGAGACCTTTCCTGTTCCGGTAGTCGTCCTGTCGATTGTCTCATCGTGTATCATCACAAGGACACTGTCCTTCGTGGGTCTGAAATCTATTTCGAAAAACGTAGGCATAAGGGACAGCGTATGCTGGCAGGTCTCGAGGCTGTTCCCTGGGTAGTCGGGCATATTGCCTCCCTGATGGCCGCTGATGATGATGTCCCTGTCAGGGGAATATCTGAAATATTCCTGAAGGTCTTCGATTGAACTGATGGCCACTTCGTTGTCGGGATTTCTGTCCGGGAAATTGTCGTCGCCGGCGCTCATCTGCTGCAGTGCAAGCAGCAGAGATGCAGATAGGAGGATAGTCTTTTTCATTTCAATGTATTTGTGCCGTGAGGCTGTTATATATAAAGAACAACCGAAGGCCGCGGATTGCTTAATGTCCGGACTGCGTCATAGAAATTTAAAATGAATACTAAATTCTTTACCTAATGTACCGTAGTTTGGTACAGTGCGATATTAACTTTGGTCAGACAAAAGAAGAAGAGATGAAACTAATCGACTTTATCAGCAAATTTCCAGATGAGGAAAGCTGCAGGACCAAATTAAGAGAGTACAGGGAGCGACATGGGGTAGTCTGTCCCCGATGCGGAAGCATTCTGCACTACTGGAAGCGGGACAAGGAATGCTTCGAGTGCAAGAGCTGCCATTACCGCCAGAGCCTGAAGGCCAATACCGTGATGCACGGGAGCCAACTTCCGGTCAGGTACTGGTTCATAGCCATGCACCTGCTGACAAGCACGAAGAAGAGCATATCTGCGTCGGAACTCCAGCGTCAGCTCGGCCATAGGAACTACAACCCGATATGGGCGATGCTCCACAAACTCAGGGTGGCTATGGGCACGCGGGATTCCAGATATGAAGTCAGCGGCATGGTCGAGGTTGACGAGGGTTTCTTCAGCACGGAAGTGCCGGAAGGAGACAAGGACAAACCTCTGAAGCGCGGCAAGGGCAGCCAGAAGAAGACCAAGGTACTCGTCATGGCCCAGACCGGGGCTGGCATGCCGACAAAGAAATCCGACGAACCTACATCTGTCAAATACATCAAGATGATTGTCATTAACGACCTGAAGTCTGAAACGGTTGACGGCAAGGTCAGGCTCAATGTCGACCCCTCCTCCGTTATCATTTCCGATGACTCGAAGTCATATACCAACTTCTGCAAACTTGTGAAAGCACATATACATCAGGTCATCAGACCCAAAGAGGTCGGAAAGGTGTTGCCCTGGGTTCACATCGCCATCTCAAATGCCAAGAGGCTCCTCCTGAACATATACCATGACATCCGTCCGGAATATTTGCAGAACTATCTGAATGAATTCTGCTGGAAGTTCAACAGGCGTTTCTTCGGTGAGGCCCTCTTTGACAGGCTTATGGTGGCTGCTGTGGCATACAAAAATCAATTTAGGTATAACATTTAGTAATCATTAAAATCAAAATTCCGTTTCAACTGATGAATATCCTAACTTATTTAGTATGAGTTAGTTTAAACGGGACAGTAGTGACCTTATTTTCAACTACTGATTCAAATATTTTGCCTATATTTGCGGCCGCATCAAGAAAGAATGCAATGGCTGATATGCAGAAGAACGAGATAGTCCGTTACCGAGATGGGGATCGAGTGGCCTTTGAGGCGCTTTACCAGAGGTATTGGCGTAAAGTGCTTTCTTTCACGCGACTGTACATCAAGGACTCTTATGAACAAGAAGAAGTCGTGCAGCAGGTGTTCATCAGACTATGGGAGAACCGGACAAAGGTCGATGCTAGCAAAGACTTTGATGGATTCCTTTTCATTGTCACACGCAATCTCATATTCAACCGTGCGCGGCATTCCTTTACTGCCGAATCGCTTGCTGACTTCATCGACGGAGCTGGCCCGGAGTTTTATCATGACATAGAGGGAGGTATTGATGCCGGATTTCTTCGTGAGGCCGTTGAGCGACTTGTCACGGAATTGCCGCCGAGGCAGAGAGAGGCCTTTGTTTTAAGCCGGCGTGACGGAATGTCCATAAGGGAGATTGCCGGAGTACAGAGAAGGGCGTGCAACGCAATATAAACCTCGCCCTAAAGTTTCTTAAGACTAACCTGCCTCTCTTCCTCATATTCATAAATCTTTAATTTTTTTCTTGAAAACTGCTGTTCCGATGTGGTGCAGCACTTTCTTTTTGTGTATTTATGTCTGTTTAGAACATTTGTATCAACTTCTTGATAGTCATAATATGGATTTCAACGAATACACAAGACAGCAATGGAACTCCGCTACTGTGGAAAACTCTGCTGACGAGGCTATCGGCAAGCGGGTGTGGAAGAATATTGACAGGCGTCTATTCCGTTACCGGACAATATGGAAATGGCTTGCCGGTGCTATGGCGACGGCAGCCTGTCTCACTGCCTTTGGAATGTTCCTCTGGTCGGACAGAGATGCCGCGCAGAAAGAACTTGTCCCACAGCAGATCGTCTACTTGGCTGAGGCGAACGACTGTCTGGAGCTTCCTGACGGCTCACGTGTCTGGCTTGATGCCGGCAGTTCGGTCACCTATCCGGAGGATATGACGAATTCTCGCGTTGTCTCACTCTCCGGAAATGCTGTATTTGATGTGACTAAGAAGGAAAGCGGACAGAACTTCATCGTCAAGTTGTACGATTCTTACATCGAAGTGAAGGGCACCTCATTCTCCTTGAACTGGAGTGGGGACGACATCGTTTATGTTACGCTTTATTCTGGTGCCGTTGATTTCGTCGCGGAGACAACCGGGCAGAAAGTCTCTCTCACTCCGTCAAACCGTCTTGCCTTCAGTCCGGCGACTTCTACAATCAGCATGGCACCGTTTTTCAATGGGATTTCATGGAAAGACGGAAACTATATCATAGAGAACGCATCGCTTGGAGACATTGTTGAATTTATCCGCTGGAACTGGTCAATTAATGTCACAACGGGACCATCAATCGGGAACGGGCAGCGGGTGAACGGCAAAATAATGCACTCAGAGACACCGGGAAGTGTGCTGGACAAACTCTGTTTCATGCTCGATCTTGATTATGACAAGAGCGGGGATAACTACCTGATTCATAAATAATCCAATATATTATTACTGATAACTAACCTCAAAATTATGACAGTAAAATCAACCCACATCCGCGTCCTCAGGGCGCTGGCTGTTGCCATTCTATCGTTTGCCTCGTGCCTTGTGACAGCGGCACAGGTAAGTCTGCGAGGACAAATGACGGTGGAACAGGCAATCTTACAGATTCAGAAGGAGACTGACTATTCTTTCTTTTACAATTCTACTGACCTTATAGGAATTGGAAGCCGGAATATTAATGTCTCCGGAGCGATAGAGACGGTTCTTGAAAGTCTCTTTACTGGAACAGCAATCACATGGCGTGTCCAGGGCAAGGAAATCGTGCTCAAGAAAAATTTCGGCGAGCAGAAGAAAGACGATGACAAACGCTCGGTGAAGGGAATTGTTATTGATGAAGTGGACAGGACGCCGCTCATCGGGGCAACGGTTCTTGTCAAGGGCTCCGATAATGTCGCAATCACGGACATTGACGGAAAGTTCACTATTGACGGCTGTGACAACCTCACGGTCCTTGACGTTTCGTATGTCGGTTATCAGCCACGCGAATTCCGCGTCGGAAACCTCGGAGAGCTTGAGATTACTCTTACTTCAGCCAATGAACTTGAAGGAGTCATAGTCGTTGGCGCCGGAACGCAGAAGAAGGTCTCCGTGACAGGTTCAATCGTCGCTATAAAGGGTGATGCTCTCAAGGCACCGTCCTCCTCCTTGACCAACAATCTCGCGGGGAAACTCTCAGGAGTTATAGCCGTCACCAATAGTGGTGAACCTGGTTCTTCCTCGCAGTTCTACATACGTGGCATAAGAACATTCGGAGGTCGCTCCACGCCACTAATCCTTCTCGACGGCGTGGAAATCTCGGCCGCAGACCTCGACAACCTGCCGGCCGAGTCGATTGAGTACTTCTCCATTCTCAAGGATGCTTCGGCCACGGCGATTTACGGCGCGAGGGGAGCGAATGGAGTCATGATAATCACGACAAAGTCTGGAAAGGAAAACACAAAGGCGAAGGTTAACGTTTCCGTCGAGCATTCTTTCCTCCAACCTGTGGGAGTGGTAGAATATGCCGATGGACCGACTTACATGAAAACCTACAATGAGGCGCTCTTGAGCCGAAATCAGTCGGCTACGCCTCGTTACAGCGAGGCGCAGATTGCCAACACCGCAAGCGGAATAAACCCGTATGTCTATCCGAATGTCGACTGGTATGACCTGATGTTCAAGAAGTTCACGATGAGCCAGAGGGCGAATGTCAACATTTCAGGCGGCGGTTCAGCGCTGACATATTACATGAGCCTTCAGATGAACCATGACGGTGGACTACTCAACACGCCGAAGGCATATTCCTATGACAACAACTACAATCGATGGGCATACACATTCCAGAACAATATCGGCTACAAGATTACGCAATATACGAAGATTGACCTGAGGATGAACGCGCAGATTTCAAACATGAAGTCTCCGAACGTCAACTCCAGTGACATTTTCTACCAGATTTTCAAGAATACCCCAGTGTCTTTCCCCGCGACTTTCCCTGCCGAGGAGGGAGACAAGCATATCCGTTTCGGCTCAGCGATAATGTCTGCGGGACGCTACTACACGAACCCGTATGCGCATATGCTCAATACCTATAGGGAAAATAGGACCAACAAGCTGAATATTTCCCTTAACCTCGACCAGAAGTTCGACTTCATCACCGAGGGACTCTCGCTCACGGCTCTCGTGAACTTCAACAACTACTCGCAGAACTATTTCACCCGGAGCCTCACCCCGTACTTATATGCCGTCGATATGGCTAGCGTCTCGGAGGAGTTTCCTGAACAGTATAGTACGACAAAGCTTCAGGAGGGAACGGAGTACA
The DNA here is from genome assembly GCA_944325435.1 of uncultured Bacteroidales bacterium. Taxonomy (GTDB): domain Bacteria; phylum Bacteroidota; class Bacteroidia; order Bacteroidales; family UBA932; genus Cryptobacteroides. The sequence goes on along the minus strand of CALVAC010000018.1, from coordinate 15,407 downwards.
TCTCGCAATCGGACGTGACTCGCTATAGTGATAATGTATTCTACCTTGATGCGAGGCTCAACTATGCGCGCTCGTTCGGAAAACACAATGTGACGGCCATGGCGATGTACATGATGCGTCAGTACATAAGCTCCGTGCTTCCGCAGCGCAATCAGGGATTTTCCGGCCGTGCGACCTACGACTATGACAATCGTTACCTCGCCGAGTTTAACTTCGGCTACAATGGTACGGAGCGTCTGGAGGCGGGTAAGCGCTATGAATTCTTTCCGGCGATGTCGCTCGGATGGGTGGCGAGCAACGAGAAATTCTGGACTCCTATAATCGATGTCGTGAACTATTTCAAACTGAGGTCGTCATATGGACTTGTAGGAAGCGACGAGACCGGGCTCTACGCCGGCGCGCCTCATTATCTCTATCTCAGTAATGTCAACATGAATGGTGGAGGAAACTTCGAGTCGGGTGTCACCGGAGGCTTCAGTCAGCAGGGCCCTATGGTGAACTCGTATCCGGTTTCCAATGCCAGCTGGGAGAGGGCGACCGAGTTTGACATCGGCGTGGACCTTCAGCTTTTCAAACAGTTCAACTTCACATTCGACTGGTTCAGTAGCAAGCGCGACCGTATTCTTATGAAGAGGGCATCGTTCCCGTCGGTGCTCGGCTATCAGAACGCGATTCCTTGGGCGAACGTCGGAAAGGTCGACAATATGGGCTTCGAGTTCAGCGCAAATTGGACCAAACAGATAAACAAGGACTGGTTTATAGACGCGAGGGTTAATTGGACATATTCGAAAAACAAGTATGTCTATGTAGACGAACCGGACTATCCTTACGTTTGGCAGACACAGACTGGAAAGCCGCTTGACGCGATGAGGGGATATATCGCTGACGGGCTCTTCGAAAGCCAGGCGGAGATTGACGCGAGCCCGGACCAGAGCATCTTCGGCAGCACCATCATGCCTGGTGACATCCGCTACCGGGACATCAATGGTGATAACAAGATTACTGACGAGGATCAGGTCATGCTCTCGCCTTACGGAAATATGCCGAGAATCCAGTACGGCTTCGGAATCAGCGTGCAGTGGAAGGATCTCGACGTGAGTGTATTCTTCAACGGTTCCGCGAAGAGAAACATAATGCTCACAGGGATGTATCCATTCTGCGCGAACGATTCCAATGACAACAACCTGATGAAGTGGATTGCGGACAGTCACTGGAGCGAGGGCGCTGACAACTCAAATGTCCTCTATCCTCGTCTCGGAACGCTTTCTACTCAAATTTCCAACAATAACCAGCCGAGCAGTTGGTGGATGAGGGATGGTAGTTTCCTCCGCTTCAAGACTCTGGAGATAGGCTACAGGCTAAAGTGGTTTAGACTTTATTTCAGTGCAGATAATCTTGCCGTGTGGTCGAAGTTCAAGTATTGGGATCCGGAGCTCAGCTTCAATTCCTACCCGCTCCAGCGGACATTTAACATCGGCCTGCAGTTCAATTTGTAAAATCATAGTCATGAAAATCAATATAAGAAGAATATTGTCCGCGTTTGCGGTAATTGCCGTGGCTTCCTGCCGTTACCTTGATGTCGTTCCTCCGGAGCAGCCGGATATCGATGACATGATGGTCGATGAAGCGACCACGACAAAGATGCTCTATTCCTGCTACTCCTATGCGCAGAATAATGCGAGCATGCAGCTTTCGTCAAACCTCGATATGCGTGCCGATGAATACGTAACCCCTCAGGAATGGGAAAACTACGGTTCAAGGGTACAGTGGGATGCCATAACTCCGTCTTCCATAAACGGGGACAACGGATATGTTTGGGAAATATGGTATGACGGAATCGGCTACTGCAACCTTTTCCTCAAACTGATTGACGAACACAATCCACAGCTCAATCCGAACATGCGTGAGCAGTTCATCTGTGAGGTCAAGTTCCTCAAGGCCTACTACCATCTGCGACTTCTTTCGCTCTTCGGGCCGATTCCGATTGTTGACAAGTTCATCGATTCGAATGCGCCTAAGTCAGAATTTCCGGGACGTTCGCATTTTGACTACTGCGTGAAGTATATTTGTGACCTGTTTGACGAGGCTGCTGAAGGGCTGCCTATAAGTTATACAAACTCATCGTTTTACGGTCGCGCCACATCTGTCGCGTGTAAGGCTATGAAGGCGAGGGCGCTCGTACTTGCGGCATCTCCTCTGTGGAACGGAAGTTTTCCGGATAGGGCATGGAAGAATATCGCGTATGAGACTCCGGGCTACGGAAAGGAACTCGTGAGTCATGAGTTTGATAGGAAGAAATGGGAAAAGGCACGCGACGCCATGGCGGAGGCAGTCAAGGCTGCGGAGGACGCTGGAGCGGAGTTGTTCTCGCTTGAGGATTCCGAGACTCTGCGCGAGAACCAGAAAATCGGTCTTCCGGTGATTCCGGGGCTTGGTTCGGACGCTGAGGCGGAGGCTTTTCGGAAGCAGGTAGTACTCATGAGATATGTGATGTGCTCCTCTCCGAATGATGGTAACAAAGAGACTGTCTGGGGATTTGTAGTGCAGGGCGGCTCCGATGTCAACAGTACCTTTATGTCCTCTCTTCCTCATTGGGTGCTCAGAAACGATACTGGTGCTAATGTAGGTGGCTGGGGCGGACTCTCGCCGACACTCTACACCGTGGAGCATTTCTTCACTCAGAACGGCTTCCTTCCCGAAGACGATCCGTCTTTCTGGCCAGAATCGGAGTACCACACCTCCGCTGGGCTCACGAATCCTGACATAACGAAGATCAATGTCCGCCGCGAGCCGCGCTATTATGCCGCAATATCATTTGACGGAGACGAATATTCGACGAAGATTGCGGCGGGAAATCCGCTCTATTGTGAAATGAGGAACAACACGAAGACCGGTTATGACGCTGCCATCTGGGGCACGAGAAACTATGTCGTGACGGGCTGGCTCAACAAGAAGTGGGTTCATCCGAACTTCCAGTATACCGGTACGGGCTGGAGCAACAACTACGCCTCCTGTAAAACTCCTTTCCCGATTGTCCGCCTTGCGGAGATGTATCTTTCGCTCGCTGAGTGCGAAGCGCAATGCGGCAACGATGCTGAGGCCATAGTTTATATGAACAAGGTGCGCAAACGCGCTGGCATAACCCCGTGGACTGAGGCTCTGCTTGCGGAGAAGGGCAAGACCGCGCTTCAAGCCGTGATGGACGAGCGCTTTGTCGAGTGCTACCTTGAGGGATACCGTTACTACGACCTGCGTCGCTATCTTCAGGGACGCGAGAGGCTTTCCTCCGGCAATTGGAAAGGACTCAATGCAGTCCAGACCTCCCCGTCCTTCGCCTCATTCAACGAAGTGGTTGATATAAGCCAGCCGTTCAGCTGGAACGACAGGATGTACCTGCTGCCGGTCTCAAACAATGAGGTCTATTCCAATCCTAACATGGTCCAGGCTCCTGGATATTGATGAGAGAACATTGAAACGAATAACAGCGATGAAAAGAATATTATTAGTAATCATCACATTATGCGCACTGCTCCTCCTCTCCTGCAATGAGGACTACAAGCTCTTCCCAGACAAGTACAACCGCATCCTTTCGCTCAAGAACAGCGGTGTGAGGGAGCTGCGCAGCGGAAACACCGTTAAGGAATATAAGGACTCGATTCTTGTCCTCAAGGGCGGTGGCAACCCCGACAACGACGCATTCGCGAGGATTGAGGTCATGGAACTCGGAAAGGCGTGTGAGACTTTCGGGTATGAGGGCGGGAGCATTGAGATAATTGCTTCGGAGTCATATTCGATAAGTGGCGGGGACGACATTGTCCTCGAAGGCAGTACGCGCAGCCGCTATATCCCAATAACTTTCTCTCCCGAAAACATTTATCGTCAGGCCCTGAAAGCTAAGGGCAAGACACTTGTGCTTCCGGTGGTTCTCCGCAGTGAAACTGACACTGTGAACACCTCAAGCAGCACGATTCTCTGGAAGTTTGACATCAACGGGCCGAAGGTCGTCTGGCCGGACCTCTCCGACATCAGCGAGGAGATTTCTCTGAGGGAGATAGATTGTGACATAGAGGCCAAGGTCGAGTACAGCGAAAGCAATCTCTCCCCCTTTGTCGGAAAGATTGTTAGGGGAGGGCTTGAGACGCTGGTGGATGAGTACAACAGCAAGAATTCCACTTCCTACAAACTGCTTCCTGAGTCTTCGTGGTCTTTTGACGGTTTTGACGTCGAAGCCAAAAAGGAAATAGTGAAAGGCAGGCTGCATCTAAGCCGTGAAGGTCTGAACTCTGACGAGACCTATCTTCTTCCGCTAAAGTTTGACGCCGTCTCATTCCCGGTCGGAGTCTCAGAGGAGGTCCGCTATCTTGTTGTTACCAATCCGAAGTATGTCTACCGTCCAGTTGACCGCAAGGACTGGAAACTCCTCTATGTCAATTCACAGGAACATTGGTATGGGGCAACGCTTGATTTGCAGTGGTTTGCCACTTATGCCTTTGACGGAAGACCGGAGACCACATGGGGAACGCAATGGAATGGGGACAGCTCCAATCCGTCATGGGATGACTATGAGTATGACCCTGCCGACAAGAACCTGCATTCGATTGTTCCTACTCTGTTCCAGGGATATCGTGAGGTTCCTAATATCATTATGGTGATTGATCTAGGACGTGAATACAATCTCGGCGGCGCAGGAATCCTGCAATCGACCAAACCTGAGGAGCAGAAGGTTAAGAGATGCGAGGTTTATGCGGAGTCGGCCTTCGAATTTAAGACCGTGCGGGAAGGTGGCACCATCGCAAATTATAACACTCTCGATGAAGGAAATGATTGGAAGTTTTTCACTACCATCGAGGTGGACCGGCCGGTCAAGGAATATTGGTCGCATGTGCAGACAGCGGTGAAGGGGCGCTATGTGAAGATACGTCCGATTGAACTGTTTCATCATGATCCGAAGGCCGTGAACATCGCCGAGTTCTATGTCAGCGAGCTTGTGTCCATCGATGGCTATCCGGTAAAATGAAAAAACCGAATAAATAAAGTGCCTTTGATTGAGAAGAATAACATCTAATGTGGAATAATGCGAAAGAAGTAAACATACAATGAAGATTTTAAGAACATTTTTAAGTAAGGTGCTCTTGTGTACAGTGGCACTGCACCTTGCTATTGCCTCTGGAGGAACGGTTCTTCTTGCCGGCTGCACGAGAGAAAATGATGGCTCCGACAATACCAAACCGGTGGACAAGCCTTCCGTAGAGGATGGGCAGGGTGGCTATCTCTTCGCGCACATGACGAACGCGAACTATGGCTCGCTGTTCTACTCGATTTCCCGTGACGGGCTCAGTTGGAAGACGCTGAATGGTGGTAAGGTTATTCTTGAGAGCTATTATGGACATCCTGACATCTGCGAGGGACCGGACGTGTTCGGGGAGGCTGACAGAAGGTGGTATATGATAGGAGTGGTGCGTGGATCGTCGAAAGAGTCGTTGGTGCTCTGGCACACGACAGACCTCGTCGTATGGAAGAATAAAGTTCTCGACGGTGAGAAGTTTGTCGTGGATCATCTCGGCGTATATAATGAGATCCCGTTCGTGGGAGCGCCGAAAATGTTCTATGATGAGGACAGTCACCAGTTCATCATCACTTGGCATGCCGGCGAGTATTACAGGAAAAGGCAGGAGGCTACGACCAATGAAGAGCTTGCCATGTACGATAGAAAAAATTGGGAGACCATGAAGACCTGCTATATTCTGACCGAGGATTTCGTGAATTTTACGAGGCCGAAACGCCTCTTCGCGGCCCAGGATGGCGGTGACCTTGCCCCGATTTATTTTACCGGTGCTGATTCCGACATCTCACTCATTGATGTGATAATCAGAAAGTTCAACGGTAAGTATTATGCCATTATGAAGGACGAACGCTGGGAGGACAAGGCTCCTAAAACCCACAAGTCCATAAGGATTGCCTCGTCGGACAATCTGCTCGGCCCTTACTCCAACCCCGGGCCTTCCGTAAGTCCGAACTGGCGCGAAGCCCCGATTATAATCCGCACTCCGGAGGGCAAATTTAGGCTCTACTACGAGAATTATGGCGAGCATGTCTATGAGATGCGTGAGGCCTTGGCGATTCAGGGCGCACCGTGGAAGGATGCGACTAGCTTCTATCCTCCGAAAGACGGCCGCCACGGCTGCATCATCCATGTCGATGAGGAAACTTACCGGAACATCGAAAAAAGCTATAAGTAGTAAATCGAATCATCTCGATTGTTGAGAATGAACTGAATATCAAGAATATATGAAGAAAATATATCCCATATTCCTCGTCTTCGCACTCATCGTGTCATGCACCTCTCGTCAGCCGCAGGCAGTGAAGCCTCCTCTTATGGGCTGGAGCTCGTGGAATGCCTATATGGTCGATATTTCCGACTCCATAATCATTCATCAGGCTAACCTTATCGTCAAACGTGGACTTAAGGACGCCGGTTACGGAAACGTCAACATCGATGACGGATTTTTCGGCTACCGCGACCAGCGTGGTTATATGATTCCGCATCCGCAGAGGTTTCCGGGTGGCTCAGCGCAGATGCGCTCCATCTCCGACCATATCCACTCTCTCGGCCTGAAGGCCGGAATCTATTCCGACGCCGGAGACAACACCTGCGGGTCGAGCTACAACAAGGACCTGAACGGAATTGGTGCGGGTCTCTGGATGCACGATGTTCAGGACGCTGACCAGTATTTCAACAACTGGAACTTCGACTTCATCAAGATTGACTACTGCGGTGGCATTCATCTCCGTCTTGAGGAAAGGGACCGCTATGAGGAAATCCGTCAGGTGATTGACAGTGTGGCTGGCAGGCACATCGACATCAATGTATGCCGCTGGGATTATCCGGGGACATGGGTTGGGAAGCTTGCAGACTCGTGGCGGATTTCGGAGGACATACGTCCCATCTGGTCTTCGGTCCGGCACATCGTGGAGAAAAATCTCTATCTGTCAGCTTATGCGCATGACGGGCACTACAACGACATGGATATGCTCGCGGTAGGCTACAACATCAAGCCTTCTCCGTTCTGGGAGGACGGGCTCGGACTTAGCTATGCCGAGGAGGAGGCGCATTTCGGGATGTGGTGCATAATGAGCTCACCGCTGCTTCTGGGCTGTGACATAGAGTACATTCCGGAGGAGACTATGCGGATAATCACCAACCCGGAATTGATTGCCGTGAATCAGGACCCGCTCGGGCTTCAGGCCCATGTGGTTCAGCACGAAGGTGAGACATATGTCTTCGCGAAGGATATCCTGCGTTGCCACGGAGGTGCGAGGGCCGTCGCGCTCTATAACCCTTCGGACTCGGCTGCCTCGTTCAGCGTGCCGGCCGACGTGCTGGAGTTCGCCGGGGAGATGAAGTTGCGCGACCTCAACCTGCGATCCGACCTTGCATCGTGCAGAGTCATAGAGATGACACTTCAACCTCACACAGCGAAGATTCTTAAGGTAGAGGGTGAGCGGATTGAACCTGTCCTCTATGAGGCGGAGTGGGGCTATTGTCCGGACTTTACCGCAATACGCGGGACGGGCGTGAAGTACATCCCTGTCGAGGGGGCTTCCGGACGCGCCGTGGCGACGAACCTCGGAGACTCCCCGACGAATTATCTCGAATGGGCAGACGTCTTCAGCCTCAAGGGCGGGAAATACAGAATCTCAGTTCGGTTTTCCTCGCCGGAAGCGGTTGATTTTGATTTGGTTGTAAACGGAAAGGCGCATCACGCATCGGTTGCCACGACGGATTCCGCATTCGTGGAGATTCCGTTCGAGGTGGAGTTCCTCAAGGGGGAGAATGATGTTCGCATATCAGGCGTGACATCATCGAAGGTGGCCTTGGACTGCCTGAAGGTTACAAAACTATAATAATTTAAAGAAATTGATTTACAGAACATGACATTTAGGAAACTCCTCTTCTGCGCTTCAACGCTCTTTATCGCGTTCTCGTCTTTAGTTAGGGGCCAATAATATTCGGTAACATCGCCGGACGGTCGCATAAATGCCGTTGTGGCTGTCGGTGACAATGTTAAATATTCGGTTTCTTACGAGGCTGACCCAAAAGGTCAGCTTCTCTGTTTATAAGGATAGTATCTGAATGTGATGATAGGTATTGCAGAGGACACCATTCGCATTATTCGCTCCAGATCATCCCAACGTTTCCTGCGTGCTGTTCGATGACCACTTGTCGCTGTCGGGCGCTCTCCCGATACCCGTATCAGCTGGTAGACACGCATACTCAACCCCTATCATCCTCCCGCTATAGCCACGTCAAAAAAAATATGAGACCAACCCTTTTGGGTCAGCCTCTAATATTTTGGGTTACATATCAATGTTTACCTTTTCGCGAGTTCGGAATCCAGGAAGATAAGACCGCTTTCGCCGCATCTTTCGATTTTATTTACAATGGCATCGACAGAAGCCTCTTCCTCGACCTGCTCACGGACGAATCCCCAAAGAAAATCCTGAGTTGCTTTGTCGTTCTCGGCGGCAGCCACATCTACAAGGTCATCTATGAGTTTTGAAACGTGACGCTCATGATCTGCAACACTGGCAAAAACTTCTTTGACGCTGCCCCAACCGGAAGGAACGACATCAATCATGTTTACGCTAGCTTCACCGCCACGCTTTGCAAGATAGTTGGCAAGCCTTATGGCATGCTCCCTTTCTTCATCAGATTGTTTGTGCATCCAATGTGCAAAACCATTCCAACCTTCTTTCTCGAAGTAGAAAGCCATCTGGAGATACAGATTTGAAGACCATAATTCAGCAGTAATCTGATCGTTTACCGCATTCTGTAATTTTTCGGTAATCATAATTACTAAAATTTAAAAACACTCAGTTCTCAACCGCCTTATTAAGGCGTTGTTACTTGAGGGCGTGCAACTTACATACCATTCCTTCCATTCTTTTCGACAATGGTCATGTCTGACAATTTGCCCACTTTCTGCTGCCATATTGTTACTTCTGACGGCATTGGTCTTGTGCAAACCAAAAGTCAAAGTCATTGACATTTCGATTACCCTATACCGCGAAACTAAAGGCGACATCCGGCCTTTTGCAAGGTTTGTCGTTTCGATTCTCAAACAAAATGCGAAATTTTTGTAACTTAGGAGGCGTAAATATATGAAAGCCCAATGGACCCTATATACAACTATTCCCTCTGTGCCGCGCTGCCGTTGATGCTGTTTTTCGGCTTCTATTTTTTGTTGGGCAGGACTCCGGAAAAGGCGATTTTTGAAAATTATCTGCGCTCCAGACGCATTATGGGTGTGGCAATGTTGTTGCTTGCGGCCAACTATTCAGTGCATTTCTTTATGAAAGTCCGTTTCAATGACGCTGATGCCGCAATCCTGATGAACCTGTCCACTTATTTCCTGTGCTACTGGCTGTTCAGCTCAGCTTTTACCACATTGCTTGACCGCAATTATATAACCGGACGCAGGTTATTGGCACATATGTCATTGTGGGTGCTGTACTCCGCGATTTCTTGCATTGTCCTGAAATTGTTGCCGGAAGGGAATGTTCAGACAGTGGCGATATTGTCCTTGGCAGTATGTCTGGTCGCCTATGGCTTGTTGCTGACATGTCGATTGCTCAGGACCTATCACATGGTCATCCGCATGTTCGATGCTACTCATTCAGACGATATAGGGGCCTATATCAAGTGACTTTCCGTCGTCACTTGTTGGGCTGTAATATTCGGCGTTGGCTGCGGACTGCTGACGTTCCTGCCCGACAGATATGTCTATATCTGAATTCTTATGTCAATCCCGTTCTATATCTATCTCTTCCTTTGTTATCTGAATTATCTGCTGTTTTACGAGCAGGTGGAAGGTGCAATGGAAACTTATAAAGAGGACGACCGCAGCGAGCCCGAACCGACGCAAGAAACGCCGTCCTACCATGCCGAAATCGCTGAGAAAATAAAGGGTTGGATCAATGCTGACGGCTACGTCCGGACAGGCCTTACCATTAAAGACTTGTCGGAACAGCTTCATACCAACCGTACCTATCTCTCCGAGTACATAAATACCACATACGGAGTGTCATTCCGTGATTGGATTACAGGGCTTCGCATAGAGTATGCGAAACGCCTGCTCGTACAATATCCCAAGTTGACGCTGGCCGATATTTCTGAGAGGTCCGGCTTTTTGTCACCAAGTCATTTTATCCGTCTGTTCAAAGAAAAAACTGGCTGTACTCCTACCAAATGGAGAAAATCATAGTAATGTGAAGGTTACTGAAATAGCCTAAACGACAAAGATGTGTGATTCTGACAATTGAAGGACTTTTTGTTTTCAGAAATCTGTCAGAAATGAATCCTTCAAGAAATATGACCTGAGGGCAAAAGGCTCGTTGAAGATCCGGCCTTGGCTCAAGATATCCAATAATATGTCTGTTTCTGTCATTGACCAGCACGAACCTAAGCATCCCCGGGACAATTTCAATCCCCGCAAGGCTATGCTGCATTGTGCGCTGCCTTTGTCCACTGTCAAGAACCCTGACGGGACCTGGACTACCGCAGCCGCGATTTCTGGATATGCATCATTCTCGGAAGGTTCTTCATACAGGGACAGGGATAATGTATTCCTCAGGAACACGGCGGCTCTGGATGTCGACATAATTAAGGATGTACTGAAGTTCCAGGCTGATTACTCCTTCAATTTTACGGCAGCGAAGCAGATAGATGTGCAGAATCCTGTGGAATTCTCCAAGAAGCCTGGAGTCATCCTGCTCGAATCCGAAGGATCCGGATCGAAGCTTGGCCAGATTGACACATGGACACAGTATCAGGGCGGTAACCTCTATCTTACCTATACCCCGCGGCTGGGTGACAACCATTCTCTTACAGTGCTTGCAGGATGGAATGTCGAGCAGCAGAAGACCCAGAGCGTGAATGTCCAGCGCAAGGGTATCATACTCAAGGATAAGCCATCGTTCTCTCTGATGAACGGAACATTGCTTGCACCTTCCGCAGGTGGAAATGTCTGGGCCTATGCCGGAGCGTTCTTCAGGGCAGAAATGGGGTTTCTTCCCATCTGCATCCCTCGGATGGAGGATTTCGGATGAACCTTGGATGTCGTGGTCAAAGCCTGCCCTCGACAATGCCAAGATCCGCGTGTCGGCAGGAACAATGGGTAACGGAAATGTAGCCCCGTATTCCTATACTTCAGCGATGGGTGTTTCCACTGTCAATTTCCTGCTTGACGGAGAACTGGCCACTGTATCGACCTTAGGCAGCCCTGTGCCTGTATCCCTGACCTGGGAGACCGTCTCCACCTATGATGTCGGTCTGGATCTGGACTTCTTCGACAACAGACTGTCCTTTACAGGGGACTATTACCGGAGATATACATCAAATATGTATACTCAGAGTGTCGCTCTGCCATCCGTTTATGGAACCACTCCTCCTAAAGGCAATAATGCCAAGCTCTGCACTGAAGGCTGGGAACTTTCCCTGTCATGGAGGGACCAGTTCACTCTCGGTGGCAAGCCGTTCGGCTACAGTGTAAAGGCTATGGTCTGGGACAGCCAGTCCACGGTCCTGGAATATATCAATGATACGGGCTCTCTCGGGACGATGAGCGGCTACATCAGTAACGGTGGCACCCCTTCGCAGTATTATGTGGGAATGAAGCTCGGAGAAATCTGGGGCTACACCATAGCCGGTATCTTCAAGGACCAGGCCGATGTGGACAATTCACCGGTCCAGACATTTAATCAGAGCGAGGATATGGTCACCCGTCCGGGACAGCTCAAGGTGGCCGACCTCGATAACAGCGGGGAGATCGGTCCGGGGGCGTTTACAGTGACTGACCATGGTGACCTTTCCATCATAGGCAACCAGACTCCGCGATACAGATACGGTATCAACCTCTCGGCCAGCTGGAACGGTATCGGCATTTCAATCTTCCTTGAAGGTGTAGGAAAGAAAGACTGGTATCCAGGCAATGATGCAGGGTATTTCTGGGGTAAGTACGGACGTCCTTTCTTCTCGTTCATCCCATCTATACACGACCCGAGCAGAGATGATGTATACAGTGAAGAGAAGAATAACTGGGATACGGCGTACTGGCCTAAGCTGACTACCTATCAGACCCATGCAATCAAGAACGGGACCAGGATAATGGAGACCCCTAACACCAGGTTCCTGCAGAATGCAGCCTATCTCAGGGTAAAGAACATCCAGGTTGACTATACCTTCAATAAGCAGGTGTGCAGCAAGATAGGTCTTCAGGGTCTCAGGATATACCTGGCAGGGGAAAACCTGTTTACGTTCACTCCGCTTCACAAATATGCTCCAAACTATGATCCGGAAGGGCTGTCATATGACTCTGATTATACAGGAGGCACTCCTTCCTCAGGCGATGGATACCCTATCCTCAAAAGTCTGACATTCGGTGTAAACATTACATTCTAAATAAATGAGGTAATGAAAAGATATTTTATAATATTCAGTACAGCTGTCCTGTCGTTGACGGCTTGTGCGGATTTTCTGACGGAAGATAATCCGAATACCCTGAACAGCGATACATATTTCACGGATGAGACCTCCCTGGAAATATTCACCAACGGTTTTCTGAGGTCTTTTGTGACCGACTCATACACTCTTCAGAACGGAGATGCCAATTCGGATACCTTTACCTGGAAAGCGCAGGCGGGATATTACAGAGCCAACTATTCTCCAGATGAGGCCGGCGGCTGGAGCTCGGGGGACTGGGCAAGGCTCAGGGAGATCAACTGGTATCTCGACAATATGAGGAAGGCGGCCGCCAGCGAGGAGATACTCAACCATTACGAGGGGGTAGGGCGCTTTTTCAGGGCCTGGTTCTATTTCGAGAAGGTAAAGCTTTTCGGTGCCGTGCCTTGGTACGGGACATCTATAGCTGAGAATGACCAGGAAGCCCTGTTCAAGGACAGGGACAGCAGGGAATTCGTGGCACAGAAGATACTCGAGGATCTGAACTATGCCTGCACCTACTGTCTCGAGACATCAGAATTCAGAAGCAGGGCTACAAAGATCAGCCGTTATGCGGCTCTCGGGCTGAAGGCGAGGTTCTGTCTGTTCGAAGGGACAATGCGCAAATATCATCAGAACGACCCTTCTACCGGCAAGCCCTGGACCAAGGATGAGAGCGAAATGTATCTTAAGGAGTGCATCAGCGCCTGCGAGGACATTATGCAGAACGGGGGCTTTTCCCTTACCGACAATCCGGCAGAGCGTCAGACCCAGTACAGGGCTTTCTTCACCGCTGCGGATATGTGCGGCACCTATGCGAACGAACTGTTGCTGGCAAGGGACTATAACGCGGAACTCTCTGTATATCTGTCTACTAATGTAAACTATGTAAACTCACAGTATAACGGTTACGCCCTCAACAGGGATTTTGTCAACACTTATCTGATGCTCGACGGGACTCCGTTTACAGACAGGGAGGACTATAACAGTATCGAATTCGTGGAGGAATGCAAGGACAGGGACTACAGGCTTGCCCAGACGATACGTACTCCCGGCTTCAAGAGGGATAACGGCTCCACTTCCTGGCCGCCTGACCTGATTTACAGCAACACGGGATATCAGGTTATCAAGTATCTGACGGATAATTCCTCAATGGATCTGAACACGTCTCCGAATGATCTGGATTCGCCTGTCATAAGATATTCTGAAATCCTCCTCTCCTATGCCGAGGCCAAGGCCGAGCTGGGCGAGATGACCGAAGAAGTGTGGAACCGGACGATAAAACCGTTGAGGGAGCGTGCCGGAGTGACAAGCATATATCCTACGGAGGCGGATCCTTATATGGTGGAATATTTCCAGAACAGGGTGACAGATCCTTTCATACTGGAAGTGCGCAGGGAGAGCTTTTCACAAGGCAGTGGCTCGGGATATATGTCCCGGAACTGGAAGTGCCTATGGATCTCGATGGCGATGGGACTCCTGACAATGTAGTGACAGAGAATACATCGGTGGAGGGAGGTCTCAAATATATAACGGTAGGAGCCAATTCTGAGGCAGGTAATATCCTGTCCGAAGGGGATCACGGCAATCTTGTGCCGGCTACAAAGATCGAAAGGTCGTGGGCGGACTACAAATATGTCAGGCCTATCCCTACTTCGGCCCTGCGGGAGAATCCTAACCTGACCCAGAATCCGGAATGGGATAAAGTCCGCTGATCCCTGGCCGTCCTGAAATGATTATCGGATGAGGTTCAGGAATTCGTTCCTGGTCCTTTCATCCTTGAGGAATACACCTGAGAAGGCCGACGTGGTGGTTATTGCGTTGGCCTTCTGTATTCCTCTGATCTGCATACATGTGTGTGATGCCTCGATCACTACCGCCACTCCGAGAGGCTTGAGTGTGTCCTGGATGCAGTCCCTGATCTGGACAGTGAGCCTTTCCTGGACCTGAAGCCGGCGGGCGTATGTCTCGACGACACGTGCTATCTTGCTAAGTCCCGTGATGGTCCCGTTGGGTATGTATGCGACGTGCGCCTTCCCTATGAACGGCATTATATGGTGCTCGCAAGTGGAATATAGTTCTATGTCCTTGACCAGTACCATCTGGCTGTATTCTTCCTTGAACATCGCGCTGCGGAGTATCTCCGCCCCGTCTTCGTTGCAGCCCTTTGTCAGGAACTGCAGCGCTTTCGCAACCCTTTCCGGTGTCTTTACAAGTCCTTCCCTGTCAGGATTTTCTCCGAGAAGACGGAGTATTTCCCTGTAATGTCCTGCAATCTGCGATGTGATGTCGGTGTCGTATATTTCGTCCCTGTGATATGCCATTGTGTCTTTGGTATAAATGTTGTTCAGCGCTATCGCGCTTTCTGGCCAGCAAAAATAGCAAAAAGAAATCTATCGAGGGAAGCTGTTTTGAAAATTCTGATATATGGCATATAAAATTTGTGAAATATTAGGATGTTTCTAAGATTTTTATCTATATTTGCGACCCGTTAGCAATGTAGGTTAACATTTTGATTTATAACATAAAACGGATTAACACATATAACTATGTATTGGACACTTGAACTTGCGTACAGACTGGAGGACGCGCCGTGGCCTGCGACAAAGGAAGAACTGATTGACTACGCAACACGTTCTGGAGCCCCGCTCGAAGTAGTGGAGAATCTTGAGGAACTGGAGGATGACGGAGAAATCTACGAAAGCATAGAAGATATCTGGCCAGACTACCCGACCAAAGACGACTTCTTTTTCAATGAAGAAGAATACTGATGTATAACTAACTGATTGTTAGTTAATTACAAGCCTCACTTAAAGTAAAACTTTAGGTGGGGCTTGTTGTATAAAAACCGCATTCTATCGCATTCAGTCGCATCTTATAGTTTTACAAGTTACCTTACAAGTTACCT
>CALVAC010000017.1 GCA_944325435.1 uncultured Bacteroidales bacterium | reverse complement strand
TTTCATAGCTGAACTTTATTTCTCGCTTCTCTCGTGTTGCTTTACCTCGTTATCTTTCCCAATGTTGTCAATGATCTGTACCCTTTCTGAAGTACTTGAGACTCTTTCGAGCACCCTTTCTTCCGAAATGGGCTGCAAAGATACGGACTTTTTCTTTACATCCAAATCTTTTTCGAAAAATTTTCAAAAATCGTCTTTTTATTTCTACCTTTGATTTCTGTTATCTGAAAATAACCATTATGAAGACAACTCTTGCTTTTATATGGATACTGCAGGCGATAGTACTTGCGGCACCTGCAACGGCATCTGGACATGACGGGAACGACAAAGAGTCCGAAAAGGATGGACCGGCTGGCAGCTCACTGACCATCGGGGCGTGCCATTATGGACTTAACATCGACAGAAACGGAGTTTCCGAATATTACGAGATTGAGGGGGAAAGGCCTCCGAGGGTATCAGGATCGCTCGGCATAGCATCCCTGGACTTCGGATTCAACATACTTGCCGGCACTGAATATTACGGTCCGTGGGCAGACCAGGGGAATTTTCTTGATATGAACGGCTGGAAAAGCATCCGTGTGGCGTGGGAACCGGCATCCGTAACCATTGCCCTGGACAGGAAGGCGCATGTGTCACTGGTGGCAGGGGTGCGCATTCTGGCGGACAACTACACTTTCTCAAGACCGTATACCCTTGTCTACAATGATATGGACAATGTTGTCCCGGCAAAAATAGATGGCTATGTCAAGAAATCGAAACTGGTTGCCACATATATAGGTATACCGATCAGACTGTCTTTCAGGATAGGGAGCGACCTGCACATTACCGGCTATGCATCCGGAGACCTGCTTCTCAACGGAAGGACAAAATACAAGAAACCTAAAGTCAAAGGCAATATCTCATGTTTCTCTCCGTTCAGGATATCGGCGGGAGGAAGTATCACATACAACAATTTCGGAGTATATTGCGAATACGGCACCACGCCTCTCTTCAAGGACGGCACCGGCGCTGACACCCACACGGTATCTGTCGGGCTAAGGTTCGGAATCTGAATTTTTATGTAAATTTGCAACCGGTATAATCACAAGGTCTGCAGGATGGACCTGTCCTGATGATAAAAATTTTAGCAATGGAAGAAAAAAGACAGACATCATTGCCTGAAAACGCCCACAGGGAACTGAAGCCGGGGGAAGAGTACAGGCCTATCCTCTCCCCGGAAAGGAATTATCCGGAAGTCACCCCCTGGTCAGTCTCCATCGGGCTTCTTATGACCATCATCTTCTCTGCAGCGGCAGCCTATCTCGGCCTTAAGGTCGGGCAGGTGTTCGAGGCGGCAATCCCGATAGCGATTCTGGCGGTTGGATTGAGCAGTGCGCTGGGCAGGAAGAACTCGCTCGGGGAAAATGTCATGATCCAGTCCATCGGTTCCTGCTCGGGGGCGATAGTGGCCGGAGCCATCTTCACGCTGCCTGCACTGTACATACTGCAGTCCAGATATCCCGAACTGGCAGTGAACTTCACGCAAGTGTTCTTCTCCTCTCTTCTCGGAGGGATACTTGGAATCCTGTTCCTGATACCGTTCCGGAAATATTTCGTGAAAGACATGCATGGGAAATATCCTTTCCCTGAAGCTACCGCCACGACCCAGGTCCTGGTGAGCGGAGAAAGCGGGGGCAAGGGAGCCAAGACTCTGCTGATCAGCGGGCTCATCGGCGGACTGTATGATTTCACAGTCTCGACCTTCGGTCTGTGGGGAGAGACCATCTCCACCACAGTGATGCACTGGGGCGCAGCCATAGCGGACAAGGCCAAACTCGTGGTAAAGCTCAACACCGGAGCAGCCGTACTCGGCCTCGGATATATAGTAGGTCTGAAATATGCCTTCATAATATGCTGCGGCAGCTTCCTCGTATGGTTCGTGATAATCCCTCTTATGAACATCGTATGGGGAGGAAGTGTCATAGACATGATGGGATCAGGCATCACCCAGACCATCGGAGAGATGTCACCTGAACAGATATTCACCGAATATGCCCGCCACATAGGGATAGGTGGCATCGCTACGGCCGGAATCATCGGGATTGTAAAGTCTTTCGGAGTGATAAAGTCAGCCGTAGGACTTGCCGCCGGGGAATTCCGCAGGAAAAAAAGCGCCGAGGAAGCGGAGACGGTCAGGACGCAGAAAGACATATCCATGAAGATTGTCGTCATCGGCATCGCCATCACCCTGGCCGCAGTGTTCCTGTTCTTCCTGTTCGGGGTGGTTGACAACCTGTGGCATGCCATCATAGGGCTTCTTGTGGTGGGGATAATCGCATTCCTCTTCACGACTGTGGCTGCCAACGCGATTGCCATAGTCGGCACCAACCCTGTCAGCGGTATGACACTTATGACCCTAATACTCGCGTCGATAGTGATGGTCGCCTGCGGACTGAACGGGACAGCGGGAATGACAGCCGCCCTCATAATCGGCGGTGTAGTATGTACTGCCCTGTCCGTGGCAGGAGCCTTCGTCACAGACCTCAAGATCGGATACTGGATAGGCAGCACTCCCAAGAAGCAGGAAAGCTGGAAATTTCTCGGGACACTTGTAGCTGCAGCTACAGTCGGAGGCGTTATGCTCGTGCTCAATGAGGCATACGGCTTCACCGGGGAAGGTGCCCTTGTCGCTCCCCAGGCCAATGCAATGGCCGCAGTGATCGAGCCGATGATGAATGGAGGAGGCGCACCGTGGTTGCTGTACGGTATAGGAGCGGCTATTGCCATCATACTGACCGTATTCAAGGTACCTGCCCTTGCCTTTGCTCTGGGAATGTTCATCCCCATAGAACTGAACCTGCCTCTGCTCGTGGGAGGAGCGATATCATGGTATGTCAGCTCGCGCAGCAAAAACAAGGAAGTGAACAGCGCACGGCAGGAGAAAGGTACGCTGATAGCATCCGGGTTCATAGCCGGAGGAGCACTTATGGGAGTGGTCAGCGCGATTTTGAAATTCGCCAAGATAGACCTCTTCTTGGAGCCATCCGCATGGACAGAACCGGTGGCCCTTATACCATATATGGCGATAATCGTGTTCATCATCGTATCCGCTATGAAAGCGAGGGAATGACATCCGGAACAGACTTTACAGACATTATACAATATGGAAAAGATACTTGACAGATTCTTGAGATATGTGGCTGTGGACACCCAGTCAGATGAAAATTCCAAAACACAGCCAAGCACCGCAAAGCAGCTCGACCTGCTGAAAATGCTCAGGGATGAGCTGACAGATATGGGTATCAGCGCTGAACTTGACGGATATGGGTATGTAATGGCAGCCATACCATCCAACTGCGGCAAGGATGTGCCCGCAATAGGGTTCATCGCCCACGTGGACACATCACCCGATGCCTCGGGGAAAGACATCCATCCGCAGATAATATATGGCTATGACGGGACAGACATCAGGTTGAACGAAAGGCTGAGCCTCAAGGTCAGCGAATTTCCTGAACTGCTGCAGTACAAGGGGCAGACAGTCATAACCACGGATGGGACCACACTGCTCGGGGCTGATGACAAGGCCGGAGTGGCAGAGATAATGGATGCCGTCCAGTATATCGTGGAACACCCGGAATTCCGTCACGGAGAAATCCGGATTGCATTCACGCCGGACGAGGAAATCGGCAGAGGTACGGCTAAATTCGACATAAAGAAGTTCGGGGCAAGATACGGGTACACAATGGACGGAGGTGCAATAGGCGAACTTGAATACGAGAACTTCAATGCTGCTGCAGCCACTGTCCGAATACAGGGACGCAACATACACCCGGGCTATGCCAAAGGGAAAATGCTCAATTCCATTCTGATCGGGATGGAACTTAATGCAATGCTGCCCGTGGAACAGAGGCCTGAATTTACCGATGGTTACGAAGGGTTCCTGCATATCGTCGGGTTCAACGGCACAGTAGAGGAGTCTACATTCTCATACATAATCAGGGACCACGACCTGGAGCTGTTCGGCCAGAAGCAGGATATGCTGCGCAAATGTGCCGACTTCATAAATGCCAAATACGGTGAAGGAGTCGCTTCAGTGGAGATCCGCCAGCAGTACTATAATATGAGGAAAGAGGTAGAACCTCATTACCATATAATAGAAAAGGCCGTGAAAGCGATGGAAATGGAAGGAATCACACCTCATATCCAGCCGATAAGGGGCGGCACGGATGGAGCGAACCTCTCTTTCATGGGGATGCCGTGCCCGAACATATTTGCCGGAGGGCACAATTTCCACGGCAAGATGGAATTCGTCCCGCTGGAAAGTATGGAAAAGGCCAGCAAGGTGATACTGAACATCATATCACTGTTTGCCGAGGAATAGGGTCCTGACAGGACACAGTATATCACGGGCGGCTTATGGATTGCCGCCCTGTTTTTTGGACTGACGCACCTCTTTTTTCGCCTGCCGTTCCTCAAGACGGCGGATATATCTTTCGAGAACGGCTGCATCCTTCTTCTGCTGCTCTATCTCTTTCATCAGCAGTTTCCGTTTCTTCTCCCTCAACCGTTCCGCTTTTCTGGCCTCCTTATTCTCGGCTTTTTCGGTATCCCGTCTGTCAAGCTCAGCCCACCTTTCCTCCTTCTCCTTTCTGCGCTGCTCTCTCGCTGCCTTGCGTTCTTCGCGAGCCTTCTCTTTCCTGAGCTGTCTGTCAGTCATCGCAAGGGCTTTCTGTGCGGCTGCTATGCTGTCGGCACGTGCTATACTGTCAGCCTCGAATTTTTTCTGCATCTCCGCAAGGGAATCCGCCACCGCAATGCTGTCCGCCTTCGCAATAGAGTCCACTGCAGCAATGGAATCCAATCTTGCAAGAGAATCCAGATGCCGCTGCTCCTCGAATGCCTTCTCCCGGGCTTCAGCCTGTCTCTGTTCTATCGCCCTCAGCCGTTCAAGAGAGTCCCTTACTGCTATCTGACGGTATATGTCTGAAATATAACCAGGGAAATAGATGTCCGTCTGTATGTATGCCGCTCGCGGATGCGAAAGATATCCGGAGCGTTCCGATGGACGCGGAGACAACGGGGTGACCGCAGTCCTGTCCGCCGGACGGAGCTTAGGCAGCCAGTTGAATCCCTTGAGACGCTGTTCCTCTTTCGGCAACTGCACGACCGGATATGCATCACTTTTGGCCTCATCATAATAATAGACCCTTTCTATCTCCCCATCCTTGAAAGTGGCCGAAAGCATCTTCGAATCCTTCTTGTTTACAGTGGCTATCGCGTCGTTCTCTTCAAGGAAAAACATCCCGAGCGCGCCTCCGAGCGCATCAAACCTGGTCAGTTCCCCTTCCTTGCTGAAGAACGCCAGCATCTCGGTGGACTTGATCTGGTTGTAATACAAGGTATCCTCAGACTGCATATGGATAAAGGCATTGGACATGAGGGCGGCCTTTTCCATCGCATTGTTGCGGATGACTGCAGTAATGCTGTCAGCAGAATACTGCTGGGTGACCTCATTCCAGATGACAGGACTTTTGTAAAGACGGGCAAGGGAATCCAGGTCCGTATATTCCAGCGAATCGCAGACAATCTGCATGTTTTTCCTGTAGACCTTGACATTACGCAATGCTGTCACGAATCCGATCTCTGTAGTGTCAGGCGGTGCCGGAGCGACCGCAATTGAATCCGCAAGGGAGACAGAATCCGCAAGGGCAAGAGAATCCGCCCCTACAGCAAGCGAATCCAGCCCTGTCGCAAGTGGCCCGGCTCCTGTATCCAGAGAATCTGCCGTAGCATCCGCTCCATCGCCCGCCACAGGAATCTCCGAATCCTCCGGCGTACGGGCCGTATCCGTCTCACTGCCTGACATTGACTGCTGTCCTGCAGTACCGTTCCCTGATGCTCCGGACTTTTGATCCGGCTTGCGGACCGGAGGACGGTTAGGGTCGTTCTTTGCAGCTTCCGCCGCTGCCTTTGCTGCCTCTTCCGCCGCTTTCTTGCGGTAATTGCCAACAGGATCAGTTTCAAAATATGCGAGCCGCTGGGCGGAAGCATCCACTGTCACGGAATCTATGTCACATTTGCGCACAGTATAATATATGAGGGAATCCGCCCCGAAATAGACAGTGTCCCTCTGTCCGCCGTCCTCGACTTCAGATATTACCGCAGGTTTCCTTGTCATGGTGACCTTGGAAACGGAATCCACATACTCTATCCTTCCGGCAAGTCCCGAGACATTCCTTGTGGTGTCAGTGACCTGCGCATTGCCGAGCATCACGACATCCAACGTGTTCCTGTAGAAATACAGGGAATCGCTCCAGCCCTCCTGCGTGTCGGTCATCACGTGGACATTGTCCCTGAAGAAGAATATCTCCCTTCCCCTGTCATACCAGCCGGCATCCGCAGACAGCATATTGTCCTCCTGCCATGCATCCGTTCCACGGCCGAATGTCGCAAGATTCAGGTCGGACTCGTATTTCAGGGTCGTAGTCTTGACAAATATGGAATCCGTGAACATGTTCACATCGTTACGGAATGTGAATGTCTTTATCTTCGCATCGTATGTCCCCCTCTCGCTCTCGATTATCTGCCCATCCTTGTCCCGCATCGATCCGCCGTCCGCAAATACCGCCACACTGTCTTTTGTATTATAGTCAAGATGCCTTGTCCTGAGGGTATTGTGGTCACTGTCCTCAAGCTGGACGATGTCGCCTCTGAATTCCGCAAGGTTGAAGTCTATCCTGTAGACCATCTTGTCGCTCGTGAGGACCGTTCCATCCTGGATGATGCTCACGTTCCCTATCGCGTCGATGACCTTGGTGTCTATGTTCCACATTGCCGTGTCACACAGAAGATATGTATTGTTGTGGAAGAACTGTGCCTTGCCGATGACCTTCCTGATATTCTGCCCGTTGATTTCGAGCAATTCGGCCGACTCGCCATAGTCAAGACGCACAAGACTGTCCTCCTGCTGCTCCTGGGCATACAGGCCCGCAGAGGTCAGGAAAACGGACAGAATTGCGGCTGCGGTTATGAGAATACTGCGGATGGGCATCTGGAACTATTCTGCTTCCTTGAATTTTGCATACCAGCCCTCCCTCTCGAACGGACAGTCACTGAACATCGGGTCAAGGACGATATATGTCGTGGAAATCTTGGAGTCGATGAAGTCATCGATCGCCTCCATCTGCTTCTCCTGCTGCGCCTGAGACAACAGGAGGTCATAGTCATTGTCAAATGATGCAGGATGGGACGGGAGTATCCTGTCCACCTTGATTATCTTGTAGACCGTACTTCCGGAATTCGGGTCCGTAGCCCCCCTTCCCTCGTTGTCCTTGGACTCGAAAGGTGCCGATATCTCGCCTTCCTTGAGATCCTTGATGGCATTGTAGTCCTGCGGTTTCAGCTGGTCTATCTCGAAGTATGCGGAACCTGTGTTGGGATCTGCCATCTGCCCTCCATTTGTTCTGGAAGCGGGATCTTCGGAATAGAATCGGGCCGCAAGCTCGAAAGGGATATTGTTACCCTCTATCTCGGTCTTGAGACTGTCAAGCACCTTGAATGCCTTCTCCATGTCATCCGACGTATATTCAGGTTTCATCAGAATATGTCTCGCATTGAACATATCCCCTTTTTTCTCAAGGACTTCGATGATATGGAATCCATCCGGCGTCTCCACAATCTGGGAGACCACTCCCGGTTTCAGAGCCATGGCCGCATCAGAGAATGCCGGCCAGAATACCGACTTGGATGCCATACCGAGCTCTCCTCCCCTCCTTGCGCTTCCCTCATCCTGGGAATATATCCTCGCAAGGGTGGAGAATTTCTCCCCGTTTATTATCCTCTCCCTCAATGCGAGCAGTCTCTCCTTGACAGCATTGTTGGCCGCCTCGCGGTCCGGATAGATACATATCTGGCTGAGCCTGTACTTAATCGGCACCAGCGGCAGATCCTGCGGATCCGTCTTCTCTACATACTTCTCGACATCATACGGAGTCAGGTCAGGAATCTTCTTCACTATCTCCTGCTGCATCATCATGGTGAGGTTCTGGTCCTCGAGTGTCCTGCGCCATTCGTCACGCAGTCTGTAGAGAGGTTTCCCGAAATATTTCTCCACCTCCTCGTCTCCACCGAGCTGGGTACGTATCTGATCCACCCTGCTGGTCAGGTCGCCCTCCACCATATCCTGGTTTACGACAAGGGAATCGACCCTCGCCTGCATAAGGAAGAGCTTGGACTCAAGCATCTGCTCAAGTATCTCGCATCTGACATTGCGGTCCGATGCCATGCCCTGCGCCCTGAGCATCTGAACCTCCTGCTCTATCTGGGAAAGCATGATCATTTCATTCCCGACCACTGCTACCGACTTGTCGATAAGCCCGTTGGAATATTTCTGGGCCGATGCGGCAAGAGAGCATCCCGCCAGAAGAGCAACAAGGACTGTCCTAATATATTTCATCTTATCAGTATATTACAAATTTACCTTTATCGCGCGCATCCATTAGCAATTCCTGTTCCAGAGATGAGGTGAGGTAATGTTTCCGTGCACTGAGGATAATATCCTCTATCCTCTGGCTGCAGAACTCCACCGGCGGTATGCTGCCTTCCGGGACCACATCGAGGAGATATGCCACATTCCTCTTGCCGTCAGAACCGGCTGTCTCGACAAAGCTTCCGGCTTCAAGCGGAAGAATGGACTGCACATCCGTCTCCAGCTCCTCCGCAAGAGTACCGGCATCTATCCAACGCCCTGAATAGTCCCTCAGCCTGTCCGCAGAGGTGTTCCCCTCCATATCCTCCTCCCACTCGCCTTCCTCTGTAGATGCCATCAGCTTCTTCAGCTGCCCGTAATCCGGAGATTCCGCCAGTATCTTCATGCTTCTGGCCTTTACAATCGGCCTGGCCAGACGGAAATCCTCCTGATGCGCATTGAAATACTCCTCTATCTCATCCGTGGTGACTGCAGTGTCAAGCCTTTCATTGACATACAGCTGCTCGTAGCGGTACTTCAGGAGGGACCGGCGATAAGCCTCAAGCTCCTTGGACACATCCTTCTGCTCCTTGGAGAGCTGCTTTTCGGCCACATCGAGATATACCATATCCGATGCCCAGGAGTTGATATACTGCATTGCCAGACGCAGGCTGTCATCCCCGGATATCCCCTGAGGAATCAGCCTGGTGACTTCACTCTTATATAACATACTGTTCCCCACTTTCGCTACCACTTCCTCATCATGCAGAATGGAATTGACCAGTTTGCAGGAACTGAAGCAGAAGGCAGAAAGCAGGGACAGAAATACTGCAATAGCCGGCCGGAGCATTACCTGGAATAATTTGGAGACTCACGCGTGATGGTCACATCGTGCGGATGGCTCTCGATATATCCGGCATTGGTGATACGGACGAACTTTGCAGAACGGAGCGACTTTATGTCCTTGGCTCCGACATAGCCCATTCCCGCACGGAGTCCGCCGACAAGCTGGTAGACCACCTCGGCAAGAGTTCCCTTGTATGGCACCTGGGCCACGATACCTTCCGGCACAAGCTTCTTCACGTCTTCCTCCATATCCTGGAAATACCTGTCCTTGGAACCCTGCTGCATAGCCTCCAGAGATCCCATACCCCTGTATGACTTGAACTTTCTTCCGTTAAGAATGATGGTGTCCCCAGGTGATTCCTCGACCCCGGCGAAGAGGGATCCGGCCATAATGGTGCTCGCTCCGGCAGCCAGAGCCTTGACAACATCTCCGGAATACCTGATTCCGCCATCTGCTATGATAGGGACGCCTGTTCCCTTGAGGGCCTCTGCCGCAAGCATCACCGCAGTGAGCTGAGGCATACCGACACCGGCGATCACGCGGGTCGTGCAGATTGAGCCCGGTCCGATACCGACCTTGACTCCGCTCACTCCTGCATCGGCAAGAGCCTTTGCAGCCTCGCCCGTAGCCACGTTTCCGGCAACTATCTCTATGCCAGGAAGAGCCTTGCAGGCTTTCCGGATGACATCAATCACATATACGGAATGACCGTGGGCCGTATCTACCACCACGGCATCCGCACCTGCACTTGTGAGCATCTCTATCCTCTCTATGGTGTCGGATTTCACTCCCACGGCAGCCGCCACGAGAAGACGGCCTTTGGAATCCTTGGACGCTATAGGATTGTCCTTGATCTTCATAAGGTCCTTGTATGTGATCAGACCCACCAGTTTCCCGTCCTTGTCTACGACAGGAAGTTTCTCGAACTTATGGTTCCTTATTATATTGGTGGCCTCCTCGAGCCCTATCCCCTGAGGAGCGGTCACAAGGTTCTCCGATGTCATGACTTCCGACACAGGCAGGCCCATATTGTCCTGGAACCTGAGGTCCCTGTTGGTCACGATGCCTATGAGATAGTTGTTGGCATCCACCACAGGGATACCGCCTATGTGATGCTGTGCCATCATCCCGAGGGCAGCCCCCACAGTCGCATCCGGACGGATGGTGATCGGGTCATATATCATGCCGTTCTCCGCTCTTTTCACCCTGCGCACCTGGGCAACCTGCTGCTCTATGGTCATGTTCTTATGGATCACACCGATACCGCCGGCCCTTGCAATAGCGATGGCCAGCTCCGACTCCGTCACAGTATCCATTGCGGCAGACACTATCGGTGTGTGGAGTCTGATATTTCTTGAAAACTCTGTAGTGACATCTACATCTCGAGGCAGGACCTCAGAGCGTGCAGGAACAAGCAATACATCATCGAAGGTGAGCCCTTCGGGAATCTGAGAATTAACTATAGTCTGCATCCGTAAAAATTTTAACTGCAAATATAGTGATTATTCCTTATATATACTGCCGGAATCACGATGCTTTTTTGCGGATTTCATAGACACACAAAAAACAGGAGCACTCTCACGAGGGCTCCTGCTCACTATAACCATATTATTAACAACTAAACTAACCGATTTAGAGAATTTGCAAACTGCGTGCCAAATTCTAAAAAATTGTATAGATTCCGGATAAAAATCATTCTATTCTCTCTATTTTCAGCTGCTGTATCTTGTAAGTGTCCTCCTTGCAGGATACAAAGATTGTCACAATGAATTTCTCCCCGCCGGCAGACAGGGAGCCGAGAGCATATTTCATATTGGAGCGTCCTGCCTTGTGGTCGATAGTGAATGTCCTCGGAGTATAAGAATTGAAGAATGCCTTCATTATCTGCCTGGCCTGGTTCCTGCTGGAATCATTGGTGCTGGACAGGATAGTAATCTCCAGATTGTCTGCAAACCATGCCGAGAGCCTGTCCGCATCCCCTTTCTTCATATATTTGGCTATCGGTATAAAGACATCATACGACCGGTTCTGTGCGGCAGCGGAGAAACCGATGCCGAAAGCAAGCAGTACGGAAGTTATTTTCAATGCCGCATTCATTTCTGTAAAAAATAGCAGCGCAGTCAATTGCAAAATCCAAGCCACAGGCCTCGGCATTCATCCTGTCTTTTCCGTATCGTCAGGACATCCGAAGTCTTTCAAGAACAAGGGTAAACCGGCAGTATGACCGGGCTATTCATAATAGGTCAACCTGTATTCAAGGTCGTAATTGAGCGGCTCTCCATCGGGATATCGTCCCCTATAATGTTCCATCATTGCAGTGACATATCCATCTTCATCCAGGGTGTATTCATAGGTAGAGATACCGAATTCCCATTTTGCTGTAGCAATGAGATTTCTGCTTACATGCCCCTTGAAGCCTCCACCGATAATATTGATTTCCGAGTCGTAGAAAAACATATTGACTTTGTTTTCCATACTGGTATAGGTGTATTCATCCATCTCCATCGAGAGTGTGCTGCCTCTTGTGAGATTGCCGTTTTCCCATACATTGTCTCCCGGGTAATAGTAATTGTTCTTCAAATTATAATCGGCATCATATTCAAAGTAAGGATCATCACTGTTTCCAAGGGCATCATTCATTATATAGCCGTTCTCGTCCATTGTAAATACCAAATCTACAGGAGAATCTTCAAAAGGGATGTTTATTGTAAGAGTGTTTCCCTCATAAAGCATATTTATAACAATATGGTCATTATAATCAAAATCGTCTACCGTTACCTGTGTCAGCCTTCCGTATTCGTCATAGACATATTCACATTTACCGTCGACTGTTTCTACAGTCTTCACAAGTTTGTCATAGACCCTCCACGGGTTGAGGACATTTCCCTTTACTTCGATTTCCTCTCCCAGATACCTTGAATTTTCGTGTTCTACATAAGAGACGATTATGTAGTCACCGGTCCTGTCCACTTCGAACGATATGTTTTCCGCATCCGCCGTACTTCTGACAGCGGCCGGTTCCGGTACCGAACCTAATTTCCTGAATTCTATTGGCTGATGGTCATCATCAAGCAGCGCAATCCCATATTCCACTGAAAGAAGATTGTCATCGGTGTCCCAGCGCGATGACACTCCTATCACCTGGTCCTGGAGCTCGGCTGCAAGATCGGACACTCCCGGGAAAAGGCTGACAGGCGTCACGCCCAGAAGCAGATTGCCGGTCTTTACAGTTTTTTCGAAATCGGCGGCTTCTCCGAGAAAATCGACGAAGAATGTAAGTTCCCCGTGCAGAGTACGTTCTATTCCCACTTGCTTGTCGGCCTTGAACAGATCCTTGTCGCTGAGAGAATATTCTCCTTGCACAGAATGTCTTCCTACTGCATCGAGGCTAATCCCTATCATATCCGCGCTGTACAGCCCTACTGTCAGGCCGGCCGTGGCTTCAGTGTACAGTTCCCCGCTCATTTCCAACGATGCGGCCCTGCATCTGTTCCCTTCTGAGACCGTCTGGTCATCATACCATTTCTTCCATTCCCCGTTCTCATACTTCACGAAGTATTTCATATTCATGAATTCGTTCTTCATGGAAGCCTTGACTGTAATTTCCCCGTCAAAACCTGCAGTAAGTTCAATGTTCAGGACAGGACAGAGGACTACATATCCTACGGTAATCGCCCCGAGAGGGAACTGGTGTTCAAACAATGTGATTTCTTCTCCGACACTGATGTCGGCATTGAGCTCTATGTCTGTTCCTATGCGTGGGGTGACTTCGAGATTGGCATACTGCAGTTTCCAGTCGCTGATATCTATAGCCAGGTCGATTCTGGTGGAGATATACA
Organism: uncultured Bacteroidales bacterium; assembly: GCA_944325435.1. GTDB lineage: Bacteria > Bacteroidota > Bacteroidia > Bacteroidales > UBA932 > Cryptobacteroides. The sequence goes on along the minus strand of CALVAC010000017.1, from coordinate 54,680 downwards.
GGGAACCGCTCAAGGCAGCGCCTCCTATTTCGATATCGTCAAGCGGCAGACGGATTGTCGCATCCGCGTATCCGCCGGCTCCGGCTTTAGTGCCTGCATCGTCATCAGGTGTGTCATCATTCCCGTCATTGACCGGATTGATTTCGTCCCAGACAGAATTGTCCACCACTTCAAAGTCATAGCTATTGCCGTCTTCATCCACCATTCCCTCGACTTGCGCCATGACATCCACGCTTTCATCCATATGGAGGGACTCGAACGCATCTGTCAAAGCTGCCTGCCCGGTATGCCAGACATAACCATCGGGAGTTTCCTCAATGGACATTATCCGTCCGAGGTATCCGTAAGGCGTATTTTCGGTAGCAAGGCAGACAATCACATCCCCTTCTTCCGGTATGCAGCTGGCGGGAATACCGGATGACACTCTTATATATGAACCGGTGACCTCGGTGAAATACCTGGTGACATTTTCATCGAAGACATTTTCCGGAAGTTCCATACCCGGATTTTCCTGATGGCTCTCTTCTCCAGTATTGTCTTTCGAGCACCCTCCTGCAATGAAGGCTGCTGACAGTATTATGAAAAAGAATTTCAGCATATTGTCTTTCATAGATTTGCTTCTTTATTAACGATATGAATCAGCAGTTGAAATTAATATTCAACACATAAGACCATTTCACTTAACGGAGCTTCATGTTCTGTACCATCGATTATATAAGTCATCACACCCTTCATCCTGATTTCACTGATATTGCCGTCGGAATCCAGCGTATATTCATATTCGACATCAAGCATACTGCCAGCATCTGTTCTGGTTGCCCTTTTCAGACAGTTCCGGCTGGTTATTCCCGGTAACGGTTTCAAGACAGGCAAGTATCCGTCATATCCGCAATAACCGATATAATACATATTGCCAAGGAACTGGATATCAATGCTGAGATCGTAAGGTATGTCATAGTAAGCAAGCTCACCGTAACTGCCTTTTTCATCGTATGTGTATACAAGATTTCCGTCCATATAAATGTATCCGTAATCTCCTCCTGGATCAGCAACAAGGAAACCGTCTATGTATTGCATTGTGAATGTTTCACTTATCTCACCATTACATAGCATATCCCATGAAACAAGATACCCCTCATCGTCAAAGTGAAAATCATAAGAGTAAGGGTGCCCATCCAATGGCGTTGCTGTGATTCTGTTGTCCTTATATTTATAAGACATCCTGTTCTCCCCTCTGAACGAATATCTGACCAGCCTGTCCTTATCGTCATATTCGAATGAGTAGATTATGTTCCCATCCTCATCTGACAGGGACTTGACCTTTTTTGTTTGGAGACTATTGTATGGGTTTCATCTCCGTTTCCATAAGTCCCACCCGCATTGTCTTCCGTACACGATGTAAATACAAGTCCTGCACTGAACGACAACATCAATATCATATCTGCTGCGTTTTTCATAACATTTACCTTCAATTGTACTTTACGGTTAATACTCCGTTGTTTTCACATTCAGGCTGTCGGAATCCATCGGTTCATATATAATGTTCAATGTGATATCTGTCATTCATAATAAGTGAAACTGTATTCGAGGTCACGGCTTCCAGCCTTGGAGGTCTCGTGTTCGGTCATTGAAGTCACATACCCCTCATCATCGAACACATATTCATATTCACTGGAGCTCCAGTTGTCGCTTCTGGACTTGATATAGTTCTCGCTCACATGTCCATTTAACTTCGGAGACATTACCATATCATAAAAATACATGTTTACCTTGTTCTTCTGGCCTAAATATGTGAAATTTCCATCCATTAACAAAGTGTATCCAGCCATGAGGTTGCCATCCTGCCATATATTGTCAGCATCCTGTATGCTCGTATCCTCATAGCATCTTACGAGATAATTGTCCTTGTATTCAAACCGTGAAACATACGGTTCTCCTATCGGGCAGTCAATCATATATCCTTCATTGTTCCATGTATATGTCAGCATTGCTTCATAAGGTTCACCATCCCCATAGTCTTCGACTGATGTTATGGTCATTGCATTTACCTCATATGTCAGGTTGGATTCTTGGGTGGATCCGTATGAAGTCGTGATGTCTATACGGACAGGACGCCCCATACCATCGTATTCTATCTCCGCCTTTTCTCCAGAACTGCATTCTACTGTTTTCAGAAGTCTTTCGGAAGTTTCCCAAGGCACCAAGTATCCATCAGAGCCTCCGGGATTTTCATTGACATTGCCGTTATTGCCTTCCTGTCCGGCCGGATCATCAGCGGCCGGATCCTTTTCACATGCCGTAAAGGCGGTTGCCATCGCTGCGCATAGCAGCATAAAAATCATTGTCTTTTTCATAATTATGAAATTAATTTATCATCAATATGAGAATCTGCAGGTTTCCGTTTCCGTAGTTTCTCCGGAAACGGTAGTGACGGTCATGACATCCACCATACCGTCTTCGGTGAATTCGTATTCATAGGTTCTTGTGACGGTCTGTCCCCCTTCCGCATATATCCTTGACTTGACATAGTCGCGGCTTACAAGCCCGTTGAACTTCAGTCCGAACGGACTGTCTCCGTAGATATCGATGTTCATTCTGTTTTCCCTGTCAAGATATTCGGATTCTATGATGTCTCCACCTGAAATGAGATTGCCATCCTCCCATCTGAACCTGTTCCCATCCACACTCTCGAGAAGCCCTGTATCTTCGGAATATTTGTATTCAGTCATCCGGTCTTGCCATTCTATGGTATCCGGTCTGCCATCATATATGGTTAAAGTACATAGCCATTGCGGTGAGGCATCACCGGAGGCAGAAGTTATCAGAATGTCTCCACCGTACGCAATCCTGTATTCCGTAGAGACACCGTCCCGAATGACGGATATTGTCGACAACCTGTCGGCTTTGTCATATTCCAGGTATATTTTGTCATTTATGGACCTGACAAGTATATTGTCTTCGAATCCGCTTACTTTCCGGAACACTCTGGAATAGCCGTCCTGGTCGAGGATGAATGCCCCGTCATCGGGGAAACTGTACCTGCCATAGAAATAGGCCGCCGCGAGATCGTACATCATTCCGTCTTCGCAGGTAGCATAGTTTGAGTCTGCAAGATCGAACTCCTCCAATGAACAGCCTTTGACTATACCGTCAGTCAGAGTGCCGGGAATCTCGCGGCAATAGACATTGAAAGAGCCATCTTCCTTGAATTCGAATATGGTCCCCGCTTCATTCGTCTCGGCATCTTCGGAATATTCGGAATATGTGCCGTTGTACACATTCACCCACAGCCCGACAAACCTTTCATCGAGATGGAGATCCGCAATCAAGTTGCCGTCTTCATCGAAGTAGTGCATGTTGTCATCTCCGTACGAGCATGACATCAGGGTGCCTGCCAACAATACTGCAATGGCGCATAATTTTATGATACAATTGAATATTTTCATACAGTTTTAGATTTCATCTACATAGACGACAGTTATGTCATCATCGTTTTCTGTGCTTCCGAAATTTCTGATGGTGTGGTACCGGTAGACCCTAACTGTCATCTTGCCGTTTTCCCCACAGTCGAGACTTTCGAGGTCTCTGTTATTAGTCAGGTCAAGTTCACTGATAGAGTTGGAACTGCAGTCCAGAGTCTGCAGGAGTGACAGGCCTGTTACATCCAGTGATGTCATTTTATTGTTCTCGCAGGAAAGATCCTCAAGGTTCGGACAGCCTGAAAGGTCTAGTCCGGTCATAGCGTTGCTGCCGCATTCTATCTGCCACATTTTATCCGATACTATGTCGAGTGAGGTCAAGTCATTATCGTAGCAAAATATCCTTTCAAGTGACGGGCAGTTGTCTGTCACGAGAGTATTGAGACTGTTGCTTTCGCATGATATATAGGTCAGTGACGGGCAGTCCCGCAATATTAGGGACTGAAGAATACAGTTGCCGACATAGACATTTTCGAGGACAGGATATCCTGAAAGTTCCAGACTTGTAAGGGCGCTGTTGCCGAGCGACACTGTTTCAAGTTGCCTGCATCCGGTAAGGTTGACTTCGGTCAAGTCACCGTTTGATGTGGCATATACATCCTTTATCAGCGGATTGCCAGAAAGGTCAAGCGAAGTGAGCTTGCAGTTATTGCATTGCAGGTATTCCAGTTCCGGAACAGGCGACAGGTCAATGGTCCCAGGAGAGTTGATTTCACAGCTGAGGCGTTTCAGTTGCGGGCATGTGCCGAGGTCAATGCTGTTGAGTCCGCATCTGTCGCATACGAGTTCTTCCAGTTTAGTGCAGCTGCTGAAATCAGGAAATCCTTCGAGATTGCTCCTGCTGCAGTCTAGCCGGACAAGAGATGTAAAATACCGTATCTCATCCATATTCCGGATCTGCCTGTCCGATATGTTCAACTCTGTCACCGATGCAGCCTCTTCAACAGTAATCTTCCCGTCCATATTCCTGTCCGCCCCTGCATAGAGAAGGGCTTCCTCGAAATACGGGTCCTTGAAACTGATAGATTCACTGTTGTCCCCTGTCTGGGTAATCGTAAGCGTAGCTTCCGCAACTCCGCAGTAGAAAGTATATGTTGTGCTTCTCGTCTCCGTATCGGAATTGTAGCCGATTTCAAAAGTGACTGTATAGCCGTTATAGCCATCTTCAGAAGACGGATTCACCCAATATTCACCGTTATACCCGAGCTCCCAGTTACCGGTACAGCTGACCAGAATGTCCAATCTGCCACCTGCCGGACCAAATGATGCTTCGTTCTGGCTGAGGGATATGGTGTTGTCTGAAGAAGCTGATTGCCTCACCGTCAGTACGACATTTGACTCTCCGCTATAGAAAGTAATCTGCGTCTCCCGGTCAGAGATGATTCCTTCGCTGTCAGGCCTGTTGGGCGATATGTTGACTGTAGCATTGTCGGTGCCGTAGCTGTCTTGGGTTACATAGACCCATGAGGCTCCGGACTCCGCTGTCCAGTCATCATTGCAGTAGACGCTAATGTTGTAGGAACCGCCTTCGGCCGAAACTTCCAGCGTCTGTGAGCCGAGATAGATGTCACCCTCGTTTCCTTTGTTCCCGATACCGAGCAGGTCGCATCCAGAAAGGACAGCCGCTGCAAACAGTACCGGTATGACTGTCTTTTTCATAACCGATCGTTCTTATAGTTAATTCATAATATTGTTTCAACCGATTGATCCGCATCTGGCGCTGCCTGAGATTTCTGACAGGTCAAAGTCACCGTGCAGTGCCGGCTACCGTCCCGTAACACACATTATATTCTGCCGTCATTCGGGAGCGGAGAATCACATGAGTTTAAAGTTGACATCACTATTGCATAAAGCAGGATGCATATTGTTTTCACGATACCTGTTTTTCTTTCGTCTGGTCCCGGGACGGCATAATACATAAAGAAGCGCGGAACCATTGACTTATTCTGGACGACTGGCTCTGGTAAAGCCTGATGACAAAACAAGCAACAGCCCCACGCTATGCTACGATATGGTCATAGATAGGCGTAAGAGAGGCCTGCACATTCCCTTCATCATAGAATTTACCAGATTCGTCGTCCGGGAATAAAGCAAACGCTTACTGATTCAAATTTGCCGTAAATGTAGCAAATAATTTGAAAATCCAGTGCATTGACTCTCTTTTTCAGGGCTGTTGCGAATACAAATTTGGGGCAAAAAATACTGAAAATCAATATTGACCGAAAATTCTTTTTATGTTAGACTGCGTTTGTAACTGCGTTCAGAAAACAGTGCACGCCGATTGACTGTCCCGCCATAGAATTTTCATCAGGAATTTTTGATATATTTGCAGATTGCGGCCAGACATATGAAAATCACTCTGCTTACAACAGGAAAGACGGACATACAATGGGTCCGGGAAGGGATGAAGATCTACATCTCCCGGCTCGGCCATTACATCAATTTTTCAGTCACGGAAATCCCGGAACTGAAGAATGCCTCATCGCTTGGCAAGGAGCAGGTCAAGACAAAAGAGGGCGAACTGATACTCAAGGCCATCAAGCCTTCCGATGATGTTATCCTCCTTGATGAACACGGAAAGGAATATTCATCAGTGGAATGGGCACGGGCACTGGAAAGACGCATCTCAAACTCCGGCCGGGATATGGTGTTCGTCATCGGAGGGGCATACGGCTTCTCCGGACAGGTCTACGACCGGAGCAACGGACTGGTATCGCTTTCGAAAATGACATTTTCGCACCAGATGGTGAGGGTCATATTCATCGAGCAGCTGTACAGGGCGTTCACCATAATGAAAGGAGAGCCGTACCATCATGAATGATTCGAGAGAATGAACACAAACCTTTATATAAGGAAATACGGAAGCACGGTCTGCGTACTGGCTTCCCTGCTGCTGTTCGGGCTGTCACTGATACTCAACACGACAGCCAACGACTCGGCAAAGGTCACCAGAAGGATAGAGAAACGGATAGAGAAACGGATAGAACTGCTCGACAGCCATATCGAGGAGGCCCTGGCATCGGACCACTCCCAATGGCTGGACACGGACCTGCCGGAGGATATGGTCATCTACCGGTATGTCTATGACACCCTCCAGTCCTGGTGCAACCAGTTCCCCATCACGAACGACAACATCGGGTCACGGCTTGTCATCCAGCGGCTTACCGGACACCGGGCCAACCTCGTGTCGCCTCTGAAGAGCGTCACCTCCAAAATACAGTACCTCAACCTCGGCCCGAAATGGTATCTGGTAAAGTCCGGCACGGATGGCATCAGCTGCAAAGTTATTGCAGGGCTTGAGATAAAGAATTATCTGATAGAAAACATCCATCAGTCATACAACGGAGTGAACCGGTACCTGAGGCTGCCGGGCAAATATTCCATTGTGCCTCTCAGTGAAAGTGGCGGGACTCCGGTGCACATAGATGGAGAGCCTGTATTCAAGATAATGTCAGAGACGGGATGGGAGACCCCTATGTCCAACTCGATAATGCGGTGGATCTCTCTGATGATAATGGTAATGGCCTCCATGCTATACCTGTGGTACCACAGGACACCGAAGGCATATCTGGCGAACTCCCTGATACTTGCCATAGCGGCCATGTCCGCATACTGGTGGGGATTCCGGACAGATTCCCTGTTCTTCTCGCCGACCGTATATGCAGGAGGGACATTCCTGTACTCTTTCGGCGCCCTGATGATACTGGACATATCCGTCATACTGCTCATATCCAGCACATATCTCATACGCGGAAAATTCATAAAATGGATACACGGAGGAGACCGGCAGAAGCGGGCAAGAATCTACTGTATCTGCATATCTGCACTCACCGTAGCTCTCTTGCTGTACACCGGACTTACCCTCACCAACCTTGTCCGGAACTCCAACATACAGATGGAGCTGCATATATGGAGCCACATATCCATATACACGGTTATGGTATATGTCACATATATGGCCCTGCTGTGCTGCATCCTCCTGCTGATACAGATGCTGTCCCCTGCAATGCAGATACTCCGGGGATGGAGCTACAATGTCTTCGAGACAAGGTACATATTCATTTTCTCCATAATCTGCGCCATATATTTCACATCAACGATAAGCATCCTCGGATTCAGGAAAGAGCAGAACAGGATGATGGTCCTCTCCAACAGGCTCGCCGTGGACAGGGATCTCGGTCTGGAGATGAACCTTCGCGGAGTGGAAGATGAGATAGCCACAGATCCGTTCATATCCGCACTGTCACATCTGGAACGGAGCAATCTGATGATACTCAACCGGTTGACCGAATATTACATATCCAGTATAGCGCAGGACTATGACATATTTGTAGATGTATGCCCCAACGACAGCCCTGAAGGACTGAGGAAATACGAGCAGCAGATATTCAACGGAATACCTGTCGGGGAAAGGTCCAGGTTCTTCTACACATACAGTTCCCAGGGGCAGTCGGGCTATATCGGAGTGTTCCCGTACTATTCACAGGAGCACGGACTTTCGAGGGTGGTCATCGAAATCGAGCCCAAGGCAAACCGTGAGGACAGAGGCTACTACAGCCTTCTCGGGCGGTACTCCAAACCCGGAGGCATCAGCATACCCGCGTTTTACTCGTACGCTAAATTCATGTCAGGCAGGCTCGTCAGCAACAAGGGGGTGTATGCCTATCCTTCGGTAATGTACGAAAGACTCAAGACCAGGATAGACGGCGGGGCACCGTACATAAGGGTCAACGGGTATATCCATTTCATCAACAGGGTCACAGACAACGAAACCATTGTCATCTCGAGGAAAGTCTACGGAGTGATGACCTATATTGTCACATTCTCGTATCTCACGCTTATCTTCTTCTTCACCATCTACATACTGGTCCACAAGAGGAAGCAGGCGGCCAGAGAGGAGACTTTCAGAAGCAATTATTTCAGGTCGCGTATAAATGCAGTCCTGATGTCCTCCATCCTCGTGTCACTGATTGTAATGTCCATAATCAGCGTCACATTCGTCTACAGGAGAAACCGGACCAATATGGACAACCTTATGTCCGAACGCATCAGCATAGTCCAGACCATGATGGACAGCCAGTGCAAGGATTTCAGCTCCACTTCAGAACTCAGCACCAACAGGTTCGGCTACATCCTCGAAAGCATTAGCAACGACACCAAATCCGACATCACGGTCTATTCCCCGGCCGGACAGGTCATCAGGTCTACAACACCTGAAATATTCGACAGGATGGTCATCGGTTCCCGCATAAACGAAGATGCCTACTACTATATAAAGTACAGGAACAAGATGTTCTACATCCATTCCGAACGCATCGGGAAAGACACCTTCTACTCGCTGTACGCACCCGTAATCAACGAGACCGGGAAAACCATAGCCATCATCAGCGTCCCGTACACCGGACAGGACCTCGATTTCAAGCAGGACGCGCTCTTCCATGCGGCCACAATCATCAACATATTCATCATCCTTATCCTGCTGACGGTCCTGATCAGCACGACATTCGTCAACAGGATGTTCAGGCCTCTCATCGAAATAGGGAAGAAAATGAGCGGGACAGACCTGCACGAACTCGAGTACATTATGTACAAGAGGCACGATGAGGTCTCCACACTTGTCGATGCCTACAACAGAATGGTGCACGACCTTTCCGTCAGCAGCCGCAGGCTGGCACAGGCTGAGAGGGACAAGGCGTGGAGCGAGATGGCCAGGCAGGTAGCCCACGAAATCAAGAACCCTCTCACCCCGATCAAGCTCGAAATCCAGAGGCTTGTGAGAATGAAGGAAAGGAACGACCCGACCTGGGGAGAGAAATTCGACCATGCGGTGACTGTGATCCTGGAGCACATCGACATACTGACAGACACAGCGAACGAATTCTCCACATTCGCAAAGCTATACACGGAAGAGCCGGTGGAGATAGACCTCAACCGGACTCTGAAAGACCAGCTCGTTATATTCGACAACAAGGACAACATAGAGATGTCATACATCGGGCTGGAAGGAGCGACCGTACTCGCCCCTCGCCCCCAGCTCATACGGGTATTCGTCAATCTGATAACCAATGCAATCCAGGCCGTGGAAGAAGCAGCCGCAGACGGCAAGACCAATGGCAAGGGAAAGATATTCATCAGCCTGCGCAACGGTGTGAAGGACGGATACTATGACATCGTTTTCGAAGACAACGGTCCGGGGGTAAAGGAAGAGAACCAGAGCAGGCTGTTCACACCGAACTTCACCACCAAGAGCGGAGGGACCGGACTCGGGCTCGCGATTTGCCGAAACATCGTGGACAAATGCGATGGAGAGATATCATATCAGAAGTCGTTCTCTCTCGGAGGCGCATGTTTCATTGTAAGCCTGCCGAAGAAGAAGCCTGATGTACAGACAACATAACAAAATGAGACACAAGATTACAATACGGGACACAAATGACCTCGACAGGGCTGCATCGGAATTCCTCAAGGAGATTGGAGACAGCAGAATAATTGCGTTCCATGCTCCGATGGGAGCAGGGAAGACAACTTTCACTACGGCACTGTGCAAGGCTCTCGGGGTGGAGGACACGGTCTGCTCCCCGACATTCACTATCCTTAACGAATATGTGACAGGCGAGGGGGAACCCGTGTACCATTTCGACTTCTACAGGATACGCGAACTGAGGGAGGCAGTGGACATCGGGCTGGATGACTATCTGTACAGCGGCTGTCTGTGCATAATAGAATGGCCGGAAAATGTGGAGCCCCTGCTCCCGCCAGAGACACTGTCCGTCAGGATTTCAGTCAATCCTGACATGTCCCGGACAGTTGAATGGGAAGACTGAAGGATATTTCCGTATCCGGACACCTGAAATCCGCAGCAAGAATGGTAACTTATCCGAACATAAAGATAAACATCGGACTGAATGTCCTGAGAAAACGCCCTGATGGATACCACGACATAGAGACGCTGTTCTATCCGAGCCACGAATTCCATGATGTGCTGGAAATCATCGGTGGAGATGACTACAGCAGAACCTCGGCCATGCTTTTCTCGAAATACGGCACGGAGGGCTCTGTCAGCCAGGCGATATCGGAAGATGGCAGGCTGATGGTCACAATCGCCAGACAGCAGGGAGTGGACTGGAATCCGCTCGAAGATCTGTGTGCCAGAGCATACAGGCTTCTCGACAACGATTTCAGCCTGCCTCCAGTCAAGATATTCCTCGAAAAACTTTCCCCTGTTGGTGCAGGTCTGGGCGGAGGGTCATCCGATGCTGCCTTCACCCTGCGGATGCTGTCTGAAATGTTCTCCCTCGGGCTTGATGAGAAGGCTCTTGCAGGATATGCGGCCCGACTCGGCAGCGACTGCGCATTCTTTGTCTACAACAGACCAATGTTCGGTGAGGGACGGGGAGACCTTCTGTCTGAATGCAGTTTCTCCGACCTGTCAGGCTACGATATCAGGATTGTCGCCCCAGAAGGTATCTCCGTCTCCACTTCTGAAGCCTACAGGGGGATTGTCCCTGAAGTGCCGGAAATCCCGCTGAAAGAGGTTCTTGCCCGGCCGGTATGCGACTGGGCGGGCCATCTGCACAACGATTTCGAGAAAACCGTATTCGCACAGCATCCTGCACTCGCGGCCATCAAACAGTCCCTTTACGATTCAGGGGCCGTATATGCATCAATGTCCGGCAGCGGCTCTGCTCTCTTCGCCATATACCCTTCTTCAGACATATAACCTGCCCTGCAGGACGCGGCATCTACCTGTCTGACTGATCCCCGTAAAGATAACTGTGCTGCTCCGGAGTGAGGGTATCTATCTCGCAACCCCAGTGCGCCAGTTCGGCACGGGCTACCTCATCATCTATTTCCTCAGGGACATCATTCAGCATTTTCTGCAGCTTCCCTCTGTTCCTGACAAGATAGGCTGCACTCAGGGCCTGGATTGCAAATGACATATCCATAATCTCGGCCGGATGTCCATCTCCTGCTGCCAGATTTACAAGACGGCCTTCGGCGATGACATATATCCTGCGGCCGTCAGGCAGGGTGTAGCCTGTTATGTTCTTTCTCGCAGGACTCGACCCGACAGCAAGAGACCTGAGTCCTGCCATATCCACCTCGACATCGAAATGACCGGCATTGCAGCATATCGCCCCATCCTTCATCTCCATGAAATCCGGCTCCGTGATTACCCCTGCGCAACCTGTTACCGTGACGAATATGTCACCTATCCGTGCTGCCTGGCGCATTTTCATCACCTTGAAACCATCCATGACAGCCTCCATAGCCTTGACCGGATCCACTTCCGTGACAATGACATCAGCGCCGAGACCTTTCGCTCTCATAGCCACGCCCTTGCCGCACCAGCCATACCCGGCGACCACGACATTCTTTCCGGCCACAATCAGATTCGTCGTCCTGTTTATGCCATCCCATACCGACTGTCCTGTACCGTACCTGTTGTCAAAGAGATGCTTGCAGTCCGCATTGTTCACAAGCATCATAGGAAAGCGGAGCTCCCCTGCCCTGTCCAAAGCCCTGAGGCGGAGGATTCCCGTGGTGGTCTCCTCGCAGCCGCCTATGACACCTGGAATAAGATGGCTGAACTCAGTGTGCATCAGATGCACCAGGTCTCCTCCATCATCTATTATGATGTTCGGACCGGGTTCCAGCACACACCTCGTATGTGAACGGTATTCCTCATCCGTAGCCCCGTACCATGCATATACATTCAGCCCGTCATGGACAAGGGCTGCAGCCACATCATCCTGGGTTGAAAGCGGGTTGCTTCCGGTTACGAACATCCTGGCACCCCCAGCCGCCAGCACCTTGCACAGGTACGCGGTCTTGGCCTCCAGATGCACCGAAAGGGCTATTTTCAGACCCTTAAAAGGCTGCTCTTCGGCAAAGCGTCTTTTCAGCCCGCGAAGAAGCGGCATGTTCTGCTCCACCCATTCTATCTTCAACTGGCCATCCGGCCACAGTTCCTTGTTTCTTATCTGACTTTCCATACGATATAATATTGCATCATATTCTGGCAGACGGCAAATATAGGGATTTTAACAAGGACAAAAAACCAAAAAACAGAAAAAACATCACACAAAACAGAAAATTCTGAAACGGGCTATTGCAGATATCATAGCTTCCCGTTATTTTCACACCGGACCATTGATTCTGTCGAATGAAAGACCTGATGTATCTGGCGGCATCGGTGGCGGATGTGCTGCTCCCGAGAATCTGCGCGGTATGCGGCAGGAGGCTGTCTCCATCCGAGATATTCCTCTGCCAGAACTGCCGCGATGACATTCCGTTCACCTACAGCTGGGACAGGGAATATCATCCGGCAGCAGACAGGTTCAATGAGGCGATACAGAAAGATACCGTTTCATACGAGCCCTATAGCCGTGTCGCAAGCCTTTTCTTCTACGATGAAAGCAATGGATACAGACATATATGCCACAGGCTCAAATATATGGGAGACACAGGCATCGGACGGCACTTCGGGAAAGAACTCGGGATACGGCTGGCCGGATCCCCGCTTTTCAGGACAGCCGATACCGTCGTGCCGGTTCCCCTTCACTGGCAGAGGAGATGGAGCAGGGGATACAACCAGGCTGCGGTCATCGGCAGGGAAATCGCTGCAGTCCTCGGGGCGAGATTCTGCCCCAGGATGCTTGTCAGGAAGAAGAACACCGTGTCACAGACCACTCTGGATGACAGGCAGAAACGAGAGAATGTACAGGATGCGTTCGCCGCATCCGATGGGGCGGTGCACAGGTATCTGACAGAATTGCATAACAGACAGCCGGATATGGCTGTCCGGCATATCCTGATAACGGATGATGTATTCACATCCGGAGCCACTACAGCAGCCTGTCACAAGGCGTTACGCAAGGTATTCCCTCCCGCTGTCCGCATCAGTGTCGCTACACTCGCAGCCGTGGATGAAAGCTGAAGACAGACTATTGATTTCCTATCGGGTCGGAGAAAGACATCACATCCTGTCTCTCTGCCTGCTCCGGATAGATGACCATAAGGCTGGAGGAAGAGAAATTCTTCAGGACAGACGGCAGCCTGTCAAATACCGGGTCGTATGATACCGAAGCCGGTCTTGCCACTATGGCAACCAGCAGCTGCTCCGCATCGACAGTCACGGACATCATCTCATTGAACGGCATATCATCCACTACATCAACCGAAGCCATCACTCCCGGAGCGATATTGTCTATTGCCTGACGCAGACATTCCGCGGTATGGGCATCTGCCCTGAATTTCAGCGGAGAACCCGACTGGCTCGACATCCGGCACAGATGCATGAGCCACCTGGAGAACCCTACCTCATACTCTGCCTTGGGAGGTACCACTACAAGGATGCTCTTGAGAGTATTGACCGGCATCATCAGGCGGGCAACCATAACCTCCCTGTATGTGCCTTTCAACAGGTTGGATGTCAGGCTTCCGAAAAAGGAATCCAGCATTCCCGACTTCTCATGCAGGCCGATCACCACTCCGGTGATGCCATTCTCCTTTATCGTATGGACAATGCCCGAGGTGATGTTCATATCGTAACGGCATATCCTGTCCACCTGCACATCCGCTGCAGACGCAATCATTGCCGCTTTTTCAAGGTAGCGTCGCCCCATCTCTTCCGATGTCCCAGGACTGCTGTCATTGACTACGTTAAGTGCAACAAGTCCATCCCTGTACCTGTTGTCACGGACTACAAGGGCGAGATTCACCAGATCCTCTATGTTGTCCGGATTGGCTATCGGTATGAGTATCTTCTCTTTCTCCTTAGTCCTGTCTTCCGCCCCGGACGATAGGTCATCCATTGCGAACCTCCTTGCCGACCTCTCGGTCTCAATCGTACTTATTATACAGGTTATCAATATCATGACGACCGTGCCGTTAAGCACATCATCATTCAGCAACCGTTCCCCGTTCTCCATAATTATCTCATGGCCGACAAGCACCGCCGCCAGTGTGGCAGCCGCCTGGGCGTTACTCAACCCGAATATCATCTTCCTCTCGTTTGCAGACATCCTGTATATCTTCTGTGTCACGAATGCCGCAAGCCATTTGCTCAAGGTAGCCACTGCCGTCATCACCGCCGCCACTTTCAGCGCCTCTCCTCCGGCAGCAAGTGTCCTGACATCTATTATCATCCCCACCCCTATCAGGAAATAAGGGATGAACAGGGCATTCCCGACAAACTCAAGCCTGTTCATCAGAGGAGACACTTTGGGAATCAATGTATTGAGTGACATTCCAACCAGAAACGCCCCGAGGATACCCTCCATCCCCGCAAGGGAAATCAGTCCGCCGCCGAGAAACACGAGGGCAAGGACAAACACGAACTGCATCACAGCATCGTTGTATTTTCTGAAGAACACCCTGGCAAGGCGGGGGAAGACGAATATTATGACAAGACAGATCAATGTGACCTTGAGGACGAGCATAACCCAGTATATCGGAGTGGTCATTCCGTTGTACATTCCGCTTATCAGGGCAAGCACCAGCAGGGCAAGAGTAACGGTGACAGCCGTACCGCCGATGGAAATGGTGACGCTCCTCTGCCTCGAAAGCCCGTAACGGCTGACTATCGGATACGCAATCAGCGTATGGGATGCATACATGCTGGACAGGAGCACTGCCGTCACGAAACTGTACCCAAGCATCTCCATACTTGTCCATATTCCAAGAAGCATCGGGATGCAGAATGTGAGCAGGCCGAAGACAAGTCCCTTTACCCTGTTCTTGCGGAAATCCTCCATATCCATCTCAAGTCCGGCAAGGAACATAATATAATAGAGGCCTACCTGCCCGAACAGTTCAAAGCTGCTGTCCCTCTCCAGGATGTTAAGACCGTATTCACCGACCAGCACTCCTGCCAGAATCATCCCTATGATGTGGGGAATCTTCAACTTGTTGAGGAGAAGCGGGGCAAACAGGATGATGACCAGGACAATAAGGAAGATCCAGGTCGGGTCCGTTATGGGGAAATCGATATCAAATCCGGCTATGTTCATATCCAATCCGTTAAATGACTGCTGTCTGAATGTATCCTGACGACATTGATGACAGGGCAAGGTCGGCAAGAGCTATCGATGCTGCAGCCTCGACCACAACAGGGGTCCTCAACGCGAAACACACATCGTGTCTTCCCGGGACTTCAAGCCCGGCCAACTCCCCTTTCCGGAAATCCAGTGTATTCTGCACACGGCTGATGCTGGAAGTCGGTTTGAACGCCACCCTGAAGGCGATGGGATTGCCGTTTGTGATGCCCCCGTTTATTCCTCCCGCCCCGTTGGTGGCACATTTCCCGTCCCGGGAGACAAAGACATCGTTATGCTGCGAGCCTTTCATCCGGGCGGCATTGAAGCCATCCCCGAACTCTATGCCACGGACTCCTGGAATGGAAAATACCGCCTGGGATATCAAGGATTCCACAGAACAGAAGAACGGCTCCCCAAGTCCCACAGGCAGCCCATCGACCGTGCAGCCTACTATCCCTCCGAGAGAGTCCCCATCCTCTGCGGTTTCATCCAGCAGCCTGTCCCATTTTTCCCGGACATCGGGGACATCGGAGGATATACCACCTATTTCAAGCAATTCTGCCTTTACCTCAAAACTGCCGGCAAGCAGGGACAGTATCTTTTTCGCAACTGTCCCTGCCGCTACAAGAGGGAGCGTCAGCCGTCCGGAAAAATGGCCGCCGCCTCTGGGATCATTGAATCCGTGCCATTTCACTCCTGCGACAAAATCCGCATGGCCAGGACGAGGCACCTCCCTGAAAAGGGAATAATCCCGTGACCTTGTATTTCTGTTACGGAAAATGACTGCCAACGGTGCACCTGTAGTATGCCCCTCATATATGCCGCTCAATACCTCAGGCACATCCGGCTCCCTGCGTGGAGTAGTGCCTTTCGCACCGCTTCTGCGCCTGTCTATATCGGTCATGAAATCCTGCTCCGAAAGTACGATTCCTGCAGGGACACCATCAACCACAACCCCTATGGCCCCTCCATGAGACTCTCCGAATACAGACACGCGGTAATTTCTTCCAAATGTATCCATTATGCCAGTTGTTTAGCCTATATCCATTGCATTACGATAATGTCAATCCGACCAATTTATCATAATCTGTCCTCTCCACCTGTCAGGAGGGCAAAAGCATCAATGAAGCCAGGGAACGATTTGCCTACGCACTCCTCATCATCTATCTCTATCTTCCCATCCGCCCCGAGTCCTGCCACCATAAGAGCCATGACCATACGGTGGTCGTGATGTGAAGTATATTTCCCTCCTTTCAGCAGGGTCCCCGTAAGACATCTCTGGACCAGAGAATGCCCTTCTATGAGCATATCGTTTCCTTCCAGCCCTGCCTGTACGCCCATCTGTCCGAGCATATCAAGGATAGCCGCGCCCCTGTCGCTCTCCTTATGGACCAGACGGTCAACCCCGGAAATCCTGCTCGTACCCTGGCAGAAGGAAGCCAGCACTGCGACAATCGGGAACAGGTCAGGGCAATTCGACGCATCAATGGAGAATGCCGTAAGAGGAGCCCTCTGCACTGTCACCGGACCGGTGTCGCCATCCGACTGTGAGATACTTGCCCCGGCATCCAGGAGGATATCCATTATTGACAGGTCTGCCTGCAGCGATGTCGTGTCCAGACCCGATATTTCGGCTTTCCCGAATATGGCTCCGGCTACAAGGAAGTTTGCCGCCGCACTCCAGTCTCCTTCCAGAGAGAAAGAGGCCGCCTTGTAACGCTGTTTCCCCTTGATGTTGAATGTCATCTCCCTGCACAACGACCAGTCTCCATCCGACTCGAAGAACTCCCTGTCTCCGCTCATTTCGTTCGCGATGCTCACTCCGAAACGCTTCATCACATCGAGGGTGATGAACATATACGGAATGCTCTTAGGGTCGGTCACAGTCACAGTACTTTTACCCTCAGTAAGCGGCAGGGACATCAGAAGTCCTGATATCAGCTGGGAACCATCCCTGCCGGAAATGGATGCATTCCCGCTCTCGAGACTCCCGCATACCTTCAAAGGCAGATGGTCCGATGTCAGCTGTACACCGAAAGCAGCCAGCATACGGTCTGCCCCTTTCATAGGACGGCCCAGCAGCGTCTTCTCGCCCTCCAGGGTCACATCCGAACACGACAGCACAGCGGAGAGAGGTATCATGAGACGGGTCAGAAGTCCCGATTCCCCTACATTGAGACAAGCGATATCCACAGCTCCAGGCACAGCCCCTATACCCCGTATCTCCAGCGTCCCTCCATCATCCAGACTCCGGACTTCTGCGCCGAGGGTTCTCGCCACCCTGACCGCAGACTCGCTGTCTGAACATGCTGAATAGCCTTCAAGACGGGATACCCCATCCGCAAGGGCCGCCGCGACCACCGCTCTCTGGGCAAAGCTCTTGGATGCAGGCATCCTCACCGTCTGTCCGGTCCGGTATGGTTCCCCGCCATTCTTCCTGTCTTCAGGAACGACGGCCATCCCATCTGGATACCCGATAAAATATCTGTCCCCATAGACCCTTGCCGCCATATCTGAAGCCTCCCACTGGCCGGGAGCCGCAGCCTCCGCCACGGACAAGGCCGCATAGGAATAAGGAGCACCTTTGGCAAGACAAGCGACCCTGGATTCCCGCCCCGGGTCTCCCATACAGAACGCTATCAGAGATGCGGGATCATATTCATCATAAAGCCGCAGCACCCGCGCCGCATCCTCCTCCGAACGGGCCATGGTGACAAGTTTCACGATATCAGCCCCGTAATACCGGCATCTTTCCACCTGCGACCTGAGTTCTGCGTATGTCCCGGTCGAGCCGAAATCATGGACAGACCGGATGAATACTGTGCCGCAGGAATGCGCTCTTGAGCGTATCCGCTTCGACATTTCCTTTGGGATTTCCATCTCCACATCGACATATGCCGCTCCTGCATCAATCGCATTCAGCAGCCTGTCCTCGCATATTCTCAACGCCTCACGCTCCGTCAGTGTCCCGTCCGATGCCATCAGACCCGCCACCCTGCAAGTGGCCACTGTCGGGACATCGGACGAGAAGCACTCTTCGATGTCATCCGCAGACAGGGAGCAGCTGTCCAGCCTTATTTCAGCCATTTCGCAACATTGCAGAGCCTGCAGCACTTCCTGCCTGTTTCTGCCCTGTATCACAGTACATATCATATTCACTCCAATTTACAGACATTGTCCCTCCACCATCCGGCATCCTCATCCGCCGGCACCATCTTCAATTTTCTCCCGGACCGGGTCCATTCAACGTTCGGTCCCGCAATGTCCTGCAAGGATATCCATTGCCTCGGACACATCCATAAGTCTCTCCACGACATCCCCGATGTCCCTGACAAGGATAAAATGCACCTTGTCATCTTCCGACTTCTTGTCCTTGCGCATCGCGTCTTCAAGCATTGCCACCGGGAAAGGGCACTTCTTCGGCAGACCGCACGTGTCCAGACATCCGTCAATCCTTTCCGCCGTACCGCTACGGGCAATTCCGAGGCTTTCAGAAAGATGGGCAGCCATTGACAGGCCGATAGCCACGGCCTCACCGTGAGAGATGGTGCCGTTCGCACAATGCTCTATGGCATGTGCAAACGTATGTCCAAGATTGAGTTTCCTCCTCTCCCCTCCCTCAAGTTCATCCCTTGTCACGACTCCCGCCTTGACAGATGCCGCCTCCGCCACAAGAGCGCTGAACTCCGTCTCCATCCGGCACCTTGCCTGCATACTTACTGCAGTCATCATCCTCTCCACCCTGTCTCCGTGGATCCCGTTGTCTATGATGAAAGTCTTGAGCATTTCCGTCAGTCCATCAGCAAACACCCTATCCGGCAAGGATTCAAGCACCTCCGGACAGACAAATGTGTATTCCGGCTGGTGGAATGTCCCGATTATGTTCTTGTATGAATCCAGATTGACCCCTGTCTTGCCGCCTATCGCAGCATCCACCTGAGCCAGAAGGGTAGTAGGGAGATAGGAAGCCCTGATTCCGCGCTTGTATATGGATGCAGCGAAACCGGCCATGTCCGAAACTATCCCTCCCCCGACAGCAAGCACCGACGAATTCCTGTCCGCCCCCGCCTCAAGCAGCCAGCGGCATATATTATCCGCTGTCCGCACTGTCTTGGACTCTTCCGACACATTGTGCAGGACAAAGTTCCCCGCCACGTTCGGGCAATGCCCTTTCACCTCCACTGCATAGCGTTCCACAGCTTCGTCATACACCATAAAGACCCTGCCGAGCGTCCTGATGATTCCGGCAAAACCCGAAACAGCCGGAGCGAACACCACCCGGCTGACCGTATCACCGTTTCTCTTTATCTCTATCTGATCCATCCTTAAATCCATCTTCCGTACACAGGAATATTCCATCCCGGTTCAGGATGACAAATATACGAAAACTCGTCTACATACGGATAAAATTAGAAGCAATAATACAAAGCGCAGGAAATGAAAGGCCATCTGCCTTTATCCGACGGGACACATACTGGCGGGCCTTGCGTGTTCAATATCTGGATTTCCAAGGCAAAACACGAGCGGAAATTTTTCACCTGTATGTCTTGAGTCGCCGAGATGCAGTATATTTGCAGATACAATATCATCCATATCCGCATCATGGACACACAGACATTCACAGACAGATACCGCAAGGCGTTCGGAGAGGCTGCCCCTCTGCCTCTGATATTCGGTTACAGCGATGAGCCGGCTGCAGACACGGCCAGGATACCGGGATGCTTCCTCAAATATGTCCGTAAGGCTATGGAAGGCAGTCCGGTGAGCCTGTGCGAAGACAACATCACTTGCGGAGGCGGTAAATTCTATGCCGGATTCACCCCGATGCCGGACCATGTCCCGGTATTCGTCTCGGAAAAAGAAAAATACAAGGCGACACCCGGACTTGTCAGGAACTGTCTGGAAACCCGCGGCCCTGTCACTGCGCACAAACGGTTCCTGAACTTCATCAGAGTAGACAAGGCAAAAAGTTTCGATGGAATGGAGGGACTCCTTTTCATCGCATCTCCGGATGTGATATCAGGACTTTGCGCGTGGGCATTCTTTGACAGGAATGATCCCGAAACAGTATCTCTCGTCTTCGGTTCCGGCTGCTCTTCAGTCGTGGCCAATGCGGCAAGGGAAAACCGGATAAACGGGTTCCGGACATTCATAGGACTTACAGACCCTTCAGCCAGACAATGGTTCAACGAAAATGACCTCAGCTTTGTAATACCCGCATGCCGTTTCCTTGACATGTCGGACACCATTGACAAATGCTGTCTGGGCGGGACCGCGGGGTGGAGCAGAATCCGCAGCAGGATAAACGCCGTACGGCAGCAGGTTCCTTCCTGGGCTGAAGTGACGGGCTGCGCAATAACAGTCTGCGATGCAGAAGGCGTGATCCTCTATATGAACGCAAAATCGCGTGAAAACCATAGCCGGTACGGCAATCTCATCGGGAAAAATCTTATGGATTGCCACAGCGAACGGTCGAAAGAGATTATCCGCCGTCTGCTTGAAACAGGAGGACAGAACATCTATACAATCCGGCAAGGCGAAACACGCAAGCTCATATACCAGAGCGTATGGAAAGAAGACGGTAAAGTCACGGGACTGTGCGAAATATCATTCGAACTTCCCGAAAACATTCCGGAACATACCCGGATTTTCGTATGAATCGTTATTTTTGCAACCGCTGTCACCGGCTCAATGCATACTGACAGCCACATTACCGAAAAGAATATGGCAATGGAAGTCCGGGCAAAGAAATCTCTTGGTCAGCATTTTCTGACAGACCTGCAGATTGCTCAGAGAATCGCAGATTCACTGACTGTCGCTTCAGGCACACAGGCCGATGTACTGGAAATCGGGCCTGGAATGGGTGTACTGACACAATACCTGCTGCACAGGCAGGACATCAGACTCAAAATGGTGGAAATCGACAGGGAGTCGGTGGACTATCTCCTTGTACATTTTCCCCAGACGAACGGGGCTCTCATCGAAGGAGATTTCCTCAGGATCAACCTCGGGACATTCTTCCACGACAAGTTCTGCATCATCGGCAACTTCCCGTACAACATCTCCTCCCAGATATTCTTCAAGATACTGGACCACAAGGATTCCGTACCCCAGGTTGTGTGCATGATACAGAAAGAGGTGGCAGAGAGGATTGCGGAACAGCCTGGCAGCAAGACATACGGAATACTGTCAGTCCTGCTGCAGGCGTGGTACGACATTGAATATCTTTTTACCGTAGGTGAAGGCGCATTCAACCCTCCTCCCAAGGTCAAGTCCGCCGTCATCCGTCTTGTGCGCAATTCCCGGACAGACCTCGGATGCGATGAAAGCCTTTTCAAGACAGTTGTCAAGACCGCTTTCAACCAGAGGCGCAAGACAATGCGCAACTCTCTCCGCCCCCTTGTATCCGCCAAGGCTTCCCGAGAAGGCTGGAGCGATGGTCAGACCGCATCTTTCCTTGCTGCCCCGGTATTCGACCTGCGTCCGGAACGTCTCAGCGTAGAGGACTTCATCTCCCTAACCCGTATGCTCCAATAGGCAAGGCGCCGCAGGCGTGGGAGGGATTTACCGGACCGAACTTTTTCGGCTTGGTTATATAAGGGGTATTTTTTCGGATGATCATTTATAAATCGCTCCCAGTGCCGGTGACTGTCCCGTTCAGGAGATGAATCACCGCGCACAGGACTCCGACAGTGAGCAGGGACACAAGACAGAGACGCCAGTCCGGCAACATGGCTTCCACCTTTCCGAGAACTCCGGGATCAAGGTGCAACCGGCTGTCTGCCAGCAATGACGGCAAATCAAGATCCGGAATACTGAAGACTGCCGCTGCCGTCAACAGGCTGAAAGCGACAACCGCTAAAATGACAACAACTGCCAGAGAAAGGTTATGCCTCTTCAGCCGTACTGACAGATGCGCAAGATACTGGATAGCATCTGACTTGTCAAGGTCCTCTTTCCCGTCAAACGCAGCGGATTGCGGCAGAAGGGCGGACTGGCGGGAAAACTCCGCCATAAACGCCTCGCCATCCGGCACCTCAGGACGAGTCGCCCTGAAAAAATTCTTTATTTCCCTGT
This sequence comes from uncultured Bacteroidales bacterium, assembly GCA_944325435.1. Taxonomy (GTDB): domain Bacteria; phylum Bacteroidota; class Bacteroidia; order Bacteroidales; family UBA932; genus Cryptobacteroides. The sequence goes on along the minus strand of CALVAC010000017.1, from coordinate 32,083 downwards.
CTGGCTTCATGTCTATTTTCTTATTTGTCCATATTATGAAGGAAAGACCTGAGGTGAGTCCTCGCACGGAAAAGATGCGAACGGACTGTCACCGATGTCATTCCTGTTATGTCCACAATCTCCTTTATGGATTTCTCTTCCATATAGAACAGCAGCACCACCGCCTTCTCCTTGACCGGCAGCCTGTCTATCGCCATATACAGCTGCTGATGTCTGAATCCGGCATCGGCCTCCTCATCCGAGCAGATGCCAGCCACGGGGGCAACCACGGACACTTCATCCGGTCCGGAACGGCTCCCTGCCCCATCTTCCGGAAGAGAAGCATCACTGCGGGTCACGGTCTTCTTCCAGTCATAGAAGCAATTGTATGCAATACGGAAAAGCCATGTCGAGAACCTCGCCCTGCCCTCGAATCTTTCAAACGAAAGATATGCCTTCAGCAGAGCCTCCTGAGCAAGGTCATCCGCACGGGAACTGTCTCCTCCGCACAGGACGCACAGGAACCGTCGCAACGGTCCCTGCTCCTCCTCTACAAGTCCTATGAACTGTTCCCTTGTCATCGTTCCGCGTCCTCAACTGACTGCCATATCCTACCTATAACGGCACAGTCATTCCTCTTCCATGCCTGTCCCCGGGGCAGGACCATCGACATCCGGATATTTCAGACTCATTTCTTCGATTTCCACATCCTTTTTCAACATTTTTTTACCGATGAAGAACGAGACAAGGAACCCGACCCCAATAGCACAGATAACAGAGGCAATCGAGACGAAAAACGCTTTTGCCACCGGAATAATATCCTCGGCCGGGATACACAATACGGATATTATGGCAATTACACCGACCATAAACAGGACGCAACCTGCAGTCAGACGGTTCAGAAGCTGCAGTCTGACACTTTTACGCCTGTGTCCCGTAGCTGCCAACGCTTCCATCAGGCTTCCGGGATCCACATGCGCCCCTTTTTCAATGGCAAGTTTCAAAATGTCCGTCTTCTTCGTCAGGGCCTTGTTCCTGTATACAAAGACTATCAGCACTATGCATACCGGAAGGACGCAGCAGATGAAAACAGGAAGCAAGAAATCCGTCAATGCGTAAATTGTAGACTGCATTACCATAATCCAATAAAATTAATGTTTGACTTCAATATACTTTGAACCGCCCATGCAACTGCTACGAATCTCGCATAACCTTATACGGAGACAGCCTCCGGGTCAGTTCGCATGTTAGACTGTCCGGAGGCGGGAAATGTTGCAGCGAGGTGTCAAAAAGGAGAGACCGTGCGTGTACGGAAAGATTCGCGGGCCTTGCGCACATAGAGACGGACCACATTTTCCGGCAGGCGGGAATGCCTCATATAGGCGCGGGTCTCGTCAGGGAACTTCGCCAGAGCCGTGGCGAGACACCATGCCACACCCATCCTGACATAATACGGCGGTTCACCAGGTGCGACCGCCCTATCCTCACACCCATCCGATTTTGCCTGTGCCGGAGAAATGTATTCCGAACGGATTCTGCCGAAATCCAGGCTGTCGAACTGGAAGAAGATGCGCGGCAGATACCTCCCGTCAAGAAAATGGCTCATCGCCATGACTGTCGCGAAACGTACCTCGAACTCCCGGTCAGAAGCGAAATACCCGCAGAGAAACTTCCACTGCCTCTCACGCCGGTCTTCCTCTTTTCCGGCAACGGGACCCGCCCCAGAAGACGACGATGACCTCGACGGCCGCTTCACTGCCCGGCCGAACCATTTCGCAGCCCCGGCCACATGGTCGCACACTGCCCAGTTGTCGATGTACGGGACATACCTGTCCAGCAGCTCCAGCTTCAATCCCAGCAGCTGCTGCCCCTTTCCGGCAAGGCTGTCCTCATCCTGCCCGGAAAGGCATGAGGGTCCGAGGTTATTTATCATCATGCCCCAGACCATCATCTCCTCGTGTGAAAGGATGTCACGGCGGCCTCTTACGGCCTCTTCGGCAGCTGCCGCCTCGAACTGTCCTATAATCTCAAGGGCATCATCCCTCCCGACAAGACTTTTCGACAGGGATACCATATCCGGGATGTGTACGCCAATTATACGGCGGCCCGGAAGCGCATTCACTATCCCTATATGTCCTGCCCTGTATCGTCCATCGTTTCTGAACCGTTCAGACACAAGCGGTTCCAGCAATTCTTCCATCATAAACATCAGTCCAGCGAATCAGTCAGTCTATTGCCGGTCAATGCCATTCGAATCAATGACCGGAATTGTCAATTCCACAGAAATTATCGGCCACAGGTCAAAGCATCCGTGTAACCAGAATTTAGAGACTGTTTTGATTTTCAAAATAGCTTCGTAAAAATAGCAAAAATTCCCGATCTTCCCGTGAATTTCGGTTTCATTTCAGAATCTGCGTGTATTTTTGTCCCCACTGCCCGAAAATTGGATTATCTTTGCTCAGTCCATAGAAATGGAGTATGACCGCCGGGCAAGTGGTCCGTGCGGACTGATTTTGAAAAGGAACATAAACACATACGAGATGAAAAGACTGGCAACCGCATTAGTTACCGCTTTCATTGCGATTCTTCCGGCATCTGCCCAGACGGCCAGGGAGATCGAGGCTTTTATTACAGACTCCATAGACAACGGGAGACAGGAAATTCTGGAACAGCTTGCCAATATGCCCAATATCGAGGTAGGTAAAGGCATAACATTCCGTCCCAAGAACGATTCCTACGAGATGACTATCCGCTTCAGGATGCAGAACATGCTCGGTCTGCATTTCAATGACAGGTTCAGCCTGACCGAGGCGGAGGCACAGATCAAACGCCTCAGGCTGAGATTCGACGGATACATCTTCTCCCCTAAATTCGTATATTCGATACAGCTCGGGTTCTCAAGCTATGACACAGAGCCTATCCCGAACGGGAACATGAACCTCATCAGGGATGCGATAGTCTATTTCGTACCGAACTCATCCTGGAACATAGGATTCGGGCAGACCAAGGTCAAGGCCAACAGGGCGAGGGTGAATTCATCCAGCGCACTGCAGTTCGTGGACAGGAGCATTGTCAACAGCGAATTCGGCGGGGACAGGGATGTCGGGTTCTTCGGTGAATACTACTATGGAGACCATGATTCATTCGCCCTGGCAGCCAAGGCATCGGTCACCCTCGGTGAAGGCAGGAACTGGAATACAACCGGTCTTGCCGCAGGAGGTTTTGCCTATACCGGAAGGCTGGAGCTTTATCCTATGGGCAGGATGCACGGAAAAGGGGAATATATAGAAGGAGATGTGGAGTTCGAGGAAACACCGAAACTAATGGCGGGACTCGGGTACACATTCAACAACAGGGCGCAGAGGATACAGGGCTGGAAAGGTGCCATCCTCGATGGTGACCAGGCAAGGGATATCGGGTCCTACTACGCCGATCTCGTATTCAAATACAGAGGTTTCGCCCTGGCGGCCGACTACCTCGGAAGGCATCTGTTCGGTCAGAGCGCGGTCATCTCCGGCGGACAGTACATCTATACAGGTTCAGGACTGAATGTGCAGGGCAGCTATCTTTTTGACGGCAAATGGGAACTTGCAGCCAGAAACTCGACGATGTTTCCGGACGGAGAGATACAGCCTTTTGTCGGCTACAGCCTGTGGAACCAGAGCACAATCGGACTGACCCGGTACATCATCGGGCACAGTCTGAAAGTGCAGCTGGATGTATCCTACAACCATATGAAAAATGCACCGGTCGCCCCGTCCGACAGATGGAGCGTCCGGTTTCAGGTAGAACTCGGGCTGTAACCCTGTCAATCGAGAAGATGTATGGTCAGGCCACTCCGGAGCTTAGGTTCGAACCACGTGGTCTTGGGCGGCATAATCTTTCCTGAATCGGCGATGTCGACAAGCTGCTTCATCGAGACAGGATAAAGGGCAAATGCCACAGCCATCTCCCCGGAATCGACCCGGCGGCTCAGTTCTTCAAGCCCCCGTATACCGCCGACGAAATCTATCCTCCTGTCAGTCCGCAGATCCTTGATCCCGAGTATCCTGTCAAGCACAAGGCTTGAGAGCAAGGTGACATCCAGCACCCCTATCGGGTCAGAATCGTCATATCTGCCGTCCTTGGCCTCAAGAGAATACCATTTCCCTCCGAGATACATGGAAAAATTGTGGAGATGGTCAGGCCTGTACGGCTCGACACCGGCTTCCCTGACTGAGAAATCCTCTTCCAGAGCCTTCAGGAACTCCTCTTCAGACAGGCCGTTGAGGTCTTTCACAACACGGTTGTAATCGATGATTTTCAACTGGCTTTCCGGGAAGGCCACTGCCATGAAATAATTGTACTCCTCTTCTCCCGTATGTGACGGGTTCTTTCCTTTCAGCTCCGCTCCGACCCTGGCCGCAGCCGCAGTACGGTGATGACCATCAGCGACATAGAATGCAGGGATATCCTTGAAAAGTTCGGTAATCCGGTCTATGTCCTTCCTGTCATCTATGACCCAGAAATGATGCCCGAAGCCATCTTCCGCGACAAAGTCGTATTCAGGCTCCCTGGCCGTGTACCGTGCGACAATCGCATTGACCTCGTCATTGTCAGGATATGAGAAGAAGACAGGCTCAATATTGGCCCTCTGTATCATCACATGGACCATCCTGTCATCCTCCTTCTCCTTGCGGGTCAGTTCATGCTTCTTTATCTTCCCCTCGGCATAGTCATCCGTATGGGCGCAGACCACGAGACCGTACTGTGTCCTGCCGTCCATTGTCTGAGCATAGACATAATAGCAAGGTTCGGCATCCTGACGCAACCAGCCTCTCTTCTGCCATTCCTTGAAATTCTCCACCGCCTTGTCGTATGCCTGGCTGCTATGCTCGTCAATGATCGGGTCGAAATCTATCTCCGGCTTCGTGATGTGCAGGAGAGACTTCTCGCCTGCTTCCGCCTTGGCTTCAGCAGAATTGAGCACATCGTAAGGACGGGCAGCCACTTCCTCCACGAGTTCTTTCGGGGGTCTGATGGCTGCAAATGGCTTGATTCTTACCATAACATTAATTCTTTTGCATATTCTTCGCTTCGCTCGGAATGACAACCGATCACTTGTTCACCTGGAAATCCCGGCAGCCTGTCGCAAAGAATCTGCATATCTGACGGGCAGCGGCAAGGCCTGCGTTGACATTGGCCTCCATTGTCTCCGCACCCATCTTCTTTGGAGTCGCGAAGACCCTCTTGCCGAATTTCTCATTAAGTTCAGACTGGCACACAGCGGCAATATCCGTTATGTATTTCAGGTCCGGCCTGTCCGTGAGGACCTTGACCAGCTCCGCCTCGTTTATTATCTCCTTGCGGGCAGTGTTGAGCAGGCATCCTCCGGACGGCATTTTCGAGATAAGGTCATACCCTATCGAGCCGACGGTCTCCGGTGTAGCAGGGATATGCAGAGATATGAAATTGCATTCCGAATACATTTCCTCCAGTGTCGCCGCCGGCGTCACACCATCGTCTGTCATCACAGAACTGTCCACGAACGGGTCGTATGCCATCACCTGCATCCCGAGAGCCGCCGCCTTGCGGGCCACGAGTTTCCCGACATTCCCGTACGCCTGGATGCCTATCTTCTTGCCGCTCAGTTCACTGCCTGTCCCTGGAGTGAACTGGTTACGGGACATGAAGATCATCATAGCTATTGCAAGTTCCGCCACGGCATTGGAATTCTGGCCTGGGGTATTCATTGCAACGATGCCGCGCTGCGTACAGGACTGCAGGTCAATATTGTCATATCCCGCACCTGCACGCACGACAATCTTGAGTTTCTCTGCCGCCTCTATGACCTCTGCCGTCACCTTGTCCGAACGGACTATCAGAGCATCGGCATCCGCCACGGCCGCAACAAGCCGGGCCTTGTCAGAATATTTTTCAAGCAGGACGACATCATGTCCCGCTTCCTTCGCTATCTCCTTTATCCCGTTTACCGCCACCGCAGCAAACGGCTTCTCTGTCGCAACAAGAATTTTCATTTTGACTTCTGGTTTTATATTGTGGTTGTAGTTTCATCGTTCCGGACACTGTCATCCGGGTTTTCTGCCATCCGGATGACCGTCACGCCTTTGCCGCAGCGAATTCCCGCATACATGCGACAAGGGCCTCAACGCTTTCGACAGGGCAGGCGTTGTATATGGAAGCCCTGAATCCTCCCACTGAACGGTGTCCCTTGATACCGACCATTCCCCTTTCTTTGGCGTATGACATAAACTCATCCTGAAGAGCCTCGTATCCCGGAGCCATCACGAAGCATACATTCATAATGGACCTGTCTTCCTTTGCCGCAGTCCCGACAAACAGAGGGTTGCGGTCAATCTCATCATAGAGAAGCCCGGCCTTGTGTACATTGATCTTGTTGATAGCCTCTACTCCTCCGAGACCTTTCAGCCATTTGAGGGTCTCGTTCATCACGAATATCGGGAATACGGGAGGGGTATTGAACATCGACCCTCCATCAATATGCGTGCGGTAGTCCAGCATCGTAGGTATATAACGGCTTACCTTGCCGAGGGCATCCTTCCGCACAATCGCGAAAGCGACCCCCGCAGGGCCTACATTCTTCTGCGCTCCGCCATAGATGAGGGCATATTTGCTGACATCCACCGGACGGGACATGATATCGGACGACATATCGGCTATGAGAGGGACAGGACAGTCGATGTCATAACGGATCTCTGTACCGTAAATGGTATTGTTGGTCGTGATATGGAAATAGTCTATATCCTCAGGGATGACATACCCTTTAGGAATATAGCTGAATGTCTTGTCGGCAGATGATGCAAGCGCATACGCATCGCCAAGGCCCCTGGCCTCTTTCAGCGCCTTCTTCGCCCACACTCCTGTCTCGAGGTATGCAGCCTTCTTCTCAAGAAAGTTCATAGCCACATAGAGGAACTGCATACTTGCTCCGCCGCCAAGGAAAAGCACCTCGTGGGTATCCGGAATATTGAGGAGTTCTCTCCAGAGGGCACGGCATTCATCCATCACCTCCCCCCATTCCTTCGACCTGTGGGACACTTCGATTACTGCCATTCCTGTTCCTGCGAAATCTTTCAGAGCCTCGATTGATTTCTCGATAGCCTGATCCGGGAGCACGCAAGGCCCGGCGTTGAAGTTATGCACCTTTTTCATCACAACAATAATTATATTAAAATTTATAAATTTTCGTAAAATAAGGACAAATCAAAACGATTTGTAATTTATTCAGTAAAATTAGCGATATTTTTTTATATTACATACAATTTCCGATTAATTATTTTAATTCCACACGGCAGATTCTTCGCTTCGCCCGGAATGACAGCCGGAGGACCTTCTCAGAAAATGCCTTTGGTATCGGTTATCTTCTCGCAATAGTGGCACAGGAGGGAGATGCTGCTTCCATTGTCAATCGTTGTAAACCTCGTACGCACCGGCTGGTGGTTTGTTATGCACTTTGGATTCATACATCTGGCTATGCCCTCTACCACTGCAGGCATCTCCAGTTTCTTCTTCTCCACCACCTTGAAGTTGCGGATTATGTTCACGGTCGCTTTCGGAGCTATCAGGGCGAGCCTGTTAAGGTCATCATCGGCAAAGAACCGGTCGGCTATCTTGATTATGCCTTTCCTACCCAGCTGCTTGCTCTTCAAATTTATTCCGATTGTAATCTGATGGTCCGCCCCTTTGAGGTCAAGTATATCCAATGCCTTGTACACCTGGTCGGCCGGGATGTGATCCAGGACGGTACCATTTTCCAATGCGCTTACAATCAGCTGTTTATCGTTTGTTTCCATTTCGGATGTGTTTTCGGTGTTTTTGTATATCGGATTTTTGTTCAGAAGACAGTATCTGCCGATCCTGTCCCTTCCATAACGGTAGAGTACTATCTGTAGCCGAGGAGATATGATATGATGGCCATCCTGACATACAGGCCGTTCTCAGCCTGTTTGAAATAATATGCATACGGAGTGTCATCCACATCCTGGTCAATCTCCCCCACTCTCGGGAGCGGATGCAGGATCTTCATGCCAGGCTTCACCCCATCGAGCATGGAGGCGGTCAGGCGATAGACATCCTTCACCTTCTCGTATTCCATCGGGTCGTTGAAACGCTCCTGCTGGACCCGTGTCATATACAGGATATCACAGTCATTGAGATGTTCCTCGAGAGAGGATGTCTCTTTGTAAGGAATGCCTCTCGCATCCAGATAATCCTTGTATTCGGCCGGCATTTTCAGCTCATCAGGTGCCGTGAAAATGAATGTCGGGTTGAAATGTGACATCGCCTGGAGCAGGGAATGCGTGGTCCTGCCATATTTCAGATCCCCTACCATATTTATGACAAGACCATCAAGTCTGCCCTGGGTCTGCATAATAGTGTACAGGTCCAGAAGCGTCTGCGATGGATGCTGGTTGGCTCCATCCCCGGCATTCACCACAGGCACGGATGCCACTTCCGATGCATACCTCGAACTTCCTTCCAGCGGATGGCGCATCACGATGAGATCCACATAGTTGGAGACCATCTTTATGGTGTCTTTGAGTGTCTCTCCCTTGCTGACGCTCGTATTCGTGGCATCCGAAAATCCGATCACCCTCGCCCCGAGCCGGTTGACCGCGGTCTCGAAACTGAGTCTGGTCCTTGTGGATGGCTCGAAAAAAAGGCTGCCGACCACCTTGCCTTCCAGAATCTTCTGCGAGCGGTTCTTCTCGAATTCTTTCGCCACTTCGAGCACATGCAGGATTTCTTCTTTTGAGAAATCCTGGATTGAAATCAGGCTTTTACCCATATTGTCCATCTATATATGATTCTTCTCATTTTGCCAGGCCAGGTCACGGCATCCCTGTCTCCTCCACCCTGCATCCACCTGTCTTCTCCATACGCTCCAGAAAAGTATCCGCGAGAGAAAGCCTCACGGACACATCCATTCTGCAGTCCATACCGAAATCCTGCCCGGAGACAGAGAGATCCAGATCCTTGACAGTCTTCATTACATCATTCATATCCATATAGCCGAAATGGAGCCTGAAGTGCATGGCTGCGACCTTCTCCACAACCTGAGAATTGTCCAGCGCATCGGCAGATGCTGTCCTGTAGGCACGGATAAGCCCCGGTATTCCTAGCTTTATCCCGCCGAAATACCTGACCACGACTATCAGTATGTCACTCAAACCTCTGGAATCGATCTGCCCGAGAATCGGACGGCCGGCAGAGCCGGATGGCTCCCCATCATCGTTCGCCCGGAAACGGTCTCCAAGGTAGCCGAGACGGTAGGCATAGCAATGATGCCTGGCATCGTGGTACTCCTTTTTCAGTGAATCAACGATCTCCTTGACCTCCGTCTCCGTCTCCACCGGATATGCACAGGCTATGAACCTGCTGCCGTTATCCTTGAAAAGCCCACGGGCAGGAGAGGAAATGCTCCTGAAAGAATCCTTGATCTGACCGTGAACCCCAACCATACCGACTCCAAATTTAGTATTTTTTATATTATTCTGCAACCACGCCAAAATATTTTGTACCTTTGGCGGGCTTAATCGGTAATTCTATTCTTATATGGTTTTAAGATATCGGGTCTCCCTTCCCGGCATCAAGGGATTTGCAAGGGTCTACGAGATAAAGGCAGGATCGTCCCTGTACACTTTCTCCAAGCAGATGAGGGCGGATATGAGTTTTCCTCAGGACCAGATGGTGCTTTTCAAGGCGTTCGACAGCGACGGCAATGTCTCTTCGAGGTACGGTATCTTCGATCTCGGGGCAGGCACCATCGACACCGTGACCCTTGAGCAAACCCTCAAGAAAGGCGAGGTCTCCTTCACCTATTTCTACGACACCACCAACGCCAAGAGTGTCATCGTCACATACGAAGGCGAGGCGGAGCCGAGGGCCGGTGTGACATATCCCGTGCTTGTTGAGGCCAAAGGTCCGGATCCGGTCGAGTTCGAGAACGGATATGTGGCTTTCGAGGATCTGCCTGACGACAAGAAGAAGGCCCCGATGACAGACGACCCTGACGACTGGGACGACGAGGACGAAGTCCAGGAAGAGGATGATGATGAAGACGGAAAAGAAGTGTATGATGAGTCCGAAGAGGACGAATAGCCTGTGAAGCGACTGCTGATCATCCTCGGACCGACAGCCGTAGGGAAAACAGACTACAGCATCGAGACTGCACTGGCCTGCGGCTCTCCCGTCATTTCATGCGACTCCCGGCAGATATACAGGGAAATGAGCATCGGTACTGCAGTGCCGGACGAAGCACAGCTCGCCAGAGTGAAGCATTATTTCATCCGTTCCCGGTCAGTGGAAGACATATACACGGCCGGCAAATACGAAATCGAAGCTCTCGACCTTATACACGGACTGTTCAAGCAGGGTCACGACACTCTTGTCATGGCGGGAGGTTCCGGATTCTACATAGATGCCGTATGCAACGGGCTGGATGAATTCCCGGAGACAGACCCTGAACTCAGGTCGGAACTGACCGGCAGGCTTCACCGAGAAGGAGTGGAATCACTCAGGCTCGACCTCAAACGGCTTGACCCCGAAAGCTATGCATCAATCGACATCGCCAACGGACAGAGGGTGGTGAGGGCACTGGAGGTATGTCTGCTGACAGGCAGGCCGTTCTCATCGTTCAAGACAGCACCGAAAAAAAAGCGTGATTTCAAGATAGAGAAGACAGGGCTTATAAGACCCCGGGAAGAACTGTATGCAAGGATAGACAGAAGGGTGACCAGTATGATGGATGCAGGACTTGCGGAAGAGGTGCGTTCCCTGCTGCCATACAGACATCTGCCTGCGCTTCAGACAGTCGGATACAAGGAGATTTTCGCTTGGTTCGACTGGCTCGATGGCCGTACTGAAGAGACGAAGGATGGGCCGGTCACATCCCTGGAACGGGCTGCCGAACTGATCCGGCGCAACACACGCCATTATGCCCGCAAACAGCTCTCCTATTGGAGACGGGACAAGGATATCCACTGGACAGAAATCCGGTGACGCTGCCTGATCACAGGTTGGGTTCCAGATACTGTGAGGTCTCCAGACACGAAAAAAGCACCTGCAATTGTCGCAAGTGCTTGATTCATAAAGGTCTTTCCAGACCGTTTCCGTGGTCCCAACAGGGCTTGAACCTGTGACCCCCTGATTATGAGTCAGGTGCTACTAACCAACTGAGCTATGGGACCTTATACCTTGTAAGGTATCTAAACTTAGTAAGAACTTCATTTGTCATTCCTGCCCGGCGAACCGGACAGGAATGCAAATATAGCAATAATTTCTGATTCCGTAAAATCTATCTTGTTTTTCCGACAGAATTTTATCCGAAATCAGAAAAACCGTCAGACTTTGATCTCGACTTCAACTCCTGAAGGAAGTTCCAGCTTCATCAGGGCATCGACAGTCTTCTGGGTAGACTCGTAGATGTCAAGAAGACGGCAGTAGGAATTGAGCTCGAACTGCTCGCGGGACTTTTTGTTCACGAAAGTTGAGCGGTTTACAGTGAATATCTTCTTGTCGGTCGGAAGCGGAATCGGTCCATTCACGCGAGCGCCTGTAGAAGACACTGTATCAACGATCTTCTTGGCTGACTTGTCAACCAGCGCATGATCGAATGATTTGAGTTTTATTCTTATTTTCTGGCTCATTTTATTTCCGTTTTTATTATTATTCCTCATCATCGACCGGCTTGTACCCACTCTTCTCGATAACCTCTTTTGCAAGGTTAGCCGGAACTTCAGCGTAATGGTCGAATGACATTGTGCTGGTCGCACGTCCTGATGATATGGTCCTCAACACTGTCACATATCCGAACTGCTCTGCGAGCGGAACGAATGCCTTGACGATGCGTGCACCACCAGTAGTGGAATCCATCGCATTGATCTGTCCCCTGCGGCGGTTGAGGTCTCCGACAATATCTCCCATATAATCCTCAGGAGTAACGACTTCGAGATTCATGATAGGTTCGAGGAGAACCGGCTTTGCCTTAGGGCAGGCATGACGGAACGCCATCCTCGCGCATATCTCGAATGAGAGCTGGTCGGAATCGACAGGGTGGAAGGAACCGTCCTTCAGGACAACCTTGAGGGATGGAACTTCGTATCCTGCAAGCACACCGTTCGCCATTGCAGACTTGAATCCTTTCTCCACTGACGGGATGAATTCCTTAGGGATGTTACCACCCTTGACTTCATCCACGAACTGGAGACCTGTAACGCCTTCGTCTGCCGGTCCGATCTCCACGATGATGTCCGCGAACTTACCACGGCCACCGGTCTGCTTCTTGAAGACCTCACGATGCTGCACTGTAGCTGTGATAGCCTCTTTGTAGTTGACCTGAGGCGCACCCTGGTTGATATCCACACCGAACTCCCTGCGGAGACGGTCCACGATGATGTCGAGGTGAAGCTCACCCATACCGCTGATGACGGTCTGGCCGGTCTCATGGTCGGTCTTGACAGTGAAGGTAGGGTCCTCCTCGGCGAGTTTAGCCAATGCGATACCGAGCTTGTCGAGATCCTTCTGGGTCTTCGGCTCAACCGCAAGTCCAATCACCGGATCAGGGAACTCCATAGACTCAAGAGTGATAGGATGATCCTCCGCGCAGATGGTATCTCCTGTACGGAGATCCTTGAATCCGACAGCTGCACAGATATCTCCCGCCTCTACGAAATCTATAGGATTCTGCTTGTTGGAATGCATCTGGTAAAGCCTTGCGACACGCTCTTTCTTGCCTGAACGGGTGTTGAGCACATACGAACCGGCATCGAGACGGCCTGAATATGCCCTGAGGAATGCAAGACGGCCTACGAAAGGATCTGTCGCAATCTTGAACACGAGGGCAGCAAAAGGCTCGCTTGCAGCAGGCTTGCGCTCCTCTTCCTCTCCGGTCTTAGGGTTGGTACCCGTAACGGAACCCTTGTCAAGAGGAGAAGGGAGATAACGCATAACTGCATCAAGCAGGAACTGCACGCCCTTGTTCTTGAACGAAGAACCGCAGCATGCAGGAACAATCGCCATATCGATGGTAGCCTTTCTCAAGGCTGCGATGAGCTCGTCCTCGGTAATGGAGTCCGGATCATCGAAGAACTTCTCCATCAGAGTCTCGTCATACTCGGCTGCTGCCTCGACAAGCTTCTCGCGCCAGGTAGCCACATCCGCCTCCATCTCTGCAGGGATGTCCTTCACCTGATAGTTGACGAGTTCCTCCGTATTGTCATAATAGATTGCCTTCTTCGCGATGAGGTCCACGATACCCTGGAACTTGTCCTCCGCTCCGATAGGGAGACAGATAGGGACTGCAGTCGCCCCGAGCTTGGTCTTGATCTCCTCGACCACTGCGAGGAAGTCAGCGCCCACGCGGTCCATCTTGTTGACGTATGCAATCTTAGGCACTCCGTACTTGTCTGCCTGCCTCCATACCGTCTCGGACTGAGGCTGGACACGGCCCACCGCACAGAAAGTGGCTATCGTACCGTCAAGCACACGCAGGGAACGCTCCACCTCTACGGTGAAATCCACGTGGCCCGGAGTGTCGATAAGGTTGATCTGATAAGTATCCCCTTTATAGTGCCAGAAGGCAGTGGTAGCAGCGGAAGTGATCGTGATACCGCGCTCCTGCTCCTGCACCATCCAGTCCATTGTGGCAGCACCCTCGTGAACCTCTCCTATCTTATGGGTCTTGCCGGTGTAGAACAGGATACGCTCCGAGGTTGTTGTCTTGCCGGCATCGATGTGGGCCATGATGCCGATGTTTCTGGTATATTTAAGATCTCTTGCCATTTGTTGTTATCTTGATTGGGGATTAGAAACGGAAATGTGCAAATGCCTTGTTGGCCTCTGCCATCCTGTGCATGTCTTCTTTTCTCTTGAATGCCGCACCTTCGCAATTGTATGCTGCGATTATCTCGGCACAGAGTTTTTCTGCCATGGAGTGGCCGGAACGCTTGCGGGCGAAGATGATCATATTCTTCATCGAGAGTGAAATCTTCCTTTCCGGACGCACTTCTGTCGGCACCTGGAAGTTAGCTCCACCGATCCTGCGGCTTTTAACCTCTACCTGAGGCGTCACATTCTCGAGAGCCTTCCTCCAAATATCGAGAGGAGCCTTGTCAGAATCTTTCATCTTCTCGCCTACCATGTCAATGGCATCGTAAAAAATAGAATACGCGATACTCTTCTTCCCCTGCAACATAAGATTGTTCACGAAACGTGTAACCATCACATCGTGAAACTTAGGATCAGGAAGTAGAATCCTCTTCTTAGGCTTCGTTTTTCTCATTGTTGTAGAAAATTAAAGGTGAAATTAAAATTACTTCTTAGCGGCTTTTGCCTTTGGCCTCTTCGCTCCGTAGAGTGAACGGGACTGGGTCCTGCCCTCTACGCCTGCGGTATCCAAAGCGCCCCTAAGGATGTGGTAACGCACACCAGGAAGGTCCTTTACACGGCCTCCTCTCACAAGCACGATAGAGTGCTCCTGGAGGTTGTGCCCCTCGCCCGGAATGTACGCATTGACCTCTTTGGAGTTGGTCAGACGGACACGCGCAACCTTACGCATTGCTGAGTTAGGTTTCTTAGGTGTGGTAGTGTACACACGCACGCATACGCCCCTTCTCTGAGGACAAGCATCCAGAGCACGAGACTTACTCTTGATCTCGATAACCTCGCGCCCTTTGCGAACTAACTGTTGAATTGTAGGCATAAATGATTGTAAATCTTAAATTTATGTTTCTTTTCCCCTATTTTAGGGGCTGCAAATATACGAATAATATTTGAAATGACAATAAAATGAGCGATTTAATGGTGCCGCCGGCAAAATTGCGGATATGGAATAAACTTGTTATTTTTGTGGAGATCGGGAAAAGAGAATAATATTTATAAAAATTACGCTTATGAAAATGAAGAAACAAATGATTTTGTCCGCTGTCGCGCTGATGTCGGCAATGGCTGCCATTTCCTGCACAGGGGGATTCGAATCAGAAGAATACGGATTTTCCGGCAGCATCGCGCTGGAAGAAGGGAGGACGGACACACTGACTGTCGACATAAGGATGGAATACCCGGCAAAAGGCATGTCCGCGCAAGCCATGGAGAGCCTCCGGGACATAATCACCGCAGAAGCATTCGGAAACGGCTATTGTGGGAAAGCCCCTCAGGAAGCGATAGACGCCTATGCCTCCGACTATATTTCCACTTACAGGGATGAGAATCTTGAACTTGCGGAAAGCCTGGCAGGAGAAAACTCAATGGCTCTCTCATGGGGGAAATATATCACCGGAGCATTCACCGGGGAAATGAACATGGCGGACGGAGACAGGCTGATGAACTACACCATCACTGACTATTCATATACCGGAGGAGCACACGGGATGAATACCGAGACCAATCTCGTGTTCGACATGAAAACAGGGGACCAGGTCCTATCCGAAGACATTTTCACGGAAGAGAGCGCAGACATTCTCCCAGGACTCCTGATGAAGCATGTGGCATCCGCTTTCGATGACCCGTCCGGGGCTGAATACCTGCTGGTGTCAGAGATCCTGCCTTCCGACAACTTCAAGGTCACTGAAGACGGTATCACATTCATCTATAATCCATACGAAATTGCAGCCTATGCAGCCGGCACCATCCGCATCACCATCCCGTGGGATGAGCTGCAGGACATTCTCAGATAATCAGAAGACACATTATCAAAGTGTTCCCCGAGGCTATACCTTGAGGAACACTTTGTGTTTATACAGGAAATAGAGGAAGAGCCAGCTTTCAGACCAAAATAAAATATTTCAAGTCCTATTTGCAACAATTCAGACATGTTTCAACAGATTTTGATGAGTGCGAGGAAAGGTCAATTAGAAGAGACTCGACCACATCAGAGTGTTTTTTGCTGAAAACACTTTTTACGCATTTTTGTTTTTTATAAAAAACACTTATCTTTGACACATTAAAAATCAAGGTGATGGAGAAGCTTTTTGAGCGCCATGATGAATATCTGAATACTGTTCCTATGGATTTCATCAGGAATTTCATGTATACAATAAACTGGGACAGCCGACTCATTTGCATAAAAGGGCCGAAGGGTGTCGGGAAATCCACTTTGATCCTGCAAAAAATCAAAAGAGATTTTGCTGATGGTGACAGACATGTGCTATATTGTTCAGCAGATACCGGCTATTTTTCCACACACACTTTGGCCGATACTGCCGACCGGTTTGTAAAAACGGGAGGACAATACCTTTTTATCGATGAAATCCACAAGTATGATGGGTGGAGTCAGGAATTGAAGGAAATATATGACCTTTACAAAAATTTGCATATAGTTGTCAGCGGCAGTTCATTGCTGGAAATCAACAACGGGAAGGCAGATCTGTCAAGAAGAATGGTAGAATATGAAATGCCGGGAATGTCTTTCCGGGAATATCTGTGCTTTACGACAGGACTCGACTTCGTCCCGACAAAACTTGACAATCTATTGCGGAACGCATCTGCATTCTGCAATGAAATAAAACGCAAATGCCATCCCCTGGAACATTTCAACCAATATCTCAAGACAGGATACTACCCTTTCTATTTTGAAGACAGGACCACATATAATTCCCGCGTGGAAAATATCATAAACTACACCATAGACACAGAATTGACGGCCCAGAGGAATATCGACCCCGGCAATACCAGGAAAATCAAGGCATTGCTCCAGATCATTTCCGGACTTGTCCCTTTTGAAGTAGACATAGCCAAAATCTCAAGAAACATCGGTATCCAGCGCCTGACGACCCTGAAATATCTCAAAAATCTGGAAGAGGCAAAGATAATAAGAAGACTGTTTACAGACTTAAACTCTACAGGAGATCTGCAGAAACCGGACAAAATCCTATTGGACAATTCCAATCTTCTGCATATTCTTTCACTGGAAACCCCTGAAAAAGGGACTGTCCGGGAAACTTTCTTCTGCAACCAGCTTGCTTCTGCAGGACATGTCGTGGAATACGGAGGCATGAAAACGGGGGACTTCCGTATAGACAGAAAATATATCATCGAAGTCGGAGGCCGGGACAAAGATTTCAGCCAGATAAAGGATGCAGAAAACGGGTATATAGCCGCAGACGACATCGACTCAGGCCTCTTCAGGAAAATACCGCTGTGGGCTTTCGGATTCCTGTACTAAGCGGTACCAAACAAAATGTTCAGAGCATTGAGCAGATTTTCCGGAATTTGTTCAGAGCTCTGAACGCGGTCTCTGATAAATGGCGTCACCGGGCGGACTTGCGGTACTTGAGAGGGGTGGTGCCGGTGTGGTGTTTGAAGAACTGCACGAAAGCGGATGGGCTGGAGAAGTCCATATCCTCCGATATCTGCATGACCGTACGGCCGGGGATATTGAGCTGCTTCTTCATCTCCATTATCGTAAGCCTGTTGATCCACTCCTGGACAGTCCTGCCCGTAATCCGCTTTATCTCCCTCGACAGATATTTGGGGGTAATGTTGAGTTTCTCTGCATAGAAAGACACGCTACGATGCGTCCTGCAGTGGCGCGACATAAGACGGAAAAGGTCATCGCCGAGCTGTTCATGGCGCAGGATTGCCGACTTGCCCACAACAGTGCCATACTGACGGTAGGCATCGCAGACCTCCAGCATCATGGAATAAAATACGGACTTCATTATTTCCCGTCTGAATACATTGTCCCTGTCCGCATTGACTGTCTGAAGCAGACGGTAATATTCCATCACCAGTTCCATTTTCCTGTCAGGAACTGTAAACACGGGAGAAACCATCGTCATTGTCAGGATGTCCGAATCCGCGGGGGACGGGAAGTCTATCACCGTCTCGGAAGGTGCTGAGACCATGAAGCAGATGCAGTCTGCCGACACATTCTCCAGCCCGACAATCTCATCCTCTATGACAGTGGCGACCGTACCTGCCTCTGCCGGATAGGATTTGCCGTTTATCCTGACTTCAGCCCTGCCCCTCGAAAACAAGAGCACGGAGACTCCACGGCTGAAAAGCGGGATGATTCCGTCAGCAGACATCCCGTCGCCAGCCACCGGTTCCAGGAAAAATTCTTCGTGGGGCAACGCAGCAGATACATTGCCTGCAGGGGAACAACCTTCAGCGGCATCACCCACATTGGCAGACGACGCCCGGATTATGGCATCATTCGACTGAAGCGACATTTTTGACATTTTTTGTCCGGTAAATATAATATAATATCCGAATATATAGTGCATTTTTGCATTCTGAAATAAAAAATTGACATTTTCACATCTGCACACAAGACATTGACAAACATTATCTGACAATGGCAAACTATCACAACAGGCCGATAGAGGATGTGACCTCAGCATTCGGCACGGACGCAAACAAAGGGCTGGACAGGGACGAGATTCAGTCCAGATTAGGGAAGTACGGGCGCAACACCCTGGTACAGAAGAAACAGAGATCGTTCATATCGATGTTCATCGCCCAGTTCAAGAGTTTTCTGATCATCCTCCTGATAATAGCTGCGGTGATTTCTGGAATAATGGGCATCAGGACAGGGGAAGGTCTTCTGGACACCTATATTATAATTGGAATCCTGCTTCTGAATGCCTTTATCGGGGCATATCAGGAATTCAAGGCCCAGAAGTCGCTTGAATCGCTGAAGAAGATGGCCGCTCCAGTAGCAAAGGTCATAAGGAACGGGGAGCCGATGGTGGTCAATGTGGAGGAAGTAGTTCCCGGAGACCTTGTGGAACTCGAGGTCGGAGACATAGTCCCTGCTGACATCAGAATTACCGAATCCTACAACATGAGCATCCAGGAGTCATCCATGACAGGCGAATCCGTCCCGGTGGAAAAGACTCCGGACACCCTCGAAGGGGAGGACATTCCTCTGGGAGACCGCAAGAATATGGCATACTCAAGCGGCGTCGTGACATTCGGACACGGGCGAGGTATTGTGGTCGGGACAGGAATGGACACGGAAATAGGGAAAATCGCCAACATGCTCGACAACGACTCTGATACCCAGACACCAATGCAGGTCCGTCTGGAGAAACTCGGCAAGGTGATAGGCATAGCGGCTATAGTCATCTGCGTGCTGATATTTGCAATCGGACTGCTGAACGGACGGCCTGTTGTAAGCATGCTGATGGTTGCAATATCCCTGGCAGTGGGAGCAATCCCGGAAGGACTTCCTGCCATCTCGACGATTATACTTTCAATGGGCGTACAGCGTATGGTCAGGCACAACGCCATCATCCGCAAGCTGCCATCTGTGGAGACTCTGGGCTGTACCACGGTGATATGCTCGGACAAGACCGGCACCCTGACAAAGAACCAGATGACCGTAGTGGACACATACACCGCCAGCGGGAATCCGGACAGGCTTGTCACGATATCGGTACTGTGCTGCGATGCAAAGGTGGTAAAAAACAGTGAAGGCAGCCTGACAAGGGTAGGTGACCCTACGGAAATAGCACTCATCGACCTGGGCGCAGAAAAAGGCACTGTCAAGAGCGAACTGGATGCCGCCTGTCCGAGAGTCGGTGAAGTGGCGTTCGACTCTTCAAGGAAAAGGATGTCCACCATCAACAGGATGCCTGACGGGACCCTGCAGATCAATACCAAAGGTGGACTGGATGAGATACTGTCAGTCTGCACAAGGATAGAGACGGAGAATGGGATAAGGGCAATCACCGCCGAAGACATAGCTGATCTCCAGAAACGCAACCAGAAAATGGCTGACTCAGCATTGAGAGTGCTTGCCATGGCCTACAGGCAGACAGACGAAGTGTCATCCGAAATGGAGGAAGTCGAGAAAGACCTTATCTTCGTAGGGATGACCGGAATGATAGACCCTGAAAGGGAAGAGGTCATAGGAGCCATCCAGGAATGCCGCAATGCCGGCATCAGGACAGTGATGATAACCGGAGACCACAAGGCTACAGCCCTTGCCATCGCATCAAAGATAGGTATCTTCCGCACTGGAGACCGTGCCATCACCGGAGTCGAGCTTGACAGGCTCAGTGAAGAAGAGTTCGACAGGGATGTGGAGAAATATTCCGTATATGCCAGGATTGCCCCTGAGCAGAAAGTGAAGATAGTGACTGCCTGGCAGAAGAAAGGAGAGATTGTGGCCATGACAGGAGACGGAGTGAACGATGCCCCTGCACTCAAACAGGCGGACATAGGAGTATCAATGGGCATCACAGGAACGGAAGTCGCCAAGGACGCTTCCGATATGATCCTGTCCGATGACAATTTCGTGACCATTGTATCGGCTGTGGCAGAGGGCAGGAGAATATACGACAACATTCTGAAGACCATACTGTTCCTGCTCTCGACCAACATCGGGGAGGTACTCCTGCTCTTCATCACATCGGTAATGGCAATGTGGATGCCGGCAATAGGCATTCCGCTCCTCCCTATCCATATACTGTGGATAAACCTCGTAAGCGAGACATTCCCGGCCCTGGCACTGAGCCTCGACCCTGCCGCCAGGGACATAATGAACAAGAGTCCTCGCGGCAAAGGCAAACAGTTCATGGACAAGGATATGGTGTGGAGAATAGGATACCAGGGAGTGATGATGTCGCTGATCACACTCACGGCATTCCTGATAGGAAACAATGCAGGCGGAGAGACAACAGGCCAGACAATGGCATTCGCCACACTGATTGCGGCCAAACTGGTACATGCAGGAAACCTGCACTCCAACACTGAATCCAGGTTCAAGTTCAATCCGCTCAACAACAAGGCCCTGATATTTGCGATATTCATATCAATCCTGTTCTCGGCAGCGGTGCTGTTCATACCACCGTTCGTCAAGGCATTCAGCTTCGTACAGCTCACAGGACAGCAGTGGCTCGTCATACTCGGACTTGCCCTCGTACCGCTTGTGGTGGTAGAAATCTTCAAGGCCTTCGGCTGGAACGGCAGATAGCCGTCTCCAGAAGACAGTGGGGGTGAATTCCAAGTTAATTTGGGTTTAACTTGGAATTCACCTCTTCTTGTTTCACCTGCCGGCTTTTCCTTTCTGATCTTTCTGGAAACAGGAATTGCCTATCCGCAAAAATACCCCTTTATCCAGTCCTGGAGGAATGCTGATTCCTATAGGGAACAGGATAACCATTGAACCGAATATCCGAATGAGGAGTGTAGACCTTGCGGGGCACACACAAAAAAAGGGGGATGACTCAAAAGTGAAAGTCATCCCCTCTATTATATATGCTAAAGCACTATTTGCTGTCCCTGCGGTCTCTGCGACGGTCTCCCCCGCGACGGCGGTCACGGCCTCCGCGCTGACCCTGTGACTGGGAGTTTGCTGCAATACCTGCATTTGGGGAAAGATCCCTCTTTCCGTAGACCTCTCCGTTGCAGATCCATACCTTGATCCCGAGAACACCGACCTTTGTGTGAGCCTCAGCAAGGGCATAGTCGATATCCGCACGGAAAGTATGGAGAGGAGTACGACCCTCCTTGAACATCTCGCTCCTTGCCATTTCGGCACCGCCGAGACGGCCGCTGATCTGGACCTTGATTCCCTCTGCACCTACTCTCATTGTAGTGGCGACAGCCATCTTGATAGCCCTTCTGTAGGATACACGACCCTCGATCTGGCGAGCGATGCTGTCTGCAACGATGTGCGCATCCACCTCCGGCTTCTTGACCTCGAAGATGTTGATCTGCACATCCTTGCTTGTCACTTTCTTGAGCTCTTCCTTGAGTTTGTCCACTTCTGCGCCGCCCTTGCCGATAATGACACCCGGACGTGCAGCATGGATAGTCACAGTGATGAGCTTGAGAGTCCTCTCGATGACAATCTTGGAAAGGCTTGCCTTTGCAAGACGGTTCACAAGATACTTGCGGATCTTATAGTCCTCCGCTATCTTCTCCGCATATTTACCACCACACCAGTTAGAGTCCCAACCACGGGTGATACCGATTCTGTTGCTGATAGGATTAGTTTTCTGTCCCATAATTTATTCCTCCACTGTTGCTGGTTTCTTTACATCAAGGATGACAGTGACATGGTTGGAACGCTTGCGGATCCTGCCGGCCCTTCCCTGTGGACAAGGGCGGATTCTCTTGAGAGTACGGCCTTCGTCAACCATAATGGTCTTGACGATGACATTGCCGTTGTCCAGTTCACTGCTCTTGTCTGGATTCTTGGCTTCCCAGTTGGCCACTGCACTCTTGATAAGTTTCTCAAGAGGTCTTGATGCGGCCTTCTTGGAGAACCTCAGGATATCCATTGCGCGGTTCACTTCAACTCCTCTCACGATGTCTGCCACAAGGCGCATCTTACGCGGAGAAGAAGGCTCATTGTTAAGCTTTGCTATAGCTGTCTGCTTCTTTATCTCTTTCAGCCTCTCGGCCATCAGTCTTTTACGAGCTCCCATAATTACAATTTCATTTTAATTACAATTATTTGCGGTTGCCCGAATGGCCTCTGAAAGTTCTCGTCGGCGCAAACTCTCCGAGCTTGTGTCCTACCATGTTTTCAGTAACGTAAACAGGAATAAACTTGTTTCCATTATGAACGGCGATGGTGTGACCCACGAAATCAGGAGAGATCATACTTGCGCGTGACCAAGTCTTGACAACCTCTTTCTTCTTGCTGCCTTCATTCATAGCAAGAATTTTCTTTTCCAGGCTCTCCTGGATATAAGGACCTTTTCTTAATGAACGACTCATAATCTCTTAATTTATTCCGTTATTTTTTCCTTCTTTCAATGATGAACTTGTTTGAAGTTGCCTTAGGATTACGAGTCTTGTAGCCCTTTGCAGGAAGACCCTTGCGGGATCTCGGATGTCCTCCGGATGCACGGCCTTCACCACCTCCCATCGGGTGATCTACCGGGTTCATTACGACACCACGGTTACGAGGCCTGCGTCCGAGCCATCTGCGGCGACCGGCTTTTCCATGCGACTCCAAATTGTGATCTGGATTAGATACAGTGCCCACTGTAGCGCGGCAGGACACAAGCACCATCCTTGTCTCGCCTGAAGGCAGACGGAGGATTGCATGTTTCCCTTCGCGGGCTGCGAGCTGCGCGAATGCTCCTGCGCTGCGTGCCATAGCCGCACCCTGCCCAGGACGGAGCTCGATGTTGTGGATCAGTGTACCGAGCGGAATATCAGAGAGAGGAAGAGTGTTGCCGACTTCAGGAGCGATGCCTGCGCCGGACTCTATGATCTGTCCTACTTTCAGTCCGTTAGGAGCGATGATATATCTCTTTTCACCATCTTCGTATTTCACGAGCGCTATACGCGCACTTCTGTTCGGATCGTACTCGATTGTCAGAACTTCTGCCTTGCAGTTGTCCTTGTCACGACGGAAGTCAATGATACGGTACATCCTCTTGTGGCCACCACCGATATAACGGATGGTCATCTTACCCTGGTTGTTGCGTCCGCCTGTCTTCTTGATAGGCTCGAGCAACGGTTTATAAGGGGTCTTGCAGGTAATGTCGTCAAAAGCACTGATTACCTTGTTCCTCTGACCCGGGGTTACCGGTTTGAATTTTCTTACTGCCATTGCGTTTACCTGTTAGATGTTAGCGTAAAAATCAATCTTGTCTTCACCTGCAAGAGTGACATATGCCTTCTTGAAGTGGTTCGTGCGACCCCTGAGGATACCGGCCTTGGTATAACGGGATTTTCTCTTACCGTGATAGTTGGCAGTGTTCACTGACGCAACAGACACGTTGTACATCTGCTCTACCGCATTCTTGATCTCGATCTTGTTGGCCTTGCGGTCTACGATAAAGCCGTAGCGGTTCAACTTATCGCCCAGAACCGTCATCTTTTCTGTTACTATTGGCTTAATTATGATTCCCATTTCCGTATCAATTTAGCGTTTGATCCTTGATGCGAGAATGTCCTGGACACCATCAACCATCACCATTGAATATGAGTTCAAGATGATATATGTGTTGATCTCGTCTACGGACTTCACTGTCACCTCAGGAAGATTACGTGCAGAAAGGTAGATATTCCGGGAGTTCTCCGGAAGGACGAAAAGGATCTTCCTGTCCCCTGCCTTGATGTTTTTGAGGATCTGGATGAACTCCTTGGTCTTAGGGGCATCCATAGTGAACGGCTCCACAAAAATGAGAGCATTCTCCCTGACCTTGTATGAAAGGGCGGAGCACCTCGCGAGCTGCTTCAGCTTCTTGTTGAGCTTGAAATGATAGTCGCGCGGCTCCGGGCCGAACACCCGTCCGCCTCCAGTATAGATACCTGCCTTGCGGCTTCCGTGACGCGCACCGCCGGAACCCTTCTGACGGATAAGCTTCTTTGTGCTGTATGCCACCTCGCTGCGGTCCTTGGTCTTTGCGGTACCCTGACGCCTGTTTGCAAGATACTGCTTCACATCGAGGTAGATTGCATGGTCGTTCGGCTCTATGCCGAAGATCTCATCATTGAGAACAACCTTCTTTCCGGATTCTGTTCCGTCAATTTTCAAAACTGACAATTCCATAACCTTAATCCTCCAAAATTACATATGAACCCCTGGCTCCAGGTATCGAGCCCTTAAGAACGATAAGATTGTTCTCAGGAATGATCTTCACGACCTGAAGGTTGAACACCTTCACCCTCGCATTACCCATGCGGCCTGCCATCCTCATGCCTTTGAAAACTCTTGAAGGCCATGATGATGCACCGAGTGAACCCGGATGACGCAGCCTGTTGTGCTGGCCGTGTGTCTGTCCGCCCACTCCCGCGAATCCATGACGTTTTACAACGCCCTGAAAACCTTTACCTTTAGAAGTACCGGTGACATCCACGTATGCGGTGTCTGCAAACACATCGCTCACCGTGAGGGTGTCGCCTAATTTAAGCTCCTGAGCAAAGTCCGCCTTGAACTCGACGATCTTGTGCTTAGGTGTGGTTCCTGCCTTTTCAAAATGCCCCTTAAGAGGCGCGCTGGTGTGCTTTTCTTTCATTTCGTCATAGGCAAGCTGTACAGCGGCATAACCATCTTTCTCTACTGTACGAATCTGCGTAACAACACACGGACCAGCCTCAACTACGGTGCATGGGATATTCTTCCCATCAGCACCGAAAACGGAAGTCATTCCGATTTTCTTTCCAATTAATCCAGGCATTGGCTTGTTTTAATTAATTGATTATAAATGTATTATCCACCATAGTGCATTTTGGTGGGCTGCAAATATACGACTAATATTTGAAATATCAATGCTTTAGCAGAAATTTTCGTATCCGGCCGGACCTTGCGGAATTTATCATTATCTTTGGCAGGATTTGGAATCGTGTCTTATACATCTGATGAAAGAAAAGGAGATATTCACCCTCAGTGATGCCGAGAGGCTCACCGCACCGCAGGCCTTCGTGACCATGCTGAAGCCGGCCGGGTCGAGATGCAATCTGGACTGCACATACTGTTACTATCTGGACAAGGCCATCCAGTATGGCGGGAAGAACGAAGTCATGGATGATGAACTTCTGGAAAGATATATCCGGCAGTACATCGAGGCGAACGAGGTGGATTCCGTACAGTTCTGCTGGCACGGGGGCGAACCTCTGCTGCTTGGAAAAGATTTCTACAGAAAGGCAATCGCCCTGCAGAAAAAATATGCCGCAGGGAAAAGGATAGAGAACAACATACAGACCAACGGCACCCTGGTGGATGAGGAATGGTGCTCGCTGTTTGCGGAGAACAATTTTCTTGTTGGCATCTCCCTCGATGGACCCGAGGATATCCATGACACTTTCCGCCGTACAAGAGACGGCCGGCCTACATTTGAAAAGGTGATGCACGCCATCGGGCTGTTCAGAAGCTCCGGAGTCGAGTTCAACACACTCAGCGTTGTCAGCAGCCTGTGCGGTAAAAGAGGGGGAGAGATATACAGATTCCTCCGGGACAAGGTCAGGAGCCGGTACATGCAGTTCCTCCCGGCTGTGGAGCACACCGTGGACAGAGCCGGCTGCCGCAGACCCGTGATAGTGTCTCCCGAG
Organism: uncultured Bacteroidales bacterium; assembly: GCA_944325435.1. GTDB lineage: Bacteria > Bacteroidota > Bacteroidia > Bacteroidales > UBA932 > Cryptobacteroides. The sequence continues at coordinate 6,121 of CALVAC010000017.1, read as the reverse complement.
ACAGAGGGGGCATACATTGCCCCCTGGTCCGTGTCAGCGGAGGATTACGGCAGATTCCTGTGCGACATCTTCGACGAATGGGTCATAAGGGATGTGGGGCAGGTATTCGTGCAGATGTTCGATGCAACGCTCGCGCAGTGGTGCGGCGTGCAGCCCGGCGTATGCTCCATGTGCGAGACCTGCGGGGATGCCCTTGTTGTGGAAAGGAACGGGGATGTCTATTCCTGCGACCATTTCGTATATCCGGAATATCTTCTGGGAAACATCACGCGGACTCCGCTGAAAGACATCTATTCAAGCCGCCGTCGCCTGCAGTTCGGACTGGACAAGCGCAACACCCTGCCGGCAGAATGTCTCAGCTGCCGTTTCTACTTTGCATGCAGGGGGGAATGCCCGAAACACAGGTTCGCCACAGGTGAAGATGGCTGCAGGAAAAATTCCCTGTGCAAAGGTCTGTACAGCTATTTCAACCACGCGGAACCTTATATGGACTATATGAAAAGCCTGCTTCTGCAGAAGCAGGCTCCTTCTCTGGTCATACCTTTTGCCAGGCACAGGATGGGGCTTCCTTTCTGAAGCCATATACGCGGCCGGTTAGCCTCCCGGTGTCATTTTGCAAGCAGTCGTTTGACAGTCATCGAGATAAGCTTGCCATCAGCTTGACCGGCAAGCCGTTTTGTCGCGACACCCATTACCTTGCCCATATCGGATGGCTGCGAAGCCCCGGTCTCTGCAATGATCTTCACGAGTTCCGCTTCCACTTCCGCCTCGCTCAGCTGTTTCGGAAGATAGACCTCCATCGCCGCCGCTTCAGCAAGTTCGTTCTCCGCAAGTTCTGGCCTGTTCTGCTGGGCATAGATCTCCGCGCTCTCCTTACGCTGCTTCACCAGTTTCTGGATTATCTTGACCACCTCCGCATCGCTGACCTCCCCGCTGCCGCCTTCTGATGTCCTGGCAAGAAGTATCGCTGCCTTGATGCCCCTCAGGGCTGCAAGGCGGACTGTTTCCCGGGCTTTCATCGCTGCCACCATGTCCGCCTGAATCTTTTTTTCAAGTTCCATATTATAAATGATTTAACGGTATTTCTCATATTCCGGCATCGCTATGCCAGCCATAAAATCCTTGAATTGCCTGTCATTCTTGGGGCATATAACCAGGACATCATCAGTGTCAATGACAACGAAGTCTTTCAGGCCCTTGACAGCAATCAGCTTGTCCTTGTCCTTGGAAATTAGCAGGTTGTTGTGATCTTCCGTCATCAGTGTCCTGCCAGTGACAACGGCGTTGCCGAGGGCATCCTTGTATGGATAGAATTCGTGGAGCGATTCCCACGAACCGATATCCACCCATCCGAATGATGCTGGATACAGCCATGCCCTGTCGGTCTTTTCCATAACAGCATAGTCAATGGAAATATTGAGACAGCCGGTATAGGCCCCCGTTATGAAGTCCTGCTCGGATTCAGTGCCGAGAGCCTTCTCCCATCCGTTGAAAAGCCGGGTGACTTCCGGCATGTACTTCTCCATCTCCTCCCTTATGGTCTGTGCAGTCCAGGCGAAAATACCTGAATTCCACAGGAACTCCCCGCTTTCCACAAACACTCTGGCAAGGTCTGCATCCGGTTTTTCAGTGAATGTCTTTACCTTGACCGCCGTATCGGCATGGCAAGCACTCTTTCCTCCTGTAACCTGGATATATCCATAGTTGGTGTCCGGCCTTGTCGGCATCAGACCTATCGTCATCAGCACCTTTTCCCTGCATGCATACTCAAGTGCGTTTGTGACCGTCTTTCCGAAAGTGTCTTCATCAAAGATCAGGTGGTCCGCCGGTGTGACGACCATAGAGGCATCCGGATTGCGTTTCAGCAATGTATATGTCGCATATGTGATGCACGGTGCAGTATTCCTGCTGTAAGGCTCGTACAGGATGTTGGCATCAGGTATCTCCGGAATCTGCTGCTTCACCAGGTCCCGATACCTGGACACAGTGACTATCAGGATATTTTCTGCCGGGAAGAGCCTCGCATACCTGTCGTATGTAACCCTCAGGAAACTTCTTCCGGTATTCCCTACCTCTAAGAACTGTTTCGGATAGCCGGTGCGGCTTACAGGCCACAACCTCGTGCCTGCCCCTCCGGCCATGATAACACAATAATTGTTCTTGTCCATATTATGTGGCATATCTTTTTTGTACAACAATATCCGATCTGCAGGCAGATGCCATCGGCCCGGGCATCACACGCAAACAGGCCAGAAGGCGGCCGGATAATATTCTATGCCGGCTCCGCCTTCCGACAGAGTCACGGCGATTATGTCGAACTGGCATTCCATATCACCTGTCTGCCTTCCGGCTCCGGAAGCAAGATACCTTGCCGCTGCCGCCGCTATCTTCCTCTGCTTGCCCGGAGTCACGCTTTCCTGCGGCAGGGCCTGCATCGGAGGACGGCGGGTCTTCACTTCCACAAAATGTATTCCAGCCTTGTCCATAGAGATGATGTCAATCTCCAGATGCCCGGATCTCCAGTTCCTTGCCAGAATGACATGGCCTCTGTCCGCCAGGAATCTGCATGCTGCCTCTTCTCCTGCCTTGCCCGTCTGCTTCTTTTCCCTGTCGGTCACCATATCCGCACCTCCCTGTCAGTCAAAAGTGACCACCGTGACACCTGAACCGCCGAACTGGATGTGTTCATCCGTCACTGAGGCGACCCCTGGTGTAGTCCGGAGAAATTTCTGTATCTCCTCCCTCAAGACACCTGTTCCCTTGCCGTGGATGATGCGCACGCTTCCCATATTCAGCATTATGGCATCATCCACAAATCTCGTCACCTTTTCCAAGGCATCCGTCACCCTCTCGCCCCGGACATCGATTTCCGGATGGAAATTCAGTTTCCTGTCAGAGATGGAAGAGTCGGTATTGACCGCAGATACAGGTCTTGCAGTCTCCTTTACGGCAGCCTTGAACTCGTTGGAAGTGATTCTCTCCACCTTGTCAGGGGACATCCTGCTGCTGATGTTGCCGATGTTGACTGTCACCGACTTCGAGGACACCAGTGCCACTTCGCCCACCAACCCGTTACTCTTTATCCTTACTTTCTCCCCGACTTTCAGAGGAGCGTTCCGGAATGCCTCCAGGCGTTCCTGCTCGGCCTGTCTCTCCTCCATCTCTTTCCTTTCCTGCTCGTTGGCCCTCCTTGACTTCCTCTCTTTCTCCCTGGCTTTCCTGGCATCTATCTGGCGTATCTTCTTTTCGATGTAGTCATCCCGCTCTTTCTTCTCCTGCTCCTTCTTCTGTGCAAGAGCCGACATGAAATTCTGAAGTTCCCTGCGCGCCATGACCGTGGTCTCTTTCTCCGCCTGGGACTCCTTTATGGTACGGATGGTGGTCTCCACCTGCCTGTTGGCCCCTTTCAGTATCTCTTCCGCCTCCTTGCGGGCCTGGTCAAGGATCTCTTTCCTGAGTCTGCGTATGTCCTGCAGTTCCTTCTGATATCTGTCAGTGATACTTTCAAGAGTCCTGTCCGCATTCCGTATCCTTTCCAGTTTCTCATCCAATGCCTTGCGGTTACGGGCAATCCTGCGCAAATTGCGCTCTATGCCGACAAACTCCTCTCCAGCCCGGGTTTCCGCATCTTTTATTATGTTTTCCGGCAGTCCCATCTTGCGTGCAAGCTCGAACGCAAAGGAATTGCCGGGCAGTCCCATCTCAAGTTTGAACAGAGGGGCTATGTTCTTGACATCAAACATCATGGCCCCGTTGACGACTCCTGTCTCGGATGCTGATGCATAGAGTTTGAGGTTGGTATAATGTGTCGTTATCACACCGTATGTCCCCCTGGTGTCCAGCTCATGCAGTATCGCCTCGGCAATAGCCCCTCCTGCAGCCGGTTCCGTGCCTGAACCGAACTCATCTATCAGGACAAGGGTCTTCTCATCCGCCTTCCCGACCATCTCCCTCATATCCGACAGGAATGAACTGTATGTACTCAGGTCATTGTCTATAGACTGGTCGTCCCCGATGCTGACCATTATCCTGTCGAACACAGGAAGTTCGGATGTCTCGGATGTAGGGACCAGCATCCCCCACTGGAACATATACTGCAGCAGGCCCACAGTCTTGAGACAAACCGATTTGCCTCCGGCGTTCGGTCCGGATATGAGCAGGATATGCTTCTTCGGGGTGAGCGTGACCGTCAGAGGGACGATCTCCTTCTTCTCTTTCTTCAGAGCCTTCTCGAGAAAAGGGTGTCTCGCCTTTCTAAGATTCAATTCACCGTTCTCCGATATCACAGGCATCCCGGCTATTATGTCCAGAGACACATTGGCCTTGGCCATCAGAAAATCCAGTTCGCCTAAATATTCCGCAGACTCGACAAGATCAGGCACATACGGACGCACGAAGTCACTGAATGACATTAGTATCCTCAATATCTCCCTGCCCTCTGCAAAATGCAGTTCCTTTATCTGGTTGTCAAGTTCGACCACTTCCGCAGGCTCCACAAAGGCAGTCTTTCCGGATGCGGACTCATCATATATGAAGCCCTGTATCTTCTTCTTGTTGCCTACCGGCACCGGAATCAGCATCTTGCCATCCCGCATCGACACGCTTGCATCGCTGTCTACAATGCCTTCCTCCTGGGCACGCCTCATAATGGAGGATATCCGCCTCGATATCGCCCCTTCCTTCTCCTTGAGACTTTTCCTTATGTCATGCAGTTCGGGGGAAGCCGTATCCTTCACTTCTCCGAAACGGTCGAGAATATCATCTATCCTGTCCTGGATGGCAGGGAATCTCATGACCGGCTCCGCCATCTTCTTCAGGTTAGGATAAATGCCATCCTTGATGTCCTCAAAGAACCGTATCACCCTCGACAGGGTCTCCAGCATTGTCTTCAGTTTGCGGAGGGACAACAGGTCTATGTTGGAGGCCGGCTGGCCAAGCGGTTTGAGGAACCCTATACAGTCTATGAATCCGCTGGATGGGAAACTTTCCTCGAACATCACTACAAGCCTCATCTCATCCGTAAGCAGAAGCCTGCGGCTTATCTCATTCCTGTCGGCAGAAAAAGCCTCAGCAGCCACCCTTCCGGCAGCATATTCCGTGGAACAGCGGTCAGACACCGCTTTTCTTATCCTGTCAAAGCCCAGCTTCTGTTCCAGCCTGGCATCAATCAGCATCTCTTCCATTCCTTTCCCTTCCTTCTTCCTTTGTATCTGACAAAGAATTGCTCAGCAGCAGTTTCAGTTCGTTTATATTATTTATATGCGTCACATTGCCTCCCCGGACGAACGATATGTTGCCCGTCTCCTCCGATACGACTATGGCATCGGCATCAGTCTCCTCTGTTATTCCTATGGCAGCCTTGTGCCTCATCCCGAAGTTCGGCGGTATGTCGGTCTTTTCTGTAATAGGCAGGGTACAGCGTGCAGCGACAATGTGGTTGTTGCTTATAATCACCGCACCGTCATGCAGAGGGGAATTCTTGAAGAAGAGGTTCATTATCAGGCGGCGGTGAATGGCCGCATCTATCCTGTCTCCAGTGGAGATTATGTCATCAAGAGGCGTAGCGTGCGGAATCACTATCAGGGCTCCGGTCTTCGATTCCGACATCCTTCTGCATGCTTCCGCCACCTCGTTCACGGCATCACTGTCCATCGCTCCACGCTTGACGGTCCTGAACAGACGGTCCAGGATGCTGTTGGTCCGGGCGTTTACCCTCGTACCGTTGCCGAGTCTGGTAAGAAACCTCCTTATCTCCGGCTGGAAAATGACAATCAGAGCCAGCACCCCGACATCCAGCACCATATCCATAATGGTAGCGGTGAGCCTCATGTTGAGCACAGTCACCACAAACCTGATCAGATAAAGCGACAGGATGGCCACGAAGATACTCCACGCAGATGACCCCCACAGCCAGCGGAACAGCAGGAAAATTATCAGCGCCACCAGCAGGATGTCGAGGATGTCCAGAAGGGACAGTCTCAGGAATCCGAACAGAGCCAGTACCATAACTATAACCCTTGTCAATAATGAATGCAAATATACTCAGAAGCCGAGAGCAGAACAAATTTATTTGTTATGCCGAGGCGATACTGTATATGTGACGCACCCGCGTCAAATATCG
>CALVAC010000016.1 GCA_944325435.1 uncultured Bacteroidales bacterium | reverse complement strand
TTAACTAAATTTTAACGCAATGAAAAAATTTGCATTGTTGGCAGTCGCTGCAGTCGGAGTAATGGCAGCCTGCTCAAAGAACGAGGTCGCTCCTTCAACAGGAGGGAGCCAGCCTGAGACCGGGTATCAGGATGGCAAAGTGCCGGTGAGGTTCGGGGTCGGTGCACCTGCAGCCCTCCTGACAAAGTCCACCGGAACAGTGGGAGGTCTGGCAGATGCTAACGTATGGGATCAGCAGACCCTCTACATCTTCGGATTCGACAGGACTGTCGCTGATTTCACCAATGCCGAGACGGATGCTTTCATCTGGCATGTGGAGGCTACCGCTCCGGATGGAGAGGCATCGGATTATATCGATGTCATGAATCCTGATCCTGATGGGGATGGAATGCAGAACGACGAGGGAGAATGGGAGCCGTTCTACTACGGTGGAAACATCGTATATGATTTCTACGGATATCATATCGATGATGCATACTGGGACGGGGCGGCAACAAGCAATGTCCCGGTACCTGTCGCAGAAGCGGACAGGATCTATGTGCCTTTCAAGATTGATGGAGGGCAGGACCTTATGGTAGCCAAGGCTGACCCTGATGCCGACATCCTCGGGACCGAGGTGATAGATGCCAGGAATGCCTACAGCGCGTATTCCGCACGCCGTGGAGTGGAGCCGAACCTTGTGTTCAAGCATCAGCTCGCCCGTTTCACATTCGAGATTGTGCCTGGTTCCGCATCTGCGAACAACGTACAGGTTGAGTCTCTCAAGCTCGAGTCCAAGACTACAGGAAAACTTGTGGTTGTCGGTACAGCCGAGACCCAGCTCGGTATCCCTGCAGCCGATGTCGAAGAGGAGAAGTCTTGGCTGACTCTCCGTCAGAAGAATACGGATTCCGGTGAGCTTGAACCTCTGGCTCCAGTAGGGACAGAGACATTCGACGAGGCGCCTGAAGCCGAGCAGACATCAAAGGCTATCGGAGAGAGTATCCTTGCCATACCTGGCGAGTCTGTATATAACATCGAACTGACCCTCGGGGACAAGGCAGGATCACAGCTGACCCCTATTGCACCGCTTCCTCTCGTTCTGGATGTGAATGATGTGGTAAGGCCGGACTCTTCAGAGCCTATCACCACATTCCAGGCAGGAGAGTCATACAAGATAACAATCGTTATCTACGGTCTCGAGGAAGTGAAGATAAAGGCCACCCTCGAGGAATGGAAAGATGGAGGTACTACAGTCATCGATCCGGACGAGCCGCCGTTCAGTGAATAACAGAAGTGTATTACAAACCATTTATGAATCATTAAAATGAAAAAGTCATATATACTTGCGGCTACACTGCTTGCAGTTGTCGGCTGCTCAAAGAACCAGGTCAATGCGCCTGCAGAGCTTTATCCTGAGGGAACACCTGTCCCTGTACTGTTCGGTGCGCCTACAATCAGCGTGGTGACCAAGGCCGTCAATCCTGAAACCAACCTCGTAGAGGGGGATTCCGCAGCCGGACTTGAGGTAGGAGTCTACGGCCTCGAGACCCAGGACAGGAATCTCGTATGGGATTCGGCCGATGAGACCACCTATATCGCAGACCTTCTCAACAGGAATGTCACTATAGCTGAAGATGGTTCCATCACTTTCGAGAATCCGAAATGCTATTATCCTCTCAGCAGCGAGAAGACATTCTCGTTCTATGGCTATTATCCATATTCTGCCGATGCACAGTCCGGGAGCGATGCCTGCACGGTTTCATACGACCTGACGCAGGGCAATGTCGATATCCTCTGGGCGGCAGCGTATGCTACAGACCTGGATGCATCAGCGCAGCCTGTAGGTGCAAAGGGGTACAATGCCGCATATATCCGCAGGCTTGTAAACGCCAATCCTGATCATCCGTATCTTCCATCATTCTCTTTCGAGCACAAGCTCACTGCCCTGAAGTTCGTGACTTCTCCGTATCCGGGAGAGTCTGCAGCCGGTGCAGAGATGCAGGTCGTAGGCTTCGAACTCCGGAATGTAGCGACACAGATCGACCTTACAGTCGCATCAACGACGACTGAAGACTGCGGTACTGTCGCATCTGCCGGTACCGGTGATCTTGTCGCTACAGGAGCAGACGGGGGTGCGCTTGCAGTGACTCCGGTCGAGGAAGGTGCCGATATCCGTACCTTCACCCTGCTTCCTGGCGAGTCATACGAGGCCGTGATTACAATAAGCAGGGATGGAGAGCCTCAGGAGCCTCAGACAGTGACCGTGACTAACACAAATGGCGGAAGCTTCGAAGCCGGCAAGATATATACGATGAATATCCGTATCAAGAGTCCGGTAGAGGTCGAGATCTTCACTGCTTCAGTCGTTGACTGGGTAGATGGAGGCGACATAAACATTGACCTTTGATCATAACATCCGATGGCGTGCCGCAATGACAGGGCGGCATGCCATCATTAAACAGTTCAGCCATGAAAAGAACATTGATTTTGACAGGATTTGCTGTCCTTGCAGTACTTGCGGGATGCTCGAAGACTCCGACGGATGCTTCAGTGTCCACAGTTCCTGCAGAAGACGATGCTTGGGTATATGATGAAACCCTCCCTGTCCCTGTGACATTTTCTGCGCCGGGACTTGACATGTCCATGACAAAGGCCGAGATACCGGGGGCAATCGATGGCAGCGTGATGTCCGGGCTCGACATAGGGGTTTTCGGCCTTGCCACAGAAGAAGGGGCACCTGCATGGGATACTTCTGACAATTCTACCGTTTTGATATACAACAGAAAAGTGACTACAGGAGAAGACGGCTCAGTGAAATTCACGCCGGCTGTGTACTATCCTGTGGACAGCGACAAATCATTCTCGTTCTATGCCTATTATCCTCACAGAAGCTGCACGGCTGACGGGAACAGCTACAGTGTAAGCTATTCCCTCGGCTACACGGACATCCTCTGGGCGGAAGACCACGCCACCACATTCGGCACATCTCCTGTCTATGAGGGCTACAATGCCAACTATTGCCGCTATGTGAAGCAGATAGGCAGGACAGACCTTATGCCGGCATTGAATTTCAGACATCTCCTGACGGCAGTGCGCTTCATCGCAAAAACCTCCTCTGATGTCTCCAATGTGACCGTACAGCGTCTCTATGTCACGAATGTGAATACACATGCTACTCTGCAGGTAGCCGGTGACACTGCCGGTGTCATGGAATACTATACCCAGGACGGCGAGCCTTCTACAGGCCGTATCTACCTCAGGAAAGATCCCGCAGTGGCTACCGGAGAACTTGGCGTAGTGCCTACCGTTGGCGGTGTCGAGCTCGGTACCCTTATGCTCGAGCCTTGTACTGCCGTGAATGTGGAGGTGACGCTTCTGGTGAACAACGGTGTGGCCAATTCATCCAACACAGTCACAGCATCGCTGACCGGAAATTTCGAGGCAGGCCGCAGGTATGCCCTGACACTTACCGTGAAGAGTCCGGAAGAGGTAGAACTCAGCACCAGCCTTGTGCCGTGGGATGATGTAACCGGTCCGGGGACCGAATTCTGACAGCAATGAAACTTTTGCGTAAATTATTATCAGTTATTTTTCTTCCGCTGCTGTTGCTGTGTGCCGGCCAGAAAGAGGCCGGCGCCCAGCAGGTGGCGGTAAAGACAAATGTGCTCATGTGGGCCGCCATGACCCCGAATCTCGGTTTCGAAATAGTGACCGGTGAACATACCAGCGTCGATCTCGGAGCATTCGGACATTATATGCCGTACGGAGTGGATTCCAGAATCATCGGGCTGCAGCCTGAGTTCCGCTACTGGTTCAACGGCCGTCCGATGATACGCGAATTCATCGGTGTCGGGGCGCTGATGACGATTTACGACATCAACTGGAAAGACAATGTCTATGACGGAGATGCTGTCGGGCTGGGACTCACTGCAGGATATGTGTTTTCTCTCGGCAAGAGGTGGAACCTTGAACTTTCCGGAAGTTTCGGCCTGATGTATTTCTATCAGAAACAGTATCATATCAACGACAACTACGATGATTACTTCGTGGATGAGGCAGTGCGGACCAATGCTCAGGGATACAAGATGTTCCCCGTAGACCTTGGTGTCACGTTCACATATATCATCAAATAATGCAGACCGCGATGAAAAGAGTCCTCCTGAAATATCTCCTGATCTCCCTGTCATTGCTGGCGGCCTTCCGTGCGCAGGCCCAGGACATAAAGACTGTTACAGGCAAGATAATCAACACGACGACCGGCAGGCCTTTCGACCCGGTCACCGTCATGATTATGGCATACAACACGGTAGGGGAGGCAGAGGACTGCCGGGCATCGCTCCAGTCTGGAGTCTTTCCGGGAGGCTCGGTCATCAAGGAACCGGATGACCAGGGATACTACGAGATAAGCGTGGCGGAATCCGGTGCGATTATCATCAAGGTAGATGGGGTGGATGACATCATCCTTGAGAAAGTGAACTACAGGATAACGATCGATTTCAATATTGTGGGAGGAAATTTCCTGCCGCCTGCTGTCTCTACCGTCAATGTAGACAGGCCGGAGCCGATAGAGATGACGAACGAGATCGAGGGGGATATCCTGACGGCTACGAACATGATCCCTATTCCGGACCGTTTCGGCAAGACCAATGCACGTCTGATCCTCCAGCCTGTGCTTTATAGCGCCGAGACATCTGATACGGTCAGGTTCCTTGCCCCACTCATATATGATGGTGACGAATACAGTCTCACCCAGAACAGGAGGATGGATTACGATGCCGAGGAATTCGACCCCCTGACCGAATTCGTGGATACCCTGCATCCTCTCAGGGCCGATTCGATGATAGTAAACTGGTCGGACAAGATACGCCTCCCTGATCCGTCCAAGAGCTATTATGTCAACGGAGTCATGCTGCTCGAGGACTACAATACGGTATATTATTCGGACACTATCCTGCTGGCATCCCCGAGGACAAGACGGCCTCTGAGGTTTCTGGAATATTCATTCGACCAGTATTATCTCGACCCGATGAAATACAAGGAGAGGGCGCAGAAGGAGCTTCGCAACACTGCCGGCAACATATCCCTGACATTCCTTGTCAACAAGGCACAGATAGACGCCAAGGACACTGCGGGCCGCCGCCAGCTCGAACAGCTCCGCTCTGACCTGCTCTCGATAGTCAAGGGCGATGGCTCCCGTCTTACCGAATTCCATATCAAGGGAATCTCTTCTCCAGACGGGACATACAACTCCAATCTCAGACTTGCCAAATCGCGTATGAGCTATGCAATGTCTCAGATCACTTCAGTCCTGTCGCGGCATGACCTTGACCGCATATACCACACCACCAAGGCCGAAGTGGCCCCGTGGAGTGCAGTGGCAGATATACTTGAGAAAGATTCTCTCCTGACACAGGCCGCTGACATAAGGGCCATAATAGAAAAGTACTCCGGGCACGATGCCCAGGGGATAAGAATCAGAAAACTGCCTTATTACAAGGAGATCGTGTCTCCGAGGCTTTCGCAGCTGCGTACCATAACCTACGAATATAAATACGAGATAAACAGGGAACTGACGCCTGCGGAGATTCTCGAGCGTTACGAGACAGACGGGGACTACAGGAGCGGGAAGAAGGAGTTCGCCCTCTATGAGTTCTGGAACCTTTTCCAGATGGTCAAGGACAAGGACGAGCTGTTCAACCTCTATAAAAGGGCCTATTACGAGTCGATGAAGACCAACGCCAAAGGTATCCCGTGGGCGCTGGCCGCCAACAATTACGCAGTTGCTCTGCTCGAGAGGGATATGGTTGACACATCTATTCTTGCCCCGCTCATCAATCCGGGATTCAAGATCAATCTGGAGACCAGGAGGCAGGACGGGACCGTGTCATCAGTCATCAATCCGGATGCGTGTGTCGCCAACCAGATAGCAATGCTGCTCAAGTCCAACAATTTCACCGAGGCGAGTGTCCTTGTCCAGATTCTTCCGAACACCGACAGGTTCAAGATGATAAAGGCCCTTACAATGTGCCTGTGCGGCAGGTACAAGGGTGGTTCCACACCAAGGGAAGAGGCAGAGAACATGGAATATTTCAACACCATCGCCAATTCCAGTCCGCGCAACAAGGTAGTGATGTATCTTGCGATGCAGACTGCCGCATTTGACGGTTTCGCGGAGCAGGCTGTCAAGGAACTGCCTCAGGATGATGTCCTCACAGACTATTTCTGGGCGATAATCAATTGCAGAAAGGCAGCGAAGCTGTCTGCCTCGAATGACACTTTCGGAGCTTTCATGGCAGAGGATGAGGCGATAAACAAGCTCAAGTCTGCCATAGCGAAAGACAGGAACTATTACTATATAGCGAAGACGGACAAGGACATAACCGAATCCGTGTTCAAGATCATAGATGAAGACTTGGCAAAGGCTAAGGCCGATGACCAGTCTCTGGCTAGCAGATAGAATGGGATGATGGACAGACTGATGAGAATATTTGTTTTGGCATTTCCGCTTTTGTTCCAGTGGAGCGCAATATATGCGCAGCAGGATGGCCTTGCTGCCGGAAGTGCGGCGGTACCCCCTGACAGCGTGACCTTGGCTTCCCCACGGGACACTGCAGGCAAAGGGTTCGATGCCCTGGAATATTCTCTGCAGAAACGGCACATATTCAGAGGAAAACCGTTCGTGGCTGACAGGTTCACTGACAATACGTTCATTTCCGTCCACGGCGGTACCGAGCAGCTCGCTCCGATGGGAAATTCCACCATTGCCTGGGGTATGGCGCTCAAACTCTCGTATGGTAAATGGATTGATGCCTACAATGCCTTCCGTCTTTCCCTGGCAGTGGAGGACAGATTCAAGAATGCGGACAAGACACATATATGGAATGCAGGTTTCGACATTGCCCACATGTTCAACCTGAGCTCATATTTCGGAGGTTACAACCCGTCCAGATTCTTCGAGATTTCCACAGTGGAGGGACTGAAATACAGATATGCAGTCCGCAACGGGCAGGGCATCCATGCGGGAGGCGTCCACATCGGGTTTAACCTCAAGATGAATGTGGCGCGTGACCTCGATTTCTTCGTGGAGCCGACCGTGACGGCATATTCGGATGGGATTGATTTCTCATCTGCCTGGAACTGGCGTATCTATGATGTCGGATATGGCGGGACAATGGGCCTGAGCTACAGGATACATTCTTACGACACGTACCGTACTGGCCCGGAATCGGCCGGAAAGTCTTTCGTTTCAGTATCGGCAGGTCCCCAGTACCAGAATTCCGACCTCGTGTACCGCAATGTAGGGTTCGGCAAATCTTTCGGCTTCCACGTCAACATCTCCTACGGAAAATGGTTCTCCAGAGTGTTCGCACTGAGGGTGTCAGGGATGTATTCCCAGTCGAGATGGATCACATACACCAACGGAGTCAGCAAAAACACCCTTTATTACGGGGCAAGGGTAGAGGGGATGCTTGACATCCTGGCTCTGTTCCATAGTGGGGAAAGAGGCCGGCTGTCACTCCCTGTCCTTTTCGGACCAGAAGCAGGATGTATGACCAAGCAGGAGCTTTCCGGCAACATAAACCGGGGATATCTCGGCCTTACCGGGGGAATCCAGGTGAAGTACAGGGTTGGAGGACGCTTCTCGGTATTCGTGGAGCCGCATTTCTCCGTAGTGCCGTACAATATCGTCACAGACACCCCTGACCCCTTGAAAAATGTTGGCGTTAACTATTACGATAACACATTCAACCTCAATATCGGACTCGAGTTCGAACTCTGAATTTACCGTTCTTGCCAGCTGTCGCGATGAGAACGGGACCTCGGCAGGGATGCTTGAGGGGATATGACCGGACCTCAGATAAAAATTGAAAGAGTTTCTTGTCCGTTGTCTGAATTGTGGAGGATTTTCACTATCTTCGCAACCTGAAATGTTGAATCAGTAAACAGGTCAGACAATATGGATAAAAAACTCGGCGCTGTGCTCCGGCTGGAGAACGGGATGGAATTCAAAGGCTATTCTTTCGGCTATGGGCACTCCTGTGACGGTGAAGTCGTCTTTTCAACGGCGATGGTCGGTTATCCCGAAAGCCTCACAGACCCTTCCTATTCAGGACAGATTCTATGTGTAACCTATCCTCTTATCGGCAATTACGGTGTACCTGATGAAGGTGTCGATGAATGGGGAATCTCGAAGAATTTCGAATCTGAAAAAATCCATGTACGCGGGCTTGTGATTTCCGACTACTCGGAGAAATACAGCCATTGGGATGCTGTCAGGAGTCTCGGGGACTGGCTCAGGGAGCAGAAGATTCCCGGAATCTACGGTATCGATACGAGGGAACTTACCAAAGTGCTCAGGGAGAACGGCTCGATGCTCGGTATGATAGTCATCGAGGGAGAGTCCAGAAGTTTTCCTGTCCCTGACCCCAACCGTGAGAACCAGGTAGCGGTGGTCAGCTGCAAGGAGGTTATCCGTTACGGGAGCGGGGAAAAGAAAGTCGTGCTCGTGGATTGCGGTGTGAAGCACAACATTCTCCGCTGTTTCATCAGAAGGGGTGTCGAGCTTATCCGTGTCCCGTGGGACTATGACTTCAACACCCTTGACTACGACGGGCTTTTCATATCCAACGGTCCGGGCAATCCGGAGTTCTGCGACATCACCGTGCACCATATCCGAGAGGCGATGGCCAAGGGGAAGCCTATCTTCGGGATCTGTATGGGCAACCAGCTGCTGTGCAGGGCCGGTGGGGCGAAGACATACAAGCTGAAATACGGGCACCGCAGCCACAACCAGCCTGTCCGCATGGTCGGGACCAACAAATGCTTCATCACTTCACAGAATCACGGTTTTGCCGTGGACAACAGGACTCTCGGAAAGGATTGGGAGCCGCTGTTCATCAATATGAATGATGACACAAACGAGGGAATCAGGCACAGGTCGCTGCCGTTCTTCTCCGCCCAGTTCCATCCTGAAGCTTCCAGCGGCCCTACGGACACGGAGTTCCTTTTCGATGAGTTCATATCCAAATTATAAGACAGAGCTATGATAGACAGCAATATAAAGAAAGTGGTTATCCTCGGGTCAGGGGCACTGAAGATAGGCGAGGCAGGAGAATTCGACTATTCCGGTTCACAGGCTCTCAAAGCCCTCAAGGAGGAAGGCATAGAGACTGTCCTGATCAACCCTAACATCGCTACGGTCCAGACTTCCGACCAGGTGGCGGACAAGATATATTTCCTGCCGGTCACTCCATATTTCGTGGAGAAAGTGATACGCAAGGAACAGCCTCAGGGCATTCTCCTTGCATTCGGAGGGCAGACTGCGCTCAACTGCGGCGTGGAGCTGTACAAGAGTGGAGTGCTCAGGGACAATGATGTGAAGGTGCTCGGCACACCTGTGCAGGCGATTATAGATACCGAGGACAGGGAGCTTTTTGTGGAGAAGCTGGACCAGATCAATGTCAAGACCATCAAGTCGCATGCGGCCCAGACTATGGATGAGGCTAAGGCTGCCGCTGCTGCCCTCGGATATCCGGTCATAATACGTGCGGCGTATGCTCTCGGAGGTCTCGGTTCAGGTTTCTGTGACAACGAGGCAGAACTAGAGGAAACCTGCGGCAAGGCGTTCTCCTTCTCTCCGCAGGTTCTTGTGGAGAAAACCCTGAAAAGCTCGAAAGAGATAGAGTACCAGATTGTCCGTAACAAAAACGACAACTGCATCACCGTCTGCAACATGGAGAATTTCGACCCTCTCGGCATCCATACGGGAGAAAGCATCGTTGTCGCCCCATCCCAGACCCTGACGAATGCCGAGTACCACTATCTTCGTGAACTTTCCATCCGGATTGTACGCCATATCGGGATTGTGGGAGAATGCAATGTTCAGTATGCCTTCAATCCTGATGCCATGGACTACAGGGTGATTGAAGTGAATGCCCGTCTGAGCCGTTCTTCCGCCCTTGCATCCAAGGCTACAGGCTATCCGCTCGCTTTCGTGGCAGCCAAGCTGGGTCTCGGTTACGGACTGTTCGATCTGAAGAATTCTGTGACAAAGACAACTCCGGCATTTTTCGAGCCGGCCCTCGACTATATTGTGTGCAAGATTCCGCGTTGGGACCTTTCCAAGTTCCACGGTGTGTCCCGCAAGATCGGCTCTTCAATGAAAAGCGTCGGTGAAGTGATGGCCATAGGGAGGTCGTTCGAGGAGGCAATCCAGAAGGGTCTCAGGATGATAGGGCAGGGCGCGCACGGATTCATCGGCAACAAGGAACTCAAGGTAGCGGATGTGGATGAGGCCCTGAGAGAACCGACAGACAGGCGTATTTTCGTGATAGCCAAGGCTATGCTTGCCGGATACACAGTGGATCAGATCCATGCTCTCACTAAGATTGACAAATGGTTCCTTGACAAGCTGGAGAATATAGTGGCCACACATAAGGCCCTGCAGAGCTATGATGTGTGCGAGAAGATCCCTGTCGAACTCCTCAGGACAGCAAAGCAGCAGGGATTCTCCGATTTCCAGATAGCCAGGGCAGTGTACAAGAATATGGATGTGGAGGATGCACAGAAGATTGTGCGCCTGTTCCGCAAGGCCCACGGGATAGTGCCGGTGGTAAAGCAGATAGATACACTTGCCGCCGAGTTCCCGGCAGCGACAAACTATCTGTATCTGACATATAACGGAAACTATAACGACATCAGATACGAACATGACCGCAGGTCCGTGATCGTGTTGGGATCCGGGGCTTACCGTATCGGAAGTTCAGTCGAGTTCGACTGGTGCTCTGTCAATGCCCTGCAGACCATCAGGGCCGAGGGATACAGGGGAGTGATGATCAACTACAACCCTGAGACGGTATCCACAGACTACGACATGTGCGACAGGCTCTATTTCGATGAGCTTACCTACGAAAGGGTGATGGACATCTACGAGCTTGAGCAGCCGCATGGAGTGATAGTCTCCGTCGGGGGACAGATTCCTAACAATCTGGCGCTCAGGCTTGACGAAAGCGGTGTGGAGATTCTCGGAACTAAGGCGACAAGCATAGACAAGGCAGAGGACAGACACAAGTTCTCATCCATAGTGGATGCCCTCGGTATCGACCAGCCTAAATGGAAGGAGCTGACGACTATCGATGACATCAACGCGTTCATAGACGAGGTCGGCTTCCCTGTGCTTGTAAGGCCATCTTATGTGCTTTCTGGTGCGGCGATGAATGTATGCTACAACGAGGATGAACTCAGACGCTTCCTTGCAATGGCCGCGGAGGTGTCCCAGAAGCATCCTGTCGTAGTCAGCGAATTCATGCAGAGGTGCAAGGAGATCGAGTTCGATGCGGTCGCTGACCACGGCGAGGTGATAGCATACGCCATTTCGGAACATATCGAATTTGCCGGAGTGCATTCCGGTGATGCGACAATACAGTTCCCTCCGCAAAAGCTCTATATAGAGACTGTCCGGAGAATCAAGAAGATAGCAAAGAAAATAGCATCCGCCCTGGAGATTTCCGGACCATTCAACATCCAGTTCCTTGCCAAGGAGAATGCAATAAAGGTCATCGAATGCAACCTCAGGGCATCAAGGAGTTTCCCGTTTGTTTCCAAGGTGCTGAAGATAAATCTCATAGAACTGGCGACCAAGGTCATGCTCGGCCTGAAGCCGGCGCCTCCTCGCAAGAGTGCGTTCGACCTGGACTATGTAGGTATCAAGGCTTCCCAGTTCTCGTTCTCCCGTCTCCAGCAGGCTGACCCTGTGCTCGGTGTGGATATGGCATCCACCGGAGAGGTAGGTTGTCTGGGGGATGATTTCAACGAGGCTCTCCTCAAATCGATACTGTCCGTAGGCTACGATATTCCATCGAAGAATATCCTGCTCTCTTCAGGAGATGCTCTCAACAAGGCGGACCTTCTCGGTGCATGCAGGCTACTGACAAAGAACGGATATACTATCTATGCTACCGGAGGTTCATACAAATACCTGATAGAGAACGATGTTCCTGCAACAAGAGTCCTCTGGCCGAGCGAGGAGGAGGACCCTTCGCTCAAAGGACATTTCCCTTCAGCATTGAAGATGCTGCAGGACAAGGAGATTGACCTTGAAATCAATGTGCCGAAAAATTTCACTCCGGTGGAACTGAAGAACGGTTATATGCTCAGGCGCGCGGCTGTGGATTTCAACATTCCGCTGATTACAAATGCCAGACTTGCCACTGCATTCATCAGAGCCTTCTGCGGCATGTCCAAGGATGAGATCCAGATCAAGTCCTGGGACCAGTATTGACCATTGTCATTCTGAGCGAATCCTAAGAGAACATGGATCGTCATTCTGAGCGAAGCCCAAGAAAACATGGATCGTCATTCTGAGCGAAACGAAGAATCTGTAACAGAATATTGTAAAACAAAAAAAAGAACATAATGAAAAAGATGATTACATTAGCAGCCATCGCTGCCGGCATATTCGCCATTTCATCCTGCTGCCAGAAAGTGGACATAGCAGGGGACTGGACAGTGAATGAAGTGAACGGAGAGACACTTCCCGCACTTCTCGAAGGACAGGAAGCCCCATTCCTCAGTTTTGACCCCGCAGAAGGGAGACTGCATGGCAATACGGGGGTGAACATCATCAACTCCACCTATTCGATTGACGGCAACAAGCTGGAACTCGGACCGGCGATGTCCACGATGATGGCCGGCCCTCAGGAATGGATGGAGGCGGAGCGTAAGATACTTGATGCTCTCGATGCAGCAAGGACAGTCAAGGCCGCATCTTCAGGCGCCATCGAGTTGCGCGACTCAACCGGCGCCGCCGTCCTTTCCCTCGTCCGGAAATGACACTTTCCGCAATCAGAATCCGTACATCAGAATAGTTTTAATGAGGCCGCCAGGAATATCTGAACCGGCCTCATTTTATTTTGAAAAGCGTAGAATATCACAAAAAGATTACAAAAAGATCACTTATACAATAGCAATATTTTGTGCAGAAAGATATATTTAATATACTTTGCTATTAAAATAATTGCTATCTTTGTGCCATGAACAATCCATTGCGACAGTTAGGGAATATCCCTGTTACGGCTTCCGTTTTGGAGTCCCTGTTTCCTCATATCAGGGGCGGAAGCCAGAAACTCAGGTTGCTTGAGCGTGACAAACAGATAATACGCCTCAAGAAGGGACTTTATGTGTGCAGTCCGGAAATAACCGGGAAAACACTTTCAACAGAACTGATAGCCAATCATCTGTATGCCCCCTCGTATGTTTCCATGTCATCGGCTCTGCGCTATTATGGGCTGATACCGGAAGAGGTTTACACCAAACAGTCCATGACTTTGAAGTATGCCAAGAACTTTGACACGCCATTTGGACGGTTTGAATATACGCATATCTCGAAAGCCGCATTCTCTGTTGGGTTGACAAGCCTCAAGAAAGATGGCTATGCGTTTGTGATTGCTACGCCGGAAAAGGCTCTGTGTGATCTGATTGCTAATTCTTCAAAAGTGAATTTGCGTTATCTGAAAGAAGCCGAGATTTATCTAGAAGAGGATATCCGGATGGAAAGGGAGGATTTTATGCAGATGGATGCCCGGTTGTTTGAGGAATATATCAAGGTCGGCAAAAAGGCCGATTCAATCCGTACTTTACTTAAATTGCTGAAGAAATGAAGAATGAGATTTATGACAATATGCTCTCGGCATACGATATGGCTACGGAGCAACAGAGACGGAATGCCATATTTGAAGTAAACCAGCAGGTGATACTTGCAGGGCTCTACAATGGCGGCTTCTTCGATGTGGCCGCTTTCTACGGCGGTACCTGCCTCAGAATATTTCATGGCCTCCAACGCTTCAGCGAGGATATGGATTTTTCCCTACTGGTGCCAGATGATAAGTTTGATTTTACGAAATACTTCCAACCCATAATCGATGAATTTGCCATTGTCGGTCGTGAGGTGGAGATTAAAAAGAAGGACAAAAAGGGGTTTGGAAAGGTGGAATCCGCTTTCCTGAAAGACAATACGGATGTATATGACGTGTCGTTCCAGACCGATAAATCCATAAAAATCAAAATTGAGGTTGATACCCAGCCTCCGTTGAATTTCAGGACTGAGCAAAAACTGCTTCTACAGCCTCACTCCTTCATGACACGCTGTTTCACTCTGCCGGATTTGTTTGCCGGGAAGATGCACGCATTAGTGTACAGGGGCTGGAAAAACAGGGTGAAAGGTCGTGACTGGTATGATTTCGAATGGTATGTCCGGCACAATGTTCCTCTTGATTTTGCCCATCTTGCAGAGCGTGTCCGCCAGTTCAACAATGAAGAAATTACGCAGGAGGCGTTCATGGCTCAATTGAAAGACAGATTGGCTTCGACTAATATCAATCAAGTAAAGAGCGATGTCCTTCCGTTTGTCAGGAACCCCAAAGAACTGGACATCTGGTCAAACGATTATTTTCTCCAGCTTGCGGATATGATAAGGTTTGAATAGTTGTTGTTCATTGATTCATTGATATATTGTCATATCATTTGATTTATGAGAGAAATATCTCTATATTTGTAACAGGCTGTCACGGGGATATATTCCTGTTGTACAGACAAATCAACCGTTGCCCGATAAAATTTATAGGATAGGTTCAATTGTCGTAGGCGAGAGCGGATTTACGCCTTCTTCAAAGTGTTCGTATGAAGAATGTATAAAGATAATCGAGGCCGAAGCAAGTCAGGCAAGAGCACAACTTATCTATCTGGTCAGGGTCAGAGAACCTGATTTTCATAATACCTGTTATAATATAACGGCTGAACTGAACAAATTTGAAGTTGAATAATCACATTGAGGAAGATGGCTGAATTTACAATAGCTTTTGACAAGTATTATCAGGAAGTCAGTATTGATGATGCGCAGAAAGGACAGGAATTTATTTGCTGTAACTGTAATCAACCAATGATTCCTGTACAGGGGCAGGAACGTGAATGGCATTTCAGACATAAGGAAGTGTCTTCTAATTGTAACCATGATCAATGGTTACACAAAAAATAAATTCTGCTTTTATATGACAGATTGTGTTCTGAAGAACAATTTAAAATTATATGTCCGTATTGTGAAATAGATAGCAGAAATATTACAGTTAAAAAGGAAAGTACCTACAGAGATTTCAGACCAGATATATTGATAAAAGAAAGTGACGATGAGGTGTGTTTTCTGGAAATTTGTGTTACGCATCCGTGTACGGAAGAAAAGAAGAAGTCGGGAATCAAAATAATAGAAATTGTAACATCTGATGCTCGGAGCATTAATGAACTAAAGTCGGGTGATATATCACAAGCAGGACAATTCTACAAGATAAACTATTACAATTTTCCGAAGCCAGAAGTTGAGACAGAACCAATATCTGATGTTATGATAGGCTATGATTTTAATTTATGTAAGCGTAATTGTTATTTTGTTATGCATCGGGATAAAACATATCAAGTGAGTAATAATATAACGATTAGGCATGATGATCTTATGGTTTTGGGCGTGGATGTAACGAACGATTTTGCAATGAATATAGGAAAGGCATACGCATGCAGGAAAGGATTGTTATCAAGAGACAAATTGTCAGAATACGAATTACATATTGATATACAGGCGATTATTGAATATTTTAATTTGATAGAATACAATATTGACGGTACAACTATGTTATGATAATTTCAATACGTAAGATATTTTTCTGTAGTTTCCGGAATCTATTACGAGCTCATGGATGGAGGCTAGAAATATAGGAATATTTGCCGGAGCAAGGCAGAATCTTCATATAGGTTTGGGGTTCATATTTGCCGACATAATAAAAGGATGTCTGGCAGCCGGTACCGGCATATCCAGACATCCTCGTTTTTTTGCTGTATTTGACTGTTGACTTTCAAAAACCGTGGCCGCCCATGCTCTTGCAAGGTCAATAGTCTTCGTCCTTGTCCATATTCTGCAGGAATGCCTCGTTGGTAGGATATTTTGCCATCCTCTCCTGAAGCAGTTCCATTGCCTCGATAGGGGTCATGTCCGCAAGGAATTTCCTCGCAATCCAGATGCGGTTGGCAAGTTCAGGATTGTAGAGGAGATCATCGCGACGGGTGCTGGACAGGGTGACATCCACGGCAGGGAAGAGCCTCTTGTTGCTGAGCCTGCGGTCCAGCTGGAGCTCCATGTTGCCTGTACCCTTGAACTCTTCATAGATGACATCATCCATTTTCGATCCGGTATCTGTCAATGCTGTGGCAAGTATCGTGAGCGAACCTCCGCCTTCGATATTCCTCGCTGCACCGAAGAACCTCTTCGGCCTGTGCAGGGCATTTGCATCCACTCCTCCTGAAAGCACTTTCCCTGATGCAGGCTGTACAGTATTGTATGCGCGTGCGAGACGGGTGATGGAATCAAGGAAAATCATGACATCATGGCCGCACTCGACCAGTCTCTTTGCCTTTTCAAGTACCATATTCGCAACCTTGACGTGCCTTTCCGCAGGTTCATCGAATGTGGAAGCCACCACTTCAGCCTTGACGCTCCGGGCCATGTCTGTCACCTCTTCAGGACGCTCGTCAATCAGGAGCACAATCATGTAGACTTCAGGGTGGTTGTCGGCAATCGCGTTTGCGATGGACTTGAGAAGCATGGTCTTACCGGTCTTCGGCTGTGCCACTATGAGTCCTCTCTGTCCTTTGCCTATCGGTGTGAACATGTCCACAATCCTGCATGACAGGTCATTGTGCCCGTGACCGAGCAGGTTGAACTTTTCGTCCGGGAAGAGGGGAGTGAGGAATTCGAAAGGAACCCTGTCCCTGATGAATTCAGGGGTGCGTCCGTTGACATATTTGATTTTGACGAGCGGGAAATATTTGTCCCCTTCTTTCGGTGGCCTTATCTCGCCGGTGACCGTGTCCCCGGTCTTGAGTGCATTCGCCTTTATCTGGCCCTGCGAAACATAGATGTCATCAGGGGAATTGAGATAGTTGTAGTCGGATGACCGCAGGAACCCGTATCCGTCAGGCATAATCTCCAGTACTCCGGTAGCCTCTACCACTCCCTCGAACTCGATTTTCGGCTGCTGGTACTGCTGTCTCTGGTAATTGTTGTTCTGGTATCCTCCATTGTTCTGATAGCCGTTCTGATGATAGCCGTTGCCGTAGTTCTGCTGCCTCTGCTCACCGCCTATGCGCTCCCTTTTCCTGCGCATCTGAGGCTGCATGTTCTGTTCTCGCGCTTCTGCCCGGGATGTCTGGATCTGTTCCGGAGTCTCTTTCTCTGCAGCCGCTGTCTCGGCCGGGATCTCCGCTTTTTTTACCGCCTCCTGGACAGGGGCCTCCGTGACTGCTGTCTCTTCCTTCGTTTCCGCAGGTTCGGTCTGCTGGACTTTCTGACGGGGTTTGCGTCCCGGTTTCCGGCCTTTTGTCTGCTGCTTGTCGTCTGTCGCCTTTTCTTCTGTCTGTACCGCCGGCTGTTCAGCGGCTTCTGCCGTCTGGCCGGCTGTATCAGCCTTTTTTGTCCTTTTTTTCCGAGACTTTGCCTCCTGGCTGTCAGCCTGTGCAGTATCTTCCTTGACTGATTCATCAGCCGGTGCCGGCATTTCCGGCTTTTCCTTCTTCGGTCTTCCCCTTCTCTTCTTCTCCGGTGCATTCTTGGAATCAATCACAGCTTCCTGGTCGAGAATCTCATATATGAGCGACTCCTTGTCCTTCTTCTTCACATTCTTGATCTTGAGTTCAGATGCAATGGATTGCAGCTGTTCAAGCTCCATATCCTTCAGCTCGATAATCTTGTGCATAGATAATATTATAAATGATTAAGAAATGTCAAGACATCCTATAACGGCTGAAATAACCTTGACAGGCTAACAGAATCTGTCTTGATTTTCTGATAAAATTCGGATAACAATGCAAAGGTATATAAAAAATCGGTAAAAACAAGCCCGCAGGCATTGCCAGACGCAGTTTTTCACAAATTTTAGCAAAAAACATCCGTTTTTTAGAAATTGTCCCAGTAGCTGTTGCTCTTCTTGAACCTCAGAAGGTCAGCAAGGGCCGCCGCATTTGCAGCAATCCTGAAACTCCACGACTGCCAAGTACCGCTCGGCACCCAAGATACGGATATGTTGAAACAGTGCAGATCATAGGTGGCGCTGAGCTGGGTAGTGGTCATCTTCATCGCCATAAGGTCAAATCCGGTGGTCAGGTTTATGGCCAGGGCCGGGGTTATCTTCACGTTTCCGGATATGCCGAGGGTCTGGGTATATCTGTGGTTTGTCAGCAGCTGGTATGATGCCACCGAGTAGGAGCGGCTGTAATTGAACGAATAGTTGAGATTCACTGACCACGGGGCGTTGGGGTTCATATAGTATAGCCAGCCTCCAGGTATGTATTCTCCCGTGACCGGATGGTAATATATTCTGGTATAGTTGTCTGCAGGATTTCCTCCGGCCTGCGCGGTCCCGTCGTTGCCGTTGATCTTGCCCTCCCCGGAGAAAGAATAGGAGAGGGACAGGCTTGCATTGGTAAGTCTGAGCGGCTTGTCCCAGCCGTATACGCTGCCGTTGAACCTGTTGACAGTCGCGTATGTCCTTTCTCCCGTAGGCACGACGGCATACGGGCTGAAATTGGCGTTTCCGCTTATGCCCACCTTCCCGAATACGGATGTGGACAGGGAAATGCCTATATTGCTCATATTCAGCGAGTCCGCGAGAAAATTGTATCCAGTGTTAAGTGACAGGTTGTCTATCAGCTTTATCTTTTTCGTGCCTGTTCCGGTGGTGTCCTGGAGATCCCTGACCTTGGCTTCAAGGTTGTTGCCTATCGTAAGGCTCATGCTCGCAGTCTTGCCCCTGCCAGGAGCTGAGTACAGCTGTCCTGAATAGATGTTATAGTCCAGGCTCCTCTCGACACCCTGGGCATCCACATAGTTCAGTGTCCTGTATCCGTTGAAATAGGTGGCTTTCTCCGGGCTGAAGTTGAAGCTCACGGATGGTGTGATGACATGCCTGATTGCCTGGAGCTTATGGTGTTTGCCGAAATTGAACAGACCGTACAGTCTCGTGCTGGCGGAGATTCCGCCGGAATAGTTGTGTGTGGCTCCGAAATGGTTGAACATCCCTCCATCAACCTCCTCCACACTGTCCGTCTCGGGGTTGTAGACCCTCTCTGTCTTCCTGAAGAACCAGTTCATCGAATATGTGATGCTCGGAGTGAAGTTGATGTATTTGAACAGGGTGAAGTTCGGCAGACCTATCTGGAAATTGTGTGTCATACCGTTCTGCATCTTGTCCCAGAATCCCGGCTGGTTGAATTCGGATGCCTTGAAATTAATCTTGTTCTGCAGGGTCGTGTTGTATCCGAGCGAGAACTCTTCGTAGAACTTCTGCTTCCCGACCCTGTTCTTACGCTTGAACGGATAGAACCGGCTGACTGAAAGCGTCACGTTAGGCAGGGTGAATGCGTATGAACTGTCCCTCGAACTCTGGCTGTGGAGGGCGTTCACGGAAAGGTTGACCTTGCCACCCCAGTTCTTTGACCATGATATCGAAGATGATATCTGGTTCTGGAGAGCCTCCTGTACGGATGTGGAGTTGTACCTGTTGTTGGAAGGGCTGGAGAAGTTGACCGATGCCGAGAAAGACATCCCCGGATTGGCCTTGGAGTCCTGGGCATGGCTCCATCTCACCGCGAAGTTCCTGGTCTGGAAGAAATCCTCGCTGCCCTTCTCTCCTGTCTGGTCGTTGGAATATGTGAGAGCGAAGTTGCCGTTGCACTTGTAGTTGACCTTGTACCTCGAATTGACATCCACGGCCCACGACCCCAATGTGAATATGTCTCCGGTGAGCGAGAGGTCGAAATAGTCTCCTATCACGAAATACATACCCACATCCCTGATGAAGAATCCCCGGGATGCCTCCTCGCCGAACGTAGGCATAAGGAATCCGGTCGCCCTGTCAGGCCTTTTCGGAATGAATCCGAAAGGGAGAACCACGGGGAACAGCGGGACATCCTCTATCACGGGATATGCCGGCCCGAACACAGTCCTCTGGGATGGCTTGGTCATGACCTTTGCGGCTGTCAGATGAAGGTAATAGTGCGGATGCTCGCAGTCGCAGACGGTATATTTGCCTTTGGTGATGTTTATCGACTGGTCCGGCATCATCTTGATGTTCTTGCCGTGCAGGATGCCTTCGGACTCCTGGGTGATCATGTTTGTAATGCGGGCCTTGCGCGTGTCGAAATTGTAGCGGACCTCCTCCATGGTATATGTCTTGCCTCCATCCTCCATCGTAGGCTGACCTATCCAGGTGCCGGTGGAATCCTTGGTGCCCCTCGCATAGACAGTCTGCTTCTGCATATCATATTCCATATAGTCAGCGGTGAGTTTCATTGTCCCGTAGGTGACGCTCACATCCCCGTAGTAGTATATCATCCGCTTTCCATCGGAGAAGTCTTCTATTATGGAATC
The DNA here is from genome assembly GCA_944325435.1 of uncultured Bacteroidales bacterium. Classification (GTDB taxonomy): domain Bacteria; phylum Bacteroidota; class Bacteroidia; order Bacteroidales; family UBA932; genus Cryptobacteroides. Next base: position 51,762 of record CALVAC010000016.1, on the reverse strand, counting down.
CTTTGCGGCGGAGAAAGCCGGCTGTTCGAGTGAACTTTTGCTCAGCAGGTCGAGAGAGTCGGCCCTCGCTATGGAGTCTGCCCTTGCCGTCGAATCGGTCACGAACCGGATGGAATCCAAGGCTGCTCGCATGGAATCGGACATCTGCACGGTATCCTGGACCGCCTCTGTCCGTTCAGCCGCCCTGAGTCTGTTTCTCCGCGCCCTCCTGTCGTCCTGGGATGATACGGTAAAAGAGCTGATGACAGACAGCAGGATAGCTATCGACAGCAGTTTCTCCCATGAGGACATCTTATTTCGTCTCCCGGTCTCCGACATCCTGAAATTCTATATTGATGCCGCAGCGGCAGTTGTATATGAATTAAAATTCATCCTGTTCGTCAAATAAGCATTTTTTTGCTAATTTTGCAAAATGCAAAAATAAGACTAATTTCAAATATTACCAAATGCAAAAAGCTCTCAAATATATTGTGTCCTTCCTTCTGCCTGCTTTCCTGTCCGGGCCGGTGTATGCCCTGCCATCCGCAGGATCCGGGGCTGACCTGAAGCTCAGGACCGTCGTAATAGATGCAGGTCATGGCGGAAAGGATGCAGGGGCGGTGAGTCCGGACAGGAGAACATACGAAAAGAACATCACACTCGCCATAGCGAAGCTCCTGGGTCAGAAGATACAGTCCGCATACCCTGATGTCAAGGTGGTGTACACGAGGACTACCGACAGGTATGTGACCCTGAATGACAGGGCGGAGATTGCAAACGGCAGCAAGGCCGACCTTTTCATATCGATACATATCAATTCCTTTTCCAAGTCATCCCCGAACGGCTTTTCCGCCCATATCCTCGGCCAGTCCAGCAACAAGGACCGTGACCTCTTCTCGTTCAACCAGGAGCTTTGCCGCAGGGAGAACTCCGTAATCCTGCTGGAAGATGACTATGCCACGAAATACCAGGGCTTCAATCCGGACAATCCGGAATCATTCATAATGTTCAACCTGATGCAGAACGCTTTCTACGAACAGAGCATACTCTTTGCCGCAGAAGTGGATTCCGAACTTTCCAAAGGGCCTTTCCGCACGAACAGGGGAATTTCGCAGAATCCGTTCTATGTGCTGTGGAAGACGGCGATGCCTGCCGTGCTGCTCGAACTGGGGTTCATCTCCAACCCTGCGGACCTGAAGGTGCTCAATTCGTCCGGAGGCAGGGAACAGATAGCGACAAGGCTGTTCAATGCCTTTGCCAGCTTCAAGAAGAAATACGATGGAAGCCTTGACTATTCTGTCGATCTGGAGACAAAGAAAGCCGTTGCCGCTCCGGCAGACAAGGCGGTCGTGGACAAGGCCTCGTACGGAGTGCAGATACTTCTTCTGAGCAGGAAGCTCAAGGAGGGTGACCGTGCCCTCAAAGGCTACAGCGCGGAAATATATCCAGCCGGAAAAATGTATAAATATATCATAGGTGTGTCCGGAGACGAGTCTAAGGCGAGAAGTACACTTGCAAGCGTCAGGAAGAAATTCCCGGATGCATTTGTCGTAAGGATAGAGGATGGGGTCGTGACAAGGCTCTGATATCGGATGTAACATTTCAAATGCAGCATATATGAAATTCAGCAAGGAATTCCGGATAGGTTTTTTCGTGACAGTGATACTGGCCGTGTCATTTGTCCTGATCAATTTCCTGAGGGGAAAGGACATTTTCAACAGGGAGATCACGGTAATCTCGCATTATGATGATGTGGCCGGGCTTGTCCCATCCGCCCCTGTCTTTGTCAAGGGATACAAGGCCGGAACCGTCTCGGATGTGGAATATGACCCGGAGACAGGGCTTTTTGAAGTCAGCTGTTCGGTACTGCGAGATTTCCGTATTCCTGTGGATTCCAGGATGACCCTGTACAGCGTTGACATTATGGGAGGCAAGGGCATCAGGATCGATCTCGGGACTTCGGATGAATATGCCGTCAACAAGGTTGAGCTTGAACCTTTCCGCGAGCAGGATCTCATTTCTACCGTGACGGAGGGGATAGTCCCGCTTGTGGACAAGGTATCATCTGCAGTCGACAGTCTCGGGACTGCAATGGAGAATGTCAACAGGATTCTTGTGGCCGTCGATCCGGGAAGCATCTCCAGGACTCTCGCACATCTCGAGTCTACCATGTCCAGGGTCGAGGCCCTTTCAGCGGAAGTAGGCGGCAAGTCGGAGGAGTTGAAGTCATTCATCGACAATATGGAGAGGATATCCTGCCAGCTGACAGTCATTATGGAGAAGGCGGACACCACAGTGACGAATATAAACGGTGTGACTTCGGCTCTTGACAGGAGCGACATTGAAGGGCTCGTGGCATCCGTCAGGTCTCTTTCGGACAGGATACAGGATCCGGACGGAAGCATCGGCCGGCTTCTCTCTGGAGGCGAGGTCTACGAGTCCATCGATGCGCTTCTGTCGGACATCGACAGCCTGATCCGGAAAATAGAGGAAAACCCTAAAAAATATCTTCGGATTTCCGTTTTTTAGGCTTCAGAAACGCCCAGGAAACGGGAAAGCAGGCAATGTTCAATTTTGAATTATTATAAATTATAAAACATTAGCAAATAGCGCGATTATTGAATTTTTACCTTTGTAAAATATTGATTATAAATAATTTATAAATTAATCGTTTAGGGAATTCCGAAACGGATAGATGTAAATTATTTCAATATTACAATAGGAAAAAGATTTTTTTGTAACATTTTTTTCACCATCTTTGTCTTTCCTTTCGGTGGAAAGGTATTTTTAATCACTATAATCCGGAAAAAGATGGTACAGGACAGACATATTGAAGTGTGGAACGGGTGTCTCAAGGTTTTTGAGAATATACTTGAGCCACAGCAGTTCAATACCTGGTTCAAGCCTATCCGTCCGGTATCGCTCCATGAGGCTGTACTGACGGTGGAGGTACCATCCGAATATTTCAGGGAATATATAGAGGAATATTTTCTGGATGTAATCAAGAAAGTCATAAAGAGGGAGCTCGGGGCGGATGCCAGGCTCAACTATATGGTGAGGCCGGTATCTGTCCAGCCGCCTATGACATATCCTGCAGCTCACGGCAAGGTGCCGGTGAACAAGACCATATCGGTCCCGACATACTCTCCGGCAGCCAACCCGGGGCCTTTCGTATATCCCGGGACACAGAGACTGCAGGTGAATTCACAGCTCAATCCAGTCTATTGCTTCGCCAATCTAGTGAAAGGGGAGTGCAACAAGATGGGAATAACCGCAGGAGAGAGCATTTCCCTCGCACCGGGAAGGACAGCTTTCAACCCTCTTTTCCTGTTCGGCGGGCCGGGGCTCGGCAAGACACACATAGCACAGGCGATAGGCATCGACATCAAGGAGAAGTTTCCGGAGCTTGTAGTCCTCTATGTGTCGGCAAACAAGTTCAAGACACAGTATGTGGATGCTGTCATCAAGAACAGGCTGACGGATTTCCTGGCTTTCTACATGCAAATGGATGTGCTCATCGTGGATGACATACAGGAGCTGGCCACACCAGGCACTCAGAATGCCTTCTTCCACGTGTTCAACCACCTGCATCAGAACAGCCGGCAGCTGATTTTCACTTCTGACAGACCTCCTGTGGAGCTGCATGATTTCGAAGAGAGACTCCTGTCAAGACTGAAGTGGGGACTTTCTGTGGAGCTGCAGCAGCCGGATTACGGGACAAGGCTTTCAATGCTCAAGGCAAGGGCCTTCAGGGAAGGGGTCAAACTGAGCGAGGATGTGCTTGTCTTCCTTGCGACGAGAATACGCAGCAATTTCAGAGAGCTGGAGGGCGCGCTCATCTCGCTGATAGCGAACGCGACGCTTGCGCACAAGGAGGCTACGGTGGAACTTGCGGAGAAGATTACGGAGAAGATTGTCGGGGAGCAGACCGAGGATATGACTGTGGACAAGGTGAAGAATGTGGTCTGCGAATATTTCAACATATCGCAGGATACCCTCCTGTCCAAGTCGAGGAAACGCCAGATCGTCCAGGCGAGACAGATTGCAATGTATATGACCCGTCAGCATATCAACTGTTCGCTTTCCACTATCGGAGCGGAGTTAGGGGGGAAGGACCATGCCACTGTACTCCATGCGTGCACTACGGTGTCCGACCTTATGTCCACTGACAGGACTTTCAAGCAGTATGTCACGGACATTGAGAAGATGCTGTCTTCAGTACGGTAGAGAATACCCGTCCCACGACGGAAAAACATACAGTTACTATGGATTCCAACAGAGTTCTTGATATCTTCAAGGAGATTACCCGTGTGCCGCGGGAATCAGGGCATGAAGAGCTGATCATAGCGTATCTCCAGAATTTCGCGGCGGTCCACTCTCTGGAGTGCAGGACAGATGAGGCAGGTAATGTGGTCATTGTAAAGCCGGCATCTCCCGGAAAGGAGAATGTGCCTGTCCTTGTGCTCCAGAGCCATTCGGATATGGTATGTGAAAAGAGGTCGGATGTCGAGCACGACTTTTCCAAAGACCCGATAAGGTACGAGATCAGGGATGGCTGGATGGTAGCTCCGGACACCACCCTCGGAGCGGACTGCGGCATAGGTGTGGCGGCCGAACTTGCCATTCTGGAGAGCGACAGTCCGACAGGGCGCATAGAATGTCTGTTCACTGTGTCCGAGGAGACGGGACTGGATGGAGCCAAGTCCCTCAAGCCCGGGTTCATTACCGGAAAGACCCTGATAAATCTCGATTCTGAGGATGAGGGAGAACTCTTTGTAGGCTGCGCAGGAGGCGTGGATACCACGGGCGTGTTCCATTATGGGACGACAGGACTGCCGGAAGGAACAAAACTGCTTTCATTCAGTATCGGCGGCTGTATCGGCGGCCATAGCGGGGACGACATCGACAAAGGAAGGGCCAATGCGGTGCAGCTGCTTGCCCGATTCCTCTACTCCGCTCTCGGCAATTATGCCCTGTGCACGATAGATGGCGGCAACAAACGCAACGCCATTGCACGGGAGGCATCCTGTGTGCTTGCAGTCAGGGGGGATGGGAAGACTCTGATGGACCTTTTCTCCCGGTTCTCTTCGGATGTGCGTTCTGAATACGCGGCCACCGAACCTGAGATGTCGTGTGAATGCAGGGAAGTGACGGGAGAGTATGCAGCAATGTCGGATGCTGATGCGCAGCGGCTGGTGTCAATGCTTGTGGCCGCTCCTCACGGGGTGCTCGCTATGAGCCGCGAGATAGACGGTCTTGTTGAGACATCCTCCAATCTGGCTGCAGTGAAGATGACGGGAGACAGGACGGTGACTGTCACATCCAACCAGAGAAGCTCGGTTGTCAGTGCGTGCAGGGCGGCCGGTGAGAAGATGCAGGCATGTATGGAGCTTGCAGGTGCGGATGTGACGCACGAGAACGAGTATCCTGGCTGGCAGCCGGACCTGAAATCACACATACTGCAGGTGACAAGGGACACTTACAGGGAACTTTTCGGTACCGAGCCTGTCGTGAGGGCCATCCACGCGGGTCTTGAATGCGGCCTGTTTCTGGACATATACCCTGATCTCGATATGATATCCTTCGGTCCCACGCTCAGGGGAGTCCATGCGCCAGGGGAAAGGCTAGACCTTGCATCCCTGGACAGGTTTGTGAAACTGCTGGACAGGATTGTCAGCGAATTTGAATAGCAAATGCCAAAGGTAGCCCCATCAATGCTTTCTGCAGACTTCCTGCATCTTGAGAAAGATGTGGAGATGGTCAATTCCGCCGCGGATCTTTTCCACCTGGACATAATGGACGGTTCATTCGTCCCCAACATATCATACGGCTTTCCTGTCGTTGAAGCCATAGCGAAAAAGGCTGTCCTGCCGCTCGATGCACATCTTATGATTGTCCATCCCGAGAAATATGTGGAAAGGTTCGCCAGTGCAGGCGTTGAGATGCTGAGTTTCCATTACGATGCCGTGGATAACCCCGCTGCCGTGCTTGAACTTGTCCTCAGACACGGAATGCAGCCAGGACTTGCCATAAATCCCGACATCGCTGTCGAGAAGCTCTTTCCATTTATCAAGCTGTGCAAATACATTGTGATCATGTCCGTATTTGCAGGTTTCGGCGGACAGAAATTCATCGGAAGCACATATTCAAGAGTGGCGGCACTGAAAGAAGAGATCTGCAGGCAGGGTGCGGACTGTGCAATAGAAGTGGATGGTGGTGTATCCCCGGAGAATTCCGCGGTCCTTGCTGAGGCCGGGGCAGACATCCTTGTTGCGGGCAGCGCAGTCTTCAGAGCGGACGATCCGGCGGCAGTTATCAGAAAAATCAGGAACAGCACATCGTCAGATGAAAAGTGAAATTAGTCTTGTTATGCGCAGCTGTACAAGGCGTATGCGCATGCGGGAAAGAAGAGAGGCCGGCCGATATCCCGACCGTCCCTTCTTCTCCTGAAAATGTAGATCCGGGAAGCCTGGAGTTCAATATCGGGATAGTTCCTTGCGGAGAGACATTCAAAGATGGCTGGGAACAGGAAGATGCCATCGGGCTTTTTGCAGTTGAGTCAGGAACCGGTCTCCAGCCTTCAGGGAACCTGATGGATAACCTGAAGCTGGAATATGATGGTTCCGGATGGTCGTGCGGAGATGCCGCCTCCATCAGCTGGCCCGGTGAAAACGGTGTGGACATATACGCATATTACCCGTATAATGAAAACCTTGACAATCCTGCCGATATCGCGTTTGCAGTTCCTGAAGACCAGAGCGGATTGGAGGATTTCTCCGGATATGCCATCCTGACTGCCTCTGCTTCGGGCGTTGAAAGTACATTGCCTGTAAATCTTGATTTCACGCCACTGATGTCCATTGTCGAAATAATTCTGCCGCCTTGCGGAAAAGGCTGCGGCCCATCCGATGACCTCACCGTCACCCTGAAAGGAGTGCAGACTTCCGTGACGGTCGGGGATGGCTGGTCTGCTGTCCCTTCAGGTGTTCCGGCTGATGTCAGGATGCGGTCATCCGGAAAATCTGATGCTGGATATGCATTCCGCGCCGTTCTGCCGGCACAGACACTTCCTGAAGGGAGCAGTCTGTTTGAGTTTGTTCAGGAAGGCAGGACCTATGGAGATGACGAGATTCTTGACAAGGATACGGAGTTGCTCCCGGGAGGCAGCAAGTCCTTTACAAGGAATACGCTTTCAGCAGGGATTTCAGGATGACAAAATACGAGGGCGCAGTTCGTGGCATTCCTCAATGCCCTGAATGTGCCTGAAGACTGGAGATACGGGACATACGAGGACGGGGTCCAGCCTCTTGTCTACTGTATGCCGTCCTCGATAAAAAACCGGAATGCGAGTACAAGGATGGCTTATGGACCGTAAAGGATGGTAAAGGAGATTACCCAATGAATTTCGTCACGTGGTACGGAGCAAAGGAATTCGCGAGATGGGCAGGAGGGTCGCTTCCGAGCGAAGCCCAATGGGAATTCGCTTGCAGGGCTGGGACGACGACCCCTTATTTCTGGGGCACTGATATGGGCCTTGTCGGCGACTATGCATGGTATAGGGACAATTCCGGTGACCAGACGCACGAAGTAGGGCTGAAAGAGCCTAATCCGTGGGGACTCTATGACATTCTCGGAAATGTGGCTGAATGGTGCCTGGACGGTAAATGGGCATACGATGACCATCCTGATGCAAAGGAGAACCCTCAGGAAGCCACTGACTACATGAAGACAGAAGGGTCTCAAAAAACAGTGAGAGGCTGTCAGTTCACATCATCTCTGCAGCATTACCAGTCCGGCTATGAGGAATTCCGCTCGGCATGCCGGTCCAACGGTTCTCCGGGCTCCGCGACTGTCATAAACGGATTCCGTGTCGTGTTCAACGAATAAGCTGTAGCATCAGATGATATAGGCGATTTCCTTGAAGGCGAATTCTCTTATGCAAGAGGATCCGCCTTCTTTCTGTATCCGGACGATGAGGCAGGCAGATTCGGAAACGCCGCATATCACCCCTGTGAATTCCTGGCCGGAAACCATATCGATGAAGCGATGTGCTTCATTCTTGCGGTAGAGCCTGTCCGAATAGAGAGTTTCAAGCTTCGCCCTGCCTTCGGCGGTCTCTGCCATATCCAGCCTGGCATCGAAACAGACGAGTATCTCCTCAAGGCAAAGGTCCAGGTCATATATGGCCCCGGTCTCTTCTCTGACGGATACGGGATTGGGAAGATATGCAGGAAATCCTGTCTCGTTTACATTCAGTCCGATACCTATTATGCTTTCGGACAGATATTCTCCGCGCATCCTGTTTTCGATGAGGATTCCGCAAATTTTCCTGTCGTTCACATAAATGTCGTTCGGCCATTTTATCATTGAGCATATACCTTTTGCCTCCAGCCAGGCGGTCAGTGCAAGCGTGACAGTCCTGCATACGGTGAACTGGTCTTTCGACCTGATATCCGGAACCCCGTCCCGTCCCCATTTCACGGTCAAAGAGAAAGTCAGATTCTTTCCCGGTGTGCTATGCCACGTGTTCCCCCTCTGTCCTCTGCCCGCAGTCTGCCGTCTTGCCGCTATGACTGACAGATTGTCAATGTCAGAAATGCGTCTGGCAGCCTCGGAATTTGTGGAATCTATTGTATTATGCCATATTATATGGTAGTCTCTTTTCATTGGTGCGGATTTTGATTATCTTTGCGGTCGCAAAATTAACAATTATTATTTACGGATGGACAACAAGGAAGTGAAGGTCATTGCAGACGCGATGATGGAAAAGAAAGGAAAGGATGTCGTGTCGCTTGACCTGAAGAAGATAGGAACAGCCATATCGGATTATTTCATTGTGTGCAACGCGGATTCAGGGACAAATGTCCTCTCCATTGCCGACAATGTGGAGGATAGGATGGCAGAGCTGTGCAACAGGAAGGTCATAAGGAGCCAGGGACGTGAGAACGCTATCTGGATTATCCTCGATTACGGGGACATAGTCGTGCATATATTCCAGACTGAATACAGGGCTTTCTATCGTCTGGAAGACCTGTGGGCTGATGCAGGCAGGACAGAATTCAAGGAAGAATAACGGAAAAGGATTGACAGATGGACAATAAAGGCCAGATGGACGGCAATATGCAGGATAAAGACAGGAACGGAGGCAGGGACAGGAAGCAGATGAAAATCTCTTTCAATATGTCGTGGCTCTATATTCTCCTGATTTTTGGTATAATATGGATGTTCTTCAACCAGGGCGGAGCCAATCCGCAGAAAATCGAGTGGGAGGATGTCAAGGAGATGGTCAGGGCTGGAGATGTCAAGGAAATCACATACGTGAGGAATGACTTCGAGGGCAAGGTCACAGTACGTCCCGACCGTCTCGAGAAATACGCGGACAAGTTCGGCGGCTCGGTGCCATCCAAGTCTCCGCATTTTTTCTTTCTCGTGTCGAGCAGCTTCAATGCCGAGGAGATGTTCTCGGCACTGAACGATTCCCTGCCTGAATCCGACAGGTTCAAGGTGGTGATAGAAAATGACAGCAAGATGTGGAGCACAATCCTCGAATGGCTCCTGTTTCCCATATTGCTGATAGTGATGTGGTATTTCATGTTCCGGGGAATGAACCGCAATCTCGGTGGCGGTGCCGGGCCAGGCAATATCTTTGCCGTGGGCAAGTCCACGGGCAAGCTGGCGGAGAAGACCAATATGAAAGTGACATTCAAGGATGTGGCAGGGCTCTATGGAGCGAAGGAAGAGGTGATGGAGATAGTTGATTTCCTGAAGAACCCGCAGAAATATACGGCTCTGGGCGGAAAGATTCCCAAGGGAGCTTTGCTCGTGGGCCCTCCGGGTACAGGAAAGACATTGCTGGCCAAGGCGGTTGCCGGAGAGGCGAATGTGCCGTTCTTCTCCATATCCGGATCTGATTTCGTGGAGATGTTCGTGGGTGTGGGCGCATCGCGGGTCCGCGACCTGTTCCGTCAGGCCAAGGAGAAGGCTCCGTGTATCGTGTTCATAGACGAGATAGATGCAGTAGGCCGCGCCAGGAGCAAGAACGGCGGATTCTCATCCAATGACGAGAGGGAGAACACCCTAAACCAGCTCCTGACCGAGATGGATGGATTCGATTCCAATTCAGGGGTGATAATCCTTGCCGCTACCAACCGAGCTGACATACTTGACAAGGCTCTGCTGCGTGCAGGCCGTTTCGACAGGCAGATACATGTGGATCTGCCGGATCTCAAGGAGAGGGAAGAGATATTCAATGTGCATCTAAGGGGACTCAAGCTTGCAAAGGATTTCGATGTGACATTCCTTGCAAAGCACACCCCGGGTTTCTCCGGGGCCGACATCGCCAATGTCTGCAACGAGGCTGCCCTGACTGCGGCACGCCGCAACAAGCCTGAGATCGACAGACAGGATTTTCTGGATTCCGTGGACAGGATAATAGGAGGTCTGGAGCGCAAGGACAAGATAATAACTCCTGAGGAGAAGAAATCCATCGCCCACCATGAGGCAGGACATGCAACGGTAAGCTGGCTTCTTCCGTATGCAAATCCTCTTTTCAAGGTGACCATAGTCCCTCGCGGACAGTCCCTCGGGGCGGCATGGTATCTTCCTGAGGAGAGACAGCTTGTGACAAGGGAGCAGATGTACGATGAGATGTGTTCGCTGATAGGAGGCCGGGTCGCAGAGGAGATAGTGAACGGCCAGCCATCCACCGGGGCGCTGAACGATCTCGAGAGACTCACCAAGATGGCATACGCTATGGTCACATACTACGGAATGAGCGATAAGGTGGGTACCGTGTCTTTCTATGATTCAACTGGGTCCAGAGGATTCGAGCTGGGCAAGCCGTACAGCGAGAAGACGGCGGAACTGATAGACAGTGAGGTCAAGGACCTGATACGGACAATACACGACCGGACGCGGGCGATTCTGGATGAGCATAAGGATGGATTCCTTGCGATTGCTGCCCTTCTCCTTGAGAAAGAGGTGATCTTCGCTGATGACCTGGAGAGGATACTCGGTCCGCGTAAGGGGAGCAAGGATTCGTTGATGGATGCTCCGGAAGAGGAACCCGGAGATGCGCAGAAGGGGCAGCCGGTTGATCCATCGGATACCACAGAGGCCGGAGAAGGACAGGAAAAGTTATGAAGAATCTGATTGTCAGGACCCTGTCAGGAATAGGGTTCCTCGCCATTATGATCGGTGCCCTGCTCTGGTGCAGGTTCTCTTTCGCTGCACTGATGCTGTGGATTACCGGGATGATGATGTTCGAGTTCTTCCGGATGACTATGGGGACTTCCTACAGGTTTTCACAGCTGCTGGCGATACTGGCGGCTGTGACGCTTTTCATATTGACATTCCTGTTCAAGAGCTATGACATCCCGGGGAGGATGGTCATCCTTTCGATTATCCCTGTCTTTATGGTGATGATAGACTCGCTATATGTCAAGGACAAGACGGAATTCGGGAAGTTCGCCAACCTGTACACCGCCATACTCTATATCGCTGTCCCGATGGCGTTGACCAACTTTGCCGTCTTCGACAGCAGAGGCAACTACGATGGGATGCTGCTGCTCTGTTTCTTTGCGATAATATGGGGCTCGGATGTCGGTGCATACCTGTTCGGATGCACCCTCGGCCAGAAATACGGCAAGAAACTGTTTCCGGAAATATCCCCGAAAAAATCCTGGATAGGTTTCTGGGGCGGATTCTCTGTCGCCATTCTGGTATCGGTCGGACTGCATTACGCCGGACTGCTGGAGCTGTCCCTTTTGAAATCCATTTCTATCGCCATAGTTATCAACATATCCGGTGTCTACGGGGACCTGATAGAGTCCCAGTGGAAACGGCACTATTCAGTCAAGGATTCCGGCAACAGCATACCGGGGCACGGAGGATATCTGGACAGGTTTGACAGTGCCCTGACAGCGTTGCCGATGGGCATCATCTTTATGGAGATGACCAGGCTGCTGTAGCTTTCATTATGTCAAAGATTTTTTATATTTTTGCAATCTGAATCGTAGGATACTATGACTATACACAAGGATGGTCTTGGAACTATAGCCGCAATATGGCTTTTCTGCGGGCTGCTGATATATCTCAGCCTGCATTTTATTGCGTACCAGTTCATATCGTATCCCATATCTGCCATTCTGATATTCTTTATGATATTCGTATTCTTCTTTTTCCGTGTCCCGAGGAGGCATACGGCAGAAGGGGAGAATATGGTGACTTCCGTCGCTGATGGAGAAGTCGTGATAATAGAGAAAGTCTATGAGAAAGAATACATAAAAGGCGAATGCATCCAGGTGTCGGTCTATATGGACTTCTTCAATGTCCATGTCAATTTCTGGCCGATCTCCGGAGAAGTGACCTACTACAAGTACCATCCAGGAAAATATCTTCTGGCTTTCCTGCCGAAGGCATCGGAACTCAACGAGCACACATCAATGGCCATCAGGAACGCGTCAGGAGAGGTGTTCTTCAAACAGCTTGCAGGAACATTCGCCAGAAGGATCGTATGCTATGCAAAAGTGGGGCATACAGAGACCAAGGGTTCGCAATGCGGAATAATCAAATTCGGTTCCCGCATAGACATGTATCTTCCGCTCGGGAGCGACATCAAAGTCAATATCGGCGATGAGGTCAGGGCCTGCGAGACGGTCATAGCCGAATTAAAGAAATAACTATGGATGAAATTTTTATAATCCTCCTTCTCATTCTTCTGAACGGTTTTTTCGCCATGTCCGAGATCGCCTTGATCTCTGCAAGGAAATCTAATCTGCAGGCCGATGCCGACAAGGGCAACAGCAACGCGAAGAGGGCCTTGAAACTGGCTTCGGACCCTGACAGGTTTCTCTCCGCAGTGCAGATAGGGATAACCCTCATAGGAATCCTCACCGGTATATTCTCCGGCAACAGGATAGCTGCCGAATTTGCGGATGTGTTTGAACGGGCCGGCATGTCGGCCGGTGCGGCGGATTCCCTTGCGAAAGGTATCATCGTGGTCATAGTAACTTTCCTGACCCTCATATTCGGGGAACTGGTGCCCAAGAAGATAGGGATGAGCGCATCCGAGAAAGTGGCCAGGTTCGTGTCAGGGCCGATGAGTTTCATTTCAGTGATAGCATCCCCGTTCGTATGGATACTCTCCAAGACGACGCATCTCATATCCAAGGCTCTGCGTCTGCAGAACCAGGAGACCAAGGTGACGGAGGAGGAGATACGCTCGATCATACAGGAAGGTACCGATGAGGGCGAGGTGCTGCCGATGGAACAGGATATCGTCGAGAATGTGTTCACCCTCGGTGACCAGAAGGTCAGCACGATTATGACCCACAGGAGCGACATCGTATGGCTGGAGAAAGAGATGGATGAGAGCGAGGTCCGCAGGACGATAGAGGAGAACCTCTATGAGGAATATCCTGTAGCAGACGGGGACCTTGACCATGTGATAGGAGTGCTGAGCCTCAAGGACTTTGTCCTGAATCTCGGGAAAGGCTCGTTCGACCTGGAGAAGATGATGCACGAGCCTGTGTATTTCCATGAGAACATGAATGTCTACACCGTGCTCGAGGAAATGAAGCGCAGGCATGTCAGCCGTGCCCTCATCTGCGACGAGTTCGGCCTGTGCTCAGGAATAATAACCCTCAAGGACATAATCGAGGAGCTGGTCGGGAATGTGAACGACCACGGCGAAGAGCCGGACATTGTCGCCCGTCAGGGGAATGATGGATGGCTTGTGGATGGACAGTGTCCTATCTACGACTTCCTGAGGCATTTCGACCTGGATGACGACCTTCTTGAAGACTCCGAATACACTACGGTGGCCGGTCTCATACTCGAGGAACTTGACCATGTGCCTGTGGCAGGCGAGAAAGTCGACTGGAACGGCTTCTCGTTCGAGGTAGTGGATATGGATGGTGCCAGAATAGACAAGGTCATCGTCAAGAGAAGCCACCAGGAGACTTCACCGGAAATTTCAGACTGACGGATATCTACCCTTTTTCTATGAGGGCAAGAAGCAGGTCTATCGCCTCAGTCTCGGGGATATGTCTGGCAACAGGGGTCTTCCCTTTGTATATTGTGACCCGATGGTTGCCTTCTCCTACATAGCCCCAGTCGGCATCAGCCATTTCCCCCGGGCCGTTTACTATACAGCCCATCACTGCTATGACCATACCTTTCAGGTGGGCTGTCCTTCTCTTGACTTCATTGAAAGTCTCTTCAAGATTGTACATTGTCCGTCCGCATCCAGGACAAGCGACATATTCAGGCCTGTAGAACCTGCGTCTGGAAGCCTGCATCAGTTCATCCACGAGGTATGCGGCATAATCCGAACCATCGAGCAGATGTCTCTGTCCGTCTTCACCTGTATATGCCCCCTTGAGTTCCACCTCATCTATCTTGCGGTCAAGCAGCATTTTCCCGAAATCTGCGGAGAAATCCATCAGCAGCCGGTCTCTTGATGGTGCATCGTATGCCGCAACCGCCTTCCGTCCTTCTATATTGATGGAAACCATTGAGGAATGGAGCCTGCGGCCGTATCTGTCTGCAAGGTATCTGGCAACCGGCAGCTCGTTCTCTGGAGGTTCTGTAAGCGATACCCTTACTGTATCGCCAATGCCTTCTGAAAGCAGGGTTGAAATCCCGGCTATCGACTTTATCCTTCCTGAATCCCCGTTCCCGGCTTCTGTCACTCCGACATGGAGGGGGAAGATGGTTCCCGACTCTTCCATCGCCTTTGCCAGCAGGCGGTAAGCCTCCACCATAACAATTGTGTTACTTGCCTTGAGGGATACTACGACATTGTAGAAACTGTTCGTTATGCACATTCTGATCCACTCCATAGCGGCTTCCTTCATCGCAATGGGAGTGTTGCCGTACAGGGATGTTATCCTTTCCCCGAGCGAGCCGTGGTTGAGCCCGATACGGATGGCAGTGCCGTGCTCCTTGCATACTGCGACAAGTCTTGAGAACTGTTCGCAGGCCTTCTGATGGTCCCGGTGGAAATTTCCTGGATTGATCCTTACCTTTTCAACGACCTTGGCAGCCTCGATTGCAGTTTCCGATGAGAAATGTATGTCTGCCACGAGGGGAGTGTCTATGCCCTCTTCCCTGAGGCGACGGTGAATCTCTTTAAGAGGGGCTATGTCTCCTGGACCGGGTACTGTGAGCCGTATCATTTCCGCACCTGCCCCGTACAGTCTCCTGCACTGACCGAGCGTCGCTTCCACATCCGATGTGTGCGTGTTGCACATAGTCTGTACTACTATCGGATTGCCTCCTCCGATTGCTACATTTCCCGCTTTTACTGTAATGCTTGTCATATCCTGTGTCTTTGGGATCCGTGATGTCATTCAGAGACAGGGGAAGAAGCCGCAGGACTTTTCCTTTCCTGAAAGATTTCCCTTGCCTCCCTCCTGAGCTGGTGACTTGTCTTCCCTGTCCGTTTCGTCAGCTGGAAATGGACTCCTACCGAGATGACGATATTCGATACCGATGCGAAACGGTAATAATATTCGCTGTAATAGTTCGGCTCATAAAGGGAACCGAAACCGTATTTGTACATTGCAGTGATATGTATTTCCACCGGGTCGAACACAAAGCCGAAACCTGCCCCTCCCTTGATGCCGTAGTCGAACCTTCTGTCTGTGGACAGGAACGAATTCTCCACCGCCGGCAGCACAGAAGGCCCCATTCTCTGGATATTCAGCCTGTAGCTGCCGTAGAATCCGATGTTAGCCATAAGCTTCATTTTCCAGAAATCGAAATGGAAATGCGCCAGGACAGGGACTTCGACCACATCCATCAGCACATCCGTCGCCCCCTCCACATTATATTCCTCATCAAGGCTGTAGCCTTCCTTGGCATAGAAAAGCCCTGCCTGGATACCGAAATACGGCATGTATCCGAACATCTTGCAGAACCTTGTCCATGTGACCCCGAAATTGACCGGCACGAACTGCATCTTCTGCTCCATCCTCGGATTCCAGCTCATCTGGTTCAGCCCCACCCCGTACTGCACACCGATGAGGGTATAGTCGTTGATGACGCTTTTCTTGCGTATATCCAGCGAGTCGAGGTAGGCATCGGAAAAGACAACGGAATCCTCAGATATCTCAATCTCCGCAATGCCCAGGGTGTCTTCCTGCGCATATACTGCCACGCAGGATACAATGGAAAAAAACACAGTCAAAATCTTTCTCATCATTCGTCTCTCTTATCTGAAAAGTTCTCCGATGTCGATGCTCTGCTCCAGTTCTGTCATTTCCGGTATGTCTATCAGGAATGTACCATCTTCCAGCTTGAAGAGCTTGACCTTCTCCGGCTGTTTGCGTGCAAGTACGTTTCCGGTATCCACAAGCCCGTTGCGGTTAAGGTCCTCGGTGATGCGGATGCAGTATTTCCCTGCCGTGATATACGGGAACAGCAATGTGCAGTCGTTCTCTATTATGAAAGAGCGTACCACCTTGTCCCGGTTCTCGTTCAGCAGGTCCACAATATACTTGTTCTGCACTCCGGAGAGCACAAGGGAGAGAGAGCTGAGCTTGTCATCTTTAGGCAGAGTCACCTGCACTTCGGAACTGTCGTTATAGAATCCGTTGATATCCATAAATTTCCGTGAAGGCACCTTCAGGAAATATTCATATCCAGGCATCAGTTTCTCCACAGGTCTCACTATATACTTCCTAAGGTTGAGACTGTCCTGTTCGACGGTATATTCTCCTTTGGACTCCTGCTGGCGCGGATTGAGGTATCTGAACTCAAGAGAGTCGAAGGCTGACTTCACGAGCGGATATTTGAACTCTATCTGGAAACCGTACTGCTCCACGGTCTCCGGCTCGGCCGTTATAGTGAACACTGTCGTCGTGTCTTCTTTCTTTATGTCGCGTCTGGCACTCTTGGCTGCAGCCGACTGCCGCGGTTTGGTGAGCTTGACCTCCTCGATGAAAGGGGAGAGCTGCCCGAGCGTATCGGTCTTCATATACGATACATTGAGGAACAAGGTATCCGGCTGCTCCTTCGGGTCGTTGACCCAAATCTCAAGACTGTCTCTCTCCAGATTGAACTGTGTAATGAGCTTTTCCTGTGGCACTCCCCGTATCCAGATGGAGTCGACATCTGCATACGGAGCCATAAACGTGATGTACGCCGTCCTTTCCCCGAGACGCTCGCTGTTGACTATCATCTGCTTGGACGGAGTTTCCCTGAACATATTCAGCTCGTATTCGCTTCTTCTGGCAAGGCAGGCGACGGTATCCGTCATCAGATATTTGATGACTTCAGGCAGAGAGTCATCCACTACAGTTACAGGCCTTACCAGGGAATCGATGAACGCGACCCTGTCGTTGTCCGGATCATAGATGTTGTTCGGACTTTCTTCGAGTATCGCGTACATCCTGTAAAGGGTGTCGGCAATGTTTCTGATGCAGAAGAATCCCCAGTCATCTGTCCTGGCGGCAGCATCCGGCCTTTTCAGGAACAGGGCCGAGTCAGCGGGGACAGTGAGCGTGTCGTTTACGGTGGTGGAGTCACCCTGGTATCTGTACAGCATCACCGTAGCCCCTTTGACAGGCATAAGGGTGTTGCAGTCATATACGCTTCCGGTCAGCATCATTGAGTCAAGCACGCTCCCTGTCGAGAACGCAAGCGTAAGTCCGGGGAACATATTGCCCTCGTTGTTGTCTGCAATGGCATTTGTAAGGTCAAGGGTATATGTCCTGTTGGAGTCCAGGTCATTCTCGAACGATATTACGACGCTTTTCCCTTTTATCTTGTATGCCGGAGCCTTTTCCTGCGGAGGGGAAAGGAAGATGTTCTGCCTTTCCTTGACTACTACATATTCATCGAAAGTGAATGAGAGCTGAGTCCTGTGCACCGGCACCATCGTCGCCCTGTCAGGCGGGTAGAGCTTGGTTATCACCGGCGGAATCGTATCCTTCGGCCCTCCGCTGGGTGGTGTCGTGGTGTTGGCGCAGGAATGCGAGAACATTACCGATGCCAGCACAATACCCACGGGAATCGCGGGAAAATATTTCGACAGTATCTTCTTTACCATATCCATTATAGTTACAGGTCAGTCCTGACCACATTCTGTATCCCTTCTATCTTCACCAGTTTTTTCGTCAGTTTGTCCAGGTCTTTCTTGTCATGCACATAGAGGTCTATCATCCCTTCAAACACACCGTTGTCGGTGGATATGTTGATGCTGCGTATATTGACGCTCATAACGAACGATATGTAGCGGGTGATTTCATTGATAATCCCGATCCTGTCCAGCCCTCTGAGTGAGAGGCGGACAAGGAAGGATGTCTGGGATGACTCCTCCCATTCCGGTACCACAATCCTGTCTCCGTGCTTAGCGGCTTCATCATTCGCCACCGGACAGCTCTTCTTGTGTACGGTCACTGTCCCGTCAGGGTCGAGGAATCCCACCACGCTGTCTCCCGGGATAGGATTGCAGCACCCTGCTATCACATAGCGGTGGCTTGTCCCGCCTTCATCATTGATGACAAAGCCGCCTTTCTTCCCCATTGAACGGAACCACGACAGCCATTGTTTCGGCTTTGTCGCAGACTGTTTCAGCAGGCTGTCGAGGTCGTTGAGTTTCAGCAGGCCTATCCCTATCCTGAAATACAGTTCATCCGGCTCGTTCTCCGGTATGCCATATCCCTCCATCAGCCTGTGCAGCGCCTTGTCTGTCAGTTTGTAGCCAAGGGTCGTCACCTGGTCCTCGAGCATTTTCCTGCCTGTCCTGATGCTGTCGTTGCGTTCGCTCTTGAGATAGTCCATCACGATATTGCGTGCCTTGCGAGTCTGCAGGAACTGCAGCCATTCCCTTTTGGGCTTCTCTGTCTCTGCCGTGATTATCTCCACCTGGTCGCCTCCCTTCAGTATGTATGAAAGCGGGACAAGCCTCATGTTTACCTTCGCGGCGATGGCCGTGTTGCCGATGTGGGTATGGATGCTGTAGGCAAAATCAAGGGCAGTCGCCCCTTTCTGGATACGCCTCTGTTCACCTTTAGGCGTGAACACGAATATGTCGGAGGTATTGAGGTCGTTGTGTATGATGTCCAGCAGCTCCAGAGCATTGACATCAGGATTGACGAGGATTTCCTTGACCTTGGATATCCACCTGTCCATCTCGCTCTCATTCTCTCCGACAAAACCGTCTTTCTTGTATGCCCAGTGGGCCGCGATACCTTTCTCGGCAATGTCATCCATTCTCCTGGTACGTATCTGTACCTCTATCCAGATGCCGGAATGGCTCATAAGGGTGCAGTGCAGGGCTTCGTATCCGTTGTTTTTAGGGTGCTTCACCCAGTCCCTGACCCTGTCCGGCTTGTATCTGTAGATATCGGTTATGATAGAGAACACGTGGTAGCACTGGTCCCTCTCTGTCTCCGTGCTTCCCGGATCCGGGGTGAAAATGATGCGGACTGCGTACAGGTCATAGACCTGGTCGAAAGTGATGCCTTTCGTGACCATCTTGTGCCATATCGAATAAGCCGTCTTGACCCTTTTGCGTATCTCGAAATTGAAACCGGCACCTTTCAGGGCGGAGGAAATCGGGACAATGAACTCATCTATCTCCTTCTCCTTGTCGGTCATATTGCGGTTGATCTTGGCCGTGATGTCATTGAAGGCTTCCGGCTCCTTGTACCTGAGCCAGATGTTCTCCATTTCGGATTTCACCTCGTACAGTCCGAGCCGGTGGGCGAGAGGGATGAATATGAACATAGTCTCGCTCAATATCTTGTCTCTCTTGTATTCCGGCATGAACTCTATAGTGCGGCAGTTGTGCAACCGGTCCGCCAGCTTTATCAGGACCACGCGGACATCATCGTTCAGGGTCAGCAGAATCCTCTTGAAGTTCTCCGCCTGGATGCTTCTGCTGCCGGACTTGGCATCATTGTCGAGGACAACCTTGATCTTGGTCAGCCCGTCCACCAGCAGGGCAATGCGGTCCCCGAACAGGTTGCGGATGTCATCCACTGTGTAGGCGGTGTCCTCCACAACATCGTGCAGCAGTGCGGCCGCAATCGACTTGTATCCCAGACCTATGTTGGTCACCACTATCTTGGCCACGGCTATCGGATGGAGTATGTAAGGCTCACCGCTGCGGCGGCGTACCCCCTTGTGCGCCTCGTTGGCAAATTCAAAAGCCTTCTGGACCACATCCATTTCACCCTGGTTGGCGCAGCGTCTCATCGCTGCTTCCTTCAGGTCTGCGTAGTCGCGTGCTATGACCTCATTGTCTTGTTGTGTGAATTCAGAGAAACTCATTGTCATTCAAGGTTATAGTTGTTGACATTCTGAAACGCGTAGGAAAGTTCCGCTCCGAAGAGGATGATGAACCAGCCGAAATTCATCCAGAACATGAAAAGCGGTATCGCTGCCACTGCTCCATATACCATGTTCAGCCTTGTCACGAAGACCTGTGTCTCGAGGTAGAGGTACTGGAGCAGGGTGAAGACTACGGCGGATATGGCAGCTGCGCGCAGGGCGTGGCTGTACCGCACCTTGTAGTTGGGTATGAACTTGTACATTGCAGAGAAGGTCAGAGTGGCGATGACATAGAATATCAGCCAGGCAAGCATGGAGGACAGTGTGTCGAAATATGCCACTCCGAGACCGATGCTCTTGAACGCATTGGTGTATATGATCGAGCCGGAGAAGAACAGCATGACGATGAAAGGGGCGATGAACAGGATCAGCAGGTAGAACCCGAATCTCTTGAAGAAATTCCTTGACTTCCGGACCCTCCATACGTTGTTGAACACCCTTTCCACGCACATCATCATCCAGATTATGAGCCAGACAAAGACGAGGGCGCTTATAAGTCCCATAGCGTTGCTCTGGGATGTCGTGATGATGTTGTTGGCGTATGTGAGCAGGACATCGATTATCTCCTGATGTCCATCGAAATTGGCATATAGGAGTTCCCTGAGCTTGTCGGAAAGCCCGAACCCGTCCGTGACAGCAAACGCCACGGCCACAAACGGCACCACCGCCATTGTGCCGAAAAAGCTCAGCGCAACAGCCTGGAAACCTATCTTCTCTGCGGAAAATGTCTTGATGGTGATGAGCAGGACCTTGATATACTTTATAGTCTTCGCCTTTGCCCTGGAAAGTTCCTCAAGGTTGACTTTCCAGATATCCTGGGCGAAAAACTGCCTCACAATGTCGCTGTAATGCCTGAGTCTGTTCATCCGTCTGCTTCTGCCTCCTGTCAGAACAATGTCAGCTGTCCTTTTCCCGTATCGTCTGCCGCATCCCCGGCAAGGCCTGTCCCATCCGCTGTTCTGTCGCCCATCCCCGCCGTTGCCTCGCCCTCGGTGATACCGGCCGAAGCGTCCTCTGTCATCTTCCTCAGGTCCTCCTC
Source organism: uncultured Bacteroidales bacterium (assembly GCA_944325435.1). Taxonomy (GTDB): domain Bacteria; phylum Bacteroidota; class Bacteroidia; order Bacteroidales; family UBA932; genus Cryptobacteroides. The sequence goes on along the minus strand of CALVAC010000016.1, from coordinate 30,401 downwards.
CGCAATGACTGGGATGCCAAGCTGCTCCGCCTTCTTCATCTTTTCCGGTCCCGGCTTGCTGCCTGCAAGCAGATATGATGTCTTCCCGCTGACGGAACTGCTGTTCTTCCCCCCGTGCTTCTCTATGAAGGCCTTCATCTCATCCCGTGAAATGCTGAAATTGCCGCTTATCACGATGGTCTTCCCTGCAAGTGCCGAGGATGCCGCAGTCCCTGTCCCTTCATCGATGGAGAACTTCAGTCCGGCAGCCTTGAGCCTTTCTATCTCCCTGATATGGGCAGGGTCTGCGAAATATGCCAGCAGGCTGTCCGCAATCACATCTCCTATATCATCCACGGCAAGCAGTGTCTGGCGGTCTGCCGCCATAATGGCGTCAATGCTCCCGAAATGCCTTGCCACCGACCTGGCGGTAGTCTCCCCGACATACCTTATGCCGAGGGCGAACAGGACATGCTCGAACGGAGTGGCTTTCGATGCCTCCAGACTCGCGAGAAAGCGTTCCGCGGAACGGTCTTTCCAGCCATCGAGCCTGAGGAGGTCCTCCCTGGTCAGGCTGTAGAAATCCGCCGGGGTCTTCACCAGCCCGAGCCTGTACAGCTGTTCTATCGTGGCATCTCCCGCCATCACATTCATCGCCTTGCGGCTGATGAAATGCACCAGCTTGCCCATTATCTGTGTCGGGCAGCCATCCGTGTTCGGGCAGAAGAACTTTGCCTCCCCATCATCCCTCACGAGGGGGGTGCCGCAGTCCGGACACCTGTCCGGGAATACCGGGACAGTCACATCTTTCCCTCTTTCCGACAGTTCCACTCCTGTTATCTTAGGGATGATCTCTCCGCCTTTCTCCACATACACATAGTCTCCTATCCGGATGTCGAGGAGCCTCATCTGGTCGAGGTTATGCAGGGAAGCCCTTTTTACGGTAGTCCCGGAGAGCGGCACCGGATCCAGGTTCGCTACCGGAGTCACTGCGCCTGTTCTCCCGACCTGATAGTCTATCGAGCGGAGCTTCGTCAGCGCCCTCTCAGCCTGGAACTTGTACGCCACGGCCCACCGCGGGAACTTTGCGGTGTATCCCAGCTCCCTCTGATACGCCAGTTCATTGACTTTTATCACAATCCCGTCTGTGGCGAACGGGAGGAATTTCCTTTCTGTGTCCCAGTAACTGATATATTCCTCTATCTCATGGATGTCCCTGCAGACCTTCCTCCTGTCGGATACCGGAAGCCCCCAGGATGCGGCAGCATTCAAGGCCTGGTCATGCGTATCGAACGGGAGGTTCTCCCCGAGCAGATGATACAGGGTACATTCCAGCCCCCTGTGCCCTACCTCAGCCGGATTCAGCAGCTTGAGAGACCCGGAAGCCGCGTTCCTCGGATTGGCGAAAGGAGGGTCCTCATCCCTCTCCCTTTCTGCGTTCAGTCTGTCGAAAGCCTTGTAAGGCATGTATATCTCGCCTCTTATCTCGAATTCCTGCGGCCAGCCCGAGCCGGAGAGTACTGTCGGGATATTGGAGATATGATGCACATTGACGGTGACATCATCCCCGATGGCCCCGTCACCCCGGGTGAGCGCCCTGTACAGTTTCCCGTGCCTGTATGTCAGACAGATGGCTGTCCCATCGAACTTCAGTTCAGTGGAGAATGTGAATGTCCTGCCGCCAAGGCCTTTTGCCGCCCTCTCCACAAAAGCCTCCACTTCAGACATGTCGTAGGTGTTGCCGAGAGAGAGCATGGGATATCTGTGCGGATACTGGGCGAATTCTTTCCGGTGTCCCCCGTCTGCATTCTCGGCCGGATTTCCCGGCTGGCTGATGCCTTTGTCTCCACGAGGTTTTTCAAGGTCGCTCCCCACTTTCTGCGTCGGCGAATCTGGGGTCACGAGGTCAGGATACTGCTTCTCCAGAGAGATCAGTTCGTTCATCAGCATGTCGAATTCGTAGTCACTGATGACAGGGCTGTTCTCCACATAGTATCTGCGGTTGTTCTCGTTGATGATGTCCCTGAGTTCCCTGATGCGTATTTTAGCCTGTTCTCTGTCCATTGCGTGTCTTCTGCCGTCTCTGTCTGTGGCGAAACGAAATAACTTACAAAATTAACGATTTTTTCGTTGAAATTTGACGAAAATGGATAATTTTGCATCGCGAAAATCGGGGGACAGTTGTCCACGGGCGCAAAATCAATGAACAAGGACATTTATTATAAATTCAGTACGATATGAAAGATGCAATTATTATTCTCTGCGGAGGCGGTCCTGCACCGGGAATGAACTCCGTTTCTATGAGTGTGGCAAAGACTTTCCTGACCAAAGGTTACAGGGTCATCGGCCTTCACGGCGGATATTCAGGTCTGTTCAGCAAGAACGCCCGCACCGAGGACATCGACTTCTTCAAGGCTGACCGCTATTTCAACAGGGGAGGTTCTTACCTTGAAATGAGCCGCTTCAAGCCGACCGACAAGGATTTCGAGGAGAACTTCAATCTTGACCTCTTCAAGGAGAACAATATAAAGCTGCTCGTGACAATAGGTGGCGATGATACGGCTTCAACAGCAAACAGGATCTCGAAGTTCCTGGCCGCAAGGAACTATCCTATCGCCAATATCCATTGCCCGAAGACAATCGACAACGACCTTCCTCTGCCGAACAACACCCCTACTTTCGGATACAATTCAGCGAAGAACGAAGGGGCGCATCTTGCAAGGACTATCTACGAGGATGCCCGCACTTCAGGCAACTGGCTGATAATCTCCGCAATGGGACGTACATGCGGAAGTCTTGCCTTAGGTATCGGTGAGGCTACCCACTGCCCGATGACCATTATCCCGGAGATGTTCAACAAGACAGGGATGACCCTTGACAAGATTATCAGGCTGACCATCTCGGCTATCGTCAAGAGGAAGATCATGGGAGTGAACTACGGTACTGTCGTGGCTGCCGAGGGTCTCTTCCATAACGAGGAGGTGGCAAAGGAGGCTGCCGATGCAGGAATCCATTTCACATACGATGAGCACGGGCATCCGGAGCTCGGCAAGGTATCCAAGGCCGTGCTTTTCAACGACCTGCTTGAGAAGGAGCTCAAGAAGCTCGGGATGAAGGTGAAGACCCGTCCGGTGGAGATCGGATATGATGTCCGCTGCCAGGACCCTGTGGCATACGACCTTACATACTGCACGGAGCTTGCAATGGGAGTCTATCAGCTCTTCAGCGAGGGCAAGACCGGCTGCATGGTGTATGTGGATGCCTACGGCAATGTGTCTCCGCTCTATCTTGCTGACCTCCAGGACACTGAGACAGGGAAGATTCCTCCTCGGGTCGTGGATATCAATGCAGGTACCGCCCAGAACTACTACAACTACATCGCCCATTACATCACTCCTGACGACTACGAGGCTGCAAAGGCATACATAGCCGATCCGGAGAAGTACGACTTCCGCCGTATCCTCGAGTGGTAGCCGTTTCCGACACGAACTTATACAGACTGCACCATCAGCTTTCCCGGCCACATGGTGCAGTCCTTTTTATCCTGATATTATTTTTCCATGAAAAGACTTATGTTGATTCTGGTCCTGGCGGCCATTGCAATGGCTGATGCATATCTTGCATCAGCCCAGTACAACGATATATACCGCAGAGGCGCGAAACTGTATTCTGCTGATGGGACCATGCTGACTTCCGGGCAGGTCAGCGCAATGTTCCGGAATACGGAAGGCCTTACTTACCGGGACTGGGTAAGGGACAGCAGGGGATTCAAGGCCGGGAAAGGCCTGCTGATCGCATCCGGCTCGCTGACGGGGGCCGGACTGCTTACCCTCGGCGTAGGGGCGGCAGGACTTCTCGCGGAAGGGTTGGCCGTCGGTGTAGGGGCTGTCTTTTTCGCTCCGCTGGCGTCGCTCTCCGGCGAGACTCCGGACTTCAGCATTGACAGCTGTTTCAAGGGGGTGGCTGTCGCGGGTCTCGTGATGACCGGCACGGGCATCCTCGGCCTTGCCACAGGGGCGACAGTCTATTGTGTCTACAGGAAGAGGCTCGACTCTATGGTGGAGGCATGTAACGCAAGGCCGGACGTCAGCCTTTCCGTCGGGCTGCAGAGGCACGGGGCAGGTCTGGCGTTGAATTTCTGATAATGTCTGCCTGACCGGCTGCCGGCAGTGCATGATGCGGCAGGATTGCGGCAGGTTCAGACGACTGTCCGGAAGCCGGAAGCAAGGGCAAAAAGGATGAATACATCAAGATAGTCCGCAAGAGCGACCCTCAGGTCTTTCAGGGCGGACTGGATGCTGTTGTCCACTTTCTTCACAGATATGTCGAGGGCTTCGGCAATCTCCTTGTATGTCATTCCATCCACCCTGCTTCTGATATAGATCAGCCTTGTCAGGGGGGGCAGCTGCTCCAGACGTTCCCTGCAGATGGACAGGATATCCTCCACATACAGCTCTGCAGGATTGCAGCTTTCGATGGCTTTCGTATAGAATTCCATAGCCGACTTCTCCCTCCGCCTGATGTTCTCGAATATGTCATGATGTGTGGCTGAATCCCTGCGCCAGTTGATACAGGCATTCCTGACAGCCACATAGATATAAGGAAGCAGCCTGCCGGTATCCAGTGTCCCGCGCATCTCCCACATTTTCAGGAACGCGCTGCTGACTATATCCTTGGCCGCCTCCTTGTCCCTGACGGAAAAATACGCGATTCTCTCGAGCATTTCCCTGTTCTCGTTGAAAACCCTCTTGAATATCACCTGTTCATATTCTTCCGTCTTTGCCATCTGCTTTGGATTTGGCCGTAAAAATACGAAATCGCAGGGATAAATCCGTCTGTCATACATTAAATTTTGGTTACCTGACAAAAAATCGCTTTTCCTGTAAGGAATCAAGTGGAGTTGCGTGTATTTATATATGAAAGTCAGGAAAAATCCTGAACGGAATATACAGACACACCTATCGAAATGCTTGATATGAAAGTTGACAGAGACTTGATGTTCAGATTCTTCCAGAACGAGAACACAGAAGAGGAAGCCGACATGCTCGGCAGATGGCTCAAAGAAAGCGAAGAAAATGAGCAAGAATTCCGGAAAGCATACGATGTATTTCTTGTAAGCCAGATGTTCCTGTCCTCAAAGGATGTGGAGAAAGTCCGCAGGGATGCGGAGCGGTATATGCAGAGGAGAAAACGCATCCTCAGGACGGCAGGTATGGCTGCCGGGATAGCCGCCTCCCTTGTCATCGGGTTCTTCATCTCTGACCGTTTTTTCACACGCCCGATACGGGAGCTGGTCGGGCATAGCACTTTGGCATTTTCCAACAGTCCGGGCCAGATAACGACCCTCACCCTGTCGGATGGCACGACCGTCCATCTCAATGCCGACAGCAGGATAGAGTATCCGGCCGTATTCTTCGGGGATGAGAGGAGGGTGAGCCTCGATGGGGAGGCGATATTCGATGTGAGCCATAATGAGGACATGCCTTTTGTCGTGGAGACATTCAGATATGACATAGAGGTGCTCGGCACCAGGTTCGATGTCATTGCAGATGAGGACGGGGGACGCTTTTCGGCAGCGTTGATGGAGGGCAGCATCTCCCTGCTGGACAGGAATACAGGCCAGGGGTACATGATGTCTCCGGACCAGATTGCCGTGCTTTCCGATGACGGTCTGGAAATATCCGGGCTGGAGAGCACGGACAGCTATCTGTGGACTGACGGCATCATATCCGCAGCAGGGATGCCTTTCGACCGTCTTATGGAAGAATTCGAGAAGTACTACAACATAAAGATTGTCATAAGGAGGGATACATTGCCGGAGATAGGCTACGGACGGCTCAGGATAAGGATATCCGATGGCATCTCCAAGGCCATGGAGCTTCTGTCCAAGACGACGGATTTCAACTGGATATATGACAGTGCAGGGAATGTCATTTATATAGACTGACATGAATCCGCTCATTGCGGATGTAAGATATATGAAACAACTGAACCGACATGATTATGGACACAGGATAACCGACACCGTCACAGGACAAAAAAAGCCCGCAGGCGCTGCAACACCTGCAGGCTGTCCAACCACTACTGGAAATTCGACGATTGAACAATGAAGCGGCACAGCCGCCCCAAAACCACAAATTTATGAAGAAAATAATTGTCCGGCAAATCTGCCTGACACTTGTCATGTCTTTCCTATGCTTCTCTGTCCATGGAAAACTGGCTGCACAGACGGTCCGGGTCTCTCTGGACATGGAAGATGTAACGATGGAGAAAGTCATGACAGAAATCGAAAAACAGACCCGTTATCTCTTCGGCTCGGACAAGGATGTCGACCTGACAGTGAAAGTCACCGTCATCGTGGACAATGCACCTCTTGCCGAAGCACTCGACCAGATGGTGAAAGGGACAGATATCCGGTACACCATCAGTGATTCTTACATCCTGCTTTCCAGGCATTCCGGACAGGAGCTCCGGCTTGCAAAAGGCAGGATAACCGATGCCGGAGGCAATCCGCTCATAGGCGCGATGGTCTATGACCGGGACGACAGGACAATCTCTGCGGTGACCGACCTCGACGGCCGGTTCGAGATCGAGGTGCCTGACGGAGATATGATTGTAGTGTCCCTGCTGGGATTCAAGGAGATGGAGATCCCAGCCTCAAGTGCCACTGCAAATATGTCTCTGACATTGCAGGAGGACATTTCCACCCTCGATGAGGTGGTCGTCGTCGGCTACGGTGTCCAGAAGAAGGTGAATGTCACAGGCTCGGTAAGCCAGATCAAGGCTGAAGAGATGGCGGACAGGCCTGTAATGAAAATGACACAGGCATTGCAGGGCCAGGTCCCTAACCTGAACATATCGTTTTCATCCGGCCAGCCCGGCTCCTCCAGCAGCATTAACATCAGGGGGACTGGCTCGATCAACGGCGGTGAGCCTCTGATACTGATAGATGGTATCCCCGGCTCACTCGACAATATCAATGTGAATGATGTGGAGAGCATTTCCGTCCTGAAAGATGCGTCAGCATCCGCCGTATATGGAGCGCGGGCTGCATTCGGGGTGATACTTGTCACGACCAGGAGCGCGGAGGAAGGGACAGTGAATGTGGACTACCAGGGCAGCTTCGGCGTATCGACACATGCCGTCTGCACTGATTTCGTAACGGATGCATGGACCAATTCCCGCATCAATGACCAGGCGTTCTTCAACACAAAAGGCTCGCATCTGTTCAGCTACAGCGATGCCGAGTGGAATGAACTGTACATCAGGAGGAACGACAAGGTGGAGAACCCCGACCGGCCGTGGGTGGTGGTCTCGAACGTGAACGGGAAAGACAGATACAACTATTACGGCAACTTCGACTGGTTCAACTATTTCTACCAGCGGTTCCGCCCGAAGACACAGCATTCCCTGAGCGTTTCCGGTACGCAGAAGAAAGTCAGATATCTCATCTCCGGCAACTATTCCGAGGAGCAGGGCATCTTCCGCATCGCACCGGACAAGTACCGGCAGTACGGCATGATGGTCAAGGTAGGGACAGACATCACTAAATGGCTGACAGTCTCCAACACGACCCGTTTCTACAAGACACGGTACGACTGGACCGGTTTCAACCAGAGCTATACACCTGACAACGAGTATCCTATCGGGAGCTCGGATGCGCAGTTCTATTCACCGTACTACCATTACCATCCCCAGTATGTGCCGGTGAACCCGGATGGTTCGCTTACAGGGAACTCCGAGATGTCGAACTACACCATGGGGTTCGGGCTCCACGCCATACAGCTTTACGGCAAATCCAAGGGACAGGAGTCCGAAGCGGACTTCTATACCACCTTCGAGGCTGTGTTCAGGCTCATGGAAGGATGGACGGTGACAGCCAACTATACCTATCACAACACTGATACGAGAAGGTGGTACAGGTCAGTGGCAGTACCATATTCCCTGTATCCCGGAGAATCCGTCACATGGAACTGGGATGCCTTGCAGAGGGACCAGCTCACCGACTGGAGCAGGAACAGGGACTATAACATATATAACATCTTCACCACATACGACAACACTTTCGGCCGTCATCATGTGGGGGCGATGCTCGGTTTCAACCAGGAGGACTACCACTACAAGAACATAACGGTCGCTCCCAAGAACATAATCTCTGAAAACCTGAATGACATAGGTCTCGCGGTAGGGGATTCTCCGCAATGGTACGGAGGACAGTCCGAATATGCACTGAGAGGGGCCTTCATCAGGCTGAACTACGATTTCGGAGGAAAATATCTCGCCGAATTCAGCGGACGGTATGACGGTTCATCCAGATTCCCGAAGAACTCCCGGTTCGCATTCTTCCCATCGTTCTCGGTGGGATACAGGATCAGCGAAGAAAAATTCTTCCAGCCTGCAAGGAAGGTGATAGACAACCTCAAGATAAGGTATTCCTACGGGACTCTCGGCAACCAGAATGTCGCCAACTATGCCTACATTTCCACCATGAGCATCAACGACTCCTCATGGCTCGACAGCGACGGCAACAGGATCAAACAGGCAAGCGTCCCTGACCCTGTAGCAGGGGATCTCACATGGGAGACAGTGACCACCAACAACATAGGACTCGACCTGGACATGTTCAGGAACAGGTTCAATTTCACTCTTGACTTCTACAGCAGGGCCACTACAGGAATGCTCACACAGGGACCGGCACTGCCTAACGTGTTCGGGGCGACAGAGCCGAAAGAGAATGCGGCGGACCTCGTGACAAGAGGTTTCGAGCTCTCTGTCGGCTGGAGGGACAGCTTCAACCTTGCCGGCAGCCCGTTCAGCTACAGCATCAAGGCCGTGCTTTCCGACTCGCAGACATGGATAACGAGGTTCAACAACCCTACCCGGCTGCTCAGCCAGTATTACGAGGGACAGAAACTCGGTGAAATCTGGGGCTACACCATAGATGGACGCTTTGCGACTGATGCCGAGGCAATGGAATATACATCCACAATCAACATGACCCAGGTGGCTGCGCGCGAGATTCCAGGGTATTATGCCGGTGACTCACGCTGGGTGGACCTGAACGGGGACAAGGTGGTGAACGGCGGGGCCGGCACGGTGGATGATCCGGGAGACAGGAGGATAATCGGCAATTCATCCACAAGATTCCCGTTCGGACTCACTCTCTCCCTGAACTGGTACGGATTCGACATCTACGCCTTCTTCCAGGGTATCGGCTACAAGAACTGGGTGCCGGGTGCGGAAGCGACAATGTTCTGGGGACCTTATTCCCGTCCTTATGTATCTTTCCTGCCGTCAGACTTCGAAAGCAAGATATGGTCGGCGGACAATCCGGATGCATACTTCCCGCGCCTGAGAGGATATGCGGCCTCCAGCGAGCTTGGCAACGCCAATACACAGTATATCCAGAACGTGGCATACTGCAAGCTGCGCAACCTGACTGTCGGATATACCCTGCCGAGAAAAGTCCTGGACAAGATACATTTCAAGAAAATCAGGGTATATCTGTCTGGGGAGAACCTCTTCACATGGTCCCCTCTGGAGACTAAGTACATGGATCCGGAAGAGACCCTCAGCGGTGACGGAAGGACCTATCCTTTCAGCAGGACATTCTCTTTCGGAGTCGAATTCTCATTCTGACATCTAATTTCCCATATCATGAAAATGAAGATATCACATATATTGCAAAGGGGCACGGTACTGTCAGTTGCAGCAGTGCTTGCGATATCATGCAACGATGCCTACCTCGAGAGGTATCCGCTGTCGGACCTGTCTCCTGAAAACTATTTCACAAACGAGAACGAACTGGCTACCTACTGCAACAGGTTCTATTCCGAGAATCTCCCGGACATAGTCACCTCCATAACCAGCACGGTCGACCAGGGTGACGATATTGCGGCGACTACCGTTCCCGTAGAATATTCAGGCCTCAGATACACCCCGGGAAGCGGGGGAGGCTGGTCATGGTCTGCCTTGAGAAGCATCAATTTTTTCCTTGGACATTCATCCAACTGCGATGATGCGGTTGCTAGGAGGACCTACGATGCCGTAGCCCGCTTCTGGAGAGCCTGGTTCTATTTCGAGAAACTCAAGCGTTTCGGAGAAGTGCCATGGTACGATACGGTGATAGAGCAGAATGACACTGAATCGCTGATGAAAGCACGGGATTCGAGAGACCTTGTATATTCCAATATCATAACGGACCTCGACTATGCCATCGAATACGCCCCGGACACCAAAGATGCCTGCACGGTATCGCGCTGGACGGCGATGCTGCTCAAGACAAGGGCCTGCCTGTTCGAGGGCACATGGCGCAAATACAGGGGTCAGGATGGCTGGGAGACCATGCTGGAGGACTGTGCTGAGACGGCGGATGAAATGATGCGCACCGGAGGCTATTCCCTTTACACCGGCTCTGACCGGCCGTATGCGGACATGTTCCTGATGAACAGGCCATGCGAGGAGTTCATCCTTGCCAAGACATTCAACAACACATTGAGCATGAACCATTATCTGAACCTGCATATCCAGGGGCCATCATACTCCCACCCGAGCATGACGCGGGCGATGTTCCTGTCATACCTCTGCTCCGATGGCACGAGATATACCGAAAGGGAGGGATATGCGACAGAGGATTTCTATGAATCCACCCAGGACAGGGACCCGAGACTGTCACAGTCGATAAGGACACAGGGATATACCTATCCCGGAAGCGAGACCGTACTGCAGCCGGTGTTCTCAGACACCGAAACATGCTACCAGCTCTCGAAATATGTGACGAACACTACGACTGTCAACGGGGACAACTGTCTCCCATACATGAGATATGCGGAAGTGCTGCTGAATTTCGCAGAGGCAAAGGCTGAACTCGGGACCCTCTCCCAGTCAGACATAGACCGTTCTGTCAAGCTCCTGCGCGACAGGGTCGGAATGCCGAACATGGATCTCGATGATGCCATCGCCAATCCTGACCCGTTCCTTGCCGACCAGTATCCCAATGTCACCGGAGCATACAAAGGAGCAATCCTCGAAGTGCGGCGTGAGAGAAGGGTCGAACTCTTCCTCGAAGGTTTCAGATATTACGACATAATGAGGTGGAAGGAAGGCCAGCTCTTCACCAGGACATGCCATGGTGCATATATCGCCGGCACCGGAGAATATGACCTGGACAATGACGGGGACACGGATGTGGTGTTCTATTCCGGGGACAGGCCGGAAGCCGAGGGCTCGGTAGAATATGTGGACATCAGCCGCTTCACCCTCTCAGACGGTTCATCCGGAGAGATTGTCGTGAACCCTGACATCAGGAGGGTATGGGACGAGGACAGGGACTACCTGTATCCTATACCTCTCGAAGACCTCAGGCTCAACACCAATCTGGTGCAGAACCCGAAATGGGAGACAGAATGACAAGACTAAAATCCAGGAATATGAAATATATAAATTGTCTGCTTATCATGGCGGCCACGACGGTTGCCGCATGTTCATCAAAGCCGGAAGAACCGGCAACCGTAAAGGAATCCCTGCCCGAATGGCAGGAAGGCTACATGGACATACACCACATATCGACCGGAAGAGGAGATGCCATACTCGTGATAATGCCCGATGGCACATCCTGGCTGCAGGATGCGGGAGACTGCGGCACCTCATGGTACAGCACCGGACAGGGCTGCGCCCTGCTTCCGAACTCCACAAGGTCGGCAGGAGAATGGATTGCGGAATATGTCAGGCATTTCACGGCAGGAACACCCTCCGCCGGAGAGCTGGACTATGCCTGGCTCACGCATTTCCACGGTGACCATATCGGGGATCCCGAGACCGCGCTCAAAGGGGACAGGGGTTACCGGCTGACAGGCATCACCATGGTCGGAGACATGGTGAAGATCCACAGGCTGGTGGACAGGGCCTACCCCGGCTATGACATTCCCACGGAGACTCTCTGCAGAAGGGAATTCCCTCTCTATAACGAATACAGGCTGTTCACGGACTGGCAGATGAAGAACAACGGGATGGAAATGGAGGGATTCGAGGTCGGGTCCGACGACCAGTTCCGTATGGTCCACAATCCGTCCGCATACGGGAATTTTTCCGTCAGGAACCTCTGCGGCAACGGATATGTCTGGACAGGGGAGGGGACATCTTCTGAAAAGATGTATTCGGCCGACCCGTCCACCCTTGACGAGAACATGTATTCATGCGGAGTCGTGATACAGTACGGCAAGTTCAGGTACTGGAACTGCGGGGACATTCCGGGTACAAACTGGAAAGACTACAGTTCGCAGGAAAGGACATTCGAGACTCCGGTAAGCAAGGTGTGCGGTCCTGTCACCGTCATGAAGCTGGACCATCACGGCACATTCGACTCCACTTCCGAAGAATGCCTGAAGAATCTGCAGCCGAAAGAGATGATAGCCATCTCCAGCCATGTCCTCCAGCCTTACACGGAGTCTGTCAGGAGAATGATGGACACCTCCATATATCCGGGCGAGCGCGGACTGTATGTGACTACGGACTGCAGCAGGGACAAACTCGGAGACCTCTTCTCCGCTTTCAAGCCGGCAGGGCATATAGTGGTCCGGGTCTACGGGAACGGAGATTCATACCAGATGTATGTGCTTGATGCGAAAACCGGGACATACGATGTCATATACAAGTCTGGCATCAAGACATTGTGAGCAATCAATTAATCCTTACCGAAATGATGAATCTAAACAGCATAATGGCAGGTGCAGCCCTGGCGGTATCGCTTATGGCGGCTGTATCCTGTGACAGGTTCGATGATCCTCAGAGCCTGTTCATCAGGAACGATTCCCCCGAAGAGGATGCGTCGTTCGACCTTGCAGACGGGAATGTCGTCTTCCGCTGGCAGGCGGGTGGCGTACAGGAAGGCGGCTATGTCTTCTGTCTGTCGGCAGACAGGTACGGGGAAGCGTCAGAGCGGGTAGAACTGCTTCCTACACAGTTCAGATACGAGGCTGATGCCGTGGATCTGGACAGGATACTCAAAGGATGGGGTTACCTTCCGCGCCAGACCGCTTCAGTGTGGTGGAGAGTCGAGAGCGAGGATGGAAGCGTAGGGGATATTTCCGGATACAGGAAGATCAATCTCACCACTCTGGCCATGGACGCGGTGGACATTGTACAGACCGCCCCTGAAGATAACGCGATTGTTGCCTTCAACGATATGGAGGAGGTGTCCTTCAGCTGGGAGCCGGTCCCGCAAGCGGATGTCTACTCTCTGGAGTTCAGCCTGACACCTGATGGACAGCCGATACAGCTCGCGACCGACACGGATTCCTATACTTCCCCGGAAGCTGTCATCAGCGCGGATGTCTTCCGCCTGGTGTATGAAGAATATCTGGATGAAGGCTCTGAAGTCGTCCTCTACTGGAAGGTGCGTTCAGGGACTCAGGAAGCGCCCGGGACAAGCGGAGTCCGCGCAATAAGGCTTGCAGGAGAGCTGCTGCCAGTAGCATCCCTGCAGGCGTATCCGGGGAATCACCGCACGCAACTGACATGGAGACTGACCGATCCACGCATATCCAGCGTGAAGATAGAATGGGCGGCAGACGGCAGCATGGAAGTGCCTGTACCAGCCGGGACTGAAGAAATGAGCCAGATTATCGACAATCTGGCCCCGGGAGAATATACTTTCACGCTGACCGGCTATGATGAGTCTGGAAACGCTGCGGAAAAGACATCATCGGTCTCCGTGGAAGTGTATGACCTCGAGTCCCTGCGCGGGAATATCAGAGAAAAGTCGGCCGGTATCGCAGCCCTGCTCAGGGATGGCATAGAGCTGACAGTCTCAGGCGAGACAGATGAAATGCTTTCGCGCTGTGAACTTCTCTATACCGGAGCAGACGGTTCGGCCGCTTCCATCGATGTGGACAGGACAGCGGAGAGTATATATGTTCCGGCAGAGGATATCGGAGCGGATAACAGGATGACATTTGTCTGCCATTATTCTCCCGCACCGGGTGCATTGGATGAGATAGTGACGCAGCAGGCGCTCCTTGTTCCTTCATACGGACTCGTGCCTCTCTCAGGTATCAGCCACTGGCCAAACGCGGACAATACGGGTGCCCTGCCGAACGAGATGGGCTATTACAATGCATCGTTCCCGTATTCGATGATGTTCGACGGCATCACCGACAACGACCTGAACATGTGGCATACTTCCGGGGAATGGACGGAGAATCTGCTTCTGCAGCAGCCTATAATCGCCACATTCGATCTCGGCGGCATCTACCGGTTGAGCAGCTATGTCGTCTGGGGCAGATTCGGCGGCACTCCGCAGACAGGACCGAAAGGGGATGGAGATGTGGAAAGCGCGCAGTCCACCAATTCATACTGGTCATTCGGCAGCTACAATCCGCGCAAGTTCAAACTGTACGGAAGCGCAGAGATGCCGAAGAACACTGCGGATGCGGACTACTGGGCGGCAGATGGAGGCTGGCTTCAGGACTGGACCCTGCTTGCAGACAGCGAGGTGACAAGGCCGAGCCACAATGTGTCGACATTCCGCAATGAGGGCAGCACCTCCAGCCTTGTCCCGAATGAGTTCTACATTCCTACCACTGAAGATCTGGAAGCGGCAAGCAACGGGGCGGAATTCGGGTTCGACCTGGAACTTCCGGCAGTGAGGTATGTCCGCCTTGTCATAACGGAAAGCTGGAATCCACGCCAATATTACAGGGTGACCTGCGGGGAACTGCATTTCTACCAATACACACCAATAGAATAAGAAAATATGAAAAACATACACAGAATCATAATCTGCATCATGGCTGCAGTTGCAGCCGTATCCGCTCTTGGAGGCTGTCAGGAGGATATCGGACCGGAAGTGACGGCAATCTCCCTTGTGACCCCGGATGACAATGCATCCGTCGACCTTGCGGATGGCAATGTGAGGTTCGCCTGGGATGCTTCAGGCTCAGTTCCGGGCGGGTTCCGGCTTGTCCTTGCCTCCGATCCCGATGGCGGGGAGACAGAGACATGGCAGCTGGCATCCACGGTCTTCTCCCGTGAGATCAGACCTGCAGAATTCGACCTCATGATGAAAGGCTGGGGTAGGCCTGCCGATGCATCAGCGCCTGTATACTGGACAGTCAGGCCGGCCGTGGACGGTGAAGCGGCAGCCCCGGAGTGGAGGACATTGAATGTACGCCGGCTGGAGACCGCGGCTACTGAGATATACCTTCGTACACCGCAGGACAATGCTTTCTTCGATCTCGGAGATGACAATCTTGTGGCTGAATTCTCTTGGGAGGGCGACCCGGCCATATCAGGATACAGGATAGAGTTCAGCACAACACAGGACGGAGAACCCGTAATAACTGATGCAAAGCTTGAAGTGACAGCAGCTACATCCCTGCAGTTAACGGCAGATATCCTCGCCGATGTTCTGGAATCTTCCGGCCTGGAAGATAATGTCGCCGTACTGTATTGGAAAGTCTTCTCTACGGATGACCTCAATCCGGGGGTCAGCAAGCCGAGGAGAATCCGGCTTATGGCTGCCGGAGCAGAAGGGGTGAGTGCCGTATCCGATCTGAAAGTGACACCGGGATACGGACGCTTCATCCTCACTGCGGACATCACGGACCCGAGGACCGCAGAAGTCGTCATCAGCTATGGAGACCGGAGCGAAACCGTGCAGACAGACCCCGATCAGGAGACGCTGCTGTTTGAACGGGCTGTGGAGGAAGGCATATATGATTTCTCGGTTGTCAGCCACGACAGCGGCTCCGGAGAGTCGGAAGCGGCCACTGTCGACAATGTCTCCGTATATGGCGATTCCTGGCTGTCATCGAAGAGCGTCAGGCAGATGACACTCTCGTCTTTGACCAGCGATGGAGCACTGTTCTCCCTGGAGGCGGCAGCCGATACGGACATGAGATATTCGGAACTGACATATACCGCAGGAGGGCAGGAGACCGTGATGAGGGTGGAGAATGAGCAGGAAAGCATCCTGCTTCCTGCCGGGAGTGCGGATATGGCACAGACAGTGACGCTGAAATCATATTTCGCTCCTGCAGAAAATGTTCTCGACATAGTCGCTCCCGGACAGGGGATGACAGCATATCTTCCGGAATACGGTATGCTTGTCAGCCTCGAAGACATCAGGCATTATCCTGCCGATGACAACACCGGGGCCTTGCCGAACGAGATGAGCCAGTGGAACGCATCTTTCCCGTATTCAATGATGTTCGATGGTATCACCGATGACCAGCTGAACATGTGGCATACCCCAGGCACTGATGTGAAAGTGTCGGAAGAAAATCCAATAATAGCCACTTTCGACCTTGGAGCCGAGTATTGCCTGGGCAGCTACAGGGTATGGGGCAGATATGCCGGTACACAGCAGAATCCGATGTTCGATGCCGGAGCAAAGCTGTCGTATTTCGCCTTCGGAAGCAACAATCCACGGAAGTTCAGGCTATACGGCTGTGCGGATGAACCGAAGAACACCACGGATGAATCATACTGGGCTGTAGATGGCGGCTGGCTCGCCGACTGGACTCTCCTTGCAGAGAGCGAAGTGGTGAGACCGAGTGTCAATGTCCCTACCGTCCCTGTCATAGATGGTGAAGACAATGAATTCTATGTGCCGACCGCCGAGGATTTCGAAGCGGCTGTCGCAGGTGCGGAATTCCCGGTAGCCCTTTCCGGCTTACCGGTCAGATATGTCCGTATCCTGATAACGGAGACATGGAATCCGGATCAGCTGTACAGGATTTCCTTCGGAGAAATGCATTTCTTCAGCTATACCCCGGAAGAATAGCGTTTCCCATAAAAGGCTATGGAAATTTTTACAGAGTATGTAAATTCGCAGGACATATAATTGGACAGACAATGAAAAAACTGATTGGATCAATCTTTTCGGCAGGACTGGTTCTGATGGCTGCAGCAGCCTGCGGCAACCGGCCCGAAGAAACAGGGCCAAGGACAACTGACGGCTACATAGTGGCCGCATATATCTGGCCGTCATGCCACGATGACAGCCTTGCCCGCAAATATCTGTGGAGCGAAGGGATAGGCGAGTGGGAGATAATAAGGCAGGGTGATCCCCGTTTCGAGGGTCACTATCAGCCGAAACAGCCTCTCTGGGGATATGAGATGGACAATGACCCTGAGGTGGTGGAACGCTGGATAGACACTGCCGTGGAGCACGGTGTGAACACTTTCATCTACGACTGGTACTGGTTCATGGAAGGGCCGTATCTGGAAAGTGCACTTAATGACGGGTTTCTAAAGGCCCGGAACCGCGACAGGATGAACTTCTACATCATGTGGGCGAACCACACTGTGGCAAAGAACTACTGGAACTGCAGGAGATACGGGGATGATGACTCCATCCTGTTCACTCCTACGGTAGACCGGGAGAACTTCAGGGAAATCGTTTCCCGTATCATCAGCCGGTATTTCGTCCAGCCGAACTACCTGAAGATTGATAACTGCCCGGTAATGGGGATTTTCGACTATGACCAGATAGTGAAGAGTTTCGGAAGTGCTGAGGAAGCTGCAGAAGCCCTCGGGTATTTCAGGGAAGAGGCGAGGAAAGCAGGATTCGATGGAATACATTTCCAGATGAATCCAGGAGGAGGATATCACCTGTCCGATGCAGAGGCTGCAAGACTTTCAGGTCTGGTGGACACTCTCGGAATCAACAGCATAGCATTCTATAACATGGGCGGTTTCGACCCTGACTATCTCAGACACGGGGCGGATGCGGTTGAAATCAGGCGGGAATGGGATGAGGCGTTCGACATACCTGTATTCCCGACAGTATCTATAGGATGGGACGACACTCCGAGGTTTCCTGCCAAAGGAGCGGCGGATGTGACAAGGTTCCATAACACCCCGACATCCTTTGCCGCATTCCTCGATGTTGCAAAAGACTATGCGGACAGTCATCCTGACCAGCCTAAGATAGTGGTCATCAACGCCTGGAACGAATGGGTGGAGGGCAGCTATCTGTTGCCGGACCGGCTGAACGGGTTCGGCTATCTCGAAGCGGTACGCGATGTCTTCTCCGAATGATTCGGCATTCAATTTGATATATGATGGCACGGCATGATTTGAGGTCAGAGAAATCTGATGTAAATTTGCCGGGAAATTCAAGTGTCATCAAAAACAATCTGAATGGACAAGCCTATCATATACCAGGTGCTCCCGAGACTTTGGGGCAACGGCAATACAGCTGATATCAAGAACGGTACATTGGACCAGAACGGGACTGGCAGATTCTCCGACATGGACTCTGCCAGTCTTGATTATTTCAAATGGCTGGGCTGCAGCCATGTCTGGTACACAGGCGTTATCCGCCATGCGACCAGGGAGTCCACACACGGCTGTATGCCGTCCAATCCGCAGTTCGTGAAAGGCAATGCAGGATCTCCATACGCCATTGTGGACTACTACGATGTGAACCCTTATCTCGCTGACAATCCTGACAACAGGATGGAGGAGTTCGAGGAACTGTTGAGAAGGACCCATGATGCCGGACTGAAGGTGATAATCGACTTCGTGCCCAACCATGTCTCCAGGGATTATGGCAAGGTGAACCCGACTGTCGGCCATCCCGTGCTCGGACAGGATGATGACAGGACAGTGCACTGGAAGCAGGAGAATGACTTCTATTATTATCCCGGACAGGCACTGAAGCTCCCTGTGCCGCCTCCTCCGGGCTGTGAACCGTACCGTGAATATCCGGCCATGGCCACCGGCAACAACTGTTTCTCACCGGAGCCGGGAATCAACGACTGGTACGAGACAGTGAAGATAAACTACTGCGACAGCTGGTCACCGACATGGGACAAGATGTACGACATAGTGAGATTCTGGGCGGAGAAAGGTGTGGACGGATTCCGTTGCGATATGGTGGAGCTTGTCCCTGCCGGGTTCTTCAAATGGCTCATCGACAGGATACACAAGGACTTCCCGGATGTCATATTCATAGCGGAAGTCTACCAGAAGGACCTCTACAGGAAATATATCCGCGAGGTGGGTTTCAGCTATCTCTATGACAAGTCAGGCCTGTATGACACCCTGCGCACCATAGTGGCCAAGAATGTGACAGACAACGGTATGCCTGTCGAACTGTGGCAGTCCGCCGAAGGCATCACCCGCAACTGGCAGTATCTCGGTGACATGCAGCCGTATATGCTGAACTTCCTTGAAAACCACGATGAGCAGAGGTTCGCTTCCGACTTTTTCGGCAAGGATGGAGCCAATTCGTATGCCGCCCTCAATGTGTCTCTATGCCTCAATCCTGCCCCTTTCATGCTGTATATGGGGCAGGAACTCGGAGAAAGGGGAATGGATGAGGAAGGGTTCAGCGGACTCGATGGTAGGACTACTATCTTCGACTGGTGGAGCGTACCATCTCTGCGCAAATTGAACAAAATAATACACAATGGCTTATATCAGTCTATCGAAAGCGGTACTATAGACAAGGCCATCCTCGGGGAGAACGGTATTTCTGAGCATGAGGCTATGATTTTCCACAGATACGCAAGGGCATTGAGATTCGCCGCGAGAAGCATGGCTGTCCGCAAGGGGATGTCATACGACCTGTGCTACTGCAATGCTTCATCCGAAGGCTTCGACAAGACCAGGCATTTCGCATATCTGAGGGACTACGGCAACGAGACACTGCTCTTTGTAGCCAATTTCTCCGGAAAGGAAGCCCAGATGGAACTGACTATCCCGGAACATGCCTTTGAGTGGATGGAACTTCCCGTCACTCCTATGCTCAATCCGGAGACGAGGATAAGGGTGAATGTCCCTCCGATGGATGCCACGATGTTCGTCCTTTCCGAGCCTGAATAGACATTCAGTCCGGCCTGCCGCAAGTATTCCGGCAGCCTGCATATCTGTCCAGAAGGTATTATCGCCTGCCATCAGGGATATCCGGAAGAATACTCCTGCATGGGAGCACATCCCTGAATGACATGTAAGGGTCATTATATCTGATTTTAAGATGCCTGGGGCTGATGTCCCCAGGTACGGTCACAGACCAGACGTGAGGAGAACGGGAACGGGTGAGAGGAATTGTCTCATCCTTTCTCTCTCTCCTCTCTTCTTTTGTCATGGCATCTCTGTCTGCAATGGCTTCCAGCACCTCAGGTGCGACTTCCCCTTTCATTTCAAGAGGAGTCCATCCGCCCCCGGAAAGGCCTTTTGTCCGCACCTCCACTTTCCCTTCAAGTGACCCTCCGAACACATTGACCACTAATTTTGTAGAATCAACGCCGACCTTTGCTGTCCAGGCTGAAGCACGGCAGTCTGCATCTTTTCCGATGCATTTGTATTCAAGGCTGTAGCCGTCCATCCTGAAATCGGCAATGAAATAGCCTCTCGGAGCACCGCATCCCTGCAGCGCATACGGAATCCCGTGCTCATCTTTCCGCCCCCTCCACCAGCTTCCGCATGAGGCTCCGGCTATCAGTTCCGGCACTTTCCTTCCGCCTGAAAGCATGGCTGATGACCGTCCCACCCTGTGCGTATGTCCGCTCACGAGCAATATCTCACCAGGGAATGCCGCCAATATGGAATCGCTTGCCGCCCTGTCCTTGATATGGGAATACGGTATATGGGTTGCAAGCACAAGCAGCCTTTCACCGGAGCAGCATCTCAC
Source organism: uncultured Bacteroidales bacterium (assembly GCA_944325435.1). GTDB lineage: Bacteria > Bacteroidota > Bacteroidia > Bacteroidales > UBA932 > Cryptobacteroides. The sequence continues at coordinate 9,781 of CALVAC010000016.1, read as the reverse complement.
CACGGAATCCAGATACTCTACCTGCCTGTCATCGAATCCTCCACGGTATCCGTTGCCTTCATATATCATGTCATCCATCAATATGAACCGTATCCCTCCACGCACGAATGTGGTGTCAGGAGATCCGAACACCTTTGTGTAGCTGACCAGGTCCCGGTCACGCCCGGGTTGTTTCACCTTTGCTTTCCTGCCTCTGTACACATCGTAGTCATGGTTCCCAGGTATCACGGACCACGGGAACGGCAGGGAATCCAGAGATGCCCTGGACGGTTCCAGCAGTTCCATGGAATCATTGACGATGTCCCCGAGGAATATCGCCATGTCGATATCTGTCCTTTCCCTCAGCTCCCGGTAGACCGACCGTCTCGCATAGTCGAGTTCCATGATATTGTCCACCTGCGGATCCCCTACGAATGCAACCCGCAGCCGTCCATCAGCCTTTCCCTGGACCTGCACCGCCCATGCGGACAGCATCAGGAAGATTCCTGCCAATATTATCGTCCTTTTTTTCATGTCTGTAATCATTATTTTAATGCATCATCCGGATTCACTTTCCAATAACCGGATTTGCGTCCTGCCATTCTGGAAATGACCCCTGTTTTTTCCAATGTTGCGATTTCTCTCTGGACAGTCCTCACATTCACATTGATGATTTGCGACAATTCTGCAGCAGAAATCTGCTTGTCATCATTCATCAACGAGACAATAATACGTTGTCTGTCAGAAAGTTCTTTTACGACATCTTTTACGACATCTTTTACGACATCTTTTACGACATCTTTATTTTTTTCTTCAATAAATGAAGGATGTATGGGCAATTCGGCAAGAAAATACTGGTTGAAATCGTCTGTTTTGAATATAGGGTCGGGTGACCCGTTATTTCTCATAGCACGGTAAATTTTCGGAAATCCTGTCGAACGGCCTTCTGTCATATCCAGTTCTTTCAGAAAATCTCCGATTCGACGATTACGATAGCTTCTTGCAATAACCCTTTCTTTCTGAAGATCTGCATTTGTAACAGGCGGCATCGGACCGGCAATGTTATATACTATGATAGATTTTTGTTCAATCCTGACCTCGATAGGGTTTCGGTCATCGTACGACTTATGATATACTGCATTGGACAACACTTCTTCCAATGCAGCGTATGGATAATTGAATGCCCTGTTTGCCTCGGCTTTATCATCGACTTTTACCACTTTCTCGACAATTATCTGTGACCTCAGGAAATCCAGGGCTTCCTGCAACTGCATGTGAATCGGACCGTGAAAAATTTTTTCATCAAAATGATCCCCTATATCATCATAGAACCGTACTAATTCTATTCTGGCGTATGGTATATATTTCTCTGGATTGTCAGAAAAGAACAGCAGCCCTATATTCTTTGGTTTAGTGAATTCCGGCGTGCCGCCGATAATCTGCATCTGCCAGCATAATTGTTCAAAAGGCATGCTGATAGCCTCGTCATCTGTGATGTCGCTATCTATCTTTCTTAAAAAATCCCTTATATATAATAGATCAAGATCATCAATGCTCGCTGCGTGACATATACGGTCATCAAAAGGAACTTTTGCTGCTAACGACAATAACAGCTGCTCTTCTTGTGTTCCTGCCTTTTTTGTAACCGATCCTTGCCGTATATAATAAGCTTTCTGGTTGTTTTTGTCGTTTAGACTGGTAAATGTCTTATATGGACGATATTCGCCACCGGGCACCCAGATGACCAGCACAATCTTTCCCATATATTCTATCGGTTGTGGGATAGCCGCTGGAAGAGGATCAATCTTGTGGGTCAGATTAACAAGATCTTTCTGGATTTTATCTATGGATTTTATATCCAATCCGCATGGAGGAAATACTGGAGTTCCGTTCTCTTCCTCTATACCTATAACAAGGTAGCCGCCTCCCCAATTATGCATGTCATTGGCAAAAGCGCAGATTGAATGCATTACATCCTCGGGATTCCAGCCTTTCTTGAAATCTATCCGTTCCCACTCTACAATTTTACCGCTCAAAAGCTGGTTTATATTTATCGGCAATCCCATTTTTATCCCTGTTTCTACATCGCTATGCAATGTTAAGAATTTATACTTTAAATACCAACACATGCCACCACGTAGGCTTCAGATTGTCTGTACATTTTCTTTTTCTGGGTCTGTTTTTTCTGATTTTTGGAAAATCACTCGAGTCCACAAAAAATTGTGGACGGTTCAGACAAGACAACTCTACTGTCCAGATTTAAACTTCAAAGTGAAATATATACTATGGCTTTAATTTACGCATTAAATCGGGCCGGAGATATTTAAACTGTCATATAACAGGCAAGAAACACAACAAATCCGCAACTCTTGCACAGAAACGAAACTTTGCTATATTTGTTGTCGGTTAATGTAATCGTACCATATTATTGCATGAAAGGTAAATCTTTAATTGTTTTAGTGTCAATCTGTTCTTCTCTCATGACGGTTGAACTTTCAGGGGGGGGCAGGGCTAATCAACCTCAGGCGCAGGTAGCATCTTCGCGCGCCGTCACCAGCGAAAATACCGGCAGTGCCGTAGAGCAGGCCCAGACCGACAATGTGACCGGCACAGTCACCGATGAGAACGGGCAGCCGCTTGTCGGTGTCATGGTCTACATCAAAGGCACCACCATCGGAGTCTCCACCGACCTTGACGGCAACTATTCCATCAAGGCCCCGGGAGAAGGGGAGTCCTATACCCTCGTCTACCAGTACATCGGCACCATCACCCAGGAAATCCTCGTCAGCAGGCAGCGCAAGATCAATGTATCCCTGAAGAATGACAATGAGCTGGAAGAAGCAATGATTGTCGGGGCGTATGGTAAGATACAGAGAAGAGAAGACATGGTAGGTTCTGCTTACCAGGTAAATTCTGATGCTTTGAAAGACAAACCCAAATCAAGAATAGATAATATTCTTCAAGGGCTTGTTCCAGGTCTTTCTATAGATAATATGTATGATTCAGCTCAATCCACCAGGGATAGATACAATGCAAGAATCAGAGGAGAATCATCGTTAAGTGGTTCCAGTGAGCCTTTATGGATTATTGACGGCGTGCCGGCATATACAGGCAGCGAAACAGGTCAGATACCTGGGATGTCATATACTGTATCACCACTATCGTTTCTTGATCCAAATGACATCGCATCTATCACGGTACTAAAAGATGCCGATCAGACTACACAATATGGAGCTAATGGAGCAGGAGGAGTAATTCTTGTTACAACAAAGCAAGGTGCATCATCCAAAGGACTGTCCGTGAATGCTTCTGTCCAGTATAGTCTGTCTGCTCCAGATAAAAGCACGATGGTAAAAACCATGAATGCCCAACAGTATTTGGAAGTGGCTCGTGAAGCATGGGTGAATTCCGGCAATTCCATTTCTTCATTTCCATATCAAGACAACGACTATAACACATATAGCACTACAGCAACTGATTGGAGTGATGTGTATCTTGGTTTATCATCTTCTGTATATGCGAGTGTAAGTTTGTCATCCAGTTCAGATAAAGTTGACAGTTATGTCTCTGGATCATATTTAAGGTCTGAAAATATTGTCCAATCTGATTACCAGGAAAGGTTTTATTTGAGAATGAATGAGAAATTTAAACTCACCAAGAATCTGAATCTCCAAATGTCCTTGATGGGTTCATATAATACAGATAATATCTTTGCTCTTGGGAAAGAATTTATTGGGACATTGCCGATATTTTCTCCGTACCTGAATGATGGCTATTCCTATAGACTATCTAATAAAGTCTATAATTCTGCAACAGGAGACTGGCAATATCAAAAATTTTATGACAATAGTGTTCCGGACAGGGAAGAGAATACAAACAGACAACGAGCAATTAATACTGTCGCTAATTTTAATCTATCCTGGCAAATAATCCAAGGGTTGCAATTGGAAGCTATTTTCGGAATAAACTATACTCATAGACATGAAGACAGATACAGTGCCAGAACTACTCTTGATGGAATGGATTTAGATGGCAATCCTTTAGGATATTCCCAAAGAAGGGATGCCAGTTATCAGCATTGGACTAATATAGAAAGATTGTCTTATGACAGAAAGTTTGGTAAACATAAGATAGGAGCCAATATCTCATTGGAATTAAATAGCGACCACGTCAAGACTCTTGGAGCTACAGGAAATGGCTTTATGAACGATAATATTCAGGAAATTTCTTATGCAGATGAGGAATCGATTGATGCCAACAGCTCGCGGGATATAAGCAGATCTATGTCATATTTCGGAAGATTAGAGTATTCATTTGATTCCAGATATATTATCGCGGGGAATTTTCGTCGTGATGGAAGTTCTGTATTTGGAATATATAATCAGTGGGCGACTTTCTGGTCTGTAGGGGCATCATGGAATATTCACAAAGAACCTTTTTTCAATAGCGATTTTATCAGAATGCTGAAATTGAGGGCTTCATACGGTTCTGCAGGAAATTCAAGAATTGATGGTTCGATTGCCAAAGGTACTTATAACTATAGCAATTCATATTCTTACGGAGGAATTGCAGGAGCGACTTTAGGATCAGCTCCGAACCCCGGATTGAGTTGGGAGACTACTTGGAAAACTGATATAGGAGCCAGAGTGGAATTAGGAGATTTTCTGGAAATAGATCTTGATTTCTATCATCATAAAACAGTCGATCTGCTCAATAAAGTATATGTCTCAAGGACAATTACAGATGAACGGGTACAGGCAAATATCGGGAAAATGCAAAATATCGGTATCGAGCTGAACCTTCAGAGCACCAATATAAGAACTCCGGATTTCAAATGGACTACAACATTGAATATGGCTCATAATGAGAATAAAATTCTTGAATTATACGAAGGTGTACCAACAGGTTTTTTCACATCTGTATGGATGGAAGGATATGATTCCAATTCGTTCTGGCTTGTAGAATGGGCGGGCGTGGATCCTGCTGACGGCACCCCCCTTTGGTATGATGATAAAGGAAATATAACTAGAACATTTTCATATGATTATAGAAAACCCGGCAAGAGTCCTACTCCGATAGTTTATGGAGGACTTATAAATACAATGTCATACAAGAACTGGTCTTTGTCGTTCCAGATTAACTATACAGTAGGAGGATATGCTTTACCGTCATACACTACATATATGAGTGATGGGTATGATATTATATCTGCCAATCAAGCTGTAGAAGTATATTACTACAGATGGACAACACCTGGTCAGGCTGCTCTTTATCCTAAAGTAATGCAGACATCCAATAACCAGTCTACAATGAGTTCGACAAGATACCTATATAGGAGGACAAATTTTAATCTTTCGAATCTGACATTGACATATAATCTGCCTAAACACATAGTACAAAAGTTGAATTTAAAATCAGCAAGTCTCTCATTGATAGGAGATAATGTTTACTTATTCACTCCAGGTCAAAGTAAAAAATTTAACTCTTATAAGACATTGATGAACGGTTATCCTGTGACTAGAACATTTACTCTGAATCTTACTGTCGGTTTCTAAACAATTATTAGGAAATGAAAAAAATATTATCTCCGATACTGCCTGTCTTAATACTGCCATGTTTCTATGCTTGTAATTTTTTGAATGTTGAAGAACTTGGCAAAAGTGACATTCCGACCTATTTCTCTGATGTGAATGCATTGGAACCTGCCATATATGGAACATATTCGCTTTTGTATACATTTTACGACAGGTATATGTTGCAGTATGCTGAACTGAAAGGAGATGAAATCAAGTTAAGCGGGGCAGACGCTACCTTGTCCACAATTTACAATTTTGAAGAAACAACATACGATGAAACCTCATTTGTAGGTTTGATATGGAAAAGTGGATACAATATTATTAACAATGCAAATCATATAATATATTATGCGCCTCAGCTATTGCCGGACAATCCCGGTAGCGCTGACCTGATCAATAATGTCACGGCTCAGGCATATTTTATCAGGGCATTAGTTCATTTTGATCTGTGCAGGTGTTATGCCCAAACATATACGTATACCAATGATGCTTCACATTTAGGAATTCCAGTCGTTACGAGGATACAGGCGCTGACGGACAAAATTAGCCGATCTGATGTCAGAACTGTATATTCTCAGGTTCTTGCTGATTTGAATAGCGCAATGTCGCTTTTTTCAGAATCATATTCAATGTCTGCTTACTTTGCGTCCCCTCTGGCTTGTAAAGCCCTCATGGCTAGGGTTTATCTATATATGCACGATTATGAGAATGCCGTTAAGTATGCTTCTGATGTGATATCGAGCAAAAGTCTGACACCTCATGACAAATATTGTGATATGTATAATAATATAGGTTCAGAGGCAGATTTAGGAGAAGAATCCATTTTCAGAATAAATGGTTATCTGCAAGGAAATTCATTGAGAAACTTGTATCTGTATAGCGAACCCGATGCGACTCCGACAGAAAAGATATTGTCCATGTTTGCAGATAGCCGTGATGTCAGGCTTCAATTATTAAATTATAATATGGCATCAGTAAATTATAATAATGTATGCATGAAATTCATTTGTACCCGATCTGATATTACAGATGAAAACAAGCATTACGACCCTTTTGTGTTAAGACTTTCCGAAATGTATTTAATAAGAGCAGAAGCATATTGTGCATTGGGTCAACTTGAAGATGCAGAAAACGACATCCGGACTCTTGAAGCCCGGGCTCTTGGAATCCCTGAAGAGCAAGTATCTATAGTGTATACAAATGCAGAGGAACTAGACTCACTAATAGCGCAGGAAAGATTAAAAGAATTATGTTTTGAGGGACACCGTTTATTTGATATTACGAGAAGACACGAGAGTCTTGAAAGGAGTCAAGATTGTGTGTCTCCAATAATGAACCTTGCGTATCCGGATTATAGATTTATTCTTCCTATACCTATGGTAGAAATAGAAGCAAACGATGCAATAGTACCGAATCCATCTACAAATTGAAATATGAAAAATATCAGTATTATATTTTTAGCAGCAGTTCTTGCCGTTTTCCAAGGCTGCACAAAGGATTTACCGTTATTCAGTAATTCTTTTGTCGCGTTTGACTATGCCTCATCGTCATCAACGAGCATAAATTCTCAAGGATCATTTACAGGACAATATGTTGTAAAATATTCCGGGATAAAGCCATCTTCAAATTTGGAGGTTTATTTTTCAGTCAGCCCAGGAAATGGTCTGCAAGAAAATATAGATTACAAAGTATTGACACCGAACGGAACAATTACTTTTTTACCTGGAGTATACGAACGATACATAAGTATCGAGTGGCTACCTCATGAGCTTGATTCTGTCAAAGATAACACATTGACTTTAAGTTTGGAATCTTCCAATATGGACATAAGTCTCGGGAATCCTGGCCCGGACACAAACTACAAGAGTATAGTTATTCAGAAATATAATCCCTAATAAATTTTCATTATGAAAAAATCATTAATCTACGCATTGACAATCATAGTGATTGCCTTTGTCTCTTGTGATCAAGATCCAACACCGGTTCAAACCAATCCTGTGTATTTTGAGAGCTTCGGTCTCTACGCAGAAGACAATGTTGATATTATTGTTTCCGACTACATTGTAAACAGCTTATCAACAACCAATGTAATTAACATTGAACTTCCTTCTACCACTTACTCTGAAAACCTGAAAAGATTATGTCCGAGATTTGTCGTATCAAATGAAGATGTCACAGTTTCCGTAGATCCAACCCTTATTGTAGATGATGAGACGGAAGGCTCTTCAGAGACAGAGATATCGGAGGAACAGGTAGACAATACGGTGATCAGTGGCAAGACTAAAATCGATTTCTCATCTCCAGTCGAATTCCTGCTTTCAAATGGCACTGACAATTTTATTTATACTGTAAGTGTGACTATTGCACCAGAAAACTTCCAACTGGTGGCAAGTGCAACAGATATTCTTTTGACTGGGCCGCAGGTCGCTATTGATAATTCAAATAATATATACATTGCAAATATCATGAATAGCGATGATGATAATTATGATTTTCCTGTTATGTATGAATTCAAAGATGGTGTATTAAGCGAAGCTATTAAACTTACTGATTCCAGAGCAAATTCTCATGGATTAGCAATTGCCTGTGACCCTCAGGGAATTCCGTACATGTCTTTTCAGGACTATACAGATGATTTGAATAAGACAACAGTGATGAAAGTAGAGTCAGGCACACCTACTGTAGTTGGATCTTATGGCGCTATATATAGGCTCACTAATCCAGGTGCGATATTCCCGGTATCTGCAGATAATATTTTTGTCGCAGGACAAAACGCGGCCAAGCAGGATAACCTTGCAAAAAGAGCGCTGAATATAGCACAGTATTCTGGAGGAAGCTGGACTAATGCGCTTTCTATCCAAGGGAGGACCTTGGCATCTGGATATAATGTCATGGGGCATATTATTAATGGAATACCATATTTAATGGTGCTGAATTACCCAGATGAATCAAGTTACTCCATGTATAAATATGTTAATAATGGATGGACAAAGGTCTTTGAGCAGCTACAGTTGAAAAAACAAGATGGAACAACTATAACAGAGGGCTATACCTTGTGGTTTGACTTTGATGTCGCATCGGATGGCAGTATATATATAGCAGTCGCAGGCCAATTCTTGACAGAAGACTATGTACTGACTGTTTTGAAGTATAATTCTTCTACAAATGATTTTGATTTTATACCTGGTCCGACATCAGTAATATACACAAGTAATCAGCAAAGGGTTGAACTCACATTGGATAACAATGATGTTCCATATCTTGCTTATAATAATCGTACAGATGGATCATATCGTCCGTTTATAACATATATTGATCCGAACACGACTACATGGACTACTCCAGAACCCGTATGTGCTGAAAACTGTGAAGATCCACAGCTGATTTTCGACTCCAACAACAAACTGTATGTAGTCACTACAGCCAATGATATGCTGGCGATATATGCAAGGAAATAAGTTAACTTTGTATAATTGAATGTTTTCAATTCGCGATACTCCTATCATGAGATTAATTTCATGACAAGCAATATGATGCAAATCGGCATTAATGCTGATTTGCATCATTATAACTTATTTCCGTTCTATCTACGCATTTTATAATCGTATTATTCGGAACTGAAAACATATTGATGGTCATGAAAAGGAAAATCATTACTGTTGCTGCATTTATTCTCTCTACTTTATTTATAGAATCGTGTCATAAAATTGATGCTGAAAAACATAAGGTTGTTTGTGACAACAAATCTGCACTTATCACTAAAATTGGCACTGCAACTCCTATATCTGAATTGGATATAGAAAGAGTAATATCAGAGTACTTAAGCAGGTTTTCTTCATCTCTGCAAAATGGTAGTATTCCAAGAGAGCTTTCTTTCAATGACATCAATATGACTATATCGGATGTGTCACAATTTGTAGAATATTTATCTACACATTATGACATAGAACTTTTCACAAATGATATAAATATGGATTCTTCAATTTACTCATTTGTGGAATTTCTATACAGACTTTTAAAGGGTGAAAACTTCGAAACAATAACATCCTCAACAATAAACATTGCAGGAATTAATTTAGGGACTGTCGTAAAAAGAATAAAACTTTATAAAGAATTGATTGCCAATGTAATATAAAATTTGCATCTTAGCTGAAGATAAAAAGAATACCTCCAATTGCCCTGAAAAAGCCAAATTTGGAGGTATCGCAAAAATTAATCTGCATGGC
>CALVAC010000015.1 GCA_944325435.1 uncultured Bacteroidales bacterium | reverse complement strand
TTGAATGCTTCTTTCAACTGTTGGGTGGTCGGCATGGTTTCCTGTACCTCAAATTCTTTGAACACGTTTTGAATTTCAGCATAGTATCTTAGCAAATCAGCATTGATTTCAGATGCGCTTTGCTTTAATTTATTGGTACATCCGTTCTTTACACGCTGCTTGTCGGTATCCCACTTGGCTATATCAATGCGGTAGCCGGTTGTAAACTCGATGCGATGGCTTGCGTATATGACACGCATACGGATGGGTACGTTCTCCACGATTGGAACGCCGTTCTTTTTGCGGCTTTCAGGTGCAAAAATGATGTTTCGTTTGATGTTCATGACTGGGTGTATTTGAAATTCTGCACCCAAATATACACCCAAAAATTGAAATAGCGAGCGATATTCGATAATATTTAGATTTAATTATGATTGTAATAAGCTGGTTATTAATAGACATTTGCGATTATGTGATATTTTAAGATAGTACAGGTTCGAGAGCCTCTCTCTCCGCAACAAAACATTGAGCATTAAGATTTTACATAATTTTAATGCTCTTTTTTTATGCCCGGTTACGAGTCGGTTGCCCGAAAGGTTACGGATCACGGATTAGATTAACTTGAACTGAAGAAAGTGTAACATGTTACAAGTTTTTTAGACAGAATGGCTGATCCTGCCAAAAGAGCGTTATCTTTGCAGTTGAAAAAATTGTAACAAGTTACAAAAATATCAAGTATGATACAAAGAGACCAATACCTTCAACAGTTGAGTGACAGCATGGGCAACGGCCTTGTCAAGACGATTACCGGGATAAGGAGATGCGGAAAGTCTGTTCTTCTCGGGGAAATATTTCCGGAATGGCTTAAAAAGCAGGGAGTTGCTGATGACCATATCATCTATGTGTCGTTTGATGATATGGAAAAGGAAGATTTGCGTAATCCGCTGTCTTTTCTGAAAATGGTAAAAGAAAGGATGTCCGGCAGCGGCATTTATTACATTCTTCTGGATGAGGTTCAGCTTATGGACAGATTTGTGGAGGTTCTTATGAGTCTGATGCATAAGGGATGCGAAATATTTGTAACAGGCAGCAATTCCCGTTTCCTTTCAACGGATATTGTAACCGAGTTCCGGGGCAGGTCGCAGGAAATCCACATGCTTCCTCTTACGTTTTCAGAATTCCGCAGTGCATACAGCGGAAGCACGGAGGCTGCCTGGCGCGAGTATTCGGAGTTTGGAGGCCTGCCGCAGATATTGTCCTTCAAGACACCTCAGCAGAAGACCTCATATCTTTCCAATCTGGTGGAAACTGTGTATATTAAGGACATAGTGGAGCGATACAAGATCAAGGACGATGAGGGGCTGGTGGAATTATTGAGGGTGCTTGCATCTTCGATTGGTTCTCCATGCAACCCGACAAGGATATCAAACACCTTTCAAAGCAGAGAGAACAGACATATCTCCAGCGAGACGGTCTCCCGGCATATCAAGTGCCTTTCGGAATCGTTTATGGTTTCCAAAGCCTTGCGCTATGATGTCAAGGGCAGAAAATATATAGGAACAGAGACTAAATATTACTTCAGCGACATTGGCCTTCGTAATAGCATCCTCGGATTCCGGCAGATAGAGGAAAACCATATTATGGAGAATGTGATTTACAATGAACTGATATACCGGGGATATAGTGTGGATGTGGGAAGGGTTGAAACAATGGAGAGGGATGCGGAAGGCAAGCAGTCACGCAAGAAACTCGAAGTGGATTTTGTAGCAAATCAAGGCAGCAGGAGATATTATGTCCAGTCGGCATTCAGGATGGACGATGCTGCCAAGGAGGAGCAGGAAAAGAAATCCTTGCTTAATGTACCGGACTCTTTCAAGAAAATAATAGTAGTGAGAGACCATATCGCACCATATCACGATTATGACGGCTTCCTCAGAATCGGCCTGTTTGACTTCCTGCTGAAGCCGGACAGTCTTGACATGTAGCATTGCGAAACCGTCAGGACTACTTGACCGTTCCGGAAGGAGATGCCATATTCGCGGTGCATCAAGAGGCAAGAGTTCCTTGAGAGATTGACAGAGAAGGTGCTCATAAGGTGACGGGACAAAATTCCGGCAGAAAATGAGCAAAAAATACATTTAATCCAGTGAGAATGAGAGATTTGCAGGAAGGACAAATTTAGAGACAAATTCCCGTAAGTTTTATGTGACCACTCTATGAATCCAAGTTTCTAAACTTCTGAAAATCAAATATATCGGAGTTCAAATGGGTCGGAAATTACGAACCCTCCCTCTCCGCAGAAATATCGCTGCAAGTTGCTTGTATCAAGAACTTGCAGCGATTTTCTTTGGGGTAATCGAAAAAATGGATCACCGGGGAAACCCTGTGTGAGGAAATGGAGCCTTCTGAAAATCTCGAGCCAGGCGGCTAATATCAAGATCTTACATGCGGGAATGACGGAAATGACATTCAGTTTGATAAAAAATTTTGAAAATTGCCATGATTGTTCGTTACTTTGCAGCTCGGAAAGAAAAAGGCCGGCTGACGGCGGCTTGACAGAAGAATCTAAGAAGACAGATATGGAGGGTAATCTTGTAATAGTGGAATCTCCGGCAAAAGCCAGGACCATCCAGAAATTTCTCGGGAAAGATTTCGTCGTGAAGTCAAGCATGGGACACATCAGGGACCTGCACGACAATTCACTGAGCATAGATGTTGAACACGGCTTCAAGCCCGAATATGTAGTCCCGGATGACAAGAAGAAAGTTGTCGCCGAGCTGAAGAAAGCAGCGAAAGACGCCGCTACAGTATGGCTCGCATCCGATGAAGACCGGGAGGGAGAAGCCATCAGCTGGCATCTCTATGACACTCTCGGGCTCAAGAAAGAAAACACGAGAAGAATCGTGTTCCACGAGATTACAAAACCGGCGATACTTCACGCCATCGACACCCCGAGGGAGATCGATATGAATCTTGTGGATGCCCAGCAGGCCCGCAGGATACTGGACAGGCTGGTAGGGTTCGAGCTCTCCCCTGTGCTCTGGAGAAAGATACAGCCAAAACTTTCGGCAGGACGCGTACAGTCCGTAGCGCTGCGCCTTGTAGTGGACAGGGAGAGGGAAATACTGAACTTCAAGAAAGAGCAGTATTACAAGGTGGATGCTGTCTTCCATCCTGAGGGGACTTCCGAAAACGTCACAGTCAAGGCGACCCTCGACACAAGATTCCCCGATATCGGTTCCGCCAGGGCTTTCCTCGAGAAATGCATAGGAGCCATATTCACCATCAGCAGCATAGAGCAGAAAGACGGGACTCGCACTCCTCCATCCCCGTTCACGACATCACTACTCCAGCAGGAGGCATCCAGAAAGCTGCACCTGTCAGTAAGCCGGACAATGAGCATCGCCCAGAAACTCTATGAAGAGGGGCACATCACATATATGCGTACAGACTCTACAAACCTCTCGTCCCTGGCCCTGAACACTGCAGAGAAATACATCTGCGGGACTTTCGGAGAGGCATACCACAAGAGGAGACAGTACAGGACCAAGGCGAAAGGGGCACAGGAAGCGCACGAGGCAATCCGTCCGACTTTCATCGAGCACACCTCCATCGAAGGGACTCCTGAGGAGAAGAAGCTGTACGAACTGATCTGGAAAAGGACGGTGGCAAGCCAGATGGCAGATGCAAAGGTAAGCCGCACCGACATAAAGGTCTCCTCTGACAAGGCTTCCGAGAAATTCTCGGTACAGGCGACCAAGGTATTGTTCGACGGCTTCCTGAAACTTTATATGGAAAGCACTGATGATCCGCAGGATGATGAAGATGAGGTGATACTTCCTGACCTGAAGGCCGGGGACAGGATGTACGACAGGCAGATCAGTGCGGAATGCAAATTCACTCCGGCTCCAGCGCGGTATTCTGAAGCAACGCTGGTCAAGAAGCTGGAAGAACTGGGGATAGGACGGCCATCCACGTATGCTCCGACAATCTCGACCCTGACCAAGGGGCGCGGATACATAACAATCGGCGACAAGGAAGGAGAGAAGACAAATGTCACCAACCTTATCCTTAAAAACGGGGACATCTCGACAGCATCCAAAACGGAGACAGTCGGTGCCGAAAAGCGCAAGCTCCTGCCTCAGGACATCGGAATGATTGTGACAGACTACCTAGTGGACCATTTCGGAAAGATTCTCGACTACGGGTTCACTGCAGGGGTGGAAAAGGAGTTCGACCAGATAGCCGAAGGCAAGGAGGCATGGGAGAGCGTAATCGCGGCATTCTATGCCCCGTTCCACGAGAATGTGGAAAAGACCCTGAACAACAGGGAGTACAGCCACGTGAGCAGGGAACTCGGACCTGACCCTAAGGATGGACAGCTGATTGTCGCAAGATACGGGCAGTACGGACCGTATGTCCAGAAAGGGGAAGGGGAACAGAAGAAATATGCCAGCCTCGCCCCGGGACAGTTGATTGAGAGCATCACCCTTGAAGAGGCGGTGAAGCTCTTCGACCTGCCGAGGACCGTCGGTCAGTACAAGGGGATTGACATCATCTGCACCAAAGGCAGGTTCGGGCCTTATATCAAATACGATGGGAAGAATGTCTCCCTGCCGCGCGGGACCGATCCTTTGAGTGTTGATCTGGAGACCTGTATCAATCTGATAGAAACCAGTCAGAACAAGCCTGCGGCCTCTATAATTGCGGAATTCGGGGATGGGATACAGGTGATAGACGGCAATTACGGGCCGTACATCAAACAAAATGGAAGCAATTATAGGATACCGAAAGGGACAGATGCCAGGAAGCTCACCGAAGATGCCTGCAGAGAGATAATCGCGAACGGGAAACCTACAGGGAAAAAGTACAGGAAGCGGTAAAATATGCATATAATTGCAGCTTTTTGTTTATAAACTGTAATTTAATCCGGGAAAGTCTTGGATTTTTGAAATATAGTTGTAATTTCGCGGAAACAACAACTTATAATTTATAACTTAATGCCAACTTATCACATCGATCAGATCGATCAGAAAATCCTGTCGTTCCTCGTGAAGAACGCGAGGATGCCTTTCCTTGAAATAGCAAGGGAATGCGGAGTCTCCGGGGCTGCCATCCACCAGAGAGTGAAGAGGCTTGAAGCCAACGGAGTGATTACAGGCTCCCGCCTGCTTGTGAAGCCTCAGGCCCTCGGACTCAATGTATGTGCATTCATCAGCGTATCGCTGTCGGAAGCCAACAAATACCCTGAAGTGATTGAAGCCTTCACCAAGATTTCAGAGATAGTGGAATGCCATTTCGTGACCGGCAAGTTCAACCTGCTTCTGAAAGTCTACTGCTTTGACCACGATCATCTTATGGAAGTACTTGTGAATACTATCCAGAAGATTCCATACGTGCAGTCCACCGACACCCAGATTTCTCTTGACCAGGCCATAGAAAGGCAGGTATGGGTGAAGGAATACCAGAGCACAAGTTTCTCCTCAAGTTCAAAGAAGAGAAGATAGAGACATTATCGCTCCGGCAAGGTCAAGGTCATCCGGAGTAGTTATCTTGATGTTGAACCGCTCTCCCGCAATATATGAGAGCGGTATTTTTGCAGCCGCAACGACCGATGCATCATCGGTGAAAGCCGTGTCGTATGCCTGACCGTAAGCCTCCCTGAGCACTTCGGAATGGAATATCTGGGGAGTCTGGGCAGCATAGAGGACACTTCTGTCTATTGACATTCCGTCCAGAGGGACAAGCATCCCGGTTCCTGGATCCTTGCGGAGGGCTTTCATCGTATCCACACAAGGCACTACAGGGACCACACCCGGCACTGTCTCCGCCATAGAGAACATGTCCCGGATCATCTGCACGGAAAGCAGAGGCCTGACTCCATCGTGGACGGCGACTACGGCACCATCCGGAATCTTAGCCAGCCCGTTCTTCACGGAATGGAATCTTGTGAATCCTCCTCTGGCCACCCTCTGATGACACAGGAAATTGTGTTCCGCGCAATAGGTACGCCATGGCTCGATATAGGAGTCAGGCAGTACCGTCACGACCTTTATCCCGGGCTCTGCAGCCAGGAACTTCTCTATCGAAAGCTGGAGTATGGCCTTGCCTCCAAGTTCCAGAAACTGTTTGGGGATGGACGAACCCATCCTTGTCCCGCTGCCGCCTGCCATCACCAGCAGATATTCCGGTCTCTTCTTACTGTCCATAAGCCTGTCGTTTATTCTCCCCGAAAATACTTCATAAAATTCATATCGGAAAATTTTTAGAGGGTTTCTGAATTTTACAAGAAGAATATTTCCGTTATATGGAGTTTTTTGATTATTTTTACGACCGGTTTTTCAAAAGATTACAATAGATGGGATTTTCATTTTTGACACAGGAGCTTGCTATAGATCTGGGGACAGCCAACACGGTCATTTTCCAGAACGACAAGATTATCCTCGACGAACCTAGCATACTGGCGACAGACAACAGCTCCGGCAAGCTCATAGCCCTCGGACAGAAGGCCAAGCTGATGGCCGGCAAAGAGAATCCTGGCATCAGGACGATAAGGCCTCTGCGCGATGGCGTAATCGCAGATTTCAACGCAGCCGAAATGATGATCAGAGGCTTCATCAAGCAGGCCAACAGCAACAGGTCATTCCTGTTCTCCCCCAATCTGAAGATTGTCGTGGGCATCCCTTCAGGCAGTACCGAAGTGGAGATAAGGGCCGTGCGGGATTCCACGGAGCACGCAGGAGGCAGGGATGTTTATCTGATTTTCGAGCCTATGGCCGCAGCCCTCGGAGTCGGGCTGGATGTTGAAGCGCCGAAAGGCAATATGGTGGTCGATATCGGAGGCGGGACAACGGAGATAGCTGTCATCTCCCTCGGCGGCATCGTGGTGCAGAACAGCATCCGCGTAGCCGGGGATGAACTGACAAGCGACATACAGAACTACCTGAGGCAGCAGCACAACATCAAGGTCGGGGAAATCATGGCGGAAAAGATCAAGATTGCCGTGGGGGCAGTGCTTCCTGATCTCGACGAGGAGCCGGAGCCATATATCGTCAGAGGTCCCAACCTTATGACGGCACATCCTATCGAAGCGACAGTCACATATCAGGATGTGGCACACTGTCTGGACAAGAGCATAGCCAAGATAGAGTCTGCAATACTCCACGTTCTGGAGCAGACTCCGCCGGAACTGTATGCCGACATAGTGGAGGATGGCATCTTCCTTTCAGGGGGAGGCGCTCTCCTGAGAGGTCTTGCCAAGAGACTGTCCGAAAAGGTGAACATTCCTTTCCACGTGGCGGAAGACCCTCTCCGCGCTGTCGCAAGAGGAACATGCATAGCCCTCAAAGGCACTTCGCACTATCCATTCCTCATGAAATGACATGTCCCGTAGAGGAAACATCATATACTACATAACCGTTGCGGCTGTCTTCATAATCCTTGAGGCAGCCGCTGCGGTTATGCTCGGATACAACGGCCAGCTGCAGAACACATGGCTCGGCAAGGGACTGCACGGCTTTATGGCCGGCATCTGGGGCGGGTCGGAATCGGTACGGCACTATTTCTCCCTCGGGCAGGAAAACAGGCGACTTGCTGCAGAGAACTATCACCTCCGCCAGGAACTGCTGAGGTACGGGCTGGAAGTCCGGTCCGGAGATACTGCCAGGGACGACACTGTCGGCCGGTACAGGTACATCCCCGCCGAGATACTGAAAATGAGCAATAACCGCCAGCACAACTATCTGATAATCGACAAGGGGGCAGAAGACGGGATACAGCCTATGTCAGGCATCATCACCGGCAACGGGGCTGTCGGCATCATCGAGGCTGTGAGCAGGCATTACTCATACGCTATCTCGTTCAACAACCCAGATATGGCAGTCAGCGCAAGGCTCGGGAAAGATGGGGCGGCAGGGACTCTCGTCTGGGCAGGGACAGGAAGCAGGGATGCAATTTTGAACGAGATCCCCCACCATATCGATGTGGAAGAAGGTGACACGGTGTTCACCAGCGGATTCTCCGCCATATTCCCGCCGGACATCCCTCTCGGAGTGACCGGAGAGAAAGACCTTGTGAACGGCTCCTTCTTCAGAATCAGGGTGAAGCTGTTCGAGGATTTCCGCAGACTACGGTTCGTGACGGTTGTCCACAGCATTGACAAAGAAGAAATTGAAGCTTTGGAGAACGAATGAAGGCAGTACAGAATTTCGGAATGATGTATATACTGATGGTAGTGGGACAGATGTTCATCTGCAACTACTTCCATCTGAGCATGTATGTATCGCTCACTATACTTCCTGCCATTATCCTCTGCATTCCCCTGTCAGTAGGCACGATAACGGCGATGTTTGTCGCTTTCGCCTCAGGTCTTGCCGTAGATGCGCTTTCGGATGCGGTCCTCGGGCTGAATGCAATGTCGCTCGTACCGGTAGCCCTCTGCAGACGGCCCGTGATCAGGCTGTTTCTCGGGAACGAAATCATCGAGAGAAAGGAAAGTTTCTCGTTCCGCCAGAACGGATTCATGAAAATCTCCGGGATGGCCGTCATCTGCCTGACAGTCTTCCTCGCCATCTACATCACGGCAGATGGGGCGGGAGTCCGCCCGCTGTGGTTCAATGCCGCACGGTTTGCGGCATCCCTGGCCTGCAGCTGGATACTTTCCTTGTTCGTCATCAACATCCTCACTTCAGCAGACTGACACTATGAACATTGACAGACAGAACAGGCTGCTGATCGGGCTCGGGACTGTAGCGGCAGTCCTCATAATACGGCTGTTCGTGATCCAGATAGTGGACACCAGCTACAAGATAGACGCATCCAACAACTCTATGGTCTATCAGACCATCTATCCGACAAGAGGAATCATACATGACAGGAACGGCAAGATTCTCGTCGGGAACAAGATCACATACGACCTGCTTGTCACACCGAAGGAAGTGGAGGAATTCGACACACTCGCCCTGGGCCGGGTGCTCGGTGTCCCTCCGGAATTCATCAGGAGGAAGATGGATGAATACTACCGTAACCGCAGACGCATCGGATACCAGAGCGTCGTGATGCTGAAACAGCTCCCTGCCGAGACGTATCTGAAGTTCGCCGAAGTCGCATACAAATTCCCCGGATTCAGGGGACAGGCCCGCAGCATCCGCGAGTATCCGTTCAACGCGGGAGGCAACCTGCTCGGCTATGTCTCTGAAGTGGACCAGGCATATATCGACAGGCACAAGGGGGAATACAGCAGCGGGGACTATGCCGGCAAGACAGGCATAGAGGCTGCACGGGAAAAGGAACTCAAGGGAGAGAAAGGCTATGCCATCTATCTACGCAACTCCCACAACAAGATTGAATCCCGCTACAGGGATGGTACTATGGACAAGGAGGCAATCCCCGGAAGCGACATTACGACCACCATCGATTCCGACCTTCAGAATTATGGCCAGATGCTGATGCAGAACAAGGTAGGAAGCCTCGTGGCAATCGAGCCATCTACAGGGGAGATCCTTACACTTGTCTCGAGTCCCGGTATCGATGTGGATGTGCTGGCGGATTTCGGAAGCCATTACAACGAGATTGCCAGAGATCCTTACCGTCCCATGTTCAACAGAGCAGTTCAGGCTCCATACCCTCCAGGCTCTGTCTTCAAGCTCGTGAACGGGCTGATCGGACTGCAGGAGGGAGTCCTCACCCCGGAGACGGAATACCCGTGCAGTATGGGATATCATTTCGGCCGCAACAAACTCGGCTGCCATGCCCACAGGTCACCGCTTGACCTGGAGGAATCCATAATGATGTCCTGCAACGCATACTACTGCTATGTCCTGAGGAGTATACTCGAAAACGACAGATACTCCTCCATCGGAGAGGCGATGGACAAATGGAACGAATATGTCAGGAGCTTCGGGTTCGGGAGAAAACTGGGAAGCGATTTCCCTGCCGAACTGGGAGGCACCATCCCTGATGCGGCATACTACGACAAGGTCTACGGCAAAGGGGCATGGAAAGCCACGACAGTCATCTCCCTGTCAATCGGCCAGGGAGAGATAGGCTGCACTCCCCTGCATCTGGCCAACCTGTGCGCCACGGTGGCGAACAGAGGATACTACTACATCCCGCATATAATAAAGGATTCCCGCAACGTGACGATTGAAAGCAAATACAAGGAACGGCAGTACACTATGGTGGACACGGCATATTTCCCGTATGTCGTGGAAGGGATGTACCGTGCCGTAAACAGCGGCTACGGGAGCGGAGGGACAGCGACAGTGGCCGCCGTGGAAGGTCTCGACATCTGCGGCAAGACAGGCACCGCACAGAACCCCAGAGGGGATGACAACTCTGTGTTCATCTGCTTCGCCCCGAAGGACAATCCGAAGATAGCTGTCGCCGCCTATATCGAGCACGGCTCGTTCGGTGCACGCTGGGCTGCCCCTATCGCATCCCTCCTCGTGGAGAAATACCTCAACGGAGAGATATCCTCGCAGAGGGAATACCTGGAGAAGAGAGTGCTCGAAGGGAATCTTATGGACAAGGTAAAGCCTGAATGATGATGAGACTGACAGAAAAAGGCATACTGAGAAATATCGACTGGTGGCTTGTCGCCTCCTACATTGTCCTTGTCTTCATAGGGCTTGTCAACATCTATGCATCCATCCATTCTACCGAGGTCTCATCGATATTCGACCCGGCCGGGAGAAGCGGGAAACAGTTCATCTGGATGATGATAAGCCTCGCCTCCGCTGCACTGATACTGTTTGTCCTGAATCCGAGGATATACGAGAGTCTGTCCCTCCCTGTCTATATCGGCACTGTGGTGCTGCTTGTAGCTGTCATTTTTCTCGGGACGGAAGTCAAGGGGTCAAGGTCCTGGTTCGAACTGGGGCCGGTGAGGTTCCAGCCTGCCGAGATATCGAAGATTGCCACTTCCCTTCTGCTGGCCACAGTCATGAGCCAGTTCGGGTTCAGGATGGGACGGGCAAAGGATTTCCTCACCGTCGCAGCCATCGTCATAGTCCCGATGCTGATAATCATAGCCCAGAGCGAGACAGGCTCTGCACTGGTATATGTAGGATTCATCTTCGTGCTCTACAGGGAAGGACTGTCAGGATGGGTCATCTTCCTGATAGGGATGTTCATCGCCCTGTTCATCCTCACCCTGACCGTATCGCCATACGCCGCCATCCTCGCTCTCGCCGTGGTCGTGACATTCTGCGATGCCGCATATACCGGATTCATGAAACAGTGGCTCAGGATATACCTTCCTGTCCTTGCCATACTTGCCGGCATTCCTTTCCTGATGGACTACCTGTGCTCGCTCACCGGAAACCCCGAAGCATTCATCCGCAGGGTTGACCCTGTCTATATCCTGCTGGGAGTCAGCGTTCTGTCTATCCCGTTCATCCTTTTCAGGGCATACAGGTCACGGAAACTTTTCACTCTTCTTGCCACCGGAGCATTCTTTATCGGAATCATTCTATCGTTCTCTACCGAATTCATCTTCGAGAAAGTGCTGCAGGACCACCAGAGACAGAGAATCGAAGTGCTCCTCGGGATGAAGGAAGACCCTTCAGGAGTAGGATACAATGTAAACCAGTCCATGATAGCAATCGGATCCGGAGGGCTGCTCGGCAAAGGATTCCTGCACGGGACACAGACAACATACGGATTCGTACCGGAACAGAGCACAGACTTCATCTTCTGCACGATAGGTGAAGAATGGGGATTCGCGGGAACTACCGCAGTGATACTCATCTATGTATTCCTGATAGGCAGAATCATCATTTCTGCGGAAAAGAGCCGCGAGGCTTTCACAAGGATATACGGTTACTGTGTAGCCAGCTGCATATTCATGCATCTGTTCATCAACATCGGTATGACAGTCGGACTGATGCCTGTCATCGGCATTCCGCTGCCTTTCATCAGCTACGGAGGCTCGTCCCTGCTGGCATTCACCATTTTGCTTTTCATTTTTATCGCATTGAAAAGCAATGAGAATCACAACTTTGCATAGGCAGGAGACCTTTGTTGGTCCATTGTGTCACAGGCACTCCCGGATATGACATCTATATGTCGGAATATACCAAAGGAGAGTGTTTGGCGGCATAAATTTTGCACAACGGCAGCGCACTTGAAAAATATCAGACTATGCAATTGACTGGATATATTTCACAGATCATAGGACCGGTAATCGATGTCCATTTCCCGGAGCTCGGAGAAGGGGGTATGCTTCCCGGAATACACGAAGCGATGACAGTGACGCGGCCCGACGGTTCGGAACTGGTCATCGAAGTCCAGCAGCATATAGGAGAGAACACCGTAAGGACCATCGCAATGGATTCGACAGACGGTCTCAGGAGACATCTTCCGGTGACTGCGGAGGGAAAGACCATTTCGATGCCGGTAGGAGACCAGGTGAAAGGAAGGCTTATGAATGTGATAGGAGACAGCATAGACGGAATGAGGAAACTCGACCGTAAGGGTGCCTATCCAATCCACAGGGAACCTCCGAAATTCGATGAACTTGCCACCTCCGAGGAGGTGTTCTACACCGGAATCAAGGTCATAGACCTGCTCGAACCGTATATGAAAGGCGGAAAAATCGGACTGTTCGGAGGTGCCGGAGTTGGCAAGACGGTGCTTATCATGGAGCTTATCAACAACATCGCCAAGGGACACAACGGATATTCTGTCTTTGCTGGGGTCGGAGAGCGCACACGCGAAGGGAACGACCTGCTCAGGGAAATGATAGAATCCGGTGTCATAAAATACGGTGACGGCTTCAAGAAGAGTATGGAAGCCGGACAGTGGGACCTTTCCAAGGTAGACTACGGAGAAGTAGCCGGATCCCAGGCCACACTGATATTCGGGCAGATGAACGAGCCGCCGGGAGCCCGTCTTTCGGTAGCCCTGTCAGGGCTGACCGTGGCGGAGTCGTTCCGTGACAGCGGCAAGGACAGCGGTGAACGCAGGGACATCCTGTTCTTCATAGACAACATCTTCCGTTTCACCCAGGCAGGTTCCGAGGTGTCTGCGCTGCTGGGGCGTATGCCTTCCGCCGTCGGATACCAGCCTACGCTGGCGACAGAGATGGGGCAGATGCAGGAAAGGATAACTTCCACCAAATACGGGTCGATCACTTCCGTCCAGGCAGTATATGTGCCGGCGGATGACCTTACAGACCCGGCTCCGGCCACCACGTTCTCCCACCTCGATGCGACTACCGTACTCAGCAGGAAGATTGCAGAGCTGGGCATATATCCGGCAGTAGACCCTCTCGAGTCCTCATCCAGGATTCTGGACCCCAACATAGTGGGCGAGGAGCATTACCAGGTGGCACAGAGGGTCAAGCAGATACTCCAGAGGAACAAGGAACTGCAGGACATCATAGCCATCCTCGGTATGGATGAGCTGTCAGATGAAGACAGGCTCACTGTCAACAGGGCGCGCCGTGTCCAGAGATTCCTGTCCCAGCCGTTCTCCGTAGCAGAGCAGTTCACTGGAGTGAAAGGGCAGATGGTATCAATAGAGGAGACCGTAAGGGGATTCAAGATGATTCTTGACGGAGAGGTGGATGACCTTCCGGAACAGGCATTCCTGAACGTAGGCACAATCGATGAGGCAATCAGGAAAGGCCGGGAGATACTTGCCGCTGCAGGGACCGCCAAGACAGAATAAAGGATCATACTATGGAACTCGTGATTGTCTCTCCTGTACGCACCCTGTATTCGGGCAATGTCGAGGATGTGTCATTCCCCGGCACCGCGGGCAGATTTACCGTCCTCACCGGACACGCTCCACTGATATCAAGTCTGGAGGAAGGGGACATAGTATATACTTGCCATGGACGGCAGACGGCCCTGAAAGTCAGGAGAGGGTGCGTCAGAGTGCTGAACGACAGCATCGAGGCCTGTGTGGAGACAGATGCCGGCGAGGCCCCGGACAAGAAGGAAAAGGAGTAAGGATGAGAATCTATAGGAAGATACTGGTTTTAGTGGTGCCTGTCCTGCTGCTTGCCGGTTTCAGCGCCTTTGCAGAAGGAAAGGAGAGTCCGGATGTCAAGGAAATAGTGATGGAACATCTGGGTGACAGCTACTGGTGGCATATCGGCACATTCGGGCAGAAGGATGTGTCCATCTTCCTGCCGGTGATTGTACACAGTCCCACTTCTGGCTGGCACTGTTTCTCATCGCGGCATCTTGCAGATGGTGCATCATACGGAGGATTCAGTATCGCCACGGATGGCAGATACAAAGGCAAGATAGTGGAGACACAGGCAGATGGCGGCACTGTGCGTCCTTTCGACATTTCCATCACCAAGACCACGACAGGACTTCTGCTGAACAGCGCCATCACCATTGCGCTGGTTCTCGGTGCTGCATCTTGGTACCGCAGGAAAAAGGCGGCGGCATCTGCTCCGAAAGGATTCACCGGACTTATGGAAATGGTGACAGACTACCTTGTCGAAGACATCGTGAGGCCATGCATCGGACCGGGATGGAGGAAATTCGCCCCGTTCCTGCTGACCATCTTCTTCTTCATACTGGTCAACAACCTGATGGGACTGATACCGTTCTTCCCTGGCGGAGTGAATGTATCCGGCAACATCGCCATCACCCTCGTACTCGCTGTGGCCGCATTCCTGGCGATAAACATTTCCGGCAGCAGGGAATACTGGAAAGACATTTTCTGGCCGGATGTCCCTGCCTGGCTTAAAGTGCCCGTCCCGCTTATCCCTCTCATAGAGTTTGTCGGGATATTCACCAAGCCGTTCGCGCTGATGATACGACTTTTCGCCAATATGATGGCAGGCCATGCGGTGATACTCTGCCTTGTATGCGTGATATTCGTGACAGCCGGTATGGGTGCCGTGGTAAACACATCGATGACCGTAGTATCGGTTCTGTTCGGCATCTTTATGAACTGTCTGGAACTGCTGGTAGCCTTCCTTCAGGCATACGTGTTCACAATGCTGACAGCCGTGTTCATAGGGCTTGCCCAGGAAGGGAAGGAAACGGCCGTGACACATAAGAAAAGCAATTGATATAACGTTGAACAATTAAATATTATAGCATTATGTTGGATTTAGGAACTATTGGAGCAGCCATCGGAGCCGGACTTGCAGCAATTGGCGCAGGTATCGGAATAGGAAAGATCGGATCTTCTGCAATGGAGGCAATCGGACGCCAGCCGGAAGCCACAGGCAAGATAAGGACCAATATGATCATCATTGCCGCCCTTATCGAAGGCGTGGCGCTGTTCGCTGTTGTGATCTGCTTCCTGGCACTGTAAAATCCAGACGCTATGGGACTGTTGCAACCGGAACCAGGACTCCTCATCTGGATGACCCTGTCGTTTATCGTAGTTTTCGTGCTGCTGGCGAAGTTCGGCTTCCCAGTCATGCTGAAAGCCATAGATGAGCGCAAGGAATACATAGACTCATCCCTTGAGGCCGCGGACAAGGCCCAGAAGAAAATAGAGGGTCTGCAGGCAGAAATGGATGAGATACGGACAGATGCAGAAAGGCAGAAAGCCGAGATACTGAGGTCCGCAGCCGAGACGAGGGAGAAAATCATCGCCGAGGCCCGTGCCCGCGCCGAAGAACAGGGAGAGAGGATCATTGCCGCAGCCAAGGCAAGTGCCGAGACTGAACGGGAAGCCATTCTCCGCGATGCAAGGCATCAGGTGGCGCTGCTTTCCATCGCAATCAGCGAGAAACTGCTGCGCAGCAAGCTGGATGATGAACAGTCGCAGACTTCTCTGGCAGAGAAACTGCTTGAGGAGATGGACAGTAAGGGGACAGCTCCCCGCAAGGAGGCATAGGCATGGATACGGGACTGATATCGAGACGGTATGCCAAAGCCTTGGCGGACTATTCCGCAAAAAGGGATGAGGAAGCAAGGGTATATGGAGAAGTACAGCAGTTGGCAAAGCTGTACAGGCAGGAGACTCTGCTGCATGAGGCTCTGCAGTCTCCCGTCCTGCCCCTCGAAGAAAAGGTCAGCGCATTCCGCCACCTGTCCCCTGCTCCGCTGAGCATATCGCTGGTGGATTTCATCCGTCTTGTAATCAGGCATCACAGAGAGTCCATCCTGTACCTTACATTTCTGTCGTTCTTGGATCTCTACCGAGAACGGCACAACATCAGGGAAGCGGAACTGGTGACAGCCTCGCCTGTAGGGAATGGAGTGGAGGAGGATCTGCGCAAGAGGGTGCAGGAATGGTCTGGCTGTACCGTCAACATCACAAGAAAGGTCAACCCGGCCCTGATAGGCGGGTTCATCTTCAGGATGGATGACACACTGATCGATGCAAGCCTCGCAGCGCAGCTGAGACTGCTACGGAACCGGCTGGGGAACGAGCCGACACGTAAAATCTGAAAAAAGCAACGATATGGGTAACAACAATAGCATAAAGCCGTCTGAAGTTCCGAATGTCCTGCTTGCGGAACTCGAGGGAATCAACCTTGAAGCAATGTATGCAGAAGTGGGTACCGTGCTCCAGGTCAGCGATGGCGTGGTCCGCATATTCGGGTTGAGGAACGCAGAAGCCAGCGAACTGCTGGAGTTCGAGAACGGGATGAAGGCCGTCGTGATGAATCTTGAGGAAGACAATGTGGGGGCCGTGCTTCTCGGGCCTACAGACCAGGTCAAGGAGGGGGACACTGTCCGCAGGACAGGCCACACGGCATCCATCAATGTCAGCGAAGATATGCTGGGACGTGTCATCAATCCTTTAGGAGTGCCTATAGATGGCAAGGGAGAGATAGAGGGAGAGACAGTGGAGATGCCGCTTGACCGCAAGGCACCTGGAGTGATATTCAGACAACCTGTCAGCCAGCCTCTGCAGACCGGCATCAAGGCAATCGATGCAATGATACCGATCGGACGGGGACAGAGAGAGCTGATAATCGGTGACAGACAGACCGGAAAGACCGCAATTGCGGTGGACACCATCATCAACCAGAGAAGCAACTACGAGGCCGGAGATCCGGTCTACTGCATCTATGTCGCAGTAGGACAGAAAGCATCCACGGTAGCAAGCCTTGTGGAGACGCTCCGGAAACACGGTGCGATGGATTACACGATAGTGGTGGCAGCAATGGCTGCAGACCCGGCCGCAATGCAATATTACGCCCCGTTTGCAGGAGCTGCCATCGGGGAATATTTCCGCGACACCGGGCGCAATGCCCTTGTGGTCTATGACGACCTCTCCAAACAGGCCGTCGCATACCGTGAGGTGTCCCTGATACTGCGCAGGCCATCAGGGCGTGAAGCATATCCTGGAGACATTTTCTACCTGCACTCCCGTCTGCTCGAAAGGGCAGCCAAGATCATTGCGCAAGAGGAAGTGGCAAAGCAGATGAACGACCTGCCCCAGTCGCTCAAGGGCAAGGTGCACGGCGGAGGATCCCTCACTGCCCTTCCTATCATAGAGACCCAGGCAGGGGATGTGTCCGCATATATCCCTACCAATGTTATTTCCATCACTGACGGGCAGATATTCCTTAACACCGACCTTTTCAATGAAGGTAACCTGCCTGCCATCGATGTCGGCATATCGGTATCGCGCGTGGGTGGAAACGCACAGGTCAAGGCGATGAAGAAAGTCGCCGGTACACTCAAGATAGACCAGGCCCAGTTCCGCGAACTGGAGTCATTCTCCAAGTTCAGCAGCGATATGGATCCGGTTACGGTGGCCAT
This sequence comes from uncultured Bacteroidales bacterium, assembly GCA_944325435.1. Taxonomy (GTDB): domain Bacteria; phylum Bacteroidota; class Bacteroidia; order Bacteroidales; family UBA932; genus Cryptobacteroides. The sequence goes on along the minus strand of CALVAC010000015.1, from coordinate 55,949 downwards.
TCTGGACAGAGGGAGGAAGAACACGAGGCTTCTGGTACAGCCACAGTACAGTCCAATGCCTGTAGGGCAGCAGATTGCCGTACTTTACTGCGGCACGCACGGACTTCTGAAAGATGTACCGCTGGAGCATGTGGCGGACTTCGAAAGACTGCTCATAGAGACGCTCAAGCCTTCCGGAGTGTTCGAGTCCCTCCAGAAGTCAGGGCTGGATGATGATACTTGCAGGAAAATCGAGGCAGCCGCAGCAGAAGTGGCAGCATCGTTAAAGTCATAACGCCATGGCTGCACTGAAAGAGCTGAAGGCGCGTATCGCCTCCGTACAGAGTACACTGAAGATCACCTCTGCAATGAAGATGGTGTCTTCGGCTAAGCTGCACCGCGTACAGGCCTCGATGGAGGCCCTCGCGGAGTTCGAGCGCAGGTACTCTGAAATTGTCGCAGCTCTCTGCAGCGACCCGGATGTCATCACGGCATCACCCCTGGCCACCGGGCACCAGGAGAAGAACCATGCCACCATCATCGCGTTCTCATCCGACAGTTCGCTCTGCGGAAGCTTCAATGCCAATGTCATACGACATCTAGCACAGACTGTCGGGACTCTGCAGGCGGAAGGGTTCAGGGAGGTGACGGTATATCCCATAGGAGAGAAGATAGCCCAGAGCACCGCGAAGGCAGCATACGGCAGCTGTATGGACTACAGACATCTGGCCGGGAAACATTCCTACAACGGGATTGTACCGCTGGCTGACCTGCTTATGGAGGATTACCTCGCCGGGAAGACAGATATGGTATGCACAGTGTACAACCACTTCTTCTCAATGGGGCACCAGTCTCCGGAGACCGAACAGCTGCTGCCGTTCAATGATGAAAGCCTAGCCAATGCAGGCAGGGAGTCAGCCAATGACTATATACTCGAACCAGGGGCGGATGGACTGCTGGAGACACTGCTACCGTATTCCATCAGGACAAGACTGTACAGGACCCTGCTGGACAGCATCACGGCAGAAAACGCAGCCAGGATGATAGCTATGCAGACAGCCACGGACAATGCGCAGGAACTTATCGATGAACTGTCCCTCGAATACAACAAGAGACGCCAGCAGGCCATCACCAATGAACTTGCCGACATAACACAGGGTAATTCATAGATTTTCAAAAATCAAAAGTGTTTTTTAATTTTGTCCCCGGATTTCCGGCACACGCCCGTGATTCCGGGGATAATTTATTTGACAATCAACTTATTAAATTCAGAAAATATGGGACTTCTTGAAGGAAAGGTTGCCGTCATTACCGGTGCGGCAAGAGGAATCGGAAAGGCTATCGCCCTGAAATATGCGTCAGAGGGAGCCGATATCGCATTTACTGACCTTGTGATCAACGAGGCAGCCGAAGCTACAGTCAAAGAACTCGAGGCATACGGAGTGAAAGTCAAAGGGTACGCATCCAATGCCGCCGACTTTGAAGAGACACACAAGGTGGTGTCCGAAATTCTTGCCGAATTCGGACATATAGACATTCTGGTTAACAATGCAGGCATCACCAAGGATGGGCTAATGATGAGGATGACTGAGCAGCAGTGGGATGCAGTCATCGCCGTCAACCTCAAGTCAGCGTTCAACTTCATACATGCCTGCACTCCGATAATGGCAAAACAGCGCAGCGGAAGCATCATCAACATGTCATCCGTTGTCGGCGTATCCGGCAATGCAGGACAGTGCAACTATTCAGCTTCGAAAGCCGGACTTATAGGACTTGCAAAGTCCATTGCCAAAGAGATGGGACCTCGCGGAATCCGCGCAAACTGCATCGCCCCGGGATTCATTATCACGGATATGACAGCCGCCCTTCCTGAAAAGGTACGCGAAGAGTGGGAGAAGCAGATTCCGCTGCGTCGCGGAGGCACTCCTGAAGATGTTGCCAACGTGGCTCTCTTCCTTGCATCCGACCTTTCATCATACGTGAGCGGTCAGGTGATCCACTGCTGCGGTGCGATGAACTGCTAAACATCACCTTATGATAATGCCAGAGGGACATTCCTGCAGATGCCGGAGTGTCCCTCTGGTGTGCTAACGGCATTCCAGTCCGGAAATCCTGTCTGTCATCCTGGGCACGGCGAAGAATCTGAAAGGATACAGGATGACGGGACTGTTCCTGGACAGGAAAAGGCGGCCGGATATGATTCTCGGCCGCCTTATTCTTATATTATAGTCCGTATCCTCTAAAAGAAATAACGGACACTCAGGAGCATGTTCCACGTGCTGTATGTGCTGGCATACTTGCTCCAGGTCTGCGGCATATAGGTGTACTGGTTGGTGTCGGTGTCATACCTGAGCACGGTATCGGTATCCACCCTTTCAGGCAGACCCCAGTTCCTGTTCAGAAGGTTTGCGACATTGTTGATGTCCAGACCTACCTGGATTGTATGGATCTGGTCGGCCACAGGGAAATGGAAGTCCTGGGTGAACCTGAAGTTGAAGCGGCTGTACCACGGTGCTGCCACATATCCCCTCTTGGAATATTCGCCTCTGTGCTTGCTGAGATATTTGTCACCGGATATGAAAGCCTCGTATGCGGCCTTGTTGTCCTCGCTCGAGAACGGCATTGAAGCCAGTTCTTCCTGAGTAGGGATATAGATAAGCTGGAGAGCACCGCTGTCACCAGCAAGCGCATTCTCATCCTGGTCACCCATCACGTATGACATCCTGGAATAGGAATAGTCCCCGATATAGCAGAGATTGTATCCTTCATAGAAGAGTCCGAAAGTGGATGTCCCCCACTTCCCTTCGTTGACACGGTAGCTGATATTCGCGATGAACCTGTGAGGTGGCACATAGCCGGAACGGCCGAGTTCCTCGACATTGGAACCATCCTTCGCATAGTTCAGCGCACTGTAAGATGAAGTGACCTGGTCACCCCAGCCCTCTCCGAGAGACTGTGATTCGCTCCAGGTATAGGCAGCCATGAGGGAAAGTCCGAAATCGAAATCCTTCTGCAGCTGTGCGGTCACTGAAGCATAGAAACCGTTGACCGAGCTGTTGGTCAGATAGTAAGGGAAAACAGTATCCCCGTTACGGTTCAGGAGATATTGTCCATTGGCATCTTTCTCAGCCACCCACTGTATCCTTGATTGCGGTTCGCCAGGCAACTGCAACTGTTCCGACTCGATACCGAGGATGTGGGTCTTGACCGAAGTAAGGTCCTTGCTGTAGATTCCTTCTACGGTCGCCTTGATACCGCCGGGGAGCTTTGCATCGAGGGCAAGGGAAGACTTCCATGCGGATGGCATCTTCAGGTTCTTGTCCATGATGGTAGGCAGTGTCGGGGCTGCAAGATCCTGACGGGTATAAGAACCGCCGTACATATCCGTAAGTATCCCATCAAGAGTAGGATGGAAAGAAGGCGTCAGTCCAGGATTCTCAATGGCGTTATTGTTTACATACTGGTTCTGGATACAGTTGCTGTTTCCGATTGCAGACACTATCCATACGAACGGGATACGGCCTGTGAAGATACCTGACCCTCCGCGGAGTATGAGCCTGCGGTTCCTGAGGATATCCCAGTTGAAACCGATTCTCGGGGATACGCTCAGTCTTGCCTTAGGCATGTCATCTGTAGCCATTCCGTTGAATGTACTGGATCTCGCGGCCAGCTCGGAGAACTCTACGTTATGGTTGTTCTTAAGGGCCGGATATGTAGGGATCTCGAACCTCAGACCCGCGGTGAGCTTGAAGTTGTCGGCTATGTTCAGTTCATCCTGCACATAGAGGGAAGTCTGCATATAGCTGAAGCTCGGATATTCCTGTGAGAGGGAATCGTTGTTAGGATGGGTGATGGCAAAGGCGAGCGGCGTTCTGTCATTCACAAAATCATCCCATGAATTGTAAACATAATATCCGAGGCCACCCTGCATATAACCGTTCTTGGTAAGGTCATACTCGAACTGGACACCTGCCGTTATATTGTTGATCCCCTTTACGATATTCACTTCATCAGTGAGAGTGACCGTATGCACATCGCGCAGGTTGCCGTATGTGAACGGATCAAGGCCGAAAGAAGTCAGCACGGCCCTTGTCTCATTTCCATCAGTTCCGGTCGCAGGGTTGTTGTCCGCATCGACATATCCGAGAATATCCACGGTAGGGAAGGCATTCCCATCCCAGGAACGCGGTTCGTACTGGTGTGACCAGGTGGCACGGAACATATTTGTGACAGCTCCATCGAGGAATGATGAGTTCAGCTCGGCTGCAAGGGAAATGAAGTTCTGCTCCTGATAGTAGTTCGAGTTCTTGAATGTCAGGGCATAGTCCGAGGTACGGCTGTAGTTGTACCTGTTATACACGCTTGAACGCAGAGGGCTGATTGAAGTGGAAGGCTCTGATGAATATTTGTTCATCGTCTGGCTGTAACGGATATTGAGCCTGTGATTGTCGTTGATGTTCCAGTCGATACGGGCCATCAGCTTCCAGTCCGGAGTGCTGATGTTGTAGTTCTGGTAAGGGCCTGTCTCATATCCGTATGTATTGCGGAGATAATCCGACACCTGGTTCATGAACGCTTCGGTAGGACGGTGATACTGGGTGTCTCCTCCCCATTCCGCATTCTCATCCGGCCTTGCAAGGGCAGTGGAAGGCTCCTGGTCGAGCTGGTACTCGAAATTCACGAAAAAGAAGAGTTTGTCCTTGATGATAGGGCCGCCGACAGTGGCACCTATCGTATTGTCAAGGGAAGAGTTCAGCTCAAGCTCGGTATCCCCTACCCTCTTGCCTATAAGATAGTTGCTTGTGTAGTAATTGTAGACGGAAGCATGCCATTCGTTGGTACCTCTCTTGGTCACCGCATTCACGGCCCCCCCTGTGAAGCCTGACTGGCGCACATCAAACGGAGTGATATTGATTGACAGCTGCTCCAGCGCATCCAGTGAGATAGGCGCACCGCCTGCAGGAAGGTTCTCTCCGATACCGAAAGCATTGTTGAACGCTGCTCCATCAACTGTCACGAAAGACGACCTGTAGTTGCCTCCTCCGATGGCAAGACCGTTGGATGTCGTGGATGACTGAGGAGTGAGCTTCAGGACATCATTCATCGCGCGGGAGGTAGTTGGCAGGGCCTGCATTGTCCTCTGGCTCACGGCTGTCCCGGCTCCGGAATTGCCTGCGCTCATTCCCGCATCATCAAGGTCAGCCGTAAACACTGCGGCCTCAAGGGCGAGGGACTCCTCCTCAAGAGAGAAATCGACTGCTACGGTCTCCCCGAGCGGAGCATATACCCCTTTGGTCTCCACCGTGCGATAACCGAGCATTTCCACGACGACCGTGTAAGGACCGCCTGGAGTTATACTGTTGATACGGTAAGAGCCGTTCTTATCCGTAACCGAGTAATACTTGGAGCCTGTAGCATCGTGAACAGCAACGACAGGAGCTCCAACGACTGCTCCTCCATTGTCAGCGACGGTACCGCTGATGGAAGAGGTTGTCACCTGGGCAAAAGCACAGGTCATAGTCAGAATCATTGCCCCGAGAAAGGCAATAAAACATTTAAATGATTGTCTCATAAATGTTTAATTAGTTAATAATAGAATTAGACGCTGCGAAGATAGTATATTTCAGAATCTTCCGGAAATTTTTGATTCCAGATTAACGATTTTTTCACAAAAAATATCCTGCCTTTGACCGCCTCGGGACAGGTTCAGGAATTATAAAACAAAAAACGCGATACAAAAATCAGGAAAACCAAAAAACATATCTAAAAAACAGAAAAATCTCATTCCAAGAATTCCGTATGCTTGCTTTTGACATAATGTATTGCCTAACTTCGTCCCGGGAAACAAGCTGCGCCATTATGGGAAAAGAAACGGGAATACGGTACGGATACCTGTCAGTCTGCCTGCTGACAGCGGCCTTCTGTTCATGCAGAGGGCCTGTGGAACTCGGAAGCTCTTTCAGCGGTCCGCAGTCTTGGGACAGTCAGGACGGGACCGGAGAGATGGTCAGGAAGACACGATACATCACCGGCATAGAATACCCTCAGGGATACAACTGGATGCCTGATCTCGGGAGCAACGCCGAGGGTGCCGTACTGTTCCTGATGAAAGAAGACGAGCGGGTGCTGGAAATACCTGTAGGATACGGACACTGCGTCTCTGCAGATGCGGACATGCACAGGTGCATAGATGGGCATCTGTATACGGACTTCTCCACCGACCAGGAGACTGTGGTCAAGAAAGATGGGGTCGAGATGTTCAGGTTCTTCGGACGGGAGATGATCATCTGCATGCTGGACAGGGATGATGGAATCCATACCCTCGGACAGCCGCGCTCAGGCACCGGCTGGGTCTACAGGAGGAACGGAGAGATAATCCTGTACAAGGGATCCGGACAGATATTGCACGGACTGTATATGGATGGGGAATCCATCTGCTTTTCATATATGGACCCGATAGAGACTTCTGGCGGGGTGAGAAACCTTTATTATACAGTCAAAGACGGCTCTCCGCAGTCCATCCCGCTCACGGACGACATCATCGGAATAGATGATGCGCTCACCCTTGACGGGACCACCTACTATATCGCGCAGATGAATGCCATAAAAGGCCGTGTGCTGTTTTCCGGTACGGATGCCAGGGCACTTGAACTCCCATCCGATGCATCCGGCATATCCGGCTGCAGGTTCATCATCGACAACGGTTCTCTGTTCATTTCCGGCAACATATCCGGCGGTGGCGGGACAGGATACGGAGATTCTTTCTGGAAGGGCACGGCACTGATGTGCAGTGTCAAGGGAAACTGCAAAGTATGCAACAGCGTAATAGATGATGGGAAATGCTACTACACGGCGCGCGAGCCTTACGAGGGCAGCACCATCAGGGTCTACCTGGATGGCAGGACAGCATTTATGGCACCACGGTATGAACTCATATACCATACAGCTTTCGGTGCATATAACGGAATCAGCTGTCTGGCAATGTCGGACACGGGCAGCTCCAATATGCCGCTTCTGTGGGAGAACGGAGAAATCACTGTTTACGATTTCAACGGAGCATTCACCAGCGTGAGCTACTGGTAAGGCTACAGATTCCTGACGGCACTGTCAACAGCGGCAGATATTTCTTCCCGGATATCCGGATCATCCACATTGTCAAGGACCGGAGACAGGAAAGAGAGCATCTGGAGCACCTTTGCCTCATCCTCAGGAATGCCTCTGGAACGCATATAGAACTGTTCCTCCTCGTCCAGACGGCCTACTGTTGCCCCGTGCGAGCATTTGACATCATCCGCATAGATCTCCAGCTGCGGTTTCGTGTCCACCTTTGCCGCATCCGAAAGGATGATGCTATGGTTCTCCTGATATGCTTCAGTCTTCTGGGCATCCTGAGCCACTGTTATCTTTCCGTAGAAGCCGACACGGGCAGAGCCCCCGGCCAGCCCCTTGAAAAGCTGGCGGGAAATGCAATGCGGCACATTATGGCGGATGTCCATATCTATCTGCACCCTGTCTTCTCCCCTGCAGAGATATATCCCTGACACGAGGGCTTCCGCTCCTTCCCCATCAAGTTCAACGGCAAGGTCTACATCTGCTCTTGTCTCCGGCATTATAATGTACACCAGATTGATACGGGCATCTTTCCGGAGGACGACACGGTCAAAATCCAATGATCCATTGACCGCCCCGTCCTCAGAAGCGCCGCTACGGAGTATCCTGCGTCCTGAACCATCGAGAATGATGACCATGCTGCAGGCCCCGCCTTCGTGTATGCTGAATGTATTGTGCATTGTTTCTTCTCTTGAATGTCAGGATAATCCGACCTGTCATATACTGTCATACCCATCCGACTCTATCTGCGCCACAAGTTCACGGCCCGCCGTCCTGACTATCCGGCCATCCTTGAGGACATGGACGACATCAGGGACGATATAGTCAAGCAGTCTCTGGTAATGGGTTATGACTATCACGGACTTCTCCGAAGTATGGAGGGCATTGACTCCGTGCGCTACTATCCTGAGGGCATCTACATCCAGACCGCTGTCCGTCTCATCCAAAATAGAAAGGACCGGGCCGAGCATAGCCATCTGGAAAATCTCGTTTCTCTTCTTCTCTCCTCCGGAAAACCCCACATTCACCTCCCTCTTGGAAAATTCCGGCTTCATCTGCACAAAAGCCATCTTCTCTTTCATCAATCTGAGGAAGTCTCCTGCCTTGAGCGCATCAAGCCCCTTTGCCTTGCGGTGTGCATTGACGGCCGTCTTCATAAAGTTGGTGATACTCACTCCAGGTATTTCCACCGGATACTGGAACGAAAGGAAAATCCCCGCCCAGGACCTCTCCTCCGGGGACATTTTCAGCAAATCCTGCCCGAGAAAGGTCACAGAACCTTCAGTCACTCTGAAATTCTCCCTTCCGGCGAGCACGGCCGAAAGTGTGCTTTTCCCCGCACCGTTCGGCCCCATTATGGCATGGATTTCCCCTTTGCGGATTGTCAGGTCGACTCCCTTCAGAATCTCCTTACCTTCGATTCCGGCTTTCAGACCTTTTATTTCCAATAATATTTCATTCATTTCCATATACCATTCATTTCATCGAATCCATATTTACCTGTTCAATCAGACAGCGAGACATTTCCCTGGAATACTATCCCACAGAACCTTCCAGAGACACGGAAAGTAACTTCTGCGCCTCTACGGCAAACTCCATAGGCAGTTTGGAGAGCACCTCACGCGCATATCCGTTCACAATAAGGCCGACTGCCTCCTCAGGATCTATCCCCCTCTGGTTGCAGTAGAAAAGCTGTTCCTCGCTTATTCTGGATGTAGTGGCCTCATGTTCCACCACAGCCGTCCTGCTTGCATTCTGTATGTCAGGGAAAGTATGTGCACCGCACCTGTCTCCTATCAGAAGGCTGTCGCACTGGGAGAAATTCCTGGCATTTTCCGCTCCCGGAAGCATCTTCACCAGCCCGCGGTAACTGTTCTGGCTATGTCCTGCCGAAATACCTTTGCTGACTATCCGGCTGCGCGTGTTTTTCCCTATATGTATCATCTTCGTCCCTGTATCCGCCTGCTGGAAATTGTTGGTTACAGCCACAGAATAGAACTCGGATGATGAGTTGTCCCCTTTCAGGATAGTAGAAGGGTACTTCCATGTTATCGCCGACCCTGTCTCCACCTGCGTCCATGAGAGATGGCTGCCGGAACCTTTGCATATACCCCTCTTGGTCACGAAGTTGAAGATTCCGCCTTTACCCTCGGCATCTCCCGGATACCAGTTCTGCACCGTAGAATATTTCACCTCTGCATCCTTCTCCACCACTATCTCCACCACGGCTGCATGGAGCTGGTTCTCATCCCTCATCGGCGCCGTGCATCCTTCCATATAGCTCACATACGACCCCTCGTCTGCCACTATCAAAGTCCTCTCGAACTGTCCTGTACCTTTTGCATTGATTCTGAAATAGCTTGACAGTTCCATCGGACAGCGTACCCCTTTGGGGATATAGCAGAACGACCCGTCGCTGAACACGGCAGAGTTGAGAGCAGAGTAGAAATTGTCCCCTATGGGCACAACAGAAGCCAGATATTTCCTCACCAGATCAGGATGCTCCCTCACTGCCTCGGAGAACGAACAGAAAATTATTCCCTTGTCTGACAACGCCTTGCGGAAAGTAGTCGTGACTGAGACAGAATCGAAGACGGCATCCACTGCCACACCTGCCAGAGCGGCCCGCTCATTGATCGGGATACCCAGTTTCTCGAATGTGGCCTCAAGCTCGGGATCTATCTCCTTCGGTCTGTCGCTGTCCTTCTTCGGAGCCGCATAATAGATTATGTCCTGGAAATCTATCTCCGGTATGTCAAGATGTGCCCAGGATGGCATCTTCATCTTCCGCCATCTGCGGAATGCCTCCAGCCTGAACTCCAGCAACCATTCCGGTTCATCCTTCTTTGCCGAAATCAGACGGATTATATCCTCGTCCAGTCCCTTGGGAATGAACTCCTGCTCGACATCAGTCACAAAACCATGCTCGTACTCCCGGGCAGCTATATCCTGCAGTATGTCTTTCTCTGTCTTATCGTCCATAACAAATCCATTGAACTGGCATCAGCCTTGCAATGGCAGACTGCCAGAATCTGCAAATATAGCAGTTTTTTCACATTCGGATACTTTTGACGATACGCGGAACTACCTGAAGACAACAGGCAGGATATATGTGGCACGGACTTTCTCCCCTTTGCGGATACCCGGAGACCATACCGGAGATGAACTGACGACACGCACCGCCTCTTCCGAGAAAGCATCTCCCGGGGATTCGACAACCTCCACGCCGCTCACCGAGCCATCCCTGTCGACAGTGAATTTCACCTTTACAGTCCGCGCCTGTCCATCCCTTTCCGAAGATGCGGGATATTCCAGACGCGATGTCACCCACTTCGCGAACGCAGCCGCATCTTTCCCGAGAAAACGGGGAGGGCGGTCATTCTTCACCAGTTTTCTGTACTTCTTTCCCGCATCCGCGAGAAAATCCTGCTGCTCATCCGTAAGTGCCGGACCTGAATATTCCGGCTTCGCATCAGCGAGATGTTTCGGAAGATGGATACTTCTGTACAACCGGCCGTAGTCAGGTGAACCGACCGGCACAGGTCTGCCATACCTGCATATACCCACATAGACAGAACCGTCAGGATACCACAGCGTGTCCAGCCCGTTAGCGTAGTCATCCTCGAACTCTCCGGAATGTATCTTACCGGAATCGGAAAAGAAACGGCCTGCTCCGCAATGCTTCCCTGCTGAGAATTCCCCGGTATAGATACTTCCATCAAGCAGGAAATGCACGCCTGTACCTTCCGGAACGGCATTCCGGAACTCTCCGATGAAAAGTCCGTCAGTGTCCGAATACAGGACTCCCCTGCCTGCCGGATACTGCCCGACATACCGCGAAGTGTCTGTCACAATCACCGTATCCGCCACCTGGGCAGACACAGACAAAGGCACCAGGGCTGCCATAGCAGGAACCGCCGCCAACAGGATAAGTCTTGCCATCATAACATATCATTTAATGAAAATCCAGATACAGAATCCGTTTCGCATACAGGACAGACAAATATACGTAATATTTTCAAAACAGCTTCCGGCAGGATTTGGATGATGAATCCAAGAATGTTTCTAATTTTGTAATTTCAAGGCCGGGTTCAAACCGGCAAGCCGATACAGGACCGGGGACGGTCTAAAGACTGGATATATGGGAAGAGAGACAGAATACATCGAAATACGCGGAGCCAGGTCGCACAATCTCAAGAATGTGTCGCTTTCGATACCGAGGAACGAATTTGTCGTGATCACAGGACTGAGCGGAAGCGGCAAGTCCTCCCTTGCGTTCGACACGATATACGCCGAAGGGCAGAGACGCTATATGGACACGCTGTCTGCATACGCAAAGCAGTTTATGGGGATACTGGAAAAACCTGAAGTAGAAAGCATAACAGGACTGAGTCCCATCATCGCAATAGAGCAGAAGACCACAGGGAACAATCCCCGCTCCACTGTAGGGACCATCACAGAGATATACGATTTCCTCAGGCTGCTGTATTCGAAGGCATCCCGCGCATACTCCCCGGCCACAGGCAAGGAAATGGTCCGGTATACTGACGAACAGATAGTGTCCCTTATCATGGAAAACTATGACGGGAAGAAATGCTATCTCCTTGCCCCCCTCGTAAGGGGCCGCAAAGGCCATTACAAAGAGCTGTTCGAGCAGCTGCGCCGCAGAGGATATACCCAGGTGCGAGTGGACGGGGAGATGAAAGACCTGTCGGACATGACTATGGTCGACCGCTACAGACCGCATTTCATAGAACTTGTCGTGGACAGGCTCAAACCGTCCTCAAAAGATGCCAAGAGGATACGGGACTCCGTCATGTCGGCTCTCAACCTCGGCAAAGGTTCGCTGGCTGTCCTTGACCAGGAGAGCGGAGGACTGCATCACTACTCGAAACACCTTGTCTGCCCTGACACCGGTCTTTCACTGTCAGAACCGCAACCGCACTCTTTCTCGTTCAATTCTCCGCAGGGATACTGCCCACACTGCAAAGGACTGGGAAAGATTGTGGATATCAATATGGATTCCATAATCCCGGACAGGACGATATCAATAGCTGATGGCGGAATTGTGCCGTTAGGTAAGGTCCGGGAGACCAAAAAGTTCGACATCATCCGTTCCATTGCCAGGAAATACAATTTCTCCCTTTATGACCCTATTGAAGAAATTCCTGATGAGGTCATATCCCTCATCATATTCGGATCGGATGAGCTTTTCCGCGTAGGCGAAGGAGGAATGTCAGAAATGGTGAGCTACGGCGGAATTGTGGATGACATTTCCGACAAGATCGTATGTCCGGTATGCCACGGGACCAGGCTCAATCAGGAGGCATCGTATTTCAGGATTGACGGGAAGACTATTTCAGAGGTGGCGGCAATGGAAATCTCCGACCTCCGGGACTGGCTGTCCGGTCTCGAAGAGAAATTTGACAAAAGGGAGAACCTGATAGCCAGAGACATACTGAAAGAACTGAAAGAGAGAGTCGGATTCCTGCTGGATGTCGGGCTGGAATACCTCTCACTCGACCGTGCCACCGGTTCGCTTTCAGGAGGGGAAGGCCAGAGGATAAGGCTTGCGACTCAGATAGGTTCCAGGCTGGTAAATGTGCTGTATATCCTGGATGAACCGAGCATCGGACTGCACCAGAGGGACAACCGCAAACTTATCGCCTCACTGAAGAAACTGCGGGATGAAGGCAACTCGGTGATGGTGGTGGAACACGACAGCGAGACCATGCTCTCCGCCGACTGGCTTGTGGATGTGGGGCCCGGAGCAGGAGAGGAAGGAGGCAGGATATGCCTGTCCGCGCCGCTGGACCTGCTTCTGGACAGGACGGCAGGTATCCATGCAGATCAAGATGGCAGGACAGGACAGGATGGGCAGGCCGGAAGCAAGGGGAATCTGTCCGGAAAAGGAGAAGTCAGATGGGACAGGAAACATATCATACTGGGAGAGTCAATCACCCTTGACTACCTGACAGGGAAGCGCAGAATAGAGGTTCCGGCAGCAAGGCGTCCCGGCAACGGACTGTACATAGGCATCAGGGGGGCACGGGGAAACAACCTGAAGAATCTGGATGTGGACTTCCCGCTGGGCTGTCTCGTCGGGGTGAGCGGAGTGAGCGGAAGCGGCAAGTCCTCCCTCGTCAACGAGACGCTTATGCCGGTGTTGAAGAACAAGTTCTACAACGCCAGACTGCAGCCGCTGCCATACGGCAGCATAACAGGCATCGAGAACATTGACAAGCTGATAGAGATAGACCAGAGCCCTATCGGGAGGACACCGAGAAGCAATCCTGCCACATTCACGGGAGTGTTCAACGACATCAGACTGCTGTTCGAGAGCACTCCGGATGCCAAGGTACGCGGATTCAAGGCAGGGAGGTTTTCGTTCAACGTGGCAGGAGGACGATGCGAGGAATGCAAAGGGGCAGGAATCAAGGTCATAGAGATGAACTTCCTCCCTTCTGTGAATGTAGTCTGTCCGGAATGCCGCGGCAGACGCTACAAGGAGGATACACTTGCCGTCAAATACAAAGGCAGGAACATCAACGATGTGCTGGAAATGTCCATCAGCGAGGCTTACGCATTCTTCGAGAATATTCCATCAATAGCCCAGAAGCTCAAGGCGATGGTGGAAGTCGGGCTCGGATATGTACGGCTGGGACAGTCCGCGGTGACCCTGTCTGGAGGAGAAAGCCAGAGGATGAAGCTTGCTGCCGAGCTCGGCAGGAAAAGTACCGGCAACACCCTGTATATACTGGATGAACCGACCACCGGCCTGCACAGTGAAGACATAAAAGTGCTTCTCGGAGTACTGCAGCAGCTGGTGGACAGGGGTAACACGGTAATAGTCATAGAGCACAACCTCGATGTGCTGAAAAGCGTGGATTACCTGATAGATATGGGACCGGAAGGAGGCAAGGGAGGAGGCACGGTCGTGGCCCTGGGGACACCTGAACAGGTCGCCGAAGACAAGGGTTCCGTCACCGGGCCGTTCCTTGCGGAGGTTCTCGGGATATAGCCACGGGACATATCCAGCCAGACAGGAAATGAAAAAATCTACAGACATGGAAGAAAGCAAGATCAGAATCCGATGCATCAACAACGGGAACTATTATGATGTGGCAAAAGGGACTACCCTGTCAGAATTCTCCAAAGAAGTCTGCACCATGCTTCCTGACACCGATGATGAAAGATACAGGAAAGGTGTGCCGGCAAGCAACTGCGAAGCAACCGTGCCTGTACTCGCCGCACTTGTCGACCATCAGCTCAAGGAGCTGGACTTCAGGCTGATGATGCCGCATGAGGTGGAATTCATAGGCTACAACCATCCTGACGGACGGCGCACATATATCCGTTCACTCTGCTTCGTCCTCCAGAAAGCAGTAAGGGACCTGTTTCCGGACAAGACCCTTGTCATCGACTATTCCCTTCCGAGCGGACTGTACTGCGAGATCCGCGAAAGGGAGAAGACTGTGTACGGGACAGCCGAAGCCCAGGCGACCAGCGAAGACGGAAGGCCGGTCATCCACCCTCTCAATATGCAGGACCTGTCCGCCATACGGACAAGGATGCACGAAATTGTCAAGGAAGACCTGCCGCTGGAGAAAAGGAAACTGACATCCGAAGAGGCGATACACATCTTTGAAGAGAACGGGCAGCCGGTCAAGGCCCGGCTTGTCGAATCCCTCGGGAGATATACATTCAGCGTATATTTCATCATTGACAGGACCATCTACGGCCCGGAAGAGATTGCCGACACATTTTACGGGCCGCTCGTCCCTTCGACAGGTTATCTCGGCTGCTTCGCCATCTCCGGATTCAAGGACGGGTTCTGCCTGCAGTATCCTATGGAAGGCAAGACCGCCAGGATAGAGCCGATGAAGAAGCAGTCCAAGATTGCCGCTACTCTGAAAAGGCATTCCGACTGGTGTACAATCATCGGAGTGAAAGGGATAGGCACCCTCAACAGGGCCATCCAGAACGGAGAAGCCATCAATCTCATCAATATGGCCGAAGCCCGACATGAAAGGGACTACGCCGAGATTGCCGACCGGATCTTCCAGCAGAAAGACAAGACCAGGATCGTCTTCATCGCAGGCCCGTCAAGCAGCGGCAAGACTTCCACATCACTCCGTCTGGCAATCCAGTGCAAAGTGCTCGGGCTGACCCCAAAAGTAATCGAACTCGACAATTATTTCGTCAACCGGGACAAGACTCCTCTGGACGAAAACGGAGACTATGACTTCGAATCCCTGCATGCAATGGACCTCGACCTGCTGAACAGCCAGCTCAACGACCTTCTGAGCGGGAAGACGGTCGAGATACCGAAATACAGTTTCAAACTCGGAAGGAGGGAAGACACAGGGACACGGATGAAACTGGAAGAGACAGACATACTCATAATGGAAGGGATCCACGCCCTCAACCCGGAAATGACATCCGCTGTGGATGATTCGCACATATTCAGGGTATATGCATCCGCACTCACTTCCCTCTCCATCGATGAGAACAACAACATCTCCACTTCGGACAACCGTCTGCTGCGCAGGATGGTGCGGGACAACAGAGTCCGCGGCATCACCCCCGAAGACACCATCCTCCGCTGGCACAGCGTACGGCGAGGAGAAAACAGGAACATATTCCCTTTCCAGGAAAATGCAGATGCCGAATTCAACTCCGCCCTAATTTTCGAGCTGCCGATGCTGAAATACTATGCCGAGCCGCTCCTCAGGCGCATCCCGTCGTCATCCCCTGCATTCAGCGAAGCTACCCGCCTGCTGAAGTTCCTGGACTATATCATAGCCCTCTCACCGGACGAGATATCGGCAATCCCTCCGACATCCATAATGCGCGAATTCATCGGCGGTCAGACATTGTAAACCTGCCTTTGACAGATTTCTGCATACAACCACAACAGACATCATCGAATCCGGACACTTATGGCAAAGATATATCAGCTGAAAAGAATGGCCATCATCCTCAACCGACTCAGGAATGGCCGAAGCGCCAGACCTGACGAACTGGTAGAATATGTGTCGCGGGAAATGGGACTCTTTGATAACAGCCATTCCGATGTGTCACTGAGGACATTGCAGAGAGATATCAATACAATAGCAGAACTTTTCCACATAGAGATTGCCTGCAATCCATCCTGCGGATATATGATTGTAGAAAGAGGGAACAGCGCCGATGAGTACGAGACCCTGCTGCTCAACTTCGAGCTGCTGAGTTCCATCGATGCGGACAGCGTCCTGCAGGACTATGTCATTGCTGAGCATCGAAGGCCTCCGTTCCGGATTGACATTTCAGCCGTGCTCCATGCCATCAGGGACTGCCACCCGATAGAATTCGACTATACCCTTGTCCGTCACGGCAACAAGGTGGTCCGAAAGAAGATACAGCCGCATTTCCTGAAAGAGTCACAGCAGCGGTGGTATCTTGCAGGCTATGACGCAGACGGTCAGCTGAAGACATTCGGGATGGACAGGATAGACAATGTCAAAGTTTTTGAGTCCGAACGGTTCAAAAGGAACGGAAGCATCGACATCCCTGCCCTTTTCAAGGACAGTTTCGGAATATGGAACAATCCGGCGGATCCCGTGGAGGAAATCATTCTCAAATATGACGCCCTTGACGGAGCATTCGTAAAGACCCTTCCCCTGCACCACTCCCAGGAAATACTTTCCGAGACACAGGAAGGCATCACCGTACGGCTGCATTTACGCATAACAAACGACTTCGTTATGGCTCTTCTTGCCCGCAGCCGTTCTGTAGAGGTCATCAGCCCGGTGCATCTCCGCAAGAGGCTCCACGATGTCTATGCAGCTGCCCTTGAGCGCAACAGCTGAACATCCCCCGTCCTGAAGATGTGTGCAGGTTTGACTGCGTAAATGTCGGTTGAGAAGACGAGATGTGAGCAGGGAATATTGAATATATGCCGCAGAAAATTCCCCGAATGACACATTTTGTCGTCCTCCCCGCCTACTTTTGCCGAAAATCTACAGCCATGAACCCATTTTCAGAAAACCCCGACGACAGTCGGATCCGCACCACCATCGCCATCTGGGCAGGCATATTTTTCATTATCTTCATATTGGGTCCGACAGTTTGCTCAATCGCATACTACTGCCGGAAAGATGCCCCCTGGCCGCAGAACCGGTATCTCGAAGAATTCACGAACTACGATCCGACAAAGGATGTCCTTGACATCAAATCCATAGACCACGAGAACAAGATAATACATTATTACCAGTACAGGAATGACCCGCACGACTGGACTCCTACACCTGTCTCTCCAAAAGTATCCAAGTCCCCACAGCAGACAACCATCACCATAGATGGAAAGGAGACCACCATAGATGCCAGTCCTGAAGAAATCATCAGCTCAATGATGGACCAGGTGGACTACAACGAGATGCTCGACTTCTATGGAGACCCCGAACTCCGTTAATATCCTACTGTATTTGCAATACCCCGTTATGAGTTTGTTTTTCAAGAAACATTTTCTAACTTTGGAGCATTGCGGCGAAGATGCCGTCAATGACATATTGACTGATGAAAGTGTTTTAGCACATCCCCGAATCGAAATCTGGTAAATTTCACTGTGCCGAGGATAAGCAAAGAAGACACTCATCACCGTGTTTCGTTATGTATCGTTCGATATATACCGGCGGTGTGGGGTATTGCTTATTGGCACAAAGGCTTACCAGAGCCCCGATTCGATAAGCTAAAGGCTCCACACTTTCTTTTTGTGCAACCGCCACCTCCGGAGCCAGGGGCAAAGCAAAACAAACCTGGATGAACACTAAATGTTTTCTGCTATTACTATACTTTTTGTCTGTGACAGGAAGTGCATTTGCACAGGTCAAGAAACCGACCTTGATGATTCTCCCGAGCGACAACTGGTGTACACAGCGGTATTTCACCACGACATACGAGGATATCGGAGGTACGGTGACAGTCCCGGACTATCAGGTTGCTTTCCAGCAGGATACAGAGCTCGGAGGTGTCATAAGCCTTATCGGACAGATGCTCACTGACCGCGGATACAGTCTTAAAGACAGTGAACAGGAACTGAAGGTCATGGCAATGCGCACAGCAGAGGAGAATGTCACCATGAGCAAGACAAGCGGGGCATCCCTTGTGGAAAGTCCTTTGGATGTGTTGAAAAGACGTTCCAAGGCGGATATAATAGTGCAGATAGGATGGCAGGTGCATAAGGCGAACGGTGGCAAGGCTGTGACATTCATCCTTGAGTCCTTTGACTCTTATACCAGCAAGAGGATTGCCACGGCAACCGGGACAAGCAAACCATCCAATGATATTGTCCCCGTGATTCTTGAAAAGGCCGTAAGAGGATATATCGATGATTTTGATTCCCAGATGGACATGTATTTTGCAGGGCTTGTACAGAACGGCAGGGAGATAGTGCTGACAGTCCGCTGCTGGGACAGCTGGGAAAACGATCTCGAAACGGAGTATGACGGAGAAGAACTGACGGACTGCATACAGGACTGGCTTTATGACAATACTGTCAATGGTTCGTTCAATCTGACGGACGGCACGGAAAGTTTCCTTCAGTTCGAGCAGGTGCGTATTCCTCTTACTGATGAGCGCGGCAGAGCAGTCGATGCCCGAGCATTCGCTACGAATCTGAGGAAATATCTTCAGGAACCTCCTTTCGAGATAACATCAAAAGTAATGATGCGGGGACTCGGGGAGGCAATCATCGTTCTCGGGGAAAAATAAAATGTTTATTGTCGAAAATACTCGCTACTTGCTGATAGAAGTGGTACAGTCGCAAATGATAATATAGAATGAGAAACAGGATCAAAGTGCTTATAGCAATGTTCGTGACGGCTGTTCTGTCTGTCCCGGTTGCAGCACAGGAAAACACTTCAGGGATTTCCTTGAGGGCGGTGGTTGCGGATGATGATATTCCTGCAGCGGCAGTCAAGAATATCGAAACCAAACTGCAGAGGGCTCTCGCAGCCAACGGAATCGGTGATATGGACTATACGCAGCGTTTTGTGCTGGCAGCAAAAGTCGATGTGGTACAGAATGATGTGATGCCATCAAATCCACCGAAAGTGTCCAAGAAAATGGAACTCACCCTTATGGTCGGCGATGTCGTCGAGAACAAGATATACGAGACATGCACGATGTCCCTTGCAGGCATAGGGACAAACGATACAAAGGCATTCATTTCCGCTTTTTCAAGGGTCAATCCGAACAATGAGGAACTGCAGGCCATGCTCGCTGCGGCAAAGGAGGAGATAATGGCTTATTATGAGAACAACTGCGACTATATTATCTCCAACGCCAATTCGCTTGCGGGACAGCAGAAATACGACGAGGCGATAGCAAGGCTGATGTCTGTCCCCGAGGTATGCAAGGACTGTTACGAGAAATGCCAGACTGCTGCGGTGAAAATATTCGGGCAGCGTCTCGACGCGGATTGTTCGGCTCTGCTGAATGAAGCGAAGAACGAATGGATGCACTCCAAGGATGCAGAATCAGCGGCGAAAGTGGCCGGGATTATCAGCCGGATTGACCCGTTGTGGCCGGATTATCCGAAAGTCGTAAAGTTCCGGGATGAAATCTCCGCCAAACTATCCGCTGACGAGAAACGGGAGTGGGACATGATGGTGAAGAAGTATGAAGATGAGCAGGCGTTCAAGATAAGACAACATAATGATGTAATAGCTTTACAACGAGAAACAATCAATGCTTGCCGTGCAATTGGAGTAGCTTGGGGGAAAAATCAGCCGGATAAAATCATTCGAATGGTTGTAAAAAACTGGTTCATATAATTTTATAAACTATAATATGAAAAATAAAATCATACTTGTCTTATGGATTTCCTGTTTACTCCTCTTTGATGTAGGGAATGGAACATTAGGAAAAGTTCGTATACAGTCTGATATCGTGTCATTGACTGTGTCATCAGATGGTATTACAAAAGAAGATGCTATAAAAAACGCACTGCGCAACGCAATTGAACAAGCATTCGGGACTTTTGTGTCTGCAAATACTTCTATACTGAACGATGAATTGATAAAAGACGAAATAGTCACGATATCTAAAGGTAATATTATCTCCTACAAAGAACTTTCTTCAGTTACAATGCCAGATGGCAGATGTTTCGTCACAATTAAAACGAATGTAAGTATCTCTAAACTTGCAGATTATGCAACAAACAAAGGTGCAGAAGTAGAATTCGCCGGAGCCACATTCGGCATGAACCTGAAAATGATGGAACTGAATAAACTGAACGAAGAGAAAATTATAACAAACATGCTATATGAAATGGAACGACTATACAAGTACGGGTTTGATTATAGCTTAAAAATTGGCCAACCAAAAGCAGATGGGACACTAACAGCCACTGTCATGATCTCCGCCAATGGGAACGGAGATGCCGCGCGTAATTTATTTTTTGAAACAATAAATTATATCGCAATGACTGACAATGACAAAAAAGAATACGAACAATCTGGGCTATGGTATGCATATATCAATATAGCAAAGGATAAGAAAAAAATTTATAAGGATAAATATTTACTGAAGGAACAGTATGCATTTCGATCATACAAAAGTGTCAATGCTATCATCGATTTCTTCAATTCTGATTATCTCAGGCATCTACTAGACTTCTCAATAATAACAAACCTCAAATCATCCAAACTAATAAATAACTCATTTTCAATAAGATCAACAAGATACATAAACAATGCATTAAGAAACAATGCATTAAGAATCAGAGCGGACAATGAACTCATAAACTACCCTCTCCAGCATTATGGACAGCCGGATAAAGAAGATATTACGCGATTGGCAAATATCAAACATTGCATCAACACAATTTTACAATATCATAATACAGGATATATATTAAAAGTAATTGATATTGATCACATAAATGGATATGGACTTCAAGATGCTATAATTACTGCGTGGGAAGATGTTCATGCTTACCAATGGAGGACAAGACCAGTTTTATACTATTATGATTCTGACTGTAGAATAGTTTTGGCTTTAAAAATCCCTCCAGAAGAACTAACTCAGACTACTAAATTTGAAATAAAACCAAATAATTGACAAAATCATGGAAACAAAAATGACAAAAGGACAGTTCGTCAGCAAAATCAAGAACCTGCATTATGTTGAAAGCATTACCGGTATAACATATTCACATTTAAGCGTTTCCGGTAATTCCTGTAGCGGTATCCGGGAAAGTACAGGAAAAATTTTTAAAATCGATTTAGATGATCTATATGCTGCTTATGTAAATATTGATAAAGCGGACCTGAATACTGCGACCCTAAAAAAGTACATAGACAGAAGACAATCACCTGGATTAGCGATATTGAAAGCCATACAGTGATGAAAAATTTTTGGAGAACACATTTGATTATAACCCTGTGTCTGTTCACAAATTTTGTGGCGCAGGCACAGAGTTATGATGCAGAGCGAACAACGTTGATGAATTTTCTCATCAGAATGTATAATAATACTCCTTTCGAAGGAGTAAGAATCATAGAAGATTACGAAGAAGCCTATCTGCTGTCTGTTCTGACCCTTGAAAAATCCAAGTATCCGAATGAAAGTACAATGAACAGAGTTGCTTCTGTAAAGGCTATGTCACAGGCAAGCCGATTTTTCAACGGTTCCAACATCACTTCGGACTTGATTATCCGGACTTCTGAAAAATCTGACAATTCAAGCGATACTGAAATAATAGAGAACATCAAGGAAAATTCTGTCGGCTATGTCAAACAATTAGAGTTACTGACAAATTTTCCTACAAAAAATGACAAAAACCAAGTATATATTTTTTGTAAAAAACTTGACATTGATGTTGAGCAAAAGTAAAACTCGACTTAAATCTGAAGGATTGTAATTTAATTATAAATGACAATTAAACCATGAATAAAGATACAGCAGCTATGGAATTCAAAAACATTGAAAATCTGAAAAAGGCAGGGTTCAATGGATTCGTGCCGGTATCGGTGCTGAAAACTACCGGGATATGCTCAAATGACATGTCTGCCGATAGGGAACTTGATAATGAATAACCATTAAATAAAATATGCGATGAACATAAATGCTATTATCCAATGTCTGGACAATTATATGCTTCAGAGAGGAGTGAAACAAATAGGTGCAGTCGAAGCAAATGCAGTCCTTGAAGAAGCCGGTCTGCTAAGGGACAACAATATGCGCCGTGGCAAGCCTTTACGGGATCTGCTCAGAGCAGGCAGATTGCCTTACGCATACCAGCAAGGAAGGACATGGATAATCCCAATAAGCTGCGCAAGCACTGATACAATCATAAAGCCAGAAAAGCCTGAGCCGGTTATACATAAGGCATCTCAAACATTCCCTGCCGCTACAAGGTCATTGCCTCCAGTCATAGGAGACAATCCTTCCATATTGATTCTCGGGACAATGCCAGGAATCGAATCTCTCAAAAGACAAGAATACTATGCAAAAGCCGGAAACCGGTTCTGGGGACTGATTGCACAACTTTGTGGTGAACACCTGCCATATTCATACGAAGACAGGATAAAATTACTCGACAAATGCAGAATCGCATTGTGGGATGTACTGGCTTCTGCACAAAGAAAAGGAAGTGCAGATGAAAACATAACAAACGAAACTCCTAATAACCTAGAGGAACTCCTCAAAGAAATTCCTTCGATAAAAGTAATCGCTTTCAACGGCAAAAAGGCAGAAGAATTATTCGACAAATATTTTTATCCGTTACGGAACAAATATAAATGTATCTCATTGAAAAGTACCAGTCCGGCCAACCGACAGTTTTCTGATGATGCGATGCTGTCAGACTGGGGAAAATTATTTTCAATATAAAAGTCTACTTAAATTCAGGTCCGGGATGATAGCATCTGCAAATCTATCCCGGATCAGGAATCCCATGTACAGAGGAATGGTCAGGACCTCTCCGCTGCGTCCCACATTGTATTGCCCCAATTTGATTGCGTTATTGACATGATATACATCCTTGTTTTCAAGAACCGTAGCCATGCTTTTGGCTTTACCTGACTTCGCTTTCACTTCAAGTACGGTACATTCGCCATTGAATCTCACCAGAAAGTCCAGTTCAAGACCGCTGTCTTTATGGAAATAGTATAATTTCTGCCCGGACTTGCACAGGAAATCTGCCATAAGATTTTCGAAGACAGCCCCTTTATAGCCAAGCAGGTTTCTTTTTAGAATATCAGCCTGTGCCCCGTAATCGAGCATTGCCATAAAGATTCCTATATCCGTGGTATATACCTTGAAGCAATCCTGTATTGCATTGCCCTCCAACGGCAATTCCGTAATCCTCGTATTATAGCATCGCCTGACTATCCCTGCATCTTCCAGCCATTGGATACTGCCGATATATTGCGACGCTCTTCCTCCTTTTCTGACAACAGAATACTGGAATTTCTTGTTCTCCTTGGCCAGTTGCATCGGAATCGACTCAAAACATTCACGGATATGCGGTTTGTCTGCATCATCTGCATATTTGACCATATCTTCTTCGTATTCAGCAATAAGATTGCGTTGCATCTTATATATAAGCTCGATATTCCTGGTCTCAAGGAAACAGTTCACCACTTCCGGCAGGCCTCCGACTATGATATATCTGTACAGCAATTCCATCATTGCTTTGTGAATACCGTCAGGGACGGCCGTTTCATTTTCAAAACTTGATTTAACGGAATCAATGACCTCATCACTGATTCCGTTTGCCCAAAGGAATTCCTCAAAATCCAATGGATACATATCTACCACAGTCTCATATCCCACCGGAACAGAATCCTGCCCTTCATTTTCCTCGTTTTTCTTCCTGTTTTTACCGTAACCCTTCACTCCTAAAAGAGACCCGGTAGCTATGATGTCGAAACGACCGTCTATATGGAATGACTTCAAGGCAGTCCTTGCAGCCTTGCATTCCTGAATCTCATCAAGGATAATGCAGGTTTTCCCACTGATGAAACGACTGCCCTGAATCAAAGCAGACAGGTTGAGAACAATGGTATCGACATCTATATTGCCAGTAAAGGCGGATTTCTTGTCCGGCTCAAGAATGAAATTCATATAAACCACATTCTCATAATTCTCCTGTGCGAATTTCCGGACAATGTATGTCTTTCCACATTGGCGTATACCTTTTATCACGAGCGGTTTTCTACCCTCGGTTTTCCTCCACTCGGCTAAGAATGTTTCTATTTTCCTTCTAAGCATAGCACGATCCTCTTCTTAGGCACAAATTTACACTTTTTCCAACGAATAATGCAAGGTTCGTTACACTTTTTCGAACGAATCGGGTGAGTTCAATACATTTTTTCAACCGAATAGCACAAGATTCGCTACACTTTTTCAAGCGAATCAAGTCAGCAAGTGGATGGGGAAGGAAGACAGAAAAATACCCCGGACAGCTTTTTTTTTGGGGGGGGAGCTGTTCAGGGTATCAGATCACAGTTCAAGGCAGATCCCTGTACGGGATTTATTTCAGGTATTCCCTGTAGAAGGACTCTATCTTGTCAAACGGTATCACATCCGTATGGTCATACAGGTCTGTGTGGACAGCACCCGGCACAATCAGGAGTTCCTTGTTGTCTCCCGTAAGCTTCTTGAAGGTGTCCTCGCTGAAATATCGCGAATGGGCCTTCTCTCCATGCACAAGAAAGACTGCGCTGCGGATCTCATCGGCATACGACAGAATCGGCATATTGATGAGAGACAGGGCCGCAGTAGTGTTGAAACCCTCATTTGAACCGAGTGAACGCGGATGATAGCCGCGCTTTGTCTTGTAGAAATCCACATAGTCCTTAAGGAACTGCGGAGCATCGGCAGGAGCCACTTCCGGATTGCCTCCTGCATGTGCATACTCACCGTTCCTGTAGTCCTCTGTACGCTGCGCGTTAAGCCGCCTCTTCATCTCGTAACGGGCATCCGCATTGTCATTCTCATCGAAGTACCCTTTGGCTGTCACACGGGTCATGTCATACATCGTCACAGCCACCGTAGCCTTGATACGGGTATCGATGGCAGCGGCATTGACTGCAAAGCCACCGAAACCGCAGATTCCGAGTATGCCGATACGCTCCGGATCCACATCCTCCCTTGTAGAGAGATAATCCACTGCGGCGCAGAAATCCTCCGTATTGATATCCGGAGAAGACACTGCACGCGGCTGTCCGCCGCTTTCACCTGTAAATGAAGGGTCAAAGGCAATTGTCAGGAAGCCGCGTTCCGCAAGTGTCTGGGCATAAAGGCCTGACACCTGCTCCTTGACCGCTCCGTAAGGGCCGCTCATCGCGATTGCCGGAAGTTTTCCGGATGCGTTTTTCGGGACATACAGATCAGCTGCAAGAGTCACCCCATAACGGTTATGGAAAGTAATCTTGCTGTGCTCTACCTTGTCGCTCTGCGGGAACACCTTGTCCCACTCAGTTGTCAATTCAAGTTTCTCCATATAATTACTGTCTTTATCTGCCTTGCTGTTGCATCCTGCCATCAGCATAGCAGAAACCGTACATATTGTCAACAGGCTGAAAATACCATATCGTTCCATAGTCAATAGATTTTGAAATCGTGTAATTTTTCAACAGTGCAAAATTACGGGAATACCTGTTCACAATATGTATACGATTTACGGCAGATAATATACGGATTACTGTATCCGGACAACCTTATTCCAGCTCAAAGGAGACCTTTCCGCGCACATCATCGGAAGCGGCTGCGATATAGATGTCGAACACTCCCGGTTCCGCTACCCATTCGTGCCTGTCAGGGTCGAAGAAAGACAGATCCTCCCTGTCAACCGTAAAGGACACCTCTGCAGTTTCTCCCGGAGCGAGCTGCACCTTCCTGAAACCTTTGAGTTCCTTCAACGGACGAGGAAGCGATGACTTGCGGTCACCGACATACATCTGAACTGTCTCCTGCCCTGTACGGTCACCTGTATTCGTAATCTCCACAGTTACGGTCACTGTCCCATCCTGCGTCATTTCCGACCTGTCGATACGAGGCTTGCCATATTCGAATTCAGTGTAACTCAGGCCATGTCCGAATGCGAACAGCGGCTTTGTCTTCTTCTGCCTGTCTGTCCACCTGTAACCCACATTCATTCCATCAAGGTACCTGACATCAAGGGTATCATTGACCCTCTCCCCGGTATACTCCCCGAAAATGTGGGCCGGCACATCCTCGAGCCTTGCCGGGAATGTGAACGGCAGTTTACCGGAAGGGTTGACATCGCCTGACAGCACATCCGCAATGGCGTGGCCGGCCTCGGAACCGATATACCATGCCTGCAGGATTGCCGGGACTTCATCCACCCACGGCATCGCAACAGCATTACCTGAAACATTGACTACTATCAGCCTGTCCGCAGCAACTTCAGCCAGGGCCTCTATCACGGCATCCTGTCCGTAAGGGAGACCGAGTCCTGTCCTGTCGTAATCCTCGCTGTCCTGCTGCGCGCTCTTGTTGAGACCTCCGACAAAAATGACATAGTCTGCATCCTCCGCCCGGGCGACCGCATCTGCCAACAGCTGCTCCGCAGTGCGGCTCTCATTCAGGTTCTGGCCAGTGGTGACACCGTTATACTCGCCGGTGACATCCCCCACATATCCCCTCTCATAGATGACCTCTGCCTTGTCTGCGAACCTTTCTCTGATACCATCCAGCGGAGAAATCTCCCTCTGTACTTTCAGAGAAGAGCTGCCTCCTCCCACCGTCATCATCTTCACGGCATTCTCTCCCACCACAAGTATCCTGGCTCCTTCTCCGACAACCATCGGGAGCACATCCCCATCATTCTTCAGAAGGACAATCCCTTCGCCTCCAATCTTCCTTGCTGCCGCATAATGGGCATCAGAGCAGAGGCTGCCGAAAGGCCGGTCCCTGTCCATTTCCGTACGGAAAATCAGTTTCAGCACACGGCGCACCTTTGCATCCAGCTCCTCGGTGCTGACCTCCCCTTTGCGTATCTTCTCGAGATAAGGTGCAGCAAGATAATAGTTGTCGTATGCATTCTTTGTCCCGGCACGGAGTCCATCCGTCCAGCTGCCGAACTCCAGGTCAAGTCCGTTATGGATTGCCTGGTCCGTATTGTGGGTGCCTCCCCAGTCTGAGATGACCACTCCGTCAAAGCCCCATTCATCACGGAGTATCTTTCCGAGCGTATATTCGTTGTGGCAACAGTGCTGATCCTTATAGAGATTGTATGAACCCATAATTGCCCACGTGCCGCCTTCCTGTACGGCAGCCTTGAATGCCGGAAGATAGATTTCATACAAAGTGCGGTCATCGACTATCACATTGGTGTTGTGTCTGTTGATTTCATGGTTGTTCAGCGCGTAATGCTTCACGCATGTGGCCACTCCGTTGGACTGGACTCCCCTGATATAAGGGACAACCATTGCCCCTGCCAGATACGGGTCCTCGCCCATATACTCGAAGTTGCGTCCGTTGAGCGGAGTACGGTAGATATTGACTCCGGGGCCGAGCACTACGGACTTGTTCCTGAAAAGGGCCTCCTCCCCGAGGCTCTTGCCATAGAGGGCCGCCATATCCGTATTCCACGTCGCTGCAAGGCAGGTCAGGGCAGGGAACGCCACACAGGAATCGTTCGTCCATCCGGCCTGGTCCCATTCATCCCAGAGTACTTCCGGCCTGATTCCGTGCGGGCCATCAGTCGTCCACAACTCCGGTATCCCGAGCCTCGGAACGCCGGGTGAACTGAACTTCGACTGGGCATGGATCATCGCAATCTTCTCCTCGAGGGTCATCCTCCCGAGAGCATCCTCCACGCGGTCGTCAATCGGTTTTGTCTCATCAAGATACACCGGTGTCTGCGCGGCAAGAGGAGCCGCAGCCATCAGCAGTCCGACAATTGCATAAATCAGTTTCATTCTGGTATTTTTTAATAAAACAAAGAGGATGCCCCGAAACGAATTCCGATACACATCCTCTCAAAATCAATCAAGTCAAAATCATTCAGAAAGGGAGGTCGTCATCTCCATCAAGTTCGGCAGGCATGTCATCTGCCGTCGGCATAGGAGCCTGGGACATCTGACCTCCGTATGAAGGAGCCCCCTGTCTGGAGACACCACCCTGGGCAGACCCGTTCCGGGCAGCAGAGCCATACTGCTGTGCGGAAGCTCCGTCATCAGATACCGGTTCTATCCTCCAGACCCGGACATCTGTGTACCAGCGTCCGTTATATTCCCTGCTGCTGAGGTTGAAAGCTACCCTCACCCTGTCCCCGACCTGGTATTTCTCCAGTTCCCTGACCTTGTCCGCGCCCCAGACATTCATACATACCTGGGACGGGAAACTGCCTTCCTGAATTTCCAGGACAAACTCCTGCTTCTCCCACGCTCCGCGTGCCGAAGTACCTGACTGCACATTCAGCTTGCGGGCTATCCTGCCTTCTATCTCAAGAGCCACGGCTATTTCTTGTCTGCGTCCTTGTTTTCCTCTGCAGGCACCTTGCCGACCTTCACGAGGTCGATGTCGAAGATAAGGGTAGAATTCGGCCCGATCTCTCCCATTGCCCTTGAGCCGTAACCGAGCTCTGCAGGGATATAAAGCTCAATCTTACCGCCTTCGCCTATGAACTGGAGTCCCTCAGTCCAGCCCTTGACAACTCTGTTGAGCATCATTCTCACCGGATCCTTTGTCTTGTCGCTTGCATCGAACTCGGTGCCATCGATGAGGGTACCTGTGTACTGTACATAAACAGTATCCTTAGGACCAGGTTTCACATCGTTTCCGTCAGCGATTATCTTGTACTGCAAGCCGCTTTCGGTCACAACCACGCCATCTTTCATCTTGTTTTCAGCGAGGAACTTCTCCCCTTTCTTCTGGTTCAGTTCTGCCTCGTAGGCATTTCTCTTGGCGATGTAGCCGTTGAACAGCTGGTTAGTCATATCAGGACTTACCTTGAACTGGTCGTTGAACCCTTCATCACGCATATTACCCTCTGCATTGATGAAATCATTCATACCTTCCTTGATCTTGGCGAAATTGACATCGCTCAGGCTCTCGCCGAAGTTGTTCGCCTTGATGAAATAGCCGAACTGTACACCGATGAGGTAGCTTACGGAATCGGTCTCAGCCCTGGTAGGAAGCTGGGCCTCCACCTCCACTCCTTCAGTGTTGCCGGATGTGCTGCAGGCTGCCGCCATTGAGATGGCAGCCGCAGCCGCTGCAATAAATTTAACTGTTTTCATTGTACTTTTGTTTTATTGGTTTTTATAATTTCCGTTCCAGTAAACAACATTCCCACCTCTCTCCCGCATACGGCCAAGAAGTCGGGGATGTCGTTTCCAACCGGCAAATATACAACTAAAAATGCCAATCCCTGCGCATTTTCAAGAAAATTCAAACAGATGCTTGTATTGCCGGAAATATTGTTATAATTTAGAGAAAATATTTGCTGGAATATGGAAATAGACTCAGCGGCTCTTAAATCAAAACTGAAGGAATTCTTCGGATTCGACTCTTTCAAACAAGGGCAGGAAGAGATTATCAGACACCTTATCGGGGGAAACAACGCTTTCGTGCTGATGCCTACAGGAGGTGGCAAATCGCTCTGTTACCAGCTCCCTGCTCTCGTTATGGAGGGTACGGCGATTGTCATATCGCCTCTGATCGCACTGATGAAGAACCAGGTGGATGCAATCAGGGGATTTGTCTCAGGGCAGGAGGGCATAGCGCATTTTCTGAACTCATCGCTGTCCAAGGCGCAGATCAACGAGGTCCGTCAGGATCTGCTCGATGGGGTGACGAAGCTGCTCTATGTGGCTCCGGAATCGCTCACAAAGGCCGAAAACATAGAGCTGTTCAAGGAGATAAAGATCTCGTTCTATGCCATAGATGAGGCCCACTGCATCTCAGAATGGGGACATGACTTCAGACCTGAATACAGGCGCATCCGCTCCATAATAGAAGATATAGGGGTCGCTCCGATAATAGCACTGACAGCCACCGCCACACCGAAGGTCCAGAGCGACATACAGAAGAATCTTGGGATGCAGGATGCCAAGGTGTTCAAGTCATCGTTCAACAGGCCCAACCTCTATTATGAAATAAGGGACAAATCTGACCCGAAACGGGAGATAATAAAGTTCATCAAACAGCATCCGCACCGCTCAGGCATCATCTACTGTCTGAGCAGGAAGAAAGTGGAAGAACTTGCCGAGCTGCTGAATGTCAACGGGATAAAGGCTCTGCCGTACCATGCGGGGCTTGATGCCAGGACAAGGGCGGAGAACCAGGACAGGTTCCTGTCCGAGGAAGTGGATGTGATAGTCGCGACCATAGCTTTCGGGATGGGCATTGACAAGCCGGATGTGAGGTTCGTGATACATTACGACATCCCGAAGAGCATCGAGGGATACTACCAGGAGACAGGAAGGGCAGGAAGGGATGGCAAGGAAGGAATCTGCATAGCGTTCTACAGCTACAAGGATATCCTGAAACTGGAGAAGTTCATGCAGGGGAAGCCGATAGCCGAACAGGAAATCGGGAAACAGCTGCTGCAGGAGACAGTGGCATACGCAGAATCCAACCAGTGCCGCAGAAAACTTCTGCTCAACTATTTCGGAGAAACTTACGACAAGGACAACTGCGGCTCGTGCGACAACTGCCTGCATCCGAAGAAACAGTTCGATGGCAAAGACGAGATGTGCCTCGTGATAGAGCTGATACAGTCCATCCCGGAACGTTTCAAGACGGAACATCTGGCAAACATACTGTCCGGAACAAGCAATTCTCTGATCAAGTCATACCATCACGACAGGCTTGAACTGTTCGGGGCCGGGGCGGACCACACTATGAAATTCTGGTGCGCCATCATCCACCAGGGGCTCATACTACACTTCCTTGACAAGGACATAGAATCCTACGGACTGATATCTGTCACGGAGAAGGGTCTGGAATTTTTCAGGAACCCGCATACGCTGATGCTCACCGAAGAGCGTGAATTCGCGGAAGGCGAGGATGATGACGATGAGAACACGGCGGCCGCCAACCGCGGAGGAGGCGGAGGAGACACGATGCTCCTGTCTATGCTGAAAGATTTGCGCAAGTCAGTCGCAAGGAAGCTCGGGCTGCAGCCGTGGGTCATCTTCAGCGATGCTTCACTTGAAGACATGTCCATCCTGTATCCCGTGACATACGATGAGCTGAAGAACTGCCAGGGAATCGGGGACGGCAAGGCCCGCAAATTCGGAAAGGAATTCATTGAACTTATCGGGAAGTACGTGCAGGAGAACGAGATAGACCGGCCTGATGATTTTGTGGTCAAATCAATCGTCAACAAGTCGGCCAACAAGGTGTTCGTTATCCAGAGCATCGACCGCAAGCTTTCGCTGGACGACATAGCCGATGCTGCAGGACTCGAGATGGATGAACTTCTGGATGAAATCGAAGCCATAGTATATTCCGGCACGAAGCTGAATATAGATTATTATATCAACGAAAACATCGATGATGACACCGTAGCCGACATCTATGACTATTTCAGGGAAGATGCGGAATCCGATTCGCTCCAGGATGCGATGGAAGAACTTGGTCCCGGCTATGATGAACGGGATGTCAGGCTCGTGAGAATCAAGTTCCTGTGCGAAGTGGCCAACTAAAGGGGAAGCGGGACAGGGCATCTGGACTCGAAGTGTGTCAGATACCTGAAACCGAGCGACTTGACGAATTCGGCATAATACAGGAAATTATCCCCCGTGCGTCCGGGATCATGCGAATCTGAGCCGAGGGATATGAATTCTCCGCCCAGTTCCTTGAACCTCAACAGGATATCCCTGTCCAGCACAGGTGTGCGTCCTTTGTATTCCTGATATGTCTTCGTATTTATCTCCAGAGCTTTCCCCTCCCTGGCAAGATATCCCAGAATCATGTCAAGTATTCCGCTGAAATCCCTGTACAGGATGCTCGTCTGCGGATACGGGGCATAACGGGCCACATAGTCGTAATGCCCCAGGATGTCGAAGTCCCCCATCCAGGTCATCTCTTCATATATGGTCTCAAGATAATGTCCGTATGCTTGTCTCCAGTCCTTGTCCGTATAATACCCGCCGTAGAAAGGGTCCGTATTGTCGATATAATGCACTGATGCTATCACCTGGTCGAACTGCCACGTAGACAGCAGCCTTCTTATCACCTCGTGACATCTGCAGTACATCCCTATCTCCACACCCTTGAATATCCTTATGCCATCCAGCCTTGCCGATACGGCATCGATTTCCGCCTGCTGGGAAGCCACATCGAACTCTTCCTTCATAAGATGCTCGTATGCCGCCTTCATCGGAGGGACGAAGAAGTCGCAATGGTCGGTGAAGCACAGTCCCGCAAGGCCGTGCTGTCTGGCCGCAACAGCCGATTTCTCGACAGTTGTCCTCTTCCCGTCAAAAGAGAACTGGCTGTGGTTATGATTGTCGTAAAGATTCATAATGAGCACCAAAATTGCCGCGAAAATACTAAAAATTTCCTATTTTTGCAGATTGTATCCATTAATTGAAAAGATATGATTACACTCGGGTTCCGGAACAAGTTCGGCGGATGGCTGAGATCCATCACCGCCATCGTGATCGGCATAATAATGGTCAGCAAACCAGAGACTTCTCTCATACTCACCGTAAAAGTTCTGGCTGCGTTCCTGATAGCATCAGGCATAGTGTCGCTGGTGTACGGGATTATCAACCGGCAGCGTGGAGCGCTCAGCCTTATGGTGACCAATGCAATAGTGGATATCGCGATCGGTGTCGTGCTGTTCATCTTCCCTCAGGAAGTCGCCAGGTTCATGCTGATTCTCATAGGCATTGCAGTCCTGATATTCGGGATAATGCAGATTATAGTGCTGGTCAGCGCATCCAGGGTCGTCAGCAACGGGTTCCTGATATATATCCTCCCCGTACTCTGCGTCATCGGAGGAGCATTGCTGCTCATAAAGCCGTTCTCATCTCTCAACGCCCTCGTCCTTCTCGCAGGTATCGCCGTCCTTGTGTACGGTGTCTCTGAATTCATCGCCACATGGAAGATAAACAGGGCCATGAAAGCATACGAGACAGGCGGGACAACCGTCAATGATGACACGATGAAAAACGACATGTCAGAGGCAAAGGATGTGGATTACGAAAAGGTCGAGGATGACAGGTAATGATTCCGAAGGCCACCGTTGACAAGATACTGGACACGGCACAGATCGTGGATGTCGTAGGCGACTTCGTGACGCTGAAACGGAGAGGCGCCAACTACACTGCATGCTGTCCCTTCCACAACGAGAAGACACCTTCATTCTATGTGTCTCCGGCCAAGGGCATATACAAATGTTTCGGATGCGGCAAGGCAGGGACCGCCGTAAGTTTCATTATGGAGCATGAGAGCCTGTCCTACTCCGAAGCGCTGAAATATCTGGCCCGCAAATACCATATCGAGGTAATCGAGAAAGAGGAGACGGCAGAAGAGATTGCCCTGAGGCAGAGGAGCGAAAGCCTTATGCTTGTGTCTGATTTCGCATGGACCTTCTTCAAGGAACAGCTCAAGACGGCAGAAGGCAGGAGCCTGGGATATGCGTATTTCAAGTCCCGGGGACTCGAGGATGCCACAATCGAAAAGTTCGGTCTCGGGTGGGCTCCTTCCGGCAGAGACAGGCTGTCAAGGGCAGCAAGAGAAGCCGGATACAAGGAAGAGTTCCTCATAGATACGGGACTCAGCGTCAAGAGGGACGATGGCTCCCTGGTAGACCGGTTCTACGAAAGGGCGATGTTCCCGATACATTCCGTCAGCGGCAGGGTCATAGCGTTCGGAGGCAGAACGCTCAAGACAGACAAGACCGTAGCCAAATATGTGAATTCCCCGGAGACAGAGATATACATCAAGAGCAAGTCCCTCTACGGGATATATTTCGCCAAAAACGAGATATCGCGGCAGGACAGATGCTATCTTGTCGAAGGCTATCTGGATGTGATATCCATGCACCAGCTTGGCATCACAAATGTGGTGGCTTCGAGCGGGACCTCACTGACAGTTGAACAGATACGGCTCATACACAAGTTCACCGACAATGTGACCATCATCTACGATGGGGATGCGGCCGGGATACATGCCGCACTGAGGGGAATCGGTCTGGTGCTCAAGGAGGGACTGAATGTAAAGGTGGTGCTTCTGCCGGATGGGGATGACCCTGACTCGTTCTCCCGCAAGCACACCCTGGATGAAGTGACGGACTTCATAGAAAGGCATGAACAGGACTTCATCAGCTTCAAGACGGACCTTCTGCTGGGAGAGGCCGGTGACGACCCCCTCAAGAAAGCCAACCTCATCAATGACATAGCGGACACCATCGCCCAGATCCCGGATGCGGTGAAACGCTCCGTCTATGTGGAAAGCTGCAGCGGCCGGTTCAACATAGACACGCAGATCCTTTTCGAGAGAATCAGCCGCACAAGAGGGGGTATGCTTATAGAGGACAGGAAACGGGAAGAGAGGGAAAAACACAAAAGGCATCCTGAAGCCGGGGAACAGGACCAGGACACCCTGCAGGAAACCGGACATACAGATGACGCCCCTGCAGTGACCCCGGTCAGCCCGTTGATGAACGACCCGTATCTCGCCCCGAGCGAAAGGGAGCTTCTCGGATTCATCCTCAACAACGGGGAGGACACCCTCAATTTCGATGCGGACTCAGACCTGCACACGGAAGAGCCTATGACCGTAGCGGATTTCATTGACTGTTCCCTGAAAGATGACGATGAGGAATTCAGCAATGACATATACCGCAAGATCTATGACATATATTTCAACCTCTATGAGGAAGGGCTGAACCAGGAACAGATATCGAGAAGGCTGATGGACTGGCAGGAACGGGAGGTTGCGGAGACATCCGTAGACCTGATCATCCCGAAATACGACCTGACGGTACAGAACTACATCAACTCTCTGACGGCAGAGTCCACCCAGCTCGTAATGTATGTTCCGAGATCTGTCATCGTCTACAAAATCAAACGGATAGACAAGCGTATCAAGGAATGCTCCGACAGGCTGGCAGCCCTGTCTCCGGACGATGCGGAAGGGATGTCGGAAGTAATGGGACAGATGAAGAGGCTTTATGACACGAAGAACCTCCTCAACGAAAAGCTTGGACGCAGATTTACAAGAAAATAAAACATGACATTATGGATAAAAAGGATTTCAAAAGGACTCTGGTGACCTGTGCGTTGCCTTACACCAACGGACCGGTCCATATCGGCCATCTCGCAGGGGTATATGTACCTGCCGACATCTATGTAAGGTATCTGAGGATGAGAGGGAAAGATGTGCTTTTCATCTGCGGCTCGGACGAGCACGGGGTACCTATCACCATCAAGGCCAAGAAAGAGGGATGCACACCGCAGGACATAGTGGACAGATATCACAGGCTGATAAAGGACTCTTTTGTCGGACTCGGCATCAATTTCGACATCTATTCGAGGACTACCTCGGCAACACACGAAGCCACGGCATCGGAATTCTTCAGGAAACTCTATGACGATGGCAAATTCATCGAAAAGGAAAGCGAGCAATATTACGATGAAGAAGCAAAAACCTTCCTTGCAGACAGATACATCATCGGGACATGCCCGAAATGCGGAAATGAGAAAGCCTACGGAGACCAGTGCGAGAAATGCGGCAGCACCCTCTCACCTGACGAGCTCATCAACCCGCATTCCGCACTGAGCGGATGCGCACTCGTGAAAAAGAAGACCAGGCACTGGTACCTGCCTCTCGACCAGTACGAACCGTGGCTCAGGGAATGGATTCTCGAAGAGCACAAGGAATGGAGGACAAATGTCTACGGGCAGTGCAAGTCCTGGATAGACGGAGGCCTGCAGCCACGTGCGGTCAGCCGTGACCTTGACTGGGGTGTCCCTGTACCTATAGAAGGGGCAGAAGGCAAGGTTCTCTATGTCTGGTTCGATGCCCCTATCGGATATATATCCAACACCAAGGAACTCCTGCCCGAGTCGTGGGAGAAATGGTGGAAGTCGCAGGACACCAAACTGGTGCATTTCATCGGCAAAGACAATATCGTCTTCCACTGCATAGTGTTCCCATCAATGCTCAAGGCTTACGGAGGGTTCGTGCTGCCGGACAATGTGCCGGCAAACGAATTCCTCAACCTCGAGGGAGACAAGATCTCCACCACCAGAGGCTGGGCGGTATGGCTCGACGAATACCTCAAGGAATTTCCCGGACAGGAAGATGTCCTCAGATACGTGCTCTGTGCCAACGCTCCGGAGACAAAGGACAACGATTTCACCTGGAAAGACTTCCAGTCCCGCAACAACAGCGAACTGGTAGCCATATTCGGCAATTTTGTCAACAGGGCCGTCGTCCTGACCCACAAATATTTCGGAGGGCTCGTCCCGGGCGACCTCAAGCCGGAACCGGTAGATGCAGAGACTCTGGCCCAGATACAGCCGCTCAAGGAAGCACTGGCTGACAATCTCGAGCACTATAAATTCCGCGAAGCCCTCAAGGAAGCGATGAACATCGCCAGGGTCGGGAACAAATACCTCACAGACACCGAACCATGGAAAGTGGCCAAGACAGACATGGACAGGACGGCTTCCATCCTCAATGTATCACTCCAGATATGTGCCGACCTCGCCGTGGCATTCGAGCCGTTCCTGCCGTTCTCTGCCGAAAAGCTCCGCAAGATTCTCAATGTCGGGTTCAATGCCGGCTATGACCACCGTAACGGAGAGGAAGGCAGCATCAGGACAAACCTGTTCACCGCAGAAGAGGCAGCCGCCTTGCACACATCCGCTGCCGGTCAGTCAGCGGAACAGTACGGGCAGCCGCCTGTTATCCTTTCATGGGACACCTTCGGCACTTCCGCCCTCCCTGAAGGGCATCGGCTCGGGGAAGCCGTCCTTCTGTTCTCCAAGATAGAGGATCCAGTCATAGAGGCTCAGGTTGCAAAACTTGAGGCAATAAAGAAAGCCAAAGAGGCTGAAGCCGCCGCTGAAGAAGCAAAGAAAGTGACACCGCAGAAGGCTGAATGCACATTCGAGGAGTTCGAGAAGATGGACATCCGCACCGCCACCGTACTCGAAGCGGAGCGCGTACCAAAGACCGACAAACTGCTGAAACTCACAATCGACACGGGAATCGACACCAGAACAATAGT
The DNA here is from genome assembly GCA_944325435.1 of uncultured Bacteroidales bacterium. Classification (GTDB taxonomy): domain Bacteria; phylum Bacteroidota; class Bacteroidia; order Bacteroidales; family UBA932; genus Cryptobacteroides. Next base: position 18,646 of record CALVAC010000015.1, on the reverse strand, counting down.
CTCGGGCATAGCTGAATACTACACTCCTGAGGAAATGGTCGGCAGACAGATCTGCATACTGGCCAATCTCGCTCCGCGCAAGATACGCGGCATCGAGTCCAAGGGAATGATACTCATGGCCCGCCAGGGAGATGGCAAGATGCGTTTCATCACTCCTGCCGAAACACTCGCCAACGGAGCCGAAATCGGATAGGCCAATCCAGGGATGATATCCTGTCTTTGAAAAATTTTGTCGGCAAGGTGAGATTGACACAAAACTGACAGATGGCAATGGTAATAAGTTACAATACGGACCTGGCTGACAGGAACACCTTCGGAATGAGGGTGAAGGCTGCGTGCGTGGTGGAATACGATAGCATCGGCGATCTTGCAGAGATTCGCGGGCTGCTGTCTCCTGATGGGGCTATGCCCGGAACTTTCCCGGGGAACGATCCCGCAGGGCCACCAGAGAGACCGGACAGGAAACTGCCGGCTCCGGTGCTGCATATCGGAGGCGGAAGCAACCTGCTGTTCACCAGGGATTTTCCCGGCACCATTCTGCATTCAAGAATAAAATTCATCCGTGCTGAAGATGATGTCACTGCCAATGCTGAAGCAGTCCATCAGGAAAGCGATCCACGCCGGGGGCACTGTCCGGCCGGACAAGAACAGGCTATGTGCAGCAAGGATGTCCTTGTCGAAGTCGGAGCGGGGACAACATTTGATGATTTCTGTGCCTGGGCGGCAGAAAGAGGGCTGTGGGGAGTCGAGAACCTTTCGCATATCCCGGGCGAGACAGGAGCTGCTGCAGTCCAGAACATAGGAGCCTACGGAGCCGAAATCAAGGATGTCATAGACAAGGTACACTGCTACGATATGGTGCTCGGCCGGACCGTATCATTCACTGCCGGGGAGTGCGGATACGGCTACCGGGACTCACTGTTCAAAAGGGACAGGAAAGGCAGATACATTGTCACCTCAGTGACTTTCAGACTGTCGGCAGAGCCTGAGCCTGTCCTTGGATACGGACACATCAGGTCTGCCGTGGAATCCGCCCTACGCAGGCATTCTTCACCTGCAGGAAAACACTGTAAACCTGATGCAGGAACAGGACAGGCCGAGCATTCCATATACGATGAAGCATTCCCGGGGCTCACGCCTGCCATAATACGGGAAACAATCACGGAAATCCGGAAAGAGAAATTGCCGGAACCGGACGAGACAGGCAGCGCAGGAAGCTTCTTCAAGAACCCTGTCGTGCCGAAATCAGACTATGACCGTGTCGCATCCATCGCCGCCTTATACCTCGGAGAAGGATGTACGGTCCCGCATTATGATGCAGGTTCGGGATTTGTAAAGATCCCGGCAGCCTGGCTGATCGAGCAGTGCGGCTGGAAAGGATACAGAGAAGGGAATGTCGGGGTGTATGACAGGCAGCCGCTTGTCATCATCAATGCCACGGGAAAGGCGACTCCGGATGAAGTCATTGCCCTGGAGGACAAGATAGTGTCATCTGTCCACAGCCGTTTCGGCATCACCCTGACCCCCGAAGTTGAACACATTTGATTTTTATAACAGACAACGGAAATGAATTTCGTAATCGAAGGCGGATACGGCCTCAGCGGTACCATCAGGCCGCAGGGAGCAAAGAATGAAGCACTTGAAGTGATAAGCGCCACATTGCTGACAGATGAGGAAGTGACCATATCAAACATCCCCGAGATACTGGATGTCCGCAACCTCATCATCCTTCTGGAAGGTATGGGAGTCAAAGTGACTCGGCTGGAAAAAGGGAAATACACATTCAAGGCCGATGACATCGACACGGGATATATATCCAGCGATGATTTCGTACGCAAATGTTCTGCGCTGAGAGGCTCCGTAATGGTTGTCGGCCCCCTGCTCGCCCGTTTCGGAAGAGCATATTTCCCGAAACCCGGAGGAGACAAGATCGGGAGAAGGAGGGTGGACACCCATATAACAGGCCTCATCAACCTCGGTGCGGAACTGGATTACGATGAACACAAGAAAGCTTTCCTCCTGCATCTTTCCGGGGACAGGCAGATGACGGGAAAATATATGCTGCTGGATGAAGCATCCGTGACCGGAACAGCCAACATCCTTATGGCTGCCACATTGGCGAAAGGCACGACCACAATCTACAATGCAGCCTGCGAACCGTATATCCAGCAGCTCTGCCGGATGCTTACCGCAATGGGGGCACAGATTGACGGGATAGGATCCAATCTGCTCACCATAAATGGAACAGACAGGCTGCACGGAGCAGAGCACACTATTCTTCCCGATATGATTGAAGTCGGCAGCTTCATAGGGATGGCTGCGCTCAACCGCAGCTCCATCACCATCAAGGATGTATCCTACGCCAACCTGGGCATAATCCCGGAATGTTTCCGCCGTCTGGGAATAAACCTCGAGCAGAGAGGGGATGATATCTTCATTCCGGAACAGGAAAGCTATGTGATCGAATCTTTCCTTGATGGATCCATTATGACAATATCAGATGCCCCGTGGCCGGGACTCACCCCTGACCTCCTGAGCGTAATGCTGGTAGTGGCCACACAGTGCAGAGGGAGCGTGCTCATTCACCAGAAGATGTTCGAAAGCAGGCTGTTCTTCGTGGACAGGCTGATAGAGATGGGGGCACAGATCATCCTCTGCGACCCGCACAGGGCAGTCGTCATCGGGCACGACCACAATTTCAGACTCAAGGCAGGGAACATGCTCTCCCCCGATATCAGAGCCGGCATCGCTCTCCTGCTTGCGGCAATGTCAGCAAAAGGGACAAGCATCATCAGCAATATAGAGCAGATAGACCGTGGCTACGAAGACATAGACCTCCGTCTCAACGCCCTCGGAGCGCACATCACCAGACAGTAGTCAATACATCCCCATCGTACTGATGTCCGGTCATTTCTTCCGGATAAGGTAAAGGCCATCGCGCATCGGGACTATCACGCATTCGACTCTCGGGTCGGATGCGACAATGTCATTGAACCTCGCGATTCCGGAAGTCTGCCTGTCCCCCGGCACATTGTCCCCATAGACTTTCCCATCCCACAGCACATTATCCGCCAGGATATAGCCCCCGGGACGCACAAGGCCAAACACAAGGTCATAGTATTCCGGATATTCCCTCTTGTTGGCATCCATATAGACCATATCATACAGACGGTCCCCCTGAATGACATCATTGAACTTTCTCAGGGTCTCCTTGCAGTCCCCGATGTGCAGGGTAATCTTCCCGGAAAGCCCGGCCCTGCCGAAGCCCTCCAGAATCAGGTCCTCCAGTTCATCATTGATCTCCAAGGTGTCCAGATGCCCGTCCACAGGCAGACATGATGCAAGACAGATGGAAGAATAGCCGGTGAATGTCCCGAGCTCCAGTATTCTCTTAGGCCGGATCATCTCAGTGACCATCATCAGAAACCTGCCCTGCACGGCCCCGGAAAGCATTCTGGCATGGTTTGTCCGTATATTGGTCTGGCGTTCCACCCAGTCGAGGGCTTCCCCCTGTGGTGTAGTATGGTCTTTTATATATCTGTACAGCTCCATTATTCAATACTTGTCTTCCGTAACGGACATCTCCTCCCTGGTGACAGGCTTCCTGTCCATCGACCACCAGGCGTAGGCGATATATGCCAATACGAACGGGATAATGAAAGAGACATACATCATTGTCTTCAAGGTGAAAAAGCTGGAGCAGCTGTTGGATATGGTGAGGGACGACTGCAGATCCGATGTGGACGGATAGTATGCCGTACCGTTATACCCCGCTATCAGGAATATGGAAAGGACAGCAAGCACGGCCCCCGCCCCGGTCCACCATATTCCTCTGCGATATCTGCCACAGGCGATGGTCTTTATAATGCCGTACAGCACAGCAAGCACTCCGACGAGGAAAATCGCCAGGACCGCAGGCATCTCTACAAGGTTATGCCAATATTTGAAAGGCTCCACTGATACTGTCCCATCGGAAGCCACGGCATATCCCTGTCCTGTCAGGACATGTCCGAGAAACGCCAGGAAAAACACAAGGAACGCGACAGCCAGAGGCAGCAGGCCTTTCCTGATCCGGGAAGAAATCTCCCCGTCATCTATATTGTTCAGCATATACAGGGAACCGAGTATTTTGGAAAGGAAGACCACTGCAAGACCGAGAATGATATTCCACACGTTTGCCAGTGCATCCAGACCGTGCCACGGATTGCCCCAACGGCTTATCACAGGAGAAATGCCATCACCTATCGCACCCTTGTCTACGATAAAATCCGATCCGGTAAAGAAAGAGGCGACCGCGGCCCCGACAAGGAACGGTCCGAGGTATCCGTTGGCCACCAGAAAGATACGGAATGTATTCCTCCCGAGAATATTCCCGGGTCTTGTCTGGAACTCGTACGATACTGCCTGGAATACGAAACTTACCAGTATCAGAACCCATAGCCAGTACGCCCCACCGAAACTTGTGCTATAGAAAAGAGGGAACGAGGCGAAGAACGCCCCGCCGAAAGTGACCAGGGCAGTGAATGTGAATTCCCATTTCCTGCCGGTCGAATTGACCACCATTGTGCGGCCGAGCTCAGTCCTCCCGACAGAAAAAATCATTGTGTTGGCTCCCTGTACAAACATCAGGAAGACAAGGAGTCCCCCGAGCAGGGAAACTATAAACCACCAGTATTGCTGCAAGAAAGTGTATTCCATATCAGTCGATTTTTCAGTTTCCGGATTCCGTCTGTACCTCATCTGCCATAGGGCCTTTGCGTATCGCCTTGAGCATGATTCTGATCTCTATGGCAAGGAAAAGGGTGAAGACAGCCACAAATATGCAGAATGTGGTTATCACAGAGCCTACGCTGAGGCTTGATACGGCAGCGCTCACAGGCAGCAGATCCTGTATCGCCCACGGCTGCCTGCCGACTTCGGCCACTATCCAGCCGCACTGTCCCGCGATATAGACGAGAGGTATCGAGAATATGGCCGTCCAATGCAGCCAGCCGTATTTTTCTATCCTGCCTCTGTATTCGAGCCACAGTACCACAACCATCAGAAGCAGTAGAAAACAACCAAGCCCGACCATAAGTCTGAACGGCCAGTAGACCATCCCGACAGGAGGGACAAGCTCCGCTCTGTCACCGATATAGCCATATCCGAAATACTCCGCATTCTCCTCGAGGATTTTCTTGGCTTCTGCTGCAGCATCAGGGTCTGTTTCCATATTCTCCCTGTATGACCTGAAGGCCTGAAGGGCGATGTCTCCCCTCTCTTTCTTCTCCTCGGCCGACAGTCCTGCCGTCCCGTCAGGAGCGGTATAGCCATCCAGAAGGTCATTTATCCCAGGGACAAAGCCATCTATGTCATGCGTGGCCAGTATGGAGAGCATTCCCGGAATCTCCAGGCCCGGTACAATAGAGAAAGGCGCCCTCGTGCCGCCATCCTCCAGACCTTCCGCTGCAGCCAGTTTCATGGGCTGATATCTGGCGACATGGATTGCGGAACCGTCTCCGGTGAACATCACGGCCAAAGTCCCGACAATGCCGACAATCGAAGCGACCCTGATGCTGGCCCTTGCAAATCTGACTTCACGCTTCCTGAGCAGATACCAGCAGCTGACCCCGATGACGAATACCGCACCTGTCATCCAGCCGCTGAGTACGGAATGAAAGAATTTTGTCACAGCTACCGGATTGGTCACCACGGCCCAGAAGTCCACCATCTCATGCCGCACGGTATCAGGATTGAACTCCATACCCACCGGATGCTGCATCCAACCGTTCGCGACCAGTATCCACAGGGCCGAAATCGATGCCCCGATTCCGGTAAGCCAGGTGGAAGCCAGATGGAAACGCCTGCCGACTTTGTCCCAGCCGAAGAACATCACCGCAACAAATGTTGCCTCCATAAAGAAAGCCAGAATCCCCTCGATTGCCAGAGGCGCACCGAAAATGTCTCCCACAAACCAGGAGTAGTTGCTCCAGTTGGTCCCGAACTCGAATTCGAGGATAATCCCCGTAGCGATACCGACAGCGAAATTGATTCCGAAAATCTTCTGCCAGAATTTTGCCGCCCTTTTCCAGAATTCGTCTTTCCTGGCGACATACACGGACTCCATGACTGCCATAATCACGGCAAGCCCTAAAGTCAGCGGCACAAATAGCCAATGATAGCACGCTGTCAGGGCGAACTGCGCCCTCGACCAGTCAACCAACGCTGCTTCTGTCATCATCTTGTCAATTTTAGGTGTAATCCACGGAAAGGCTTCCGGGAATCATTCTTTATATGTTGCAGGGCCTGCCCTGTCTATCAATTCCGACCCGACGTGGTCGCTTTTCTCGCCATCTGTCTTGCCCGCAAGCACAGGCTGGAAGAAAAAGACCCTCAGCACGGCGAAAAGTATAACCAGTTTCAGTATGATAAGCCCCCACAGCGGACGGCCCCATGTCATATCCCTGAATCCGTCCGCATACAGATGCCATATCTTGCCGAGGCATCGGACAAATCCGGAGTCCGCCGGCATATTTCCATTTCCTTTTGACATATCCAATGAATATGCGCAGCCAAATATACGCAGAAGCCGAGAGCAATGCAAGTTTACTTGCATATTGCCGAGGCGTGAACAGTATATATGGCCGTCAGGCCAAATATAAGCAGAAGCCGAGAGCAATGCAAGTTCACTTGTAATTGCCGAGGCGCAACAGTATATATGGTACACCAGTGCCAAATATACGCAAAAAACATGAGGCGAAGCAAGAAAAATTTTCTTGGACGGTGCAAGATTCCGGCAAAGTATGGTTTAATACAATGGATTGAAAAGATAAAGGAACAATACCATGGAAAGAAGAATAAGAACACTGATTGCTGCGGCAGCCATTGCTGCGACATCCATCATATCGTGGTCATGCCTGAAAGATGACGGCCCGTATTACGATATGAGCTACTATTATCCAAATGCGGTAGTGACAGTCAAGCCACTTGATGACGAGGGGTCTTCATACTATATGCAGCTGGATGACAACACGACGCTGATGCCTCTCAACATCAAATCGTCGCCCTACAAGGGAAAGGAAGTGCGGGCATTCGTCAGATACAACGAGACACAGGAGGATGCAGGGGAATATGACAAGGCTGTCAATATCGTATGGATCGACAGCCTCAGGACCAAGGCAATGGCTCCGGATATGGGTGACGGCAACGAATCCGCATACGGATCTGATCCGGTAGAGATAATCAAGGGGTTCCCGACAGTGGTTGAAGACGGGTACATGACCCTGGGGTTTGTGACAATAACTGCCGGTTATGGAGCCAGACACGATGTGAACCTCATCTACACCGGAAATCCTGACGCCACTGAAGATTCCGAGAAATATGTGGTGGAATTCCGGCACAATGCCAACGGTGACAACTACGGCAACCTCGCTGAAGGTTACGTGGCCTTCCGGCTGGATGAAATCGAAGGCAAGGACGGGACGACAGAAGGGCTTCCTGACACCGAAGGCAAGACTGTCAAATTGACACTGAAATGGAACTCGATAAGATACGGTGACAGATCCGTGCAGTTCGACTACTGCACCAGGGAATCATCCGGTGAAATCGAAGGGGCGGGAGAAGCAGAAGGCTCTGGAGATGGGATAGACACGGCTTCCCTTCTCCGGCTGGACTGACAGAAGGACATTAGCATCAAACGTGTCCATTACGGCAGATGCGCAAACGGCAAGATAATTGAGATATGATGGATGACGATGTTCAGGGACGAAAAAGATCTTGTCCGCGAAGCCGCGCGGGGAGACAGGTCTGCTATGGCAGACCTGTACGGCCGTAATATAGGTTATCTGGTAGCAGTATGTTCAAGGTACATATCTTCGGAAGAGGACAGGAACGATGTGCTCCAGAGCAGTTTCGTAAAGATCTTCTCGTCCATCGGCCGTTTCGAATACCGTGGCGATGGTTCTTTGAGGGCGTGGATGACAAGAATCGTGGTGAACGAGGCTATCAGATACCTCAGGGAACAGACAAGAAGCAGCCATGCAGATGAGAGGCAGATGTCCGACATGGCAGAGGAAGAAGATCCGGAGGTAGAGGATATCCCTGTCGGGGTTATACAGGACATGATAAGGCAGCTCCCTGATGGATACAGGACAGTGTTCAACCTGTTTGTGTTCGAAGAGAAAAGCCATAAGGAGATATCAGCCATGCTCGGGATTACGGAAAGCACATCCGCCTCCCAGTTCCACAGGGCGAAAAACATATTGGCGAAGAAAATCAAGGAATACAGGAAAACAATAGAATAATCGGGATGGACAAAGACTGGAAAGACAGACTGCGGAACATTATGCAGGACTACGAGGAGCCAGAGCCAGAAGGGTTGTGGCAGGCCATCTCGGATGCGCTGGACAAGGGAGCGGCATCCCGCAGGGAAGTTATGCCTGTACGGAAACATAGACGGGCTTCAGCGGCAGGCAGATATATCATTACTGTCCTCTCCGCGGCAGCCGCAATAACTGTTGCAGTATATTTCAGTTTCATCGGTAACCGGACCAGTCAGCCTGATGTGCAAGGAGCCATTGCAGTCATCACCGACACATCCTCTGCGCAAAAACCGGAGCCGCCGGCAACAGAGCAGGACAAGGCCGGTGATATCCGCGACGGAATACCTTCAGCTCACAATCTTCTGGCAGAAACCCATACTCCGGCATCTCCCGTAAATATACTCCGGATACCGGACGCCCGGAAGGGACAAGGGGAGGCAATGAGCAAAAGCGAAGAGAAAGGGAATGCCACGGTCACTGCCCCGACGGAAGATGTGCCAGGAGACAGATGGACAGAAACTGCCGCTGCTGACACGGAGCTTGAGACAGATACCATAAGGCAGGATAAGGGAAGCAAGCGGGAAGGGAATGGAGACCGCCAGGACCTTTTCGAAGGGAAAGGCTACCTGGATGCCGACAGACCGGCAAAGAAACCGAGGAGAGGGACTTTCCATGCCAGCGTATCTTCATCCAACCTTGTCGGCACATCCGCTTCATTTTCCGGATACAGCGGGCTTGCATCCGCATCGACACTTTCTGTCAGCAAAGAAAAGGATGAAATTGTCCAGACCCGGGCCCAGGCCGCAGCCTCGCAGAAGAGCAGCGGGACTGCACCTTCAGGGGATCCATATAACACCGAAATACGTCACAGGCAGCCGGTCCGCGTGGGAGTGTCCGTGAGATATGATTTCACAAAAAGGTGGGGAGTCGAGACCGGTCTCACATACTCCATGCTTTCTTCCACAACATCTACCGGGGGCGGCGGATATTCCTCCAGGGCGGAACAGGAACTCCACTATATCGGCATTCCTCTGCAGATAAGCTACGAATTCCTGCAGCTCAAGTGGTTCTCCATGTATGTCAACGCAGGAGGCATGATGGAAAAATGCATATCCGGAAAAACAGTCACAAACTATATTCCTGAAGGGGAAGCAGCCTTTGAAACCCGTGAAAACATTGTTGAAAAGCCTGTCCAGTGGTCACTGAATGCAGCCATCGGCGCAGAGGTACATTTCACGCCGTTCCTTGGACTGTATGTGGAGCCCGGTGTCGGCTATTTCTTCAACGATGGCAGCAGCATCTCAACCATCTACAAAGAACGCCCTTTCAACTTCAACTTCGAGTTCGGCCTCCGTTTCACATTCCGCTGATCTCCTCCGGACAGGCTTTCTTCCTGTCCTCCATAATCGCATCCTTATTCTCTGCAGCCCAACCTATCAATGCGTTGATATGCGGCAGCAAGGAATAAGTTCTCTGTGTCAGCGCGTACTCCACCCTCGGAGGCACTTCCGGATATACAGTGCGGGTGACATAACCGTCAGTTTCCAGTGTACGCAGGGTTACTGTCAGCATCTTCTGTGATATGTCAGGTATTTCACGCTGCAACTCCTTGAAGCGTACTGCCTTCCTGCCTGCCCTGTCCAATGTGAATATTACCAGGAGCGACCATTTGTCGCAAAGCCGCGAAAGGATATTCCGTATCGGGCAGTCAGGGAATACTGCATCTTCTACCGTTGTCCTGTCCATAGCATATTATGTTTCAATACACTTTACAAAGGTAAGCAAATTCCCTTCAAGCTGCAAAAAACTTTTTTCAAAAAAATATTTCCTGCAAGTCATTCAGACACAGCAACGGTTACTTTAATGCAAGTAACTGATATTCATGTACCTACTTACATAATTGAAATATTCTTGCCACTTTTGCAGCATAAAAGAAACCAAGATACTTTATGTAACTAATGATTTTTAATATTATGAAAAAGGTATTATTCATTTTGTTCAATTTTTTAACGATTACTGCTATGGCACAGACTACGGGACGTTTCGAGGTGCATAACCTCGGCAATTTCAGACTGCATGTCTACTACACCAACGATGCATTGGGGGATGCGAGCTACATCATCGAGGGCAAGGATGCTCTCGTGACTATGGAACAGCCTCTGTTCAAGGTCAATGTGACTGAATTCGATGCTTATCTTTCCAGGCTGGGGAAACCGGTGGAGAAGCGCATCACCGACTACCATGTCGGCGGTACAGGAAGCCATGATGTTATAATGGCTGAAGGTATGGCCGAATTCACAAAAGGGGAAATATATGGTGGGATGATGAAAGGTTTTGCGCAGGCTTTCGGGGACGCTCTGACAGAAATGCCTACCGGCAGGACTTCAGAAGTGGCTTTCGGCACGACACAGACTTGGGCAGGAGTCGATTTTGAATTCCGTCACGGGGCGGTATCGGACTTTCCGGGAGCAAGCATTCTGATCGGCGGCAAGGCTTATTATACACATTGGACACCGGCAAAGGCCCACGTCAGCCACCTGCAGATATCTTCTCCGGCTGCCATTGACGCAGAAATCTCCGAGGCAGAGAATTCACTGGCTTCAGGCGCGGAACTGTTCATCGGCGAACATGGAGGGGCAGCTACACGGGATGCAGTGGAGTTCAAAATCTCTTATCTTAAGAAGATGAAAGAATTGCTTTCGGACAATGGTTCGGCACAGGATTTCGTGGATGCAATGAAACAGGCGTGGCCCGGCCTGCCTGGAGAAGCAGGACTGGAAAACCTCTGCAAAGCCTTGTATAAATAGAGCGGGAGACAAAGGATCAGACCGGAACCTTCAACTCTGCATCCGTCCGGATTTGAGACAGGTTCCGAAATGATGCCTCTGAATATCAGAACAGCCGGCCCCTGACATTGGGCCGGCTGTTTCTGCGTTACCGGTAACCGGCGTATCAGCCCTGAGGGAGGAGCCCCTTGGAGATAAGAAGCTGGGCAATCTGGACAGCATTGGTGGCAGCTCCCTTGCGGAGGTTGTCTGCAACGCACCAGAGGTTCAGGCCATACTTCACTGACGGGTCACGGCGGATACGCCCGACAAAGACCTCATCCTTGCCCCACGCAAAAAGCGGCATAGGATAGATATTGTTGGCCGGGTCGTCCTGCACGACCACTCCCGGCATCTCTGCCATAAGCCTGCGGACATCTTCAAGGGTGAAGTCTCTCTCGAATTCAAGGTTCACCGACTCGGAATGCCCTCCCTGGACAGGGACACGGACTGTGGTAGGAGAGACCGCTATTGTCTCATCGCGGAGAATCTTGCGTGTCTCGTTGACCATCTTCATCTCCTCCTTGGTGTATCCGTTGTCAAGGAACGAATCGATATGCGGAAGTATGTTCTGGTCGATAGGATACGGATAGACCGCAGGATATTCTCCCCATTTCTTTCCGCTGCGCTCCGCCTGCATCTGGTCCAGAGCCTTGTAGCCTGTCCCGGTCACCGACTGGTATGTCGAGACCACTATCCTCCTGATACGGTATGCCTTGTGGAGCGGAGCCAGAGGCATCAGCATCTGGATGGTGGAGCAGTTGGGGTTGGCTATTATATAGTCATCCTCCGTGAGCACATCTCCGTTGATTTCAGGGACGACCAGTTTCTTGGTCGGATCCATTCTCCAGCATGATGAATTGTCCACCACACGGCAGCCGGCGGCAGCGAATTTAGGGGCAAGTTCCCTTGATGCTCCGGCTCCTGCAGAGAACAGGGCGAGGTCAGGACGGGCGGCAATGGCATCATCTGCACTCACCACAGAATACTCCTTGCCGCGATATGCAATCTTGCGGCCTACTGACTTTGCGGATGCGACGGGATAGAGTTCTGTTACCGGGAAATCCCTTTCGGCCAGGACTTCCAGCATTCTTGTGCCTACCAGACCGGTAGCACCTACTACTGCAACTTTCATAATATGACTTTTTAATATTTGTTTTCTATTGTAAAAGTCATATTATGAAAAATCCTAACCCCCACCGCTGTGCGGAGCCCCCTGAAGGGGGCGTCACCCACCTCAAATCCTCCCTCTCCGGGAGGACTTTTCCGAAAAACTTCGTTTTTCTCGACATATGACTTTTTTAATATTTGATTTTACCATCAGCCGCTAAAGGGCAGCGGAGAGATCAGCGATGAGGTCATCCACATTCTCCGTACCGACAGAGAGCCTCAGCATGTTCGGATAGACCCCGGCCGCAACCTGCTCTTCCGGTCCGAGCTGGGAGTGGGTAGTGGAGGCAGGATGCACGATGAGCGATTTAGAATCCCCCACGCTTCCCACATGCAGTATAAGCTCCAGCCTGCCGACAAGAGCCGCTGCCGCATCGAAACCGCCCTTGACCCTGAACGTCAGCACTCCACCGAATCCTCCATGAAGATATTTCTGCGCAAGCGTATGGTAAGGGCTCGACTTCAGTCCCGGATAGTTGACGCTTTCCACTGCAGGATGGCTTTCCAGAAACTCCGCAATCGCAAGGGTGTTCGCACAGCACCTTTCGGCACGCAGGGAAAGCGTCTCCAATCCCTGCAGCATCAGGAACGAATTGAACGGAGACTGCGCCGGGCCGATATTGCGCAAGCCGTCAACCCTGACCCTGCCAGCAAATGCAGCACTGCCGAACACATCCTTATACACCAGTCCGTGATAACTCTCCGACGGAGCAGCCAGAAGAGGGTACTTCTCAGGAGTCCAGTCGAAATTGCCTCCATCCACGACCACGCCTCCGAGTGTAGTGCCGTGGCCGCAGATCCATTTGGTCGCCGAATGGATGGACACATTGCATCCCCAGTCCACAGGCCGGAAAAGATAGCCTCCACAACCGAAGGTATTGTCCACCATCACACATACCCCGTGTCTGCGCGCCATTTCGACGATAGGCTCGTAGTCAGGGACATTGAATGCCGGATTGCCGAGGTTTTCCAGATAGATGGCTTTAGTGCGGCCATCCACCAGAGACTCGAGGTCCTCCACCCTGTCGCTCTTTGCAAACCGCACCTGTATCCCGAAATCCCTGAGTGTTATCTCGAACATGGTGAAAGTCCCCCCATAGAGATAAGGTACAGCCACGATATTGTCCCCTGGTCCGCATATATTCGTCACCGACAGGAAGACCGCAGACTGTCCCGATGCAGTCGCCACTGCAGCCACGCCGTTCTCCAGGGCAGCCATTCTCTTCTCGAACACTTCATTGGTAGTATTCGTTATGCGGGTATAGATATTACCCGGGCGTTTAAGCTCGAAAAGTTCAGCCCCGTACTGCATGTCATCAAAGGTATATGCAGTACTCTGGTAGATAGGGACAGCCGTCCCTTTCGACACCGGGTCAATCTCCTGCCCGGCCCTCACCTGCAATGTCTCGAATCTGTATTTTGCCATAACCGTATTGATTTTCCGTAATATTTCAATTTTCTCCTCCATAAATCCGTCCCGCCATATCCTGGCCAGCACCGGACTCCTTGTCCATTTCAGCCAGCAGCGGGGCTATGATTGCCGTAAGCTGCTGATATTCCAACAGGAAACCATCATGTCCGAACCTGGAGACAATCTCGTGGAACTTTGCCCCGGGTATATGGCCGGCCATATACCTCTGCTCCCCGACAGGGAAAAGACAGTCGCTGTCTATGCCTACGACCGTACAGTCAGCCTTGATAGATGACAGGGCGGCATCGACTCCTCCTCTGCCCCTGCCCACATTATGTGAATCTACCGACCAAGTCAGATACCAGTAGGAATAGGCATCGAACCTTGCGGACAGCTTACGCCCCTGATACCTCTGGTAGGAGCAGGCCCGCTCGGGGAACAGTGTGTCCTCAAAAGGCTCTGACTGCGTAAGGTTATACCCATCATAGCTGCGGTAGGAGATAAGGGCGATTGCCCTGGCGCACTCGAGCCCTGCCCTGCCGCCATCAAGTCCCGTACATTTCCTGAAAGTACCGTCAGCCTCGAGCGCCATCCTCTGCGACTCGTTATACGCAGTCATCCATGGAGTGACCCGCGCATTGCACGCAATCAGCACCGCCCTGGAGATTGTCTCCGGCTCCATTATGCACCATTCCATCGCCTGGTAACCGCCTATGGAGCCGCCTATCAGAAGATCTATCCGCGATATGCCAAGATGTTTCCTGACAAGGATACATGCCCTGACAATATCCCTGACTGTCACTTTCGGGAAATCGAAATAATAAGGTCTTCCCTCCGCCGACGGTGCTCCGACAGCCGCAGATGGTCTGGGCGATGACGGGCCGTCCGATCCGTACGGAGAGCCAAGCATGTTGACACATACTATGAAATATTTCTGCGTATCGAGAAGTTTTCCCTCTCCTACGAATTCAGGCCACCAGTCCTCTGCATCCGAGTTGGCCGTGAGGGCGTGGCAGATCCAGATGACCTTTCTGGAATCCGCGCCCGGAAGATACGGCCGTCCCGAGGTATGGTATGCGATTTTCAGACGGTCTACCGACCCGCCCGACTCAAATTCAAAAGATGTATCGTGGATATATTCGTGTCCTGTCATATCTGTAAAATATCTTGCTGTGATTCTGGCTGCTGTCCCGGGCACCTCCTGTGACCTGCGGACAAAATGATAGGAAGATGCATCTTAACGATGCATTCGCATTGACTTGACAGATATGTAAGACTTCATTTTCATGATTCAAGGCGCAAAATTAGGAATATTTTTAATAAATTTGTAAATTTGTGCAAATTTTTATCAATATGAATTTCAAAAATATCATCATCGCGACCGCCTCGATTCTTATCGCTGCCAGTGCGGCCGGGCAGACAAAAGACTGGGCGAATTTCGGACGATACAGCCAGCAGAACGGAGAGATTGCCGGACAGGAAATCAATGCCGTATTCATGGGGAACTCCATCACCGACAACTGGGCCAGGATGGATGCGGACTTCTTCTCGGACCATGGCTTTGTAGGGCGCGGAATCAGCGGACAGACCACAAGCGAAATGCTTGTAAGGTTCAGGAGGGATGTCCTCGACCTGAAACCTGAAGCAGTGGCAATCCTTGCCGGAATCAATGACATCGCCCAGAACAACGGTGAGATCAGCCTCGAAAACACATTCGGCAACATCGTCTCAATGTGCGAACTTGCCAAAGCACATAAAATCAAGGTGATACTATGCTCTGTCCTGCCTTGCGACAGGCTGTCGTGGAGGCCATCGATACAGCCTGCAGAAAAGGTGAAGCGGCTGAATGCCATGCTGAAAGAATATGCGGCTGAAAACAGGATACTGTTCGTGGACTACTGGACACCGATGGCAAATGAGAACGGCGGGCTGGACAAGGAGATATCCAAAGACGGCTGCCATCCGACAATCGAGGGCTACAGGATAATGGAAGACATCTTCCTCGAGACGACAAAGAAATTCCGCTGGTAAAGCTTGTACGGCCCGTCTCTATTGGAATCACGGAGAAAAATCATTAGATTCGCAGTACGGTTAACTAAAGACAAATGCCATGAAAAAGCTGGACAAAGCAACTGTCAAGACAATCCTGCTTGTAGCCGGACTGCTTATCCTCGCCATCGCGTTCTCCCTTATCTTCAACAGGAACAAAGGATGGCTCTCACTTGTCATTGTGCTCTCTCCTATGGCCTCTCTGATCATCGCCTTGATAATCAACGACCATGTCATGCGCAAGAAATACAACCTCGAAAAGGAGGAAGGCTCTTTCAGATACAAGGGAGAGGAGGAATTCCTCCCGTTCAGCGATGTACTGAAACGAAAACATGAGTCGGACAGACGCACTCTCCTGATCACATTGGGAATAAACATTTTCCTGCTTGCCCTCATGATTCTCGGCGCGAAGCTGTAAAAGGCTGGCGGAAATAACCAGAGCGTTACGACATGGACACCATAACCTCCTTACGGAAACGGACATTGCTGGCTGTACTGTCCGCCATAGTGACATGGATTTGCGCATCACCCGTCACGCGCGGCCAGGAATATATAAAACGCTATGACTTCAAGGATTTCGACAGGATAGAAATAGTCCAGCATAACCAGAACAACTGGAGACATTTCATCGGCGGCAATGCATGCCGGATTGAAGTGAATATAATCCGGTCAGATGAATTCATGGTGGAATTACATGTAGAAGAAGAGCGGTTTTCAGGACTGTATGCTGTCGAACAGGCAGGAAATACTCTGAAAATCATTTCATTCCATATTCCAGAAAATTCAGGCAAAGTAAAAGAAGCCCCTACGGCCGAACTCACGGTCCGAATGCCGGCATTCCGTAAAATGGACATTTCCGGAATTGCCCGTGTCAGCATGTCCGGGGAATTCACGGCTGAAGATGTCGCAATCAGCATGAAAGGAGCGACTGGACTTGAAGGACTGGACATAAAAAGCGGGGCTTTCCTGCTCGATGCAAGCGGTGCGACAGAAATAAGCCATATCACCTGATGCCGGGACATGCACCGTCACGGCATCAGGTGCGGCAAAAATTTCGGGAATGGATATACATGCTGAAAGCGGGAACTGCATCATTACAGCAAGCGGTGCCGCTTCCATATCCGGAATGGACATCTATGCTGGAAATGCCTCCATGACAATGAAAGGGGCTTCCAGAGCCGACATCGGTATCTGTGCCGACAGTTTCAGAGTCAGTACTGGCGGAGCGGGCAGGATCCATGCCGAAGGCGAGGTGAAGGGAACCATGAATGTCGATGCCAGCGGTGCATCTTCGGTCCGGGCAGAGAATGTCAGGTGCGGCAATGCCATCGTAACGACCTCAGGAGCGGCTTCTGTCAAAGTCAATACCCGCGGCGATGACCTGACGGGGATATGATACCATTGCACCGGCCGGATACAGCCCGGGAGGCGGGCAGGAATCCTGCCGCCTCCCGGGCCGGTAAATAGGGGAACGCTGTTTGCGGGCGGTTGCAGCGTGTCAGTCTGCAAAAGAAAGTCCGGTGACAGTCAGGTCCGCATTGGCGCCTTTGTAGCTGTAGGAATAGCTGTCCATATTCGCCTCGCTTATGTCGACAGGACCTGATGTCTCGGAGCCGTCTTTCACCTTGCCTTCTACAGAACCGCCGATCTTGCAGTCCGTGAACGTGGCTTTCGGCTGATATGATCCGGACGCGACATGGTTCATGATGGCAAACAGAAGCCCGGCCCGGCCGACCGTGGACTTCACGGCACAGTCAGCCACATCACCCGTCACAGTGACGACAGTAGGTACATTGGCGGCTCCCTGGTCTATAAGGCCTATGAGGCCTCCGGCCATTACATTGTCGTGATCATATCCTTTTGCGCCGATGGCAGTGACAGCGCCGGTGCTGGTATTGCCGGTCATGGTCACTGTCCTCATCGCACGGCCGAGAATACCTCCTGCAGCCTTGTCCGGATTCCCCGAAGTGCTGGATACAGCTCCGCTGTTGGCATTGCGGCTCAGAGTCAAAGTCCCCTCCGTAGTAGCCACAATACCTCCGGCAGCGCACTGGTCGCTCTTGTTGACAGTGATGCTCACCGCCCCGCTGTTCTCGCAGTCCTCTATCGTCACTGTACCTCCGGTATAGCAGGCTATCCCTCCGGCTCCAGGCCTGTTGCCGCCGCTGTAGGTCGTTGATGTGCCCAAATCAAGAGTCACATCGGCAGTATTGACACAGGCGGATATCCTTGTCCCTCCGTTCACATATCCCGCTATTCCTCCGAGATAGTCCAACGATATCTTGTTGGATGAAACCGCACCGGAATTCTTACATCCCGTAATCTCTAACTTATGGTTCGTCCTGCCTATTATCCCTCCTGCCGTAGAGAACTTCCCGTCAAGATTGCCCTGGTTCCCTCTGCTTTCAGAGTAATAGACCTTCCCCGAATTGGAGCAGGAAGAAATGATGTTTGTACCCGTAAACACAGCCGTATTGTTGGCATCGCACATTCCGGCTATACCTCCGAGGTTCACATCCTCATTGGTCTGCTGTTCCGACATGAACACATCCGCCGAATTCTCACATCCGGCAATAGTTACAGGTCCGCTTGCAGAACGGTGGATGACCCCGGCGATACCTCCGACACCGAACACTGTAGTATTGTCCAGATCGAATTCACCGGCATTGGTGCAGTCCTCAATCCGGACTCCAGCAGCAAGCTGTATCTGGACGAAACCTGCGATTCCTCCGAAATAACTGTTCCTCCCGGAAGAGTTCTTCGCTGTAATCTTTCCTGAATTGCTGCAAGAAACAATATCCCCGCCCTGAATCATTCCTGACTTTGACAGTCCAAAAACGCATTGATTATAACTAGGTCAAAATCAGAAGTTTCTGAAATTTGTCATGGTG
>CALVAC010000014.1 GCA_944325435.1 uncultured Bacteroidales bacterium | reverse complement strand
ATGAGTTCGATCGGAAAAATTACCGGGACAGTCTGCCGATTGACTCATAATGACGGAATTAAACGACAGTCCCTATTATAACATTGTACTGTTGACAATATAACGAACACCCGACTTTACATTCTTGGGTGTAAAATCGGGCGTTTATTTTGTAAAACATTGACTTTCAATGTTTATTGGCGGTGCGGACGGGACTCGAACCCGCGACCCCGGGCGTGACAGGCCCGTATTCTAACCAGCTGAACTACCGCACCAATATTTCAATCAGCGTATCCCTGTTTCCGGGAAAGCGGTTGCAAATGTAGGGTGTTTTTTCCAATCTTGCAAATATATTTTCAAAAATTTCACTCGTTTTATTGCAGTTTTTCAGCAACAGCAAGGATATCAAGCCTCTGCATTTTCATCTTCATCAAAACCGGTTTCCGATAGAGAATCAACCTTCTGCTTCAAGGCTCTGGTATAGCTGTAGCACTCGCCCACCAGTTTTCTTGTCTCATCAATCAGTTCGTCAATCTTGTCCAGACTCGATTCCGGATTCTTTACTATCGCCTCTATCTCCTTGAGACGGGCCATGTTCCTGATATAATCCTGATTTGTCATTCCTTGTTATATTTATTTTTGACACTTCACCATAATCCGTCAGATATTTTCCAACCGGTCTCCGCAAGAGGCCGGTTTCCTGTCGTCAGCAGTACGGCTGTCCTTCCTGCCTGTACGGGCGTTCCCCCTGTTCTCAATGCAGTCTCCGGAATGGTCACGCTTCACATCATTGATCCTGCACCCCCACATACCATCCATGAATTTCAGAGCGAAACTGTCCCCTGCCCTTTTGGAAGATACTGTCTTCAATATTGTACCATCCATATCCATGGCAAGTACATATCCCTGTCTGAGAATGGTGCGGGGATCTGATGCCCTGATGGAGGCATCTGCAAGAACCACCTGCTGTTCGAGGACATTAAGCGTGGCATTCAGAGCAAAAAGTATATTGTTAAGACACCTGTTCACTTCACCCTCAGCCGTTGAGACTCTGGCTGCCGCCCCGGCCATAATGCGCACAAGAGAGTCCCCCACAGACTTGTCCGCCCTGTCTGCGGAAAGTCCGGCAGCATGCACAATCTCTGTCAGAAGCCGGGCTGCAGCTGTCTCGGCATCTTTCACCCTCAACGCCATCCCGGCGGACAATGATGAAAAGAGCCTCTTCAGATCAGCATCTACAGCATTCACTCTTCCTGAAAGGGAATACCTTATGTCGTGGAAAAGCTGCCCTATATACCTGTCTTCCGACACAAGCCTGTCTGTCACGGCAGACTGCACAGAGGCAAGGCAGTCCATCACCTGCTCCTCCACACCGGCAGTCCAGTCCACGATGAAATCCGCAAGGGCGGTCGGAGTCTTGAAATGGCAGTTGGCCACCATATCCACGATATGGTAGTCCCGCTCATGACCGACAGCAGTCAGAACCGGCAGAGGGCATTCTGCAATACATCTTGCCAGAGCATAGTCATCATAACAGAACAGATCCGACTCGGCGCCTCCTCCACGTAATATCAGTATGATATCGAAATCCCCTGTCCGGCAGACAAGGTCTATGCCGGCACAGATGGAATCGGGACAGCCGTCACCCTGCATCAGAGACTGGAACAGAGTAAGGTCATATCTGAACCCGTACTGGTTGCCATCGAGATGCTTCAGAAAATCCCCGTATCCGGCAGCCCCTTCCGAAGAGATTACGGCTATTTTCGATGGCAGGAACGGGAGTTGCAGCGACTTCTGGCGGTCGACAAGTCCCGCACCGGTAAGAAGACGGATTGTCTCCTGCTTCTGGAGTTCCCTCTGGCCTATGGAATAGCTTGCATCTATATCCTGGATGACCAGTGACAGCCCATACCGTGCAGAATACTGCACCACAATCCTGACCACGACCGATATCCCGGGAAGCAGAGACTGCCCTGTAAGGCTCCCGAACCTGGATATGATGCCGGAATTGGATTTCCAGATGATACCCCGCGCCCTTGCCTCTTCATCTCCTGCAGGAGACTTCTGTATCAGATCCAGATAATGGTGTCCCCTGACCTCGCTGTGGGAGGCTATCTCTACCCTCACCCAGCGGTCAACGACCCCTATCCTTTCCCTCACGATATCCTGAAGGTCTGCCAGTTCTATATAATTCCTATTCTCCATCCGTATCCGATATTGCAGAGCCGTCCATAAGACAAGGGAATGGCTCCGGCCTGACTGCGGTTTCCCTCCACGGGATGACATTCATCCTGTACGCGGGAACAAAATTATCGAAAATCGAATAAAATCACAATTTTTATGTAACTTGAGCCGGATATTCAGGATTCAGACCACAAACGGCACCGTGGAATCCTGCGGAAAAAGCTAAATAACGCGAATTCGATGAAATTTCCTCCCCTGCGATTAGGGGATGAGCGGAACATAAAATCATCCGGAGGATGTTTTATAGCGAACGGCAGGATGGATGGCCGAAAAACGGGATGACCCTGATTGACAATACAATATAAACCAATAAATTCGTCGGACTGACATTAAATATGACAAGAGAAGAACTGATGCGCAAAGCCATAGAGCTTTCCGTTCTGAATGTATCCCGGGGAGGAGGGCCTTTCGGGGCGGTGATAGCCAAAGATGGTGAAATCATTGCTACGGGCGCAAACAGGGTGACATCAGAGAATGACCCCACTGCCCATGCCGAAATAAATGCAATCCGGGCAGCCACAGAAAAGCACGGGACATGCGACCAGGCAGGCTGTGAGACATATTCCGCCAGCGAGCCGTGCCCAATGTGTCTCGGTGCCATTTACTGGGCCCATCTGGACAGGCTTTTCTACGGCAACAGCAAGCAGGATGCAGCAAGGATAGGGTTCGATGATGCTTTCATCTACAGAGAGATGGAGCTCAGGCCGGAAGAACGCAGGCTCAAATCCGAAGTACTGCTGCCGGACGAGGCAAAGAAGGCTTTCAACGACTGGATGAAAAAAGACGACAAGGCCGAATACTGACCCTTGCCGTCTTTATAACCCTGATTTACAGTCACATAAGATTTTTCTGCTTATGTTTCATCCTGTGCCCCAGGAAATTCTTTTCTCCGACAGTCCTGAAGCCCAACCTTTCATACAGCTTTTCCGCTGAAGGGTTGTCGAAATCCACAAGCAGGCCGGCTACTCTGAAGCCCAGCCCGGCCGCCCGCCGGTCCATCGCATTGAACAGGGCCGACCCCACCCCGTATCCCCGACAGGCGGGGTCCACGGCAACCGAATCATAATAGAATTCACCTGACTGCGTCTCATCATCCCATTTCATGTCAGACGCTCCGAATCTTGCGGCAAATGCCTCCTCTACCGGACGGCGGAGGCTGTGCAGCAGAGCCCCGTCATAGCCAACCATTATCCCAACAACCTTCCCGTCCGCACAATCCCCATCCTGTGCCAGCTCCGCCACGAGCGTGTTCCTGTAACTGTACAGAGTGTCCTCACGCGCAGCCATTTCCTCGACAAGGGACACAAGGTCATCTACCGTTTTTCCTTCCCCGTGGGCAAGGAAAGCATCCACCGGCCAAGCCATAACGACCAGACGGGCAATCTCGGCCGCATCCGATTTACGCGCAGGCTTCACCGAAACCTTTTCTTTAATCTCTTGCATATCTGTCTATATTTTTCGCCGTCTTGCGTACTTCCCGATGCTGACAGCCAGCAGGGCAGTCCGCGAGAACAGCCAACTGCACAAAGATAATGATATTTTCTTACTAACTTTGCCATTCATCATCCGGTTCCGGCACATCCGGCAGTCCGGTTGACAGACCCTGTATGGACAGAAAGATTTACATATCCGTGATACTTCCGCTAAAGCTCGAATGGGAGCCATGCTACTGGACCGATATCGGCGACATCGCTGTCGGGCAGAGGGTCCGGGTCCTTTTTGCAGGCAAGGAATATACAGGGACAGTGAGTGCAACCGGTATAGAGCCTCTGGTCGCCCCTTCAAAGATACAGCAGGTAATATCCATAGAGGGACGGATGGCGAAGATTCTCCCGGAGGAGATAAGGTTCTGGAGAACTCTCGCCGGATACTATATGTGTACGGTAGGGGAAGTCTACAAATCCGCATATCCTGCAGGGAAAATATGCTCGGAAGAGATTCTGGCAAAAAGGGAAGAGGTGCGGATGGCAAGGGAGGAACGGATGAAGACACGACTCGAAGAGAAAAGGGTAAGACTCAATATCCGTCTGGAGAAAAAACTGCAGCTGCTTGACAAATGCAAGAATGAAAGCAGGAAAACAGCCATAATATCCGTGGCCGGAGAACTTGAAAGACAGATAAGGGATGTGGATATGGCGCTGCAAGCCATATCCAAGGCCCGAATTAACGCGGAAACGGATGGGACTGAGGAAACAGAGGAAACGGCACCGGCATTGACGGATGGGCACAGCGATGCAGTCTGCGGGGAAAGGATTGTACTTTCCAGTCTGCAACGGCAGGCGGTGGACAGGATACGCAATGCATTCCGGCACGGGAAGACCGTCCTTCTCCACGGGGTGACAGGCTCCGGCAAGACGGAAATCTACATTTCTCTGGCAGCCGAGACCTTGCGCAAGGGCAGGAATGTCCTGTACCTTGTCCCGGAAAAGGCGATGGAAAGACAACTGGAAGAAAGGCTTCGCAGATATTTCGGGACCAGGCTTCTCGTGTTCCACTCCGGAGAGACTGCCGCACGCAAGGCCGGAACGGCAGAGCGCATCAGGTCATCGGCAGATGCGGGCTACATCGTCCTCGGGACAAGGTCGGCCGTATTCCTTCCACACCATAACCTCGGACTGGTAGTGGTTGATGAAGAGCATGACAGCTCGTACAAGCAGGACTCCCCTGCCCCGAGATACAACGGACGGGATGCAGCTATAATGTTAGGAAGTCTCCAACTGCAGAATACAGACAATGCTTCAGGCAAGGCCGACAGACAGCCCGGCTGCAATGTCATCCTCGGATCTGCCACTCCATCCCTCGAATCTCTGTACAACTGCAGGACCGGCAAATTCACTGAAGTCCGGCTGGACAGCAGATACTATGGAGATGGAGGGACGGAGGTCGAGATCATAGACACGGCAGCGGAAAGGAGGAAAAACGGAATGAAAGGCACATTCTCCATAAAGCTCATCGGAAGAATCAGAACCGCCCTCGCCGAAGGAGGGAAGGTGATGCTTCTGAGGACAAGACGGGGATACTCTCCCGTGCTGCAATGTTCAGAATGCGGATATATACCCAAATGCCCCGGATGCAATGTCAGCCTCACCTACCACAAGGACAGCGGCAGGACAGTCTGTCACCATTGCGGATACAGCATCCTCAGACCGGAAAGCTGTCCGGAGTGCGGAGGCGCATTCAAGGGACTCGGGGCAGGGACACAGAAAATAGAAGAAGAAGTGTCCGGACTTTTCCCCGATGCGAGGGTAGCCAGGCTTGACAGCGACTCCGCCCGGAGCAGAAGCTATGTTCTGGAAATACTCAGTAAACTGTCCAGAGGAGAAATCGACATCCTGATCGGGACCCAGATCGTCACCAAAGGTTTCGACTTCGGGAATATCTCCCTTGTGGCCGTCCTCCAGGCGGACACGCTGCTCGGAATCCAGGACTTCAGGGCCGATGAAAGAGCGATGCAGACCCTTATGCAGTTCAAGGGCAGGTGCGGCAGGCGTGGAGGCAGGAGCCTGTTCGTCATCCAGACGGCACAGCCTGGACATCCGGTCTACAGAATGCTTACGGATGGAGAAAACGGGAACACTTCCGAAGAATATGTCTCCGGCCTCCTGTCAGAAAGGGAGGAATTCGGCTATCCGCCGTACACGAGGATAATAGACATCATCATCAGGGACAGGAATGAAGAAAGGGCCGGGCGCATGGGCAGGCTGCTTGCCGGTACCTTGAGTGATTTCAATGTGACCGGGCCGTACATCCCGGCGGAAGGGAAGCTCGCGAATGAATACATAAGATGCATAAGGATTACCCTGGACAAGGACAGACGGCTGGCCGGCAGGAAGATCCGGCTGCAAGAAGCCATAAGCCGTTTCGAGTCCTGCAGGAACTACAGCGGGCATATCACACTGAATGTGGACCCGGCATAATCAGTCCCTATGCAGCACGTTCAGCCTGTCCGCGAGGACATCAAGCCTGACAGGAAGCGTCCCCACAATCTCCCCGTCAACCTCCATTATCACCCGCCTGCCATCCGTAGGATTGACCTCTACAGACCTCGCCCTTGTCGACAAGACCTCCTTCTGTCCGAGGAAAGAACCATCCAGTAGCCGTAAAGCCGCACCCGGCATCCTCGCCGGCGATATCGGAGGTATGACCGTCACATCCACAAGGCCATCATCAAGCACGGCTTCCGGAGTCTGGCGGAATCCGCCTCCCGAATATTTTCCGATGCCGAAGGCTATCGAAAGGCATTCACCTTCGTAGAACAGCTTTCCATCGCACATAACGGACACGCTGAAAATTTCCGGATGTGCAAGATTGTATATGAGGGAACCGGCATAGAGGAGTTTGCCGGATTTGCCCGCATCCTTCTGCCTGTTTACCCGCTCGCATATCCTGGCATCCAGACCGATGCCGCCGATATTGACCATATACGACACTTCCCGCTTCTCCCCGGGACCGGTCGCCCCGGTGCTCACTTTCACTATATCCTGTCCTGAAAAAGATTCTCCTGCCACCATCCCTATCACCTCTTCCACATCGTACGGGATATGATGGGACTTTATCCAGTCATTGCCGGAACCAATCGGAATCACTGCAAGAGTGAAATCCTGCAACCGGAGGTTTCCCCCTTCAAGTACTGAATCCGAGATACGGCGCATTATGCCATTCAGCATCTCGTGGACCGTACCATCCCCTCCTGCCGCAATGAATTTCCTGAAGCCCTCCTTGGCGGCCCCGTACGCAATTTCCGTAGCATGGGACTTACAGTCAGTGGTCCGGTACCCGTATGATATCTGCCGCCTCCGCATCTGCGCCTCGGCTTTTTTCCATAGGGAAAGTGTCTTTCCTGATCCGGCGTGAGGGTTTACGACCGCAAACCAGACTGAATCAATTTGCTCCATCAATCGCTCTTGTAAATAGGCAACAAAAGTAGTAAATTAAGGCAAGGAAAGAAAATTTTTTATAAATTTGCCAGGATTTTGGGGAACTGTCCGAAACGGTTTCCGGTCTCAAAAACAAAGTTGGAATGGGAAAAGTCATTGCTATAGCAAACCAGAAAGGCGGTGTGGGGAAAACCACGACTGCAATCAACCTCGCTGCATCTCTTGCCGTCCTGGAGAAGAAGGTGCTCATCATAGATGCAGACCCGCAGGCCAACACCACCTCTGGACTCAACTTCTCCCCGGACAACGACCAGAAGAGGACTCTCTACGAAGTGCTGATAGGCAGGATTGATATCAGGGACACTCTGATACAGACAGAGATAGCTGACCTGCAAATGATCCCGTCCCACATCAATCTCGTAGGAGCCGAGATAGAACTGCTGGACAATCCCCACAGGGAATCAGTGCTGCGCAACGCCCTTGCACCGATAAGGAATGACTATGATTTCATAGTCATCGACTGCTCGCCATCGCTGGGGCTTATCACGGTAAACGCGCTCGCGGCATCAGATTCAATTGTCATCCCCGTACAGCCTGAATTCTTCGCCCTGGAAGGGCTTGGGAAACTGCTGCAGACCATAAGGCTTGTCCAGGGCGGCATAAATCCGGGACTTACTATAGAAGGATTCCTGGTGACGATGTTCGATGGAAGGACAAAGGTACACTCGCAGGTGGTCAGCCAGCTCAAGGAGCATTTCGGAGATATGGTGTTCAAGACCATAATCCAGAGAAACATAAGATTGAGCGAGGCTCCATCGCACGGCAAGCCGATCATCCTGTACGATGTAGTCTCCAACGGCACCACCAATTACCTGAATTTCGCCAGGGAAATCCTTGAAAACAACAGATTACAATGAGCAAGACACCAAGAGGATTAGGCAAAGGTCTCGGGGCTCTCCTCGGAGAGAACACAGACCTTGGCAGCTTCAGAAAACCGGTTGAATATATCAACAAGACCGTGGTGACTGACGAACAGCCACAGAACTCGGCGGACATCATGCTTATACCTGTCGGAATGATAGAGCCGAACCCGTTCCAGCCGAGGAGCACATTCGACCCGGTGGCAATGGAAGAGCTGGCGGAATCCATCCGCACGCTCGGGCTCATCCAGCCGATCACAGTACGGAAGAAGTCTGCCGACAGATACCAGATAATCAGCGGAGAACGGCGCTACAGGGCGAGCAGGCTCGCCGGCCTGACCGAAATGCCTGCATACATCAGGGAGACAGATGACCAGGGAATGCTCGAAATGGCCATCGTGGAGAACATCCAGAGGGAGAATCTCGACCCTATCGAAATAGCCCTGAGCTACCAGAGGCTGATAGAGGAATGCGACCTCACACAGGAGCAGATGGCGGCACGGGTCGGAAAGAAGAGGGCATCCGTAACCAACTATCTCAGACTTCTGCGCCTGCCCGCCAAGGTGCAGCACGACCTCAAGGTAGGGCTTCTCAGTGTAGGACATGCTAAAGTCCTGCTCGGCATAGAGGATGAAGCCATCCAGGAGAAGCTGTGCGACATCGTCATAAAGGACGGGCTGTCTGTCAGACAGCTTGAGGAAAGGATACGCAAGGCCGAGAATGCAGGACAGGCAAAAGAGAAGACGGTAGAACAGGAACTCCCTGATGAATATTTCAAGGTCCTGGAGATTGTGGGCAAATATTTCGACAACAGCATAAGCCTCAAGCGCAGCCCTGCGGGGAAAGGGACAATGACCATCCACTTCAGTTCGGACGAAGAGATACACAGGTTCCTCAAGGCTCTCGAGGCATCATCCATATAAAACCAAGGAAAAGATTCTGAAACCGCCAATATACACAATGTCGAAAAGTATCCTGAGATACCTCATAGCATTTCTGGTCATGATGGCCGGGTTCTCTGTCTGCGCCAGCGCCCAGTTCAAAGAGGAGGCTTTCACACAGACTTATAACGAGCCGGATGACACGACAGCTACAAACGACACATCAGACAAGATGTTCTCGTTCAAGGAACTGTTCGGTGGGCTTGCCCATAAGCAGGATCTGCGTATAGGGACAATGTTCGCCGGTTCGGTAGTCATGCCAGGCATATCACAGATATACAACAGGGACTACTGGAAACTTCCGATAATATATGGAGGTATCGGTGTCTGCGCAGGCCTGGGAGGACATTACCTGCATCAGTACAACCTGTCAAAGAAAGCATATGATGCGGCATACGCCCTGGACCCCAACACGACACTCACTGTAAACACCAGGGCGAAGACCACGGGGACAATCCTGATGGTCGGGGCCGGTCTCATCTACTGGGGGTCACTTATGGACGGGGCGATAAACTACAAGAAAGATGTACATCCTCATCCCGGAAGGGCAACCGTATATTCGATACTCCTGCCAGGACTCGGACAGGCATATAACGGGGAATACTGGAAGATCCCCATATATTGGGGCTGTCTGATCGGTTCCGCGCACTTCCTGTACACAAACAGCATCAACTACCAGAGATTCCGCAGGATATACAACGAAAGCTACCAGGAAGGCTATGACGGACCGGTATCACAGTCCACAGCCCTCTATTACAGGGATGTCTACAGACGGTACAGGGACTATTCCGTGCTGGCGCTGGTAGGATTCTACCTTCTGCAGGTGATAGATGCAAATGTGTTTGCATATATGCATGACTTCGAAGTCAGCGATGACATATCCATGAGTGTAGAACCGGCCCTGATCGCACCGGACAATGCATACGCGATGTCCGGAAGCGGATTCAGCAGCGGAGCGTTGGACAATGCCATCGGATTCAGGATTGGACTCAGGTTTTGATATTATGAAGACAGGGAAAATCATATTTGCCGCAACCGCGGCAGTCTTGTTTGCGTTCCAGCCGACAAACGCCGGAGCGATGGATGACTGGGAGCCTCGCAGACCTCAGAAGACAAAGGCAGAGCTTGCCAGAGAGAACGCCAGATACAGGGCGATTGTGGATTCTCTCAAGGCAGAGATAGAAAGTCTCAATCTGGAGATGCTCCAGAAAGACAG
This sequence comes from uncultured Bacteroidales bacterium, assembly GCA_944325435.1. Taxonomy (GTDB): domain Bacteria; phylum Bacteroidota; class Bacteroidia; order Bacteroidales; family UBA932; genus Cryptobacteroides. Next base: position 69,952 of record CALVAC010000014.1, on the reverse strand, counting down.
CCTCACCACGGAAATTATGGAAATATACGAAGACAACGACACCATTGCATACAGCAACGAGGTGACAGACAGTCTTCTGAACCTGTGGTATATCCACAAGGCCGTAGGGGATGAGAATGCAGGTGCATACGATATGGACACAGTCCATTTCAGTTCCGATGTGCCTGATTCGGTATATATAAGGAGAATCCGCAACATGAACTCCTTCATATCGCTCCCTTACAACAGCATAGTCAAGAACTACATTGTCCTCTATTCAGAGAAAATGCCCGACAGGATAGGGAAAATCATAGGGCTCAGCAGATACTATATGCCCATTTTCGAAGAAATTCTGGACAGATACGGCCTCCCGGAAGAACTCAAGGCGATGGCCATCATAGAATCTTCCCTCAACCCGACAGCCGTCTCCAGGGCGGGGGCAAAAGGGATGTGGCAGTTCATGTACAGCACCGCCAAGCTGTACGGACTGACAATCAACTCGTTTGTGGATGAAAGGCTCGATCCTGTCGCCTCTGCCGAAGCGGCAGCCCGCTACCTCAAGGATTCATACAGGATATTCGGGGACTGGAATCTTGCAATCGCATCATATAACTGCGGAGCCGGGAATGTCAACAGAGCCATCAGGCGAAGCGGAGGCAAAAGGGCATTCTGGGATATCTATCCGTACCTGCCGAGAGAGACAAGGGGCTATGTACCGGCATTTGTAGGTGCCCTGTACACAATGAAATACTACAAGGAGCACGGCATCGAACCCGAAGCCGTGGCGATTCCTCCGGCAGTGGACACTTTCAAGATACACAAGATGCTGCATTTCAAGCAGATCAACGAGCTCGTAGGCGTTCCGCTGGATGAGCTGAAAAATCTCAATCCGCAGTACAGGCACGAGATTATCCCGGGTAACGAAAGGGAATATATCCTCCGGCTACCATACAGCTATGTCAACGATTTCATTGCAGTCGAAGACTCTCTCTATTCCTACAAGGCGGATGAATTTTTCAACCCTGTCACTATCAAGAAAATAAAGGACGGAGGAGATGGCCAGAGAATCATATACAGGGTCCGCAGCGGAGATGTGCTCGGGAAGATAGCCTTGAGATACCGTGTCACAGTCAGCCAGATAAGAAGATGGAACAACTTGAGGGGCAATATGATACGGGTAGGACAAAGGCTTGTGATCTATTCCGGTGTCCAGCCATCTGCTGAACCTGCGCCCGCTCCGAAAAACACAACCGCTCAGGCCAGGAAATCCGGCATTGCCCCGGACACGCCTTACACGACATACACTGTGAAAACAGGCGACACCCTGTATGACATCGCCAAGGCATATCCGGGAGTGAGCGCACAGAACATTATGGATTTCAATGGCATAGGGTCACGGATCAAGCCCGGGATGAAGATACGGATTCCGAAACTCTGAATGTGAATCCGCTGTCGGGAAAGAAGTTTCCTGCAAGTTCTCTCCTTCGGGAGGCCATAACCGGCAATAACACCATACTGAAAAGCCCATATACTGTTTGATAGAAACAATATATGGACTTTTTTGAAACGATATGTCAGAGACTGGTCAGAACCTGTCCATCAAGCCGAAAATGGCTTTGCGGACATCCTCTATTGTCCCTGTGCCGTCCACTTCATTGTATTTGCCTGATTCAGTGTAGTATTTGATCAGCGGCTCAGTCTGGTTGTGGTATGTCGCGATCCTGTTGTTGATGGTATCATCCTTTGCATCATCTGCCCGGCCTTCTATCGTTGCCCTGTGATGGATACGTTCGCGGATCATGGAGTCAGGTATCATTATGGATACGACTGATGTGACTTCCTCTCCCGTGGCTGCAAGCATCTTGTCCAGAGCCCTTGCCTGTTCTGTAGTACGTGGGAATCCGTCGAGCAGGAAACCATCCACATCCTTCACTGTCCGGAACGCCGATTCGATCATTCCTTCAACTATCTCATCCGGGACAAGCGCCCCTGCATCAATCAGAGCCTTTGCCTTGAGTCCGAGTTCGCTGCCTGCCGCAATCTCCTGCCTGAGGAGTGCCCCTGTAGAAATGTGGCGGAGGTTATACTTCTCCACCATTGCTGTCGCCTGAGTGCCTTTTCCTGCACCCGGAGGCCCGAAAAGAATAAAATATTTCATCTCCTATATATTATATAGTCATTAAAATGCCTTTCTGGATGTATTCCCGACCGTTTGTCAGTCTTCATCAAGCACATAGATGTCCTTGAGATTCCTGCCGATTTCATCATAGTCAAGACCGAATCCCACAATGAACCTGTTGGGTATCTCTATCGCGACATAGTCCAGTTTCTCGTCCTTCGTATAGACCTCTGGCTTGAGGAGCATTGTGCATACCCTGCTTTCCGCCGCGCCATGTTCTTTAAGGATGTTTTTCAGCTCCATAATGGTATTTCCGGTGTCCACGATGTCTTCGACTATTATCACCCTCCGTCCTGTTATGTCCGAGGTCAGCCCCATCGCCTGGCGGACAGTGCCGGTGGAAGATGTCCCTGAGTATGATGTCAGTTTTATGGATACGACTTCGAGATTGAATTCAAGTCTTTTCATAAGTTCGGCCATGAACATTATGGAGCCGTTGAGAACGCACAGCAGCACCGGTATGTCCTCACTGTCCTTGAAATCGGCGTTTATCTTGGCTGCGACCTCATCGATGGCCTTGCTGATAATATCGTTCGGAATGAAAGTCTTGAATTTCCTGCCGTTGAGAATAATCTGGTCCATATACGGAGTGTTTTTTAAATCAGCACACAAAAATAACACAAAATACAGAAAAATTTTATGAAGAAACAGAAAAACTTGAACTCCGGAGCAGAAGCCCCGTATGAAAAATCCCGGGACTTGTCTATTTTTGGACAGGTGTTGGCAAGGACTGCGTGAACGGGAGGATGAGGAGACTGAGAATGAAGATCTGTTTGAAGACAGCGGGCTGTATGCTGGTGTATGCCGCGACTGCGCTCCTGTCGCCTGGTAAAAGTCAGGCATTGTCATCTGGCAGTTGCACCGGGAGTGCATCCCGTGCAGCAGATGCAGGAGATGGGAAATACGGGGATCTGGAGGCGATAATGCGTCTTTCAGGGGTGGATGCCCCGGAACTGCTGGATGAGTACGATGTGGAGAGGCTGTCGGCATTTCTCGACACTCCGCTGGAAATCAATCTTGCAGCCAGGAGCAGGCTTGTATCGAGCGGACTTTTCACCCAGTATCAGGTCGCTTCACTGCTTGACTACAGGGAAAGACACGGCGATGTGCTGTCCCTGAATGAACTGGCGGCAGTCGATGGCTTTTCGCAGGAGAGGGCGGAAGCCCTCGCCCCTTTCGTGTCCCTGTTCTCGGATGCTGCGCCCGGAAAAGCATCTGAAAAGGGAAGGGACGTATCGAACTCCTTGTATCTCAGGTCAAATGTGAGGGATGTCGCGGGCTCGCCGGAGTATGCATACGGAATGAAATACAGGTTCGGCCTGAACGGAAGGCTGGAGATCGGGATTACCGCAAACAGGACATACGGGAGCAATACCGGGTACCCTGATGGGGGATCTTTTCATATAATATACTATGGGCGCAGGCGGCTCGGCAAGATTGTGGTGGGCGACTATAATCTGAGGTACGGGCAGGGGCTTGCCCTATGGAACGGATTCAGGATGAACAGCCTGACATCTCCGGAATCTTTCTACCTCCGTCCATCCGGAATATCCCCGTACTGGTCATATTCCGGAACAGATTCCAGGCGGGGACTGGCAGTTGATTTCAATATAGGACGTATAGCCATATCATCCTCCGTGGCTGTCCGGGGGCTGCGTGAAATGATGGCCGGGGAGAAACCATCCTGTCTCTCGCTTCTCCCTGCAGTCAATGTGGCATGGTACGGCTCCAACGCACAGGTATCCTTGACAGGATACGCAGAAACGGCCGGATTCCGCCTGCCGGAGTCAGGAAACGGGAATACGGACAGATGGATTGACGCACCGGTATCAGATGCCGGATGTTCAGTTGATTTCAGGTGGTGCGTGAGAGGGGTGGACCTGTTCGGGGAGGCGGCACTGGATGCTATCGGACTGGAACCGGCTGCAGTGATGGGCGCCGTATTCAATGCAGGTGAATCCCTGACTCTGGCAGGCAGGGCAGGATATTCCGCGGACCGGTATTCGGCTGCTGCGGGAGGCCGTTTCCTTGCCGGAGACCGGGTCCGGCTGAAAGGCCGGACAGGATTCGGCTCATCTGTCAGCAGACACTCCGGAACATTCAGCATTGATGCTGCATATTATCCTGAACCAGAATACGGGTCATCCGGCCCGGGAATGCAGATAAAGCTCCTTCTGAACTATACAGTGCAGGTGAATCCGGCCATTGCCATGACAGCGAGAATTTCAGAGCGTTTGCGCAACGGGACCGAGAAAAACCGGACTGACCTGAGGATGGATGTGAAATATTCATCTGGTGAATGGCTGGCTGCCATAAGGATGAATGGACTGTACAACAAATCATTAGGTCTTTTAGGATATATCGAGTGCGGCTGGAAGCCAGACTGGATGTCTGTCTATTTCAGGGCAGGGATGTTCCGTATCGACAACTGGCATGACAGAATCTATGCATACGAAAGGGATGCTCCCGGCAATTTCAATGTCCCGGCATACTATGGCAGAGGGTGCTGGGCGGCACTGACGGCAGGTTTCAAACTTTTTCGCCGGTTCAGGGCGTATTTCAGGGTCTCTACCCTGCAGTATCCGTGGAAGTCCCCGACTGCATCCGAAAGGTCACCCAGGAATGAATGCAGGATCCTGCTTACATTCAGCCTGTGAGAGGAATCGGAACGGTTCAATCCGACAAATCTGCGGTATATGGAACAATACCGGAACAATGTCATCGGAGCGGGACCTTTAAATAATATCTGTCCGTAATCTTACGATACGGCAGGAATGACCGGTGGCAGGGATGACTTTTTCAAGCAGGTCGGATGTTTTAAGTACGAGAGTGGCTGTATTCACGCAGGGATGACAGCCGATGTATCCGTAAGCCAGCAGGTCGCTGTCGATTACCGGCAGTACATTGCCTTGTCTTTCGTGTATCAGCCCCATAGGCGATACAGCTCCCGGATGCAGGCCGAGCATTTCCGTCATATGGCTTTCATCAGCAAAAGACAGCCGGGCGCAGCCAAGCTCTGCAGAGAGGAATCTTGTCTTGAATATCTTGTCTCCCGGGAGCATGAGAAGGTAGAACCGGGTCTGCTGGCGGTTGCACAGGAACAGGTTCTTGCACACCGGAGCCCCAATGGCTTTCTCCACTTCCGCACATTCATCCATCGTGAAGGCAGCATCGTGTCTGACAGTCCTGTATGGGATACCTAAACCGTCAAGAAAATCGTATGTCGCTATTTCCGTTTCACTTTCCCCCTCTATATATGGAGGCCGTCCTGAATAATGTTCCATCGCTTATTTACAAGTTGCCGCACAAAGATACGATTTCTTCGCGTATTTCATTCCTGCAGAACGAGAATGGCAGCTGTGAAATTCTTCGGAAGCAGACAAACAAAAACGCTGTTTTTTGCCAAAAAGAATTATCTTTGCAAAGTTTATGGATTCCGTGATGAATCCGTTGAAGTCTGTCCTGCAGGGCCGGCTTCAGGACAGGATTAATTAAACTACAGATATTATGAGTATCCAGCAGGAAAAAATCAAAGAACTTGTAGAGCGCAGGGCCAAAGCCCGTATGGGCGGAGGTCAGAAAAGGATCGATGCCCAGCATCAGAAAGGGAAATATACGGCGAGGGAAAGGATTGCCATGCTTCTCGATGAAGGAAGCTTCGAGGAGTACGACATGTTCGTACAGCACCGCTGCACCAATTTCGGAATGGACAAGACACATTATGACGGAGACGGAGTTGTCACAGGACACGGCACCATCGATGGCAGGTCTGTCTACATCTTTGCACAGGACTTCACCGTGTCTGGAGGCTCCCTTTCAGAGACAATGGCACAGAAGATATGCAAAGTGATGGACATGGCGATGAAGAACGGCGCCCCTTGCATCGGACTCAACGACTCCGGCGGAGCTCGAATCCAGGAAGGGATCTGTGCACTTGCAGGTTTCGGAGAGATTTTCCAGAGAAACATCATGTCTTCCGGTGTGATTCCACAGATTTCAGGCATATTCGGTCCATGCGCAGGAGGTGCGGTGTACTCCCCTGCCCTCACGGACTTCAATATAATGGTGAAGAATACCTCATATATGTTCCTTACGGGTCCTGGCGTGGTGAAGACTGTCACCGGCGAGGTGGTGAGCCAGGAAGACCTCGGAGGTGCAAGCGTACATTCTACAAAGAGCGGAGTCGCCCATTTCGCCGCAGACACTGAAGAGGAAGGGCTCCAGATCATCAAGGACATCCTCAGCTTCATCCCTCAGAACAATATGGAAGAGGCGCCTGTAGTCCCAACGGATGATCCTGTCAGCCGCGTAGACGATGCCCTCAACGAGATTATCCCGGACAACCCTAACAAACCGTACGATATGTACAGGGTCATCGGCAGCATTGTGGACGATGGCAAGTTCTTGGAAATTCACAAGAACTACGCAAAGAATATCATCATAGGTTTCGCGCATATGAACGGCCGTTCTGTCGGCATCGTAGCCAACCAGCCCAAGATCCTTGCCGGAGTGCTTGACATCAACGCATCCCGCAAGGCAGCAAGGTTCGTCCGTTTCTGCGACGCATTCAACATTCCGCTCGTTACACTTGTGGATGTACCTGGTTTCCTCTGCGGAACACAGCAGGAATACGGCGGAATCATAGTACACGGAGCAAAGCTCCTCTATGCTTACGGTGAAGCCACCGTACCTAAGGTCACAGTAACTCTCAGGAAGTCCTACGGCGGATCCCACATCGTGATGAGCTGCAAACAGCTCCGCGGTGACATCAACTATGCTTGGCCGTCCGCAAACATAGCCGTTATGGGAGCCGAGGGGGCGGTAGAGGTCCTCTATTCAAAGGAAATCAAGGCTATCGAGGATCCGGAAGAGAAGAAGCGCGTGGCCGAGGAAAAGAAGACTGAGTATAACGACCTCTTCTGCAATCCTTACCAGGCAGCCAAATACGGATATATCGATGATGTCATCGAGCCACGCAACACCCGTTTCCGCGTAATCCGCGCGTTGGAGCAGCTTGCTGGCAAGAAGGTAGTCAACCCTGCCAAGAAGCACGACAACCTGCCTCTGTAGTCATTTAAAACTGAATATCATGAACGAGATATCATCAGAAAAGGCATTCGAGACAGCAGTACGTCTCAACGACACCATCGGAGGGGAAATCTGCGCTGCCATCGCAATGGCTCTGGACAAATGCATGGCTGATGAAGTGCACGACAACGAGAGTTTTGTCGTGACCATCAAGCCTAAGTCCACTCCATGGAATTCACGCTACGCAACATTGCGCCAGCTCCCGGACAAAAAGAAATGACACATTAAAAATATCGTAAAATGAAACAATATAATTTCAAGATCAACGGAAACGAATACAATGTGACCATCAATTCAGTTGACGGGAATGTCGCTGATGTGACCGTGGTCGCTTCATATAAGGTAGAGCTCGGAAACGGTATGGCTCCTGTTTCAGTACAGGCAGCTCCAGTACAGCAGACAGCCCAGGCTCCCGTCCAGACCGCTCCTGCCGCTGCACCGGCACCGGCTCCTGCTCCTGCACCCCAGGCCGCACCGGCGGCTGCTCCTGCTCCGGCGGCAACAGGCGCAGGAAAGGCTGTAACTGCACCTCTCCCTGGAAATATCGTCGGGATATCTGTAAAAGTCGGAGACACAGTGAAGGCAGGGCAGCAGGTAGCCGTTCTTGAAGCCATGAAGATGGAAAACACCATCGAGTCCCCTGTCGCAGGGACTGTCACTGCAATACATGTCAATGTAGGAGATTCTGTACCTGCTGATGCTCCTATCGTCACAATCGGATAACCATATAAACCAATGTTTTCCGGAAAGAACATATTGATTCTGGACGGGGCGATGGGGACTATGATCCAGAAATACGGTCTGTCGGAGGAAGATTTCCACGGCAGACCTTTCTCTGATATACCCTGCGAACTTGCCGGGAACAACGAATGCCTCAACCTGACCCGTCCTGACATAATAGAGGATATCCACAGGCAGTACATAGCGGCCGGAGCCGACATTATCGAGACCAACACTTTCAGCGCAAACCGCATTTCCCAGCAGGAGTACGGCTGCAGCTCTCTGGCAAGGCAGATGGCATTGGAAGGGGCGAGGATTGCAAGAAGGGCGGCAGACAGGGCAAAATCCGAGACAGGAAGACATATCCTTGTGGCAGGCAGCATCGGACCGACCTCCAAATCGCTTTCCCTTGCATCCGACATCTCTGACCCGGCACACAGACAATTCGGTTTTGATGATATGGCGGCTGCATACGGCGAACAGGCAGAAGCATTGCTGGAAGGAGGGACGGACATTATCCAGATCGAGACTTGTTTCGATGCGCTGAATGTCAAAGCCGCACTGTACGCCATTTCTCGGCTGGGGGAAAAAAGGATCTGCTTGCCTGGCTCTCCGGGAAACGGGAAATATTCCAATGACAGGATTCCGGTCATAATATCCGTGTCAGTCGCAGACAGGAGCGGAAGAACCCTCACAGGGCAGACAATCGAGGCATTCTACACTTCCGTATCACATTATCCGCTTGCTGCATTCGGGCTGAACTGCTCCCTCGGAGCAGCCGGACTCGCCCCTCTTGTCAAGGAAGTCTCACTCCTGGCAGAATGTCCGGTAATATGTTATCCCAATGCCGGTCTGCCGAATGAAATGGGAGGCTATGACCAGACTCCGTCCGAAATGGCGGAAGAAGTCAGAGAAATGGCAGCAGAAGGTCTTCTGGACATTGTAGGGGGCTGCTGCGGAACCACTCCGGAACATATCAGGGAGATTGCCGCCGCAGTGAAAGGAATCCCGGCAAGAAGATCTTGCAGTCAATCCATTCCAGTCAACAAGGGACTGGCTGTCAGCGGACTTGAAGCAGTCCATATAGACCTTTCCACAAGCAACTTTACAAACATCGGGGAAAGAGCCAATGTGGCAGGCTCGAGGAAATTCGCCAGGCTCATTGCGTCCGGGGACTACACAGCCGCCCTGCAGACAGCGGCTGACCAGATTGAAAACGGGGCATCCGTCATCGATATCAATATGGATGATGCCATGCTGGACAGCACCTGCGAAATGGAGAAGTTCTGCCGTTACATTTCCAATGACCCTTCAGCCGCAAAGGCTGCCCTGATGATAGACTCATCTCACTGGGAGACCATTGTTGCCGGCCTCAAGAACGCCCAGGGAAAATGCATTGTCAATTCCATCAGTCTCAAGGAGGGGGAAGAGACATTCATTGACAAGGCACTTGAAATACGCAGTCTGGGAGCGGCAATGGTCGTAATGGCGTTCGATGAGCAGGGTCAGGCTACAACATTCGCAAGGAAAGTCGAGATATGCTCCAGAGCATACAGGCTGCTCACTGAAGCAGGCATACCGCCTCAAGAAATAATATTCGATGCGAATGTACTTTCAATCGGCACAGGGATAGAGGAACACGCAAGATATGGCATCGATTTCATAGAGGCTGTCAGGTGGATACACCGGAATCTTCCGGGGGCAAAGACTTCCGGGGGCATTTCCAACCTGTCTTTTGCATTCAGGGGCAACAACGAGGTCCGCGAGGCCATGCATTCAGTATTCCTTTATTATGCGATACAGGCAGGGCTTGATATGGCGATTGTCAACCCGGGGATGCTCCAGGTCTATGACCAGATCGAACCTGAAATGCTCAAGTGCGTGGAAGATGTGATATTCGACCGTGATCCCGGAGCCACAGAAAGGCTCATAGCAAAGGCCCAGAAAGTGCTTCAGGAGAAAGAATCAGCCGGAACGCGTGGTAATGGCGGCAACTGTGAAAGCAGTTCTGCCGACAGCGGCTCCGGTACAGACAGCCGGAATGGAGAGAGCGTCCCGAGCACCGTCGAAGAGAGATTGGGCAACGCCTTGGTCAAAGGGAAGGCATCAGAACTGGAAAAGGACCTTAAGGAGGCTCTGGACAAGTACGGAGGAAGCGCTGTTTCCATCATAGAAGGCCCGCTGATGGACGGGATGAAGAAAGTCGGAGAGCTGTTCGGCAACGGCAGGATGTTCCTGCCGCAGGTGGTGAAATCAGCCAAGGTGATGAGGGATGCCGTAACGATACTCGAGCCGTATATGCCCGGGAAAGGAAAGACCGGCAATGGAGATGTGGAGTCAGACAATCACGGCCACAGCTATCCTGAAGAACAGAGGACAGCCAGGCCAAAAGTAATCCTGGCCACCGTCAAGGGAGATGTCCACGACATAGGGAAGAACATCACAGGCATCGTACTGACATGCAACGGATTCAATGTCATTGACCTCGGGGTCATGGTAGACAGGGATACCATCCTCGGGACAGCGGAAAGAGAACAGGCGGACATAATAGCGGTAAGCGGACTTATCACACCATCCCTCTTCCAGATGGAGGAACTCTGCAGAGAAATGACGCGCAGAGGGCTCGACACCCCGCTTTTCATCGGTGGTGCAACAACATCCGCTCTGCATACAGCAGTAAAGCTCGCTCCTCTGTACCGGCACGTGTTCTACGGGGCAGATGCATCCGCCAGCGCCGTAATGGCAAAACGCTGCATGATGGACCGGCAGACATTCGAGGAGGAAGAGCACTCAGCACAGGACAGATTGAGAGAACTATATTACAGCAAGGGCAAGACAGCAACGGCACAGGCTACCGGGCAGACTGACACCGGTACTGACACTGCCGGAGACATCGGGAAGGCCGCCATACCTGCATTTCCGGAGAAATCATATATCGGCTGCAGTTCTGCAGGCTTCACTGACATCCCCGCCAGGGAAATCCCGGTCAGAGATGTCGTGCAGTATTTTGACTGGCGTATGTTCCTTACCGTATTCGGGATAAGATATAACGGGCCGCTCCCCGACAGCGACGAGGTTGTCAGACTGAAAGCCGATGGCAAGGCAGTCATCGACAGTATCCTGGCCGCAGAAACCTTCGGACAGGACTCTGCAGCGAGTGCACTGTCAAATGAAGACACCGGCACAGCCGCCGGCACTGACGGATGCCGGATAATGCTGGCAGCACGATTTTTCGATGCATCTTCCAAAGATGGGGGTATCCTGTTCGATGGTCATTTCCTTCCTATGTTCCGGCAGGAGGGCAGAAACAACGGACATCTCTCCCTCTGCGATTTCGTTCCATCTGATAGTTCAGGGAAGAAGGGCAATTTCGGAATGTTTGCGATTTCGGTCACGGAATGCACTGACCTGCAGGACGGCACACAATCCGCTTGCAGTACGGACTATCCGCAACTTGTCCGCAGGGCGGTAAGGCTGACTCTTGCAGAGGCAGCCTCGATGTGGCTCGACCATCATCTGGAAGAATGTCTTGCCGCAGGTCACGGCATTCAAGACGGCAGCGGGACAATAAAGATCATCAAGCCTGCTGCGGGATACGCCAGCTGTCCCGACCACACTCTCAAAAAGGACATACTGGCTCTTCTTCCTGACGGAGAACGGCTCGGCATACATCTGACAGAAAGCTATGCCATGATTCCGGATGCATCAATCTGCGGATTCATATTCGCACATCCGCAGGCCTGCTACCCCGACATCCGGAGAATCAGCAGAGAACAGTATGAGGCATACGCCCGAAGACGGGGAATGGACGGGCAGACTGCCAGACAGTTCCTGTCACATCTGCTCGACTGACAAACATCAGGACAGGCAACCAGGACAACAGACAGATTTAAACCAGACAGTATATGGACAGGATATGCATTGTCGCCGCCTTGATGCTGATTGCTGTGGCGGCATACTCACAAGAAAACCTGAAGTATGTGGATGCTGCCGCATTCCCGGTCTACGGCAAAGCCGTCGATGAAACATTCGACAGGTATGGACGGCTCCCTGGTTATCTGCAGGGCAAGGTCCGGGGCCCTGTATGGAACCTCGGACGCAATTCAGCCGGACTTTTCATAAGGTTCAGGTCCAACTCCACATCCGTTTCCGCAAAATGGACATCGCTTTCCAAAGTATATATGAACCACATGTCACCTGTCGGGACACGGGGAATCGACCTGTACATACTTCATGACGGGGAATGGCGTTTTGCTGGAGCAGGGAAGCCACAGGACAGAAGCACGGAAGCTGTACTGGTCTCCGGGATGGAACAGACAGACAGGGAATATATGCTATACCTGTCCCTTTATGACGGGATTGAAGACATAGAGATCGGGGTGGACAGAGATGCATACATAGATCAGCCAGCCGTCGCAAGCCCTTCTGCACAGAAGCCTGTGGTCATGTACGGGACAAGCATCCTGCAGGGAGGCTGCGTCAGCCGTCCCGGCATGGCTTTCACAAACATGATTGCCAGGAAGCTCGACAGGGTCGTCATCAACCTCGGGTTCAGCGGCAATGCTCTGCTCGACTATGAGATAGCGGAGCTGATGGCGCAAGTAGAAGACCCGGGCGTGTTTGTCCTCGACTATGTGCCCAACGCATCTGCAAAGCAGATAGCTGAACGCGGCGAGACATTTTTCAGGATTCTCCGGGATGCGCATCCCGATGTGCCGGTTATCTTCATTGAAGACCCCCAGTTCCCCCACACCCTGTTCAACAAAAGGATAGCGGAAGAGGTCGGCAGGAAAAACAGGGAACAGAAAGCCCTATACGACAGGCTCAGAAGACAAGGTTTCCGGAAACTCTACTACATAACCTCCGAAAACCTCATAGGTGACGATGGAGAAGCGACGGTTGATGCCATCCATTTCACTGACCTGGGTGCCTCACGCTATGCTTCCAAGGTCATCCCCGTCATCCGCAAAGCCTTAAGGAAATGCCGCTAAAACCTGTTATAGAGGATGACAGGACGGTCGCGCCGGCTGCTCATTGAAGGGAACCACAGGTCATCCGGAGTCAGTCCGCATTCCTCAATCGCATCGATACAGTATTCCAGCCGTCCGAAATCGGCATCAACATTGTTGGTGCCGAAAGTGAAACGGATTCCGCGCTCTTTAGCCTTTCGGATGATGCCGAATGACGGGATTCTGTATCTCGCGTTGATTTCCAATGCTATGCCGTACTTCTCCAGAACATCAAGAATCCTGTCCACACGCTCATCTGTCCAGTACCTGTCATAGTCAGGAGCCATATCAACCGGGATATATGTAGGATTGGCATAGATGTCTGCAGGCTCGTTGGCAAGTATCTTCACAGTCTGGTCCACAAGATGGTCCATATACTGCTCTTTCGTAATGCCGTCATAATGCACCTCCTCCGGCCTGTATATCCTTGACAGACGTCCCTTATGGTCGACTATTGTCATCGCATCGGTAAAGAGATAGTCGAATACTCCCAGAGCCTCCTGCGAGAAAGTCACAGTCCATCTGCGGCCTTCGCCCTGCACGCCCCTGAGGAAAGGCATATCCTTCACTTCATCGAAATATTCATAGACCTCAGCATCATCAGCCAGCATCCGGCCTACTCCTCCCTCCCCTGCATTGGGAGCCACGCCATAATTGATGCCGTAGTTCATGGACTTGGACTGGGCCATTTCCTTTGTCAGTCCGCCCTTGAGATGGACGTGATAGTCAATGACAGGGAAATTTCTCTGCTGCAGCCTGATTACAGGATCGTTCTGCTCATCGGGCACAGGCATGGTGTCGCAAGGATTCACGGCATCATCCGGAAGCCTTGTCACTTTCAGATTGCTGAAGATCATCCTGCCAGAGACTCCTTTCAGCGCCATACAGCCATGGCCAAGCAGACGGTCACTGTAGGCTTCTGTCCGGTACGGCTGCTCCGGCTCCGTATAGCAGACCACTTCCGTGCTGTCTATGGAAACGGTAATGTTCTTTCCTCTGACTGCAATCTCGAAATTGAACCATCCGGTATCGTTCACGATAGACCTGTACAGATTGCGCACTGCAGCAAGGCTGCCTGTCTTCCTTGTCCCGTCTATCGGTCCGTTATGGAATATCACTTCATAACCTGGAAGGCTATCGGCCGTTCCTGTTCCATCTGAGGCCACGCCGTGCTGCCCGGCAGTCCCGTTTACTGAAGCTGCCTTTCCGTCAGTATGGAAAAACAAAGATGCCTCCGCTCCTCTTTCCAGACAGGCCTCACCGGTCAGTATGAAATTCCTGTAGTCTCCTTTGGCGTACCATACCGTCCCTCCCGCAACCGTAATCTCGCTGCCTTCCACCGTTCTGCCATCAGATGAAGTGAAACGGTCAAGCCTCACAGGTTCCCCTGTCCTGCCGCAGGCAGAGAGCGCAAGCAGAATAATGCCGCACAATACCGTCCTTGCCATACCTGTCCTTTCCATATATGCCATAAATTTCCGGATATACGTCACCGGGACAATTCCCGGGATAACCGTTGCCATAAACGGTGTTCCGAGCGTTCCCGACATCCTGTCACCCTACTTTATATGAATCCTTCAGCGAAGTGGTCTTGTTGAATACAGGATTGTCCGGAGTGCTGTCCGGATCCCTGTAGAAATATCCTACCCTCTCGAACTGCACCGCTATCCCGCTGTTGTCCTCAAGGAGAGCCGGCTCGGCATATCCCCTGTCAACCACGAGAGACTCCGGATTGAGATAATCCTTATAGTCCGTCCCTTCCGGAATCCCGCTCATATCCGGCTCGGTGAACAGTTTGTCGTACAGCCTCAGTTCCACAGGTCTTGCATACTCCCTGGCGACCCAGTGTATTGTACCCTTGACGGAACGCCACTCGCCTCCTCCCGGTCTCGTTGCCGGGTCATACGTGCACTTCAGCTCGACAACATTGCCATCCGCATCTTTCACCACCTCGTTGCACTTTACGATATAGGTGTATTTCAGACGCACTTCCCCATCCGGCTTCAGCCGGAAGAACTTCTTGGGAGGCTCCTCCATAAAGTCATTGCGGCAGATATACAGTTCTCCTGTGAAAGGCACCCTGCGAGAAGGGCCATCAGGAGCCGCCGGATTGAGAGGGGCATCGAACCATTCCACCTTGCCCGGCTCCCAGTTCGTTATGGTCAGCTTCACAGGGTCCTGCACCACCATATAGCGGTTTGCCCTCTCGTTGAGATCCTGACGCACGCACCATTCCATAAGCTGAAGGTCAATAAGCTGCTCCCTCTTGGCCACACCGACCTTCTCCGCGAACATCCTTATGGACTCCGGAGTATATCCCCTGCGGCGGATTCCGCAGATTGTAGGCATACGAGGGTCATCCCAGCCGCTTACATAACCGTTCTTCACCAGTTCCAGGAGCTTGCGTTTGCTCATCACGGTATATGTCAGATTGAGGCGGGCAAACTCGTACTGGTGAGACGGGAAAATCCCCAGCTTCTCTATGAACCAGTCGTACAGCGGTCTGTGCACATCGAACTCCAGAGTGCATATCGAATGCGTGATATGTTCTATCGAATCGCTCTGCCCGTGCGTATAGTCATACATCGGGTAGATACACCACTTGTCCCCTGTCCTGTGGTGACTCGCGTGGATTATCCTGTACATTATAGGGTCACGGAAAAGCATGTTCGGATGGGACATGTCAATCTTCGCCCTGAGCACCTTCTCCCCATCAGCATACTTTCCATCCCTCATCTCACGGAACAGGCGCAGATTCTCCTCCACGCTGCGGTTTCGCCACGGACTCTCCTTTCCAGGAGTCTGGACAGTGCCCCTGCCCTCCCTGATCTGCTCCTGGGTCTGGTCATCCACATACGCCAGCCCTTTCCTTATCAGGTCTTCAGCCCATTCATACAGCTGGTCGAAATAATCGGAAGCATACCTCTCGTTTTCCCACTGGAATCCGAGCCAACGGATATCCTCCTTTATAGAATCCACATATTCGGTATCTTCCTTGACCGGATTGGTATCGTCAAAGCGGAGGTTCGTCTTGCCGCCGTATTTCTGAGCCAGTCCGAAATTGAGGCATATACTCTTTGCGTGACCTATATGCAGATAGCCGTTAGGCTCCGGCGGGAAACGGGTCATTATGCTCTCACACTTCCCCGAGGCTAGATCCGCCTCTATGATCTCTTCAAGAAAATTCAGGTTGCGGGTCTCACCGCCCTCTTTGATAACTTCTTCCATATTCTTTTATGACAAACTTTTCATCTGGCAAACAGTGGATTGGCATAGCGGGAAAAGAGCATGACTCGCTTTCTCCGGCCAAACTGCAAATATAGGAAATTTTACACACTTGTCATCAATGATTGCGGATAAGTAAATTTTAAGTAATTTTGCAGGATACGGGTGAGACACACCTCAATAAACTGTACATTATGCAAATGATAAAGTCAATGACAGGATACGGCAAGGCCGAGACGGCACTGGAATCAGGCAGGCTTTGCGTCGAAATACGCTCCCTCAACGGCAAGACCGCCGATATAGGCATTAAGACACAGCTGCTTCCGAAGAACAGGGAAATGGAAGTCCGCAAACTCATCGCGACGGAGCTCCAGAGAGGGAACATAGACCTGTTCATGACATATGAACCTGCCGAGGGCCAGACAGGCAGATGCATAAACGGGGATATCCTTAAGGGATACTGCAGCCAGCTGCTCAAGGCTGCTGAAGATATGGGGATGTCTACGGGCAACGCAGACATCATGCTTCTGACCGCCGCCACAAGGTTTCCGGATGTGGTGAACTCGCAGACCACAGACATCATCGATGATGAGAACTGGCCTGCGGTGGCTGAATGCATCAGGGAGGCCGTTGCAAGGCTTAACGAGTTCAGGTCTGCAGAAGGGGCCATACTCTACAAGGACGTGACATCAAAAGTAGCATCCATACTTGGATATGTGGATGATATTGAAGCCATAGAAGGAGAGAGGACGGCATCCATAAGGGAAAAGATACTGTCCAGGTTCGAGGAGCTTTCGCTACAGCCGGACCAGAGCCGTCTCGAAGAGGAAATGGTATATTATATAGAAAAATTCGATATCAACGAGGAGAAGACAAGGCTCCGCCAGCACTGCCGTTACTTTATGGAGACCATCGACAGCGAGCCTTATCCGGGAAAGAAACTCGGCTTCATAGCCCAGGAGATGGGAAGGGAGATCAACACCACAGGCTCGAAGGCCAACCATACCGGGATACAGAAGATCGTGGTGAAAATGAAAGATGACCTCGAAAAGATAAAGGAGCAGAGCCTCAATATCCTGTAACCCGGCAAATACCATATAAACCAGCCCGGCTCACCGGACAGATCAGCCATCAGTCTTCCTTATGCCGACACGGCAGAGCGACAGGACCGCACCGAACAGCGTGATGATGCCGGCCAGAAGCATCGCATCGTGGGCGGCCCTGTCATCCGACAGATTGAACATCATCGCCACCAGAGCCGCTCCTGTCGTCTGTCCTATAAGACGGGCGGATGCGAGCATCCCGCTTGCGCTCCCCGTCCTGTGAGGCGGGGCGGATGACAGCAGGATATGGTTGTTAGGCGACTGGAACAGGCCGAACCCCGTCCCGAAAAGCACCATCCTCCATACGATGCTGAAATGCGATATGTCATCCGGTATGAAAGCGAACGAGAATGCAGAGAGGCTCATGAGGGCAATGCCAGCACAGCCGAGTATCCCGGGATGGACTTTCCCTATCAACATACCCGCAACAGGGGCGACAAAGGCTATCGCAACCGGAGATGCCGTCATCAGAAGCCCCGTCCCGACCGCATCATATCCGAAACCGTGCATCAGCATAAACGGGAGCGAGACCATTATCAGCTGCTGCGCCGTGAACGAGATGATGCTTGTCCCCACAGACATGGAGAATATCGGAATCCTCAGAAGGTCAAAAGGAAGCATCGGATAATCCCTGCCGAGCTGATACCTCACATACACTGTCCCCACGACAAGGAATACAAGCACTGCAATGGCAATCCTGTGCCAGTCAAGCCCGTGGGAATATGCCTCGAGACATCCTATCATAAGGCCGAAAGTGGCCGCATTCAGCAAGGTGTCAAGCCAGTTGAACTTTCTTCCGGCTACTCTTGTCGGATTGTCCGGAAGGAATCTGCGCCCCATGAACCAGGTCACGATACCGACCGGAACATTTATGGCGAACAGCCATTCCCAGGTAGTAAAGGAAAGGATGGCCGCCGCCAGAGAAGGCCCTGTCACCGAAGCTATCGCCACAACTGTCGCATTCAGTCCCACTCCTTTCCCTAGATGTCTTTTAGGATAGATTATACGGATAAGCGATGTATTGACACTCATTATCATAGCCGCTCCTATACCCTGAAGCACACGTGATGCGACAAGGATATGGAAAGACGGGGAAAGTGAGCAGGCAAGCGACCCGACAGTGAATCCGGCTACGCCCATCAGATATACCTTCTTGTATCCTATCAGTTCCCCAAGTGATGAAAACGGCAGCAGGAGCATCATTATCACAAGCTGGAATGCGTTCACAATCCATATGGAATCCGATGGGGAAATGCCCAGTTCAAGAGCAATGGTCGGAAGGGCCACGTTGCAGATGGTCCCGTCCAGCACCGAAAGGAAAAGTCCGCAGAAAGTCGAGATGACCGCATAATAGATCTGCGGCCTGTGCAGCCCGTCCCATTCGAGGTCGCCTGTAAGTTTCTCCTGTGTCATTCTGTCATATCGATTTGATCCACCCCATACGGGAATCCGGCCCCGCCCTTTCTTCCACCCATCCTGCTACCCGCTATAAAACATCCTCCGGATGATTTTATTTTCCGCTCACGACCCCTAATCTCCGGAAGGGCATTTTATCGAATCCGTGTTATTCTACCTCAAGTTTCCCGACATACAGTCCCCAGCAGCCGTCCGTGACTATCATCACATCATCCCCATCAGCATCCTTCACATAGACAGGCTCTTCCAGAAAAGTATGCGAGTGTCCGCCTATTATCATATCCACATCATGCGATGCCTCTGCAAGCCGGATGTCTGTAAAATCCGACTTTTCGATACCGAGATGCGAGAGCACTATCACAAGGTCGCACCCCTTCTCTTTCAGAATGGCAGAATATCTGTTGACGGTCTCCGCCGGATCCAGATATTTCAACTCCCCTGCGACGCTCTTGTCCACCACCTTGGTGACATCTACAAGAAGTCCTATTATCCCGATCTTCCTCCCGGCCTTACGGACAACGGTATATGGCTTCACAAGCTTCCCGAGCCGGCTCCCGGAGAAGTCATAGTTGGCGCAGACCACATCGAATTTCGCCTTCAAGAGCCTCCTTGCAAGATCCTCGGATCCGTTGTCGAACTCATGGTTGCCGAGGGCCGACACATCATACCCCATTGCATTCATGACTTCCACCTCAAGGTCACCTTTCAGTATGGTGAAATATGATGATCCCTGGCTGAAGTCCCCTGCATCAACCAGCAGAAGATTGCGTTCCCCTACAGCCGCCCTCACACTGTCGATATAGGCAGCCCTCTCTATCACACCTCCCAGACCTGCCTCCGGTCCGGCCTTTACAGGGTCGATATGGCTGTGGGTATCATTGGTATGCAATATGACCAGCCCCTGGGCATGCACCAGCGCTGTCGCTGGAAGGAGAAAGGCGGCACAAAAGACCACCAGCATCGATATTGCCTTATTCACTTTGAATCTCATCTGCATTGTACTATATCTATTCCATATAAGACACCTGTCCCGAACCGGGATACCGGATGCATGCTGTCAGTCATGGCAGCATCAGTCCAGGAGCAACACCCTGCCATCCCTTCGCCCCTCAATCTGTCTGCCGGCAGCAGTATCCTCCTCTATGACATCCAGCATGGCATTGTAGATATCCACAGGGATGTCCACCTCCTCCACCGCATTCCTTGCCAGATAAAGGCCATCCCCTCCATCCAGCAAGAAACTGATTGTGGCGACACCATACAGTGCATTGTCATCCAGAGGTTTCCCGTCTATTTCCGCCGAGACTATCTTTCCATCCTTTGCGGCAACCTTCACTCCTCCCAGAACCTGGAATCCGTTCTCCGCCATCCAGTCAAGTATATGGCGGACATCAGAACCTCTGAGGACAAGGTACACCAGATCATTCCTGAACGGGAACATGGACCTTATATCATCCACTGTGACATCACCACTTGGCATATCCACCCTGATTCCGCCGAAGTTGCCGATACTTATGTCCACCTTGCGTCCGGCAGCCTTTTCTGTCGCCCTCATAAGATTGTCGGCAAACCAGTT
Source organism: uncultured Bacteroidales bacterium (assembly GCA_944325435.1). Lineage (GTDB taxonomy): Bacteria > Bacteroidota > Bacteroidia > Bacteroidales > UBA932 > Cryptobacteroides. Next base: position 49,657 of record CALVAC010000014.1, on the reverse strand, counting down.
GGAGAGGGCGCTCTCCGGATATTCCGACACCATCGCTTCAGGAGAATACGCAATCACCCTCTTGACAGGCGACATCGAAGGCTGCGCATCTATGACGGCCCTTGCCACCCTGACGACAGAACCGCCTCTGAACACCCTGCCTGACGGAGCCGTGTATTCGCGGCCCCGCACCTTGCCCAATGCCTTGTCCACATCCGTAGCGGCAGGAACAGTGACTCCTGTACGGGAGCCATCCATGACCGCCCTCGACCAGCGGACAACATCATTATTGTCCTCTGCCTGGAGCAGTGCCGCAACAGAAACGGCAGCGGCGAGCAACACAAACCTTAACTTATTCATTACAGACAATTCCAATTCAACACCAAGACACTGCCCTCTACCTCTGTCTCAGCCATTTCCACAGGTCGGAGAAAGTAGTCTTCTTTCCTGACACCAGAAGCCCGACCCTGTAGATCCTTGCGGAGATATATGCCAGGGCGACAAATGTAAGGAGCAGAAGCACTATGGAAAGCGCCAGTTCCCATGCCGGAACTCCGAACGGAAGCCTTGCGAGCATGACTATCGGGGATGTGAACGGGATTATGGAACCCCAGAAAGCCAGCTGGCTGTCAGGAGCCTCGAACGCATAGAAAGCGATGAAGAACGCCAGCAGCAGAGGGATTGTAACAGGCAGCTGGAGCTGTGTGCTGTCCCCTTCGTTGTCCACGGCCGACCCTATCGCTGCAAAAAGGGAGGCGTACAGGAGATAACCGAGCAGGAAATATACTACGAACGAGAAGACAAGCTGCCCGTAGTTCAAGTCCTTGAGGGTCTCTACCACTGCCGCCATCTCGGAATTGCCGCCTGAGACTATGGTATCCACCATCGACATGTCCATCCCGGACATCTGCGTGAGCTGCTCCATCTGGGCAGGGTCAGCCCCGGCGAGGCTCTCAAGCCCTACTGTCGCGTTCACTCCGGCTATTATGACGACTGCAAGCACAATCCAGAGGAAGAACTGCGTCAGCGCCACGCAAGCCACCCCTATTATCTTGCCGAACATCAGTTCGGATGCCTTGACAGATGAGACGAGGACTTCAGCCACCTTGCTGGACTTCTCCTCTATTACGCTGGTCATCACCATCCCGGAGAACATGGCGATAAACATATAGATGACAAGTGTAAGCACAATGGAGACGACCATATATACCTCGGATGAGGTTATCTGCTCCTGTCCATCCTCCCCGAGCGTGTATGTGGACACCGGGATGTCAGCCTTGACATCCTCCAGGATCTGTTTCAGGTCCTTTATCTCGTACCCTGCAAGCCTGTAGTCTTCAACGGCAGATGCGGCCATGGCAGATATGCTCTCCTTGATGTCCACAGACACCGGCTTGACAGAATACATATCCACAGACACAGTCTTCCTGACGGAGTCAAGCGGAGAGACATGCAGGATGGCATCCGCCCCTGCCGCATCCAGACCCTTCTTCAGGGTATCCAGGTCACCGTCACGGCATTCTATGAAAGCGACAGCATCACTGTCCTCAAGATACGGCATCACAATCCCGGACTCATCCAGCACCTCTACCACCTTGCCCTTTTCCTTGCTCAGGAGCATTATTACCGCTGGCAGGGTGCACAGCAGTGCAAACAGCACAGGCACTATGAAAGTTATGACCAGGAACGACTTTTTCCTTACTCTTGTCGCATATTCCCTTGAGATTATTATTCCTATATTACGGATATCCATATTATTCCTCCTGATTCTTGTTTCTGTACCGGACTACCGGCTTACATATTCTCCTCCGGTGACAAGCTTGATGAATATGTCGTTCATCCTCGGCACAAGTTCCTTGAACGAATTCACGACTGCCCCATCATCCAGAAGTCTCCTCAGCACTGCCGTCGTACCGGTCCCGTTGCAGAGGGAAAGCACCGCCGTATGCCGTGCGCTGTCACCGGTGTCGGAGAGCACATCGAAAAGTCCCGCGACAGATGATACGGGATGCTCTGATGTATATACCAGTTCCACATTATTGTTGCCGTATTTGTGCCTTATCTCATCAACGCCCCCGGCAATGACAAGTTTCGACAGGTTGATAAGTGCAATCCCGTCGCAAAGTTCCTCCACAGATTCCATATTGTGGGTAGAGAGCACTATGGTAGCCCCTTCATCCTTCATCCGCAATATCTCGTTCCTGATAAGCTGTGCGTTCACCGGGTCGAAACCGGAAAACGGTTCATCAAGGATGAGCAGGGATGGCCTGTGCGCGACAGTAGTTATGAACTGGACCTTCTGCGCCATACCCTTAGAGAGTTCCTCCACCTTCCTGTTCCACCAGCTCTGAATCCCGAACTTCTCGAACCATTTCCTGAGTTCAGCCATGGCATCCCTCGATGACATTCCTTTCAGCCTGGCGAAATACATGGCCTGCTCCCCCACCTTCATCTTGCGGTAAAGCCCCCTCTCCTCAGGCAGATAGCCTATCTTCTCGACATCCCGCTGGGTGATAGGGCGTCCATTGAACAGCACTTCTCCGGAATCCGGCATTATTATCCGGTTGATTATGCGTATAAGTGTGGTCTTTCCGGCTCCGTTAGGGCCGAGAAGGCCGAAAATCCTGCCTTCGGGAATATCTATTGACACCCTGTCCAGGGCCACCTTCTCCCCGAAAGTCCTGCTGATTTCCTTGCATCGGATCAGTCCCATACCATTACAAATATCTAAGTTAACCATACAAATCCATCCCCTGCCGTCAGTTCAGTATCCTTGCCACGAGTTCTATGAACATCTGGTCCGGGGTAGCCTCGCCGGCATTCCCGCCCTTGCCCTTGAAGTCATACTCGCGCAGAAGAGCAATCACCCCCATACACCTTTTGAGAGGATAGTTCACCACGGCTGTATCATATTCCTTATAGAAATACGGATTCACCCCGGGCAGCGCCTTGGCCTTGTCTGCAGGCGATGGTCTCGGGACAGACATTATCAGAGCCTGATACTTGAGAATCCTGTAGAAATGGGTGAACATCGCGCTGACAGCCATCGGCATCGAGAATTTGGGCGATGCGGCACAATACGCGGCCACCTTGAGAGCCTTTGCGGCATTCCTGTACGACAGTTCGCGTGTAAGCTCGAAAATGCTGTACTGTCTGCTGATCCCGACATTATTCTCCACATCGGCGGCAGTGACTCCCGTGACCCCTTCCGGAAGGTTCTTGAGCATCTTGTCTGTCTCGACTGCAATCTTGGACAGGTCTGTACCGGCATGTTCCGCCAGCAGGGCCGCGGCTTCCGGCTCTATCCGGAGCCCTCTGGAAGCATAGAAAGACACTATCCATTTCGGCATCTCGTAATCCCTGAGGGCGGAAGACTCCACCACGGTACCCGTCTTGCAGACAGCCTTGTACAGAGCCTTGCGCCTGTCCACGGTACCGCCGTGCATACATATCACGAGGACAGTGGATTCCAGGGGCTGCCCGCAATATATGGCGAGATCCTCGATCTTCTTGAGATTCTGGGCCTCCCTGACCACTACGAGCTGCCGCTCTGCAAACATTGGATACCTCCTTGCCGCAGTGATGACATCTTCCACACTTACATCCATCCCGTAGCATACAGTCTGGTTGAAGTCCCGCTCACTTTCATCCAGAGCGTTTTCAATTATCGCGTTGCAGACCATGTCAGGGTAATAGGGCTCCTCCCCCATAAGCAGATAGACCGGGGAGAAGATGCCTTTTCTGACATCCTCCACTATCCTGCGGCATTGCGCATCCGTATCTGCAAAACCTTTTGCCATGGCCTGCAAAGATAGTAATTTAAAAAGCCGTTCAAAAAAATTTTTTTAAGGGGATTTTTTCGCTACCTTTGTAATTATGTGCGGTAACACGATATGGGATCCGTTGAGGAAGAAAGATGTTGCACTCACTCCTGAAGAAAGTGTGCGGCAGTGGTTTATAAGATACCTGAATACAGAGATGCATGTGCCTCTGCATCTGATGATGAGTGAAAGCCCGCTCCATCTCGGGAAGAAGACATACAGGACCGACATTCTTGTCTACGACAGGCAGGCGAGACCTCTGGCCATAGTGGAATGCAAAAGGCCGGATGTGTCCCTTGACAGCGAGGTGATATGGCAAGCTGTCCGGTACAATATGGTCTTGAATGTCAGATACATAATCATAACCAACGGGAAATCCACACATATCTGCGGCAAAAGGGCCGACGGGAACGGATATGCATTCCTTGACCGCGCACCGATATATGAGGAAATGCTGAAACAGGACGATCAGGACATATTGAAATAAATTCACAGGAAATTTTCGACAAATGGGAAAGATCTTATTTTTGACCGCCATTACGGCTCTGGCAACCTGCGTCTCGATGCAGGCCATGCCGGGGGCAGACGGGAATGGACCGGAGAAGACCGCTGTTGCGGAGACAGACACCCTCAGGACACCGGAAGACAGCCTGAAGAAAGGCTACAGTGCAATCATCACGGATGAGGCCGAATCCTCCAGAGGGTTCATGACCATACACAAGGTCAAATCCACATATTATCTCGAAATCCCCGATTCTCTTATGGGGAAACCGATGCTCCTTGCATCCAGGGTATCCGCGATAAGCGACAACAAGGATGCAATCGCGGGACAGATGCCCGGCAATCCGCTGCTTGTCGAATGGAGCATGGATGATGAGAAGGTCTATCTTCTGGATGCATCCAGACAGGCAGGGTACAGCGCCACGGGAAGCCTACGCAAAGGATTTGAACTCAACTATATGAAACCGGTGATGAAGGCATTCCCTATCAAGACTTTCAATCCGGACTCAACAGCCGTTGTGATAGATGTGAGCAAGTTCTTCTGCGCGGACGAAAGCTATATGTCACCGTTCTCGGAACCATCCGCTCTGGAGGTGCTGCTCGGGGCAAAGGGCAACAAGGGGTCCTTCAAGCAGGACATGTCCGGGATACTCGATTTCAAGGCATTCCCGAAGAACATCTTGTTCAGGACAAGGATGGTCTATACAGTATCATCAAAGCCATTCACAGCCGTCATGACAGTCTCCATGATAAGACTGCCGGATGAGCCTGTCATGCCGAGGCTGTCGGACTACAGGATAGGGTATTTCACAGACAGGCACACCGTATATTCGGACAGCAGGGACGGACTGCAGGAGGTCGGATACATCAACAGATGGGATATCAGGCCGAAAGCGGAAGACGTGGACAGATACCTGGCAGGTGAACTTGTCGAACCGGAAAAGCCGATAGTGTTCTATATAGACGATGCATTCCCGGACAAATGGAGACCTTATCTGAAGGAAGGGATAGAAGACTGGCAGAAAGCGTTCGAGAAGATCGGATTCAAGAACGCGATAGTGGCCAGGGACTATCCGGAGGACGATCCTGACTTCAACCCGGATGACATAAGGTACTCTTGTCTGCGCTATGCCTCCACCGACATCGCCAACGCCATGGGACCATCGTGGACCGATCCGCGTTCGGGCGAGATCATACAGGCATCTGTCTATTTCTACCACGATGTGCTGAAGCTCCTGCACAACTGGAGATTCATCCAGACCGCGACAGTAGACCCCGCAGCGAGGAAAGAAGTGTATGATATGGACACGATGGGGCCGCTCCTGAGGTATCTTGTGGTGCACGAGGTAGGACATACCCTCGGGCTGATGCACAACATGCGCAGTTCCTACGCATATCCGGTGGATTCCCTCAGGTCACGGACATTCACAGATGTCTACGGCACTACGGCATCCGTAATGGACTATGCAAGATACAATTATGTTGCACAGCCGGGAGACGGTGTCAAATGGCTGCTGCCTCCGCGTCTCGGCCCTTATGACTACTACGCCATAGAATGGGGCTACAGGCCTGTCGCAGGAGCGAAGACACCTGAAGATGAGAAGCCTTTCCTCGACTCCCTCATCAGGGCAAAGGTGAGCGACCCGATGTACAGATACGGCAGGCAGGAGATATTCACCGCCATCGATCCGGCATCCCAGTCCGAATCCCTCGGGGATGATGCGGTCAAGGCCGGAAGGTACGGTATCAGCAACCTGAAGATCATAATGGACAACCTGATAGAGTGGACAGCCAGGAAGGGAGAGGACTACTCCTATACGGAGGAAATGTACAACGAGGTGCTCAACCAGTTCAACCGCTATATGGGCCATGCCGCGAGGTATATCGGAGGCAACTATCTGGAATACCCGGCATACGGGGACGGAAAGACGACCTCATTCATTCCGGTAGACAAGGCGAAGCAGAAAGAGGCCCTCGCGTTCATTATCGAAAGTCTTTACGAACTTCCGGAATGGATGGCGGATGAGAATACCATAAGATATTTCGGTACGGGAAGTCCCGGCATCTATGACTACCAGGCAGGATATGTCAGGAGGCTTCTGGATTTCAGCCGCAAGGTAGCCACCACAGCCCAGAGATCCGGAGACCCATATACACAGCAGGAATATCTCCATGACCTCTACAGCCTTGTCTTCGAGAAAAGCCTGAAAGGCAAGAAACTCACCAGGGCTGACATGAATATGGAATATGCATTCGTGTACGGACTGTTCTCCGACCTTGACCTTCTCGACAGGCAGGGTTCATCAAGATCGTTTGCAGGGGAAGGACTGCCGGCCGGTCTACCTGGATTGCCATGCGATATGATGGATATGGACAGCGGACAGGCATCCAGGGAACTTGCGTACGTGAGGAAAGAGACGGATGCATCGATAAGCAACAAGGAGGCTTGTTTCGGACTTCTTTCCGAGATACAGACTCTTCTTGAAAAGAGAGCGAAATCAGGGAACAGGGAGATGAAGGACCACTATTCCTATCTGGCTTTCGAGATCAGACAGGCTACTGGCAAGGCAGAATAGGAAATCCCTAATCACATTGCTATATGGTAGAAGGTGTTCTTGAACATCCGATATTCAGGATAGTCTCTGACACTGCCGGAAGAAGCGGTGTCAGAGCTTTTGTCATAGGAGGGTATGTACGGGACTGTTTTCTCGGACGTCCGAGCAAGGACATCGACATCGTCGTGGAAGGCAGCGGCATCGAACTCGCCCAGAAGGTCGGGGAGGCCGTCCACAGCCAGGTCTCCGTATTCAGGAATTTCGGTACAGCAATGCTCCGGTACCACGGGATGGAGATAGAATTTGTCGGTGCACGGAAAGAGTCATACAGGAGAAACTCCCGAAAGCCCATAGTAGAGGATGGCACCCTCGAAGACGACCAGCTGAGAAGGGACTTCACCATCAACGCTATGGCATTCAGCCTCCAGAAAGAAGACTATGGAGAGCTCGTGGATCCGTTCGGAGGAATCCGGGACCTCGATATGGGAATAATCCGCACTCCGCTCGATCCGGACACCACATACAGCGACGATCCTCTCCGGATGATCAGGGCAATCAGGTTCGCCACCAGACTGAGCACCCCTGACAGGCCTTTCACCATCGTCCCGGAATCTCTCGAATCCATCAGGAGAAACAGGGAAAGGATCTCTATCCTCTCGATGGAAAGGATTGTAGAAGAACTGAACAAGATACTTGTGTGCGACCATCCATCCACGGGGTTCAGACTGCTGGATGAGACAGGTCTGCTGGAATACATACTTCCACAGCTGACTCGGCTGAAAGGAGTGGAGACAGTGGAAGGCAAAGGCCACAAGGAAAATTTCTCCCACACCCTGGAAGTGCTCGACAATACCGCCGCATTCGAGAAGGAGGCCATTGCCGCAGGGAAGCTCAAGGACTACTATTTCGAGGATGGCACGGAGACAAGCCGTACAAGGACGGAACCTGACCTGTGGCTGAGATGGGCAGCCCTGCTTCACGACATAGGCAAGCCTGCCACCAAAAGATATGACCCGCAGGCCGGATGGACGTTCCACGGACACGAAACAGTCGGGGCCAGGATGATCCCGAAACTGTTCCAGAGGCTCAAGCTTCCTCTCAATGAGAAGATGAAATATGTCCAGAAACTTGTCAGCCTGCACCTGAGGCCTATTGCTCTTGTCACGGATGAAGTGACTGACTCTGCCGTGCGCAGACTGCTCTTCGATGCCGGGAACGACTTAGATGACCTGATGCTCCTGTGCAATGCAGACATCACATCCAAGAATCCCAGAAAGGTCGAGAGGCTCAGACACAATTTCGAACTCGTGCGGAGGAAAATGGATGAGGTGGAAGAGAAGGATGCCCTGCGCAACTGGAAGAACCCTGTCACAGGCGAATATATAATGGAGACATTCGGAATCGGTCCCGGCAGGGAAATCGGAATACTCAAAGAAGCCGTCAAGAACGCCATTCTGGATGGAGTGATAGAGAATGACTTCCGGTCTGCCGATGCCTACATGAGAAAACAGGCCGCCGCTATGGGATTGCATCCGGCTCCGGGCTGTCATCCGGATGAAGAGCCTGAAAGACAACCGTCATATGGAAGCGACGGAAGGGCATCCGTATAAAGGTATGGAATACATAGATGGCTACATAGAATACATCTCCTCTGTCAGGAGATACTCTTCCAGAACATGTGACATCTACCGGGAATCCCTGGAAATCTTCCTGTCGTTCCTGTATCCGGAAGATGAGGAAAGGAAACGCATCTCCGCCGGAAACGGGGACGGTTTCCTGGAAAGCCTCACTCCATCCATTGTCAGGAGTTATGAAGTCTTTCTGCTCGAGACCCGTAGGATGAGTCCCAGGACAGTGAATCTGCACATATCCGCCCTGAGCGGATTCTGCCGGTACCTGCTCAAGAACGGCTATATAAAATCCAATCCGGCAAAAGCCGTGGCACGACCCAAGGTCGAAAAACGGCTTCCGGAATTCTACCGCAAGGAATCCATCGACAGGTATCTTGCCGAGACTGAATACTATGCCTCCGCAGAATCCCTGTATGTCTCCCCCGACAGGAAACAGACCAGGAGGCTGTATGAAAAGCGTCTGTCCAGAGCCGTCATTATGACCCTCTACACAACCGGCATCCGCCGCGCCGAACTCATCGGCCTGCATGTCCGGGACATCGATTTCAGCAGACATACGATGTGCGTAAGAGGCAAGGGAGACAAAATGAGAGAAATTCCACTCGTCCCTTCATTATTAAAAGAAATTGCATTATATTTACAGTCAGTTGGACTGATGGTGAGTGAGGACCGCACGCCAGGATCTCCGCTTTTCGTCACATTCAGCGGCAGAGTGCTCTACCCCGAATATGTCGACAGGCTGATAAAGCGGGAGTTCTCGGGAGTGGAAAGCATGACAGGAAAAAAGTCTCCGCATGTTCTCAGGCACACGCTCGCGACCGAGCTGCTGGACGAAGGAGCCGACCTGAATGCTATCAAGGAAATGCTCGGACACTCCTCGCTTGCGGCAACCCAGGTGTACACCCACAATTCCATCAGCCGGCTGAAGAAAGTTTATGAATCAGCCCATCCGAGGGCAAGAAAAAACGGAGGTAAAAATGGAGATTAGAGTACAATCGATCAAGTTCAACGCTGATCAGAAACTGTTGGATTTCGTGGAGAAGAAATTATCTAAATTACCAAAGTTCTATGACGGAATCACTGATGTCGAAGTGACGATGTCCCTCCTTGCAGACCACGAGAACAAGAATGTCAAGGTTCATGTCCGCATTCCGGGCAACGACATCGTGATCGAAAGGAACGCCAGAAGATTCGAAGACGCGCTGGTGGACTGCGTGGACATCCTCAAGGACAAGCTGGTGAGAGCAAAGGAGAAAAAAGCAATCTGATATATGAGAAAAGGCCGCAACGGACTGGAGATGCTGTATGAAGACGGCAGCATCATTGTCGCAGACAAGCCAGGCGGCCTGCTGACGATGTCCACAGGACGGGAAGGTGAGATTACAGCCTATTCAATCCTTACGGATTATGTACGTTCCGGCAGAGGATACAGAGACCGGAAACAGGAAGAAAGGAGGCGGATTTTCATTGTACACCGGCTCGACAGGGACACATCAGGAGTCATAGTCTTCGCAAAAGACCCTGAAACAAAGTATGCGCTCCAGGAAGATTGGAATGAAATCGTCCTGGAGCGTAAATATGTAGCTGTCCTTGAAGGCACACCGGCCAGACAGGAAGGCACCATCGCGAGCTACCTCAGGGACAATCCCAAGTCGATGAAAGTGTCATCCAGTATGACGGACAACGGAGGGAAATATTCGGTCACACACTACAGGGTCATCCGCCCTGCAGAAGACTATGCCCTGGTGGAATTCGAACTGGAGACCGGTCGGAAGAACCAGATACGGGTACATGCCGCAGACATCGGCCATCCCGTAGCCGGAGACAGGAAATACGGAGCCCGGACAAACCCTATCCGCCGTCTCGCACTCCACGCCAGAATCCTTTCATTCAGACATCCGTACACCGGCGAGACACTGACATTCGACACAGGCATTCCCCGCCAGTTCCTGAAACTGACATCCGGATAGTTCCCCGTTTTCCGCATATATCGGACGGCGGATGGCATCCAGTGCACGACAGCGTGGCACTTACCTATCTGTCTATCGGTTTCAACGACGGGAGACTGATGCCGAAATGCACAGACAGCACACGGATCAGGAAGACCGAGACCGCAGCGATAATCTGCGTCAGGAGATGCCCGCAGCCTGCCCACTGGCACAGATAATAGAAAACTCCTCCCATTGCACAGGCCATTGCATATATCTCTTTTCTGAAAATCAGCGGCACCTCGTTTATGAAAATATCCCTGAACATTCCCCCGGCAGCCCCCGTGATTGCCCCCATTATTATGTTCACCCACACGGGAAAACCTGCCGCGATGCTCCTCTCGACACCCACAACCGTGAACAATGCTATCCCCACGGCATCAAATATGAAGAAAGTGTTGTCCAGACGTACGACATACTTCTTGAATATGATCACGAATACAAGGGCCAGCGCAGTGATTATCACATAAGAAGGCTGCTCCATCCAGAACGGTGTCACATCTAGCAGAAGATCCCTCAGGGTCCCTCCTCCGATGGCAGTCACGAACCCCACGACGTATGCACCGAATATGTCGAAATTCTTTGCCGCAGCAAGCCTTATCCCGCTTATCGCGAAAGCGAAAGTACCTATATAGTCTATGACCGTAACAAAATCCATGGCAATACCATTCATGTATTCCCGGTTCCGTCCGCAATGACGCTCACCTTGCCACGGAACCGTTCCGGCCTGCAAATATAGTCAATTATACGCAACTGTATTACTCCGGATTGCAATACACGCGAAACAGTATGGAGCAAGTTACGGACATTTCAGTCGTGGATCCGGAGCGTTCCTATGTTCCTCGTGGTCGAAAGATCCGTATCATCATAAATAGGACTGTGTCCTGTGTCCAGTCCGGCAATAGCCAGCATTTCCTTATCCGTCAGCGTAAAGTCGAGAATGCCCAGGTTTTCCGCCATACGCTCTTTGTGTACGGTCTTCGGGATAACCACTACATTGCGCTGGTTCAGCCAGCGGAGAACAACCTGCCCTACCGTCCGTCCATGCCTTTTTGCGATGGTTTTCAGCACCGGATTGTTCCAGATGTCATTCTGTCCTTCTGCAAACGGCGCCCAGGCCTCGTGCTGTATCCCCTCACGCTGCAAGAACCCGCCTGCTGCCTGCTGCTGGAAAAACGGATGAGTCTCCAGCTGGTTTACCGCCGGCTTGATTTCATTGTGCAGAAACAGATCCTGGAGCCGCTCGCTGGAAAAACTGGTCACGCCAATGGCACGTATCCGTCCCTCCTTATAAAGCCGCTCACAGGCTCTCCATGCCGCATAATAGTTGCCATAAGGCTTATGCAACAGATAAAGGTCGATATAATCAAGTCCAAGAAGCTTCACAGACCTGTCGAAAGCACGGAGCGCATCCTCATATTCATAATCCTGCACCCATAGTTTTGTCGTGATGAATATATCCTCCCGTTTCAGGCCGCTATGCCGGATGGCATTACCAACCTGCTCCTCATTGAAATAGGCCGCTGCCGTGTCAATCATCCGATAGCCTGTCTCAAGAGCCTGACTTACAACATCCTCTGTATTTTCTGCCGGAATCTGGAAGACTCCGAATCCGATGGATGGCATCATTACGCCGTTGTTCAATCTTACTTCTTTCATCGCTTGTGAATTTTGTTGCAAAATTACCGCAACGACATTGGAATCCCGATACAAAATCCGTAGTTTCTTATTCACTTTTCGTGGTTATTGCTACTTTTGCAAAATGATTTAACCGCATACCGTCTATATGGAGGAGGAAGCAAGAGACAAGATATTCTTCATCAATTCAATTGATGATTACAATATTATGAATCTATGGGATGTAGTGATGCATATCCTTTGTCTGGAAGGTTCCATCAGTTTCACCTTCAGGGAGATTCATTACAATATCGTAGAAGGGGACTATGTCATTCTGACCAATGCATCTATGGCCTCCGGCTTTGTCCGGTCAAAAGATTTCAAGGGCATTTTCATGTGTTTCCCCGAATCCTTCGTGACAACAATGGCATTGCGCAGCAATTACGGCATCATCGGACATCTGTCTCTCCTGCAGAATCCCGTGATGAAACTGTCCCGGAAGAATTTTGCAAAATGCCGGACAGACTTGTTGCATATCCGTGAAAGGCTTGATGACAACAAACATCTTTTCAAGGAAGAAATGATAAGTCATCTACTTGCGGCACATATACTTGATCTGTATGACATCCATGCCTGGGGACATACATTGGAGGAGCCGTCTGAGCGTCTCTTCATCCTGACAAGCCAATTTATCGGACTGCTTTACAGGAAAGAATACATCCTGCACAGGGACCTGCCCTATTATGCATCTAAACTCTGCATCACACCGCACTATCTGACCGAAATATGCAAAAAGGCAAGCGGGAAACCGGCTTCCTATTGGATAGACCGTTTCACCCTTCAGGAGATAGCACGACTGCTCTGTCAAAAGGAACTTACATTGACAGAAATCGCAAACCGTATGAACTTCTCGTCTGTCTCCTATTTCAGCCGGTATGTGCAGAAACATACAGGCCTTTATCCGACCCGGTACAGGAACAGTATCTTGAGGGTAAACAGTACGGAATGACAAAGAAAACCGGCATCCGGCGGGACAAGCCGCACGAATGCCGGTGCCAATGCCAGGTTATCACCTGTTAGGCTCTATTCTACAAAGGCTACAATCTCTCCTTTGGCTACATTGTCACCCTGCCTGCAGCAGACTGCTACAATACGTCCGTCAACGGCAGGGACAACCTCTTCCATACCGTAATAGGTCTGGACATAGCTCATAGCCTGACCAGCCTTGACCTCGGTGCCTACGACAGGAGCGGTAGAAGCGTCATCCACATCCACCTGCCAGATAAGCTGACCCTTTACAGGAGCCTGGACAGGCTTAGCGTGAGGATATTTCTCGGCAATCTTCTCCACATCGTACTTAGGCATCTCGACCACAGGACGCACGATTACTATAGGGGCACCTGCCTTTTCCTTGGCAGCGGCGAGATCCTTCTGGAAACGCTCCTTGGCTATGCCACTCCTGTAGTCACGGTACTGCCTCTCGTGCATTGCGAATTCGAAGAGCTCCTCCTGGTCTTCGCCCTCGTCCCATCCTTCTTCCTTCATCATTGCCTTGAACTTGTCAAGCTCGTTCGGGAATGCATCCTGAGGGTTGCCGGTGTAGAACTCAAGACCCTTGCTCTTTGCAAGTTCCACAATCTCAGGCGCAAGCTCTCCAGGAAGTTTTCCCATCTTCCCGAGAATCATGTTCCAAGTATCCTTATCGATAGTGGACCAGCGAGGCTGCCCCTTGAGGATGTTCATAAGGTTCATCAGGGCAGTGTTCTTCACATACTGGCTGAAAGGTGTCACGAGTGGAGGATAACCGAGACGAGGCCATACATATTCCACTTCCTGGAACAGCATTACCATCAGTTCGTCAAGAGTAAGCTCATTCTTGCCCTGGGCACGGAGAGAGGCGTTTATGGCCCCGTGGAACCCTTTGAGGTCAGCCATCATTGACCCCATCATTCCGCCAGGCAGTCCGCAGCCCACGAGCAGAGAGCTCATATGGGAGTTGTTAGGGTCGATCCAGTATCCGAGGAATTCATCGATGAATTTCTGGGTCAGACGGCGCACTTCCATATATGCGTTCATGTTCAGATCCTTCACCTTGAATCCATCTGCCTTCATCATCTCGCGGATAGTGATAACATCGGGATGTACCTTGCCCCAGCTGAGCGGCTCTACGGCTACATCCAGATAGTCTGCACCTGCCCTTGCCACTTCCAGCATGGAAGCAGGCGAAAATCCAGGACCGCAATGTCCGTGGTACTGGACAATGATGTGGGGATATTTCTTCTTTATGCGGGATGTCAGCTGTCCGAGGAATGTAGGACGGCCTATTCCGGCCATATCCTTGAGACAGATCTCATCGCAGCCGTATTCGACGACCTTGTCCACGATACCCATATAGTAGTCGATGGTATGGACAGGCGAGTTGGTGATGGAGAGGGCGACCTGCGAGATCATGCCTCCCTTCTTGGCATATTCCACAGAAAGTCGCAGGTTCCTGTGGTCATTAAGACCGCAGAAAGACCTTGATATGTTGGTGCCCTGCTTGCATTTTACCTTATACATAAGTTCCCTCACATCAGCAGGGACGGGATTCATCCTCAATGCATTGAGTCCCCTTTCGAGCATGTGGGTCTGGATGCCGGCCTTGTTGAAAGGTGCGGTCCATTCGCGGACAGCCTTGTTGGGATTCTCCCCGAAAAGAAGATTTACCTGCTCGAACGCTCCTCCGTTGGTCTCGACCCTGTCGAAGCATCCCATATCGATGATTGCAGGAGCAACCTCCTTGAGCTGGCTGACTGTCGGTACATATTTTCCCGAAGACTGCCACATGTCCCTGTAGACTAGAGAAAATTTGATTTCACGTGCCATATTTACATGTTTTAATTTTCCAATCCTGCAAATATAGTCATTTTTTATAAACCATTCCTTTCTCAAGCAGGAACTGAAATCAGTATCATATCAGAGGGATACCTGCGGAAGCGCACTCATTGCGCATGGAGTCAGGCCAGATGCTCGCCTGGATCTCCCCTATATGGGCCTTGCGGAGCAGGAGCATGCACAGCCTGGACTGTCCAATACCACCTCCTATCGACAGAGGCAAGGCATCCGCCATAAGCTGCCTGTGATAGTAGAGACCGAGCCTGTCTTCCTGACCTGCCTCCTTCAGCTGGCGGACAAGCGCATCCTTGTCTACTCTGATGCCCATGGATGACACCTCGAAAGACCTCTGGAGCACATCGTTCCACACAATAAGGTCACCGTTGAGACCGGGCAACCTGCCATGGCAGCCGCTTCCTGTCCCTATGGCAGACGCGCCATCTGCCGTTCCGCCGGGTACTTCCGGAGAATCCTCTGCGACTGTGGACCAGTCATCATAGTCCGCTGCCCTCCCATCGTGCTTACTGCCATCGCCGAGACGGCAGCCGATACCTGTTATGAACACCGCACCGTACTCCTGTGCAATCCTGTTCTCCCTCTCTTTCGGAGACAGGCCGGGATAACGCTGCCTGAGTTCTTCCGCATGGATAAACAGCAGGCTCTCCTCCTCGGGCAGCATCCTGGATATCTGCGGATACATTTCGCACACCATATATTCCGTCCTGACCAGAGATGCATATATGCTCCGGACAATCCTCTTCAGGAAAGCGAGATTCCTGTCCTGCGCGGTTATTACCCTTTCCCAGTCCCACTGGTCCACATACAGGGAATGCAGATTCCCCAGTTCTTCATCAGCCCTTATCGCATTCATATCGGTATAAATTCCGTATCCGGGCTCGATGCCGTACTCCGCAAGGGTAAGCCTCTTCCACTTGGCAAGCGAATGCACCACCTCTGCCTGCGCTTCTCCCATATCCTTGATACTGAATGACACAGGCCGCTCGACTCCATTCAGGTCATCGTTAATGCCCATTCCCTTCAGGACAAAAAGAGGTGCAGTCACCCTGCGCAGCCTCAGTTCGGATGAAAGGTTAAGCTGGAAAAAATCTTTAATCTGTTTGATGGCCAGCTCGGTCTGACGCTGGTCAAGCAGGGGGCGATATCCCCCGGGTCTGATCAGATAGCTCATATAAGTCCGTTTTATATTATGCAAATATGCAAAAGTTAATCATAAAATACAACAGCAAAATTTCATCCCGCCAGTATGCAACGGAAGTATATCTGGCTTCGCCACATATACTGTTCACGCCTCGGCAAAACAAACATGCGAGCTTGCATTGCTCCCGGCTTCTGCGTATATTTGTGTCATGAAAGAAAGACTGATCGGGAAGAACATCGAAGATCTGAAGGCTGTGGCGGCGGAGGCAGGGCTTCCGCGCTTTGCCGCATCGCAGCTTGCACAATGGCTTTATGTCAAGAGAGTGGAATCTATCGACGGGATGTCCAACATCTCGAAAGCCGGAAGGGAAGCTCTGAAAGAAAGATATGTGACAGGGGTCACACGGTACAGCATGGTCCAGACTTCCGCAGACGGGACGAGAAAATATCTTTTCCCTGTAGGACAGGCCGACAATGGCATCGACGGGAAAGGAGAGACAGGTCTCAGGCCGGAAAAGCTTTCCGGAAAGGCTGTACCCGACAGTGAAATGCCGGAGTCAGGTATGGTGGAGGCGGTGATGATACCGGATGAGGACAGGGCAACCCTGTGCGTATCATCGCAGTCCGGCTGCAGGATGGGATGCCGTTTCTGTATGACAGGGCGGCAGGGATTCCACGGCAACCTCACGGCAGCCGACATCATCTCCCAGTTCATCGCGATAGACGAGAGCACATCCTTGACCAACGCCGTATTTATGGGAATGGGTGAACCGCTTGACAACTATGCCAACGTATCGCGCGCCATTGAAATTCTGACTGCTCCGTGGGGATTCGCATGGAGTCCGAAAAGAATCACCCTGTCCACAATCGGGGTCATTCCTGTCCTCAGGCACTATCTTGAGGAAAGCAGGTGTCATCTTGCCGTCAGCCTGCACACCCCATTCAGTGATGAACGGCAGACGATAATGCCTGTCGAGAAAGCATATCCGATAGAGGAAGTTGTCGGACTTGTCAGGCAATATGACTTCACCGGCCAGCGCAGGGTCAGCTTCGAATACACGATGTTCGCAGGGTTCAACGATGACAAGAGACATGCGGATGCCCTCATCAGGCTCCTGAAAGGACTCGAATGCCGTGTCAACCTCATCCGGTTCCACAGGATACCGGACTTCCCGTACTCCACTTCCTCCGATGCCGTTATGGATGCTTTCCGCGACAGGCTCAACAGGGCAGGCATCGTCTCCACCATCCGGGCTTCCCGGGGAGAGGATATCATGGCCGCCTGCGGGATGCTGGCAGGGAAACACCGCCAGGACAGGTAACTGCAAGGGGTACCGGATACAAAACAGAAATGACAACAGACCACCGGGAAACGATGACAAGACTGTCCGGAATATTCGCCACCGTATTGATACAGGCCATCGTCTGTATCTTCATTCCTCATAGCGCAGCAGGACAGGAAGACTACCCTGTCCCGAAAAGGCCGTACTCCGCAGCTGACTCGGCTGCAATAGCCAGGGTACAGCACAGGATGGACAGCATAAGGCAACACAGGCCGACAGTCGCCCTTGTACTGAGCGGAGGAGGGGCGAAAGGAGCCGCGCATATCGGGGTGATGAAATATCTGGAATCCATAGGAATGCCGATAGATATGGTTCTCGGGACAAGCATGGGAGGACTTATGGGCGGACTGTACGCTCTCGGTTACAATGCGGAGCAGCTGGATTCGATCATCAGGACAATCGACTGGAATCTTGCATTGAGCGACAAGGTGCCCAGGAAATACATCTCATACTCTGAAATGAAATACAGGGAAAGGTACCTGATGACAATTCCGTTCTACTACAGGCCAGAAGAGACCGGCATCAAGGATGCGGAAGTGGATTTCAGCGGAGGTATCGGGGAGAACACGAGGCTGCAGCTTGGCGCGGACAAGGCAGGCTCCGACAACATCCTGAAAAACAACCTGCTGGGGAGTCTTCCATCAGGATATATCAAGGGGCACAATGTCAACAATATGATAGCCGCGCTGTCGGTAGGATACCAGGACTCTCTGCTGTTCAGCGATCTTCCGATACCTTTCGTCTGTGTGGCCACAGATCTTGTCAAAGGAGAAGGCGTATTCTGGCATTCCGGGAAGATGACCACCGCATTGAGGTCCACGATGTCAATCCCGGGCATATTCGCACCTGTCAAGGTCGACGGGATGGTGCTTGTGGACGGCGGAATGCGAGACAACTTCCCCGTGGCTGAAGCCAGAATGCTAGGGGCCGACTTCGTCATCGGCGTGGACCTCGGAAGCGATGACAGGACTTTCGAGGAGATAAACAACATTGGGGATGTGTTCGGACAGGGAGTGGACATGCTCGGCCGCCCGGCCACTGTCGTAAACAGGAAACTGCTGGACCTGAACATCAAGCCGGAACTTGATGGATACAACATGATGAGCTTCGACAGCAGGAGCATAGACACGATCCTGGTACGCGGATGGGAAGCGGCCGAGAAATGCGCCCTTGCCCTCGGATACATAAAGTCAAGGGTCGGTGAATCCTCCTCTGCCGGGAATCACCCGAGGAAGGCCACAGACATCAATGTAGAGCCTGTCCAGGTGGATGGGGTAGAAATCAAGGGTATCCCGGACAAGGACAGGCAAATCCTCCTGAGGGACATCCATATCGAATACGGAGACACCATCAGCAGGGCGACCGCAGAGAGCATCGTCGCCCGTATCTACGGGACAAAGGCATTCGAATTCGTCACCTACGAGCTTGAGGGAGACAGTGAACCGTACCATCTTGTGATAAACTGCAGACGAGGACCGATACACCGTTTCGGAGTCGGGCTCAGGGTAGACACCGAGGAAGTAGTTTCAGTCCTGCTCAATATCGGGCTGAACACATACAGTCTCTCTGGCTCCAGATTCGATTTCACCGCAAGGATAGGTTCCAACCCTCAGATAGGCGTTAACTATTCATACGATGACATCGGCATCCCGACAGTGAACGTATCCGCTTCCGCCAGATGGTCGAACATAGACATGCTCGACGAGATTGGTATGGGGCCGACTACCATGAGGCTCAAATACTTCGATACCGTACAGGAGGCATATCTGTCCAAGCTTGCATGGTCGCTGTTCGACATCAAGGCAGGGCTGCGCAACAGGTACTTTATGGTAAGGTCCCTGTCCAACGAGGTCACATCCCCCGGCTACATCCCGGGACTTGACTACAGCATGCTGAGCAGCGACTACATATCCCTTTTCCTCAACGGCAGGGCCGACACTTTTGATGACGGCTATTTCCCTCACTCGGGATTCGGTGCCGGGCTGGACTACGAATGGGTGTTCTACGGATATCCCAACAGGACAGCAGGTTTCCACGCCATACAGGCGGATGCCAAGGCAGTCGTTCCGGCGGGGAAGGTATTCTCGTTCATTCCATCCGCATCCGTCAGGTTCCTGCTCGGCGCAGCTCCGCTCGCATATATGAACTTTGCAGGAGGCTCCCTGGCCGGCAGGTATTTCGACCAGCAGATGGCTTTTGTCGGAAGGAACAATGTCGTCCCGATGCAGAACATCCTGACCATCTTCCGCACAGACTTCAGATTCGAGGTGGCAAGGAACCACTATCTGACCGGTATCGTGAACTATGCGCGTGACAGCAGGGATTTCGGGACCTATCTCACCCGTGAGGCAGGCAACTGGATAGGGGCAGGCATTGAATACGCATACGATGCGTTCTTCGGGCCTGTCAAGGCCGACCTGCACTGGTCAAACATAAATCAGGATGTAAACGGAGGGATAGGCTTCTATATCAGCATCGGATACAATTTCTGACTATATGGACTCAAGACAGATGACAGGCACGGAGAAAAACGATGAATACATACGCATCCTCGACAGGATGCGCCATTTGTGCTCTACAAGGGAGTACTGCAGCGCGGACATACGGCAGAAGATATCGAAAATGATGGCGGGGCGGCACGGACGTGGCAGCGGAGAAGCAGGAACGGAAGGAGACACTGAAAAGGTCATCGATGGGATAATCGCATCACTGGAATCCGATGGCTACCTGTCGGATATGAGATATGCCGCTGCATTTGCTCGCGACAAGGCCGCCATCACCGGCTGGGGCAGAGTGAAAATCAGATATGCGCTCGGGGCAAAAGGCATAGACGGCGACATCATTTCCGCAGCTCTCGGGGAAATAGACGGAAACCGTTCCTCTGACAGGCTTGAAAGGCTTGTCGCTGCAAAATACAGAAGCCTTGCCGAGAAGGACACCGGCATGGATACGATAAGAATGAAGGTCATCCGCTATGCGACAGGGAGGGGCTACAGCTACGATGAAGTCGCGGATATGCTCCAGAAAGTGATGGACACTTGAGGCACTCCGGTCATAACCTGCTGCCGGCCCAGTGGGAACTGCCATCCGCTGCTTCGACCTTCGCCTCCACCTTGTCAGGAAGATTGTGGAAAAGGTCAAAACCTGTAATCTCCTCTATTTCATCTATGGTCTTCAGTTCGGCCTTCCCTGTCTGGTCGAAAAGATATCCGACTGCCGTCCAGCCAATCTCCGGGTCATTTCGGAGCAGGGCCTTGAATACCTTGAACGGCACTGCTATGTCATCGTTTATACCGACAAAGGCAGGCACTCCCTTCGCCCCCTTCCCCGCGCTTGACGGGACTATGCCTCCCACGATATATATTGTGGTATCATATATGTTCCCGGCCCAGTCCCTGCTCTTTTCCTCGACATCATTCCACACATCATGGTTCAGAGACACGCTCATAGGGCATATATTGCTCATATAGAAACAGTCAGCCATCGCCTCTCTGCTCCAGCGGTTATCCGCTGCCGGACAGATATGCCCCCGCTCATAATGATATACGGCATAATTGTACTGCCTGTCCGGACAGTTGCTCACCTTCGGGTCGGGGACAAACGCCTCTGTCCCGGGTCTGGACACGACCTTGCTCTCCAGCCTTTCCCTGGTCAGTATCCAAGCCACCCAGTTCGGAATACGGAACTTCGGATTGAAAGACACCGTATATCCTACCCTTCTTACTATCTGCTCATTTCCCCTGGCAGATGAAAAGGCGGGCAGTTCGTACATATCGGCCCATCTCCGTCCATCCGTGCTTTCCGTCACAGCCTGTCCATTCGTGCCAGGGACAGAAGCTGCTGCCTGACGCGGCATTTCATCGTTGTTCCCCGGGAATACGGAAGCGCATACAGCTGCCAGCGACAGGATGACTGCCGTACCTATCGCCTTGATAGTGAATTTCCTGTAAATCATTTTCCTTACCGATAACAAAGTTGATCATCCATCCGGTCTGCCATGACCTGTGCAAATATATGGATTCTGTCCGGAATTTCCTGACAAATGTCATCCCCGTTCCGGCTTTTTGACTAACTTTGCGAAGATGTGTGCCTCGGCACAAGTATTAACCTTAATTTTTACACTTATGGCTAAAGAAGCAGAAGAAAAAGCAGGGACAGATGTGAATGCAGCCAAACTTAAAGCACTGCAGGCCACCCTTGACAAGATTGAGAAGGATTTCGGGAAAGGAGCCATCATGCCTCTGGGACAGCAGGCCAATATGGAAGTCTCCGTCATTCCGAGCGGCTCCATAGCGCTGGACCACGCCCTCGGGATAGGAGGATATCCACGCGGCAGGGTGATAGAAATCTACGGGCCGGAATCGAGCGGAAAGACCACTCTGGCAATCCATGCGATAGCCCAGGCTCAGAAACAGGGAGGAATCGCAGCCATAATCGATGCGGAGCACGCATTCGACAGGACATACGCAAAGAATCTCGGAGTCGACCTCGACACATTGCTCATATCCCAGCCGGACAACGGGGAACAGGCTCTGGAGATTGCGGATGACCTGATCCGTTCCGGAGCAATAGACATCATTGTCATAGACTCCGTCGCTGCACTGACCCCGAAGGCCGAAATCGAAGGAGAGATGGGGGACTCGAAGATGGGACTCCAGGCAAGGCTTATGAGCCAGGCCCTGAGAAAACTGACAGCCAACATCAGCAAGACGAACACCTGCTGTGTATTCATCAACCAGCTCAGGGACAAGATCGGGGTAATGTTCGGCAACCCTGAGACCACTACGGGAGGCAACGCCCTGAAATTCTATGCATCCGTCCGTGTGGATGTGCGCAAGACCACACAGATCAAGGATGGAGAGGAGGCTCTCGGCAACCGCACACGGGTCAAGATAGTGAAGAACAAGCTCGCTCCTCCTTTCAAGAAGGCGGAATTCGACATCGTGTTCGGAGAGGGCATCTCCCATGTGGGGGAAATCATCGACCTCGGAGTAGAGTTCGACATTATCAAAAAGAGCGGTTCCTGGTTCAGCTACGGGGACACCAGGCTGGCACAGGGAAGGGAAGCCGTCAAACAGCTGCTTGAAGACAACAGCGAGCTTTGCGATGAGATAGAGGCCAAAATCCGTGAAGCGCTCGCGAACGTCAAGGACTGACACCTACAGCCGCTGAAAATATCAGAAACCGTATAAGAAGTTGTTTTATCCGGAACAACTTCTTATATTTGCCGCGTGTTTAACACCGTTGTTAAACAATACAGTTAAAATATGGGGACAAAAGAGACAAGAGAACATAGCGGCACTGAGCAGGCCATTATGGAAGCGGCAGAGGAGCTGTTTCTCGAAAACGGCTACAACCTCACCACAACCACGATGATCGCAAAAAAAGCAGGAGTGACACACGCGATGCTGCACTACTATTTCAGGACCAAGGAGCACATCTTCGTCAAGGTGCTGGACAAGAACATGGAAGAACTTCTCGCATCGTTCTATCCTGTCATGAGGAAAGACGCCCCTTTCTGGGAAAGTCTGGAGACAGGGATATCGACCCATTTCGATTTTCTGATGAAACATCCGAAACTGCCGACATTCCTGTACGACACCGTAAGGTTCAATCCTGAACTGATGGACAGCTACAAGGGGCGGATACGGGAGACTGTCAGCAGAATTGTCCGGTTCCACTGCAAGCTGATACAGGAAGAGATAGACAAAGGCAGGATCTGCAGGATAGACCCTCTGCAGCTGGTGCTCGACATCGCAACGCTCAACCTGTCCGCATTCATGATGATTCCGGTAGCCACCGGGATGTTTCCCGAAATGGGAAGCGGAATGGCTGAAGAAATCCTGAAGTCCAGAAAAGAGGAGATAATAGCTTTAGTCAGAGCCAGACTATACGGAAGACTTGAAGAAACACAACACGATACTAAAACGATCTGATCATGACAAGGGGAATACTTATTTTTCTGTCTGCAGTCCTCTGTCCTTTCATTTGCAACGGGCAGCCGGAGACAGACGACATCAGCATCGAGCAATGCATGCAGCTGGCTCGGGAGAACTATCCTCAGATCAAGCAGCTGAACCTGATAGATGAAGCCGCCAGGTATGATATTTCAGGAATGATGAAATCGTGGCTGCCCCATCTGAACATATCGGGGAAGGCGACATACCAGTCCGATGTGGTGGAAATGCCGTTCGATATCCCGGGGTTCAGCTTCAACCTCCCCCACGACCAATATTCACTTGTTGGCGAGATAAGCCAGACCATCTGGGACGGAGGGACGGCCCGCAGCCAGAAAGAAGTATACAGCACGGGGGCCGAGGTCCAGAAGAAACAGGTGGAAGTTTCCGTATATTCCATCAATGACAGGGTTGCCCAAATCTATCTCGGCATTCTGCTTATCGACGGTCAGCTCCGGCAGAATGACATTCTTGAAGAAAGCCTGGAACGGAATGCCAGACAGGTGCAGGCCAGAATCGACAACGGCACTGCCTACCGGTCAGACCTAGACATGATACGGGTGCAGGAGCTCAACTGCGAGCAGCAGAAAGACGGGCTGTTGACAGACCGGAAAGCATATCTCGAAATGCTGGAAAAGCTGACAGGGACAAGTCTCCAGGGCAGGCATCTGACAATCCCTGCCGACGATGCCGCAACAACAGCCTCTTGCGCCATCACCAGACCGGAACTTTTTCTCTATGAGGCCCAGATGCAGCAGAACGAGGCGCAGATGCGCCAGCTGAACTCCAAGATTTCTCCGAAATTCAGTCTGTCAATTCAAGGAGGCATAGGACGACCGGGGCTGAACATCCTGGAGAATTCATTCCAGCCATACTACACTGCAGGCATCAAAATGTCCTGGGACATCGGAGCGCTGTACACAAGAAAGAACGAAAAAAGGAAACTGGACACCCAGCTCAGGACAATCGAGTCCGACAAGGAAACATTTCTGCTGAACACGGACCTGAATGCCACCCAGATGCAAGGCGCCATCGACAAGGCGAGGGCCCAGATATCAAAGGACCGTGAAATCATCAGACTCCAGGAATCCATAAGGGAAGCCGGGGAGGAGCAGTACCGCAACGGCACTATCTCAATGTCGGACCTTATGGACAGGATAAGCGATGAATACAATGCCAGAGCGACTGAGTCGATACACGAAATCCAGCTGCTGATGGCAATCTACGACCTTAAAAACTGTATCGGATATTCCGATGGGACAACGAGATAAAGCAACAGCCATGAATACACACAACATTACAGGATCCATCGTCCTGTCAGCCGCAGCCATCCTCGCTGCAGGATGCGGGCACAAGACACCGGACTTCGACGCATGCGGCCAGGTGGACGCGACAGACATAACAGTATCTTCAGAAAGCAGCGGAAAGATAATGGAACTTGACATCAGGGAGGGTGACCTGCTGTCCAGAGGGGAATGCATCGGATACATTGACACCCTGCAGATCTGGCTCCAGAAAGAAGAACTCGAGAAAAGACGCGAAAGCGCCAGAATCAAGACAGTGGACATCCATTGCCAGACAGATGCACAGTATGCGCAGCTCGACAACCTCGAATCCGAGCTCAGACGGGCACAGGATCTCCTTGACAAGGACGCGGGCACAAGGAAACAGGTGGATGACCTCGAATCACAGATCAAGGTACTCAGGAGCCAGATTGCAGCGGCAGAGCAGACATACAGGCAGAACAACGAAAGTGTGGAATGCGAGATCGGCACCCTGGATGTACAGATCGCCGAAGCCGAAGACAAGCTCAGGAAATGCAGGATATGCTCCCCTATAGACGGGACTGTCCTGACGAAATATGCAGAAGAAGGGGAAATGGTCACTTCCGGGAAGCCTCTGTTTGAAATTGCAGACCTTGACCACCTGTATGTACGCGCATATTTCTCCACTGCCCAGCTCGGGACAATACACATAGGAGACCGCGTGGAAGTGATACCCGATGACGGCTCGCCCGAACCGGAAAGCTGCGGAGGCACTGTGACCTGGATATCACAGGAAGCGGAATTCACACCGAAAAACATCCAGACAAGGGACGAAAGGGCGGATATGGTATATGCCGTAAAAGTGGAAATAGACAAAGGAAGCCCTCTGCGGCTCGGGATGTATGCATATATCATTGTGGATTAAGGGATTCATAACCAGGTCGGACTATGGAAGCCATCGAAATAAGGGACATGTCGAAAAGCTACAGACAGGTCCATGCGATAAAGGGTATCTCCCTCGATGTGGGGAAAGGGGAAATATTCGGGCTGATAGGACCTGACGGGGCAGGCAAGACTACACTGTTCAGGATAATGACGACACTGATGCTTGCCGATTCCGGATACGGAAGGATCTGCGGACTCGACATCGTCAAAGACTACTTTAAAATAAGAAGGCTGATCGGCTATATGCCGGGAAGATTCTCCCTGTACCAGGATCTTAGCGTTAAGGAGAATCTCGACTTTTTCGCCACAATGTTCGGGACGACGCTACGGGAAAGCTACGGGACAATAAAGGAAATATATTCACAGATAGAACCTTTCAGGGACCGCAGGGCAGGTAAGCTGTCAGGAGGAATGAAACAGAAGCTCGCCCTCTGCTGCGCCCTGGTCCACAAGCCATCGGTACTGTTTCTCGACGAGCCCACCACCGGAGTAGATGCGGTCAGCAGAAAGGATTTCTGGACAATGCTGGGCAGGATCAGACAGTCCGGAGTGACTGTATTCGTATCCACGCCCTATATGGACGAGGCATCGCTCTGCGACAGGCTGGCACTGATAAAGGACGGCGAGATCATCGGCACAGGCACTCCGGAACAGATAATCAGGCAATATCCATACAGGATACTTGCCGTAAAGGGAAGGAATATGTACCCCCTGCTCAAAGCCCTGCGGATGATAGAAGGAGTGGAAAGCTGCTTCTCGTTCGGGGATGCCCATCATCTCGCATACAGGCCTGACAGGACTTGCCGGCAGACGATACTTGCCGAAGCTGCAGGAATGGGCTTCCCTGACTGCACTGCAAAAGAGATAGCCCCGGGAATAGAAGATTGTTTCATGCAACTGTCAAAGAAATGGGGAAAGAACTGAATGTCATAGAAATCAGGAATCTCACGAAAAAATTCGGAGACTTCACTGCAGTGGATAATATCAGTTTTGATGTCCACCGGGGAGAAATTTTCGGCTTCCTTGGAGCGAACGGGGCAGGCAAGACGACCGCAATGAGAATCCTTTGCGGTTTGAGCCGTCCGACAGCCGGCACAGGGACAGTGGCAGGCTATGACATCTGGAAAGAACAGGAGAAGATAAAGCGTCACATAGGATATATGAGCCAGAAATTCTCCCTGTATCCAGATCTGACGGTCAAGGAGAACATCCGCCTGTTCGGAGGGATATATGGACTTGATGACAGGGAAATCAACGGAAAGACATCCAAGATGCTCTCAATGCTCGGCATGGTGCAGGAAAAGGACAAGTTTGCCGGGGAACTTCCGCTGGGATGGAAACAGAAGCTTTCATTCTGCATAGCGCTCATACACGAGCCACGTATCATTTTCCTTGACGAACCCACAGGAGGGGTAGACCCGGAGACAAGGAGGAGATTCTGGGAACTGATATATGACACGGCTGAGAAAGGGACGACGATTTTCGTCACCACGCACTATATGGACGAGGCCGAATACTGCGACAGGGTCTCGATAATGGTGGACGGGAGGATTGCTGCATTGGACACTCCAGAGAAGCTCAAATGCAGATTCACTGCGGAAACCATGGATGATGTGTTCAGGACAGTGGCCGGGAAAGCGGAAAGGGAGGAATGACAATGAAAGAGTTTCTAGCTTCGATAAAAAAGGAATTCCTGCATATTTTCAGAGACAGGAGGACAATCCTGATAGTAATGATAATGCCTGTGGTCCAGATCATTCTTTTCGGATTCGCCGTAAGCACCGAAGTGACACGGGCAAGGATTGCGTTCTGCGGAGACATTTCGGACCCGGTGGTCAGGAGGACCATCGACAGGATAGAGAGCAACAGATATCTCGAATCTGCAGGAATGCTCCAGAGTCCGTCAGGGATCACGGAAATGTTCCGCAGGAACAAGGCTGATGCGGCCGTATGCTTCGGCAGGAACTTCGGTGAAGAATACCTGTCTTCCGGGAATGCAGCAATAAAGATAATAGGTGACGGCTCGGACCCGAACACGGCCAGGATCATTACAAGCTATGTATCTGGCGTCATCCAGCAGGAACAGCAGGACATCAGCATCTCAATGGAAGGAGAACGGAAATCATCCATGAATCCGGTCGTGCATCTGATGTACAACCCGGCAATGAAATCTTCGTATAACTTCGTCCCCGGAGTGATGGGACTGATACTGATGCTGATATGCTCCATGATGACCGCCGTCTCCATCGTAAGGGAAAAAGAGACCGGGACACTCGAGCTCCTGCTCGTCTCACCTGTCAAGCCGCTCTGGGTCATATTAAGCAAGCTGATGCCTTATTTGGCACTGTCAGCCGTAAATTTCATAAGCATCCTGCTGCTTGCCCACTATGTGATGGAAGTTCCTGTCAACGGAAGTATTGCATTGCTGTCGCTTTCAGCCCTGGTATTCGTGGTCGCCTCCCTCGCAATCGGGATTCTGGTGTCGGTCATATCTTCAAGCCAGAAGACGGCAATGCTTATCTGCGGGATGGGACTGACTATGCCTACCATGATATTTTCAGGTATCATTTTCCCATGCGAGAGCATGCCGGAAGTGCTGCAATGGTTTTCCGACATAATTCCGGCAAAATGGTTCATCATACTTGTCAAGAAAATAATGATCCAGGGAGACGGGTTCGCATCGGTCATAAAGGAACTGTCCATTCTCGCAGGAATGGCAGGAGTGCTGCTTTCCGCCAGCATCTTCAGTTTCAGGACAAGGCTTCAATAACAAGGAGGAGTGCATAATGTGGAAATATCTGCTGGAAAAAGAATTCAAACAGTTCTTCAGAGACCCGGGGCTTCCAAGGATGGCCCTCATGTTCCCGGTTCTGATGATGCTGGTGTTCCCGTTTGCCGTCAGTATGGATATCCGGAACATCAACCTTGCTGTCGTGGACAACTGCATGAGCAAGGAATCTTCCCTGCTGATAGAGAAATGCACTGCATCTGGCTACTTCAGGTTAGTGGACATCTGCCAAAGCCCGGACGAGGCACAGAGGCTGATGGACAACAACCGCGCTGATGCCATCATCACAATCATGCCGGGATTCGACAAGGAAACTGCTCTCGGGACAGGACTTCCTGCCGGAATAAAGGTAAACACCGTCAACGGCACCAAAGGAAGCATCGGTTCGCAGTATATCCTCAACTGTTTCAGGATGTATCTTGCCGCAAAGAATCCGGACACGGCCTCCACACCGGCATTCGACATTTCGGACAAATACTACTTCAACCCGTATATGGACTACAAGCTTTTCATGGTGCCAGCCCTGATAGTGATTGCCATCACAATGATAACAGCCTTCCTGCCCGCGCTCAACATTGTCTCCGAAAAAGAGGCAGGCACCATAGAACAGATAAATGTCACGCCTGTCAGCAAGACAGCCTTCATCGTATGCAAGATGATACCATACTGGGCAATTGCGTTTTTCATCCTCACTGCCTGCCTTGTCATCGCATGGGCCGTCTTCGGATACACTTGCCGTGGCAGCATCCTGTGGCTTTATCTATACACCGCCCTGGACATGATAGTCATGGCCGGTCTTGGCCTGCTGATATCCAACTACAGCAACAACGCCCAGCAGGCAATGTTCCTGATATGGTTCTTCGCCGTCATCTTCATGCTTATGAGCGGCATATTCACCCCGATAGCTTCGATGCCGGACTGGGCGAAAGCCATAACATTCCTCAACCCGATGAGGTATTTTGCGGATGCCATGCGCTCAGTCTTCCTGAAAGGCAGCAACCCTCTGGACATCTGGTATGATGCTGCCGGACTTGCCGCCCTCGGTTCAGTCATGGTCACTTGGTCCATCCTCAGCTACCGGAAATCCGAGTAGCATCAAAATGCTGACACGGTATATGTCCATATGTTTTTCAGTGAAATTTCGGTATATTTGCCTTTATGTGACCTCTATCGGAAACGAAGTTTCCTTTAAATCCTCCCCTGCCGCAGGAGAGGATCCAGACGGGATCAGCACAAGTTTGACAAAATGCCATACAACAGGATATGATAAGGGATATTGTTGAAAGACAGCGGGAATTCTTCCGCAGCGGGAAGACATTGCCGGTAGAATACAGGATACGGACTTTAAAGGCTTTGAGGGATGCAATAGTCACGATGGAGCCGGAGATAGAGGCCGCACTGAAAGAGGATCTCGGGAAGAATTATGTGGAAAGCTATATGTGTGAAAGCGGTATGGTACTGTCGGAACTTTCATACACACTGAAGAACATCAGGAAATGGAGCAGGACACGCAGGGTGAGAACCCCTCTCGCCCAGTTCCCGGCAAAATCATACATTATCCCGGAACCATACGGCAATGTCTTGATAATGAGCCCGTGGAACTATCCGTTCCTGTTATGCCTGTCTCCTCTGGCCAGCGCCATAGCGGCAGGGAATACGGCTGTCATAAAACCGAGCGCATACTCCCCTGCCACAAGCCGCGTAATCTCAGGACTGGTCTCACGGGTGTTCGAGCCGGGACACGCTGCAGTCGTGGAGGGCGGCCGGGATATGAATTCCGACCTTCTGAAGCAGAAGTTCGACTATATATTCTTTACAGGGAGCAAAACTGTAGGCCGTCTTGTAATGGACAAAGCGGCTGAACACCTGACTCCGGTCACCCTTGAACTCGGAGGCAAGAGTCCGGTGATAGTCGACAGGACGGCTGACCTGCGTGCAAGCGCAAGGAGAATCGTATTCGGGAAGTTTCTCAACTGCGGACAGACCTGCGTCGCACCGGACTATGTGCTTGTGGACAACGAGGTGGCGGACAGGTTTATAGAAATGTGCAAGGAAGAGACCCTGCTGATGTACGGATTCGATGCCCTGGCCAATGATGACTACGGACACATAATCAACAGGAAGCATTTCGACAGGCTGAAGGCTCTTATCGATGGCTGCAAGGCGGCGGGAAACGGACGCAATGGACATGAAGGCATCTGTTTCGGCGGCAGGACAGACGCCGGGACTCTGAAAATCGACCCGACCATCGTCCGCCTTTCTCCGGAAATCATCAGCCCATCCTCCCTGTCTTCAATTTCTCCAGGACACGATACGCCAGAAGACGGGTATCCGACAGGGCAACGGACCGCAACAACAGGAAGAGAAGGACAGGAAGCGGTTATGGCCGATGAGATATTCGGCCCGATACTGCCGGTCATCCCATACCGCGACATCAATGACGCGGTGGAATACATAGACAGGAATCCGAGACCCCTCGCCACCTATATTTTCACCCGGGACAGGAAACTGAAACGGGAACTTCTCGCCAGACTGCGTTTCGGAGGAGGCTGCATCAACGACACCATCATTCACATCGCCACTGAACGGATGCCGTTCGGAGGAGTCGGGGAAAGCGGGATGGGACATTACCACGGCCGTTATGGCTTCGAGACATTCTCCCATCTCAAAAGCATAGTCGACAAGCCAACCTGGCTCGACCTCCCTATGCGCTACCAGCCGTTCACCGGCCTCAAATTCCGCATCATCCGCGCGTTTATGAAGTGAAACAGAACAATTACGACCGGAAAATGTCATGGAATGACAGTTCTCTGATGCGGACGACATTGCATCCATTATTCAAAGATATGGATTATCTTTGCAGGATATGGACGGATTGACAAGAGAGCGGCTCATCGGGTGGGCCGAGGAATACAACGACCCGAAATATTTCGAGGAAGATCCGATAATATTCCCGAAAAGGATGGCAGAACTGTACCGCTCCGGGAAATGCGGCATCGCGGATGTCGAGATAGCCGCCATCATAGCTGCACACCTGGCGTGGGGACGGAGGGCGATGATTGTCAGGGACTGCGGAAGAGCTCTGGAAGAAATGGACTGGAAACCATACGACTATGTCATGCGTGGCAAATACAGGGACGAGGACGCGAGCCTGCACCGCACGGTGAAATGGAGCGAATTTGCAAGGATATGCTCCAATCTGAAGCAAGTATACAGCGGCAGGTCCAGCATCGAAGGTATGGGAAATTCCGAAATAAGATGCAGCATCTACGGAAGGAAAGAGGACCCGAAAGCCCCGGACAAGAAGATAAACATGATGAAACGGTGGCTGGTGCGCAATGACGGGAAAGTGGATCTAGGACTGTGGAAAGACAGTTCCCCTGCCGACCTGATAATACCTCTGGATGTGCATGTCTACGGACAGGCCACCGCACTCGGGCTGACAGCAAGGAAGAGCAAGGATATCGTGACCGCAAGGGAGATAACCGATGCTTTCACGGACATTTTCCCCGGAGACCCCTGCAAAGGGGATTTCGCCCTGTTCGGCTATGGCGTGACTCATTTGACCTAAACAACATTAGATATGCCAAGACTATACATCGTGTCCGGGTGTAACGGTGCCGGCAAGACCACGGCATCATATACACTGCTTCCTGAAATGCTGGAATGCAGACAGTTCGTGAACTCCGACGAATTCGCCAAAGGGCTCTCCCCTTTCAACCCGGAAGGGGCATCCATCCAGGCAAGCCGGTATATGCTGATGAGAATCAGATACCTTCTCCAGAGGAAAGAGGATTTCGGGATAGAGACCACGCTTGCCACGCGGTCGCTCCTGAACACCGTACGCGCAGCCCAGAGCGAGGGATACTATGTGACAGTGCTGTATTTCTGGCTCAATTCGCCAGACCTGGCCGTCAGGAGGGTAAAAGCCAGGGTCGCGGCCGGAGGGCACAACATTCCGGAAGACACCGTCCGCAGGCGCTACAGGGTAGGCATCGGATATTTCTTCAATGACTACGCCCCGATCTGCGACCGGTGGATACTGGCAGACAATTCGCAGGTCCCGTTCAAGGTAGTGGCTGAAGGAGGGAAAGCACGTCCGCTCATAATCAAGGACCAGAAAACATTCGACACAATCGGCAGACTGGTGAAAAGCTACCGTAAAGAATTATGAATCAAGAGGATTTCTTCAATATTTTCAGAACAGGACGGAACCGGATGGAACAGGCTGTCGCAGCAGGACTTTCCGAGGGAGGTGACTGGTGCGACCTGTATTTCGAATACACTGTCTACAACGACCTGCTGCTCAAGGACGGAGAAGTCAATGACGGAGGGTACAACGAGGATTTCGGCGTAGGGATCAGGGTTCTCGACGGAGACAGGACCGGGTATGCATATTCTGAAAGCACAGAACTCAAGGACATGCTTGCCGCAGCAAAGGCTGCATCTTCGATAGCTTGCAGAACAGCTTCCGGCTGCAAGGCATCTGTCATACAGGCAGGGACAGTGGGACGGCACCGTGAGAGCTGCAGTGGCATGAACGGCGTATCGACAGCAAGGGACAGCCTCTATGCAACCGGAAAGACGTGGGACAATGTGCAGCATGCAATGTTCCTGCCCTTTCTCAAAAGGATAGACTCATCTGTAAGGAGCAAAGACGGCAGTATAGTCAGAGTAATGGTACATTTTGCAGACTATCAGAGTTATGTAATGATGTTCAACTCTCTTGGCGAACTGGTCGTGGACAGCAGGCCAATGTGCAGCATCACAGTCACTGCGGTATTCTCCAGAAACGGCAAGACGGAGAACAGCACCGCATCGTGGAGCCACAGATGCGGAGCGGAAATGCTTTCCCCTGAACTGGCGGAAAGGCTCGCGTGCGATGTCGTGAAAGGTATCGACGCAAGGTTCGAAGCCCGCAGGCCAAAGGGCGGGGAAATGCCTGTGGTCATGGGAGCCGGAGCATCAGGCATACTGCTCCACGAAGCGATGGGACATGCCTTCGAGGCCGACTTCAACCGGAAAGGGCAGTCGATATTCTCGGACAGGATAGGCCGGAGGATCTGCAGGCAGGGCATCAGCATTGTTGATGATGGCACCATCCCGGGCAACAGGGGCGCGGTCAACCACGATGATGAAGGAGTGCCGGGGCAGAAGACATATATGGTTGAGGACGGAATCCTCACATCCTACCTGCACGACAGGATAAGCGCATCCTTCTACGGGGTCTCCCCTACCGGAAACGGCAGGAGGGAGTCATTCAGATTCAATCCGATACCGAGAATGCGCGCGACCTATATGGAGGCAGGGGATGCCTGTCCGGAAGACATCATCGGCTCGGTAAGGCACGGCATCTTTGTCGATGAGTTCTCCAACGGACAGGTCAAGATAGGCGAAGGCGACTTCACGTTCTATGTCAAGAGCGGATACCTTATAGAGAACGGCAGGCTCACGGCACCGGTAAAGGACATCAATGTCATCGGCAACGGGCCGGAAGCCCTGTCCAGAATCACTGCGGTAGGGAACGACCTCAAGATTGATGACGGGACGTGGACATGCGGAAAAGAACAGAATGTACCCGTATCTGTAGGAATACCTACAGTATTGGTAAGCTCTCTTGTCGTAGGAGGGGAATGATCACCTCCTGGGCAGTCACCGGACTGACGGAAGGCAAGTAGCTGAAGGCAAGTCAGGATTTCACAGGACACTCAGATGGACAACGTAATGGAATTTTCAGGAATAACAAATGAAGAGATATCGGCAGCACGGCACTGTCTGGAATATGCCCTGTCTTCAGGGGCATCCAAGGCAAGGGTGTCTGTCAGCAAGAATGTGCAGGACTCCATCCAGCTGCTTAACGGAGAAGTGGACAAAGTGAGCAGGAATGCGGACAGGGTATTGAGCATCAACCTATTCGCAGATGGAAGATACGGTACATATTCCACAAACCGTTTTTCCGGGAAAGAAGTTGAAGTCTTCATATCCAAAGCCATTGAACGCACGAAGATGCTCACCCCCGACAAATTCAGGGACCTTCCTTCCCCTGACAGGTATGCCCTCGGTGCAGTCACAGGTATGGAACTCGGACTATATGACAGGACATACGAAGGGATATCGGCAGAAGACAGGATTGCCGCAGCCCTGTCCGGATCGATATACGGAAATGCAGGCCCCCAAGCCGGATATGGCATCATCTCTGAAGAATGCGAGTACTCTGATTCGGTAGATGACTGCTATATGGCAGATTCCCAAGGATTTGAAGGAAGACATACCGAGACATCATTCTCTTTCTGGTCAGAAATGACCATATATGACAGCAAAGGCGACAGGTACACCGGATACTGGTGGACATCCTCTCCGCACAGGAACAGGATAGATATTGGCATCTGCTCTCCGACCGCCCTTGAAAAAGCCATCGCACAGACGGGCGCGTCAAGGCATGATGGAGGCAGGTTCACGATGGTGGTGGACAGCAGATGCAGTTCAAGGCTTGCCGCCCCGCTGCTGAATGCGCTGAACGGCTCTGCCATCCAGCAAAAGAACTCGTTCCTCGAGGGCTCGCTCGGGCAGAAGATCTTCCCTGATGAGCTGACCATAAAGGACCTGGCATTGAGCAGAGGCATGACAGGGGCAAGGCTGTTCGACTCTGAAGGCGTGGCTACCGCAGATACAGACATCATCAGACAAGGCAGGGTGGAAATGTATTTCGCAAACACATACTACGCGGCAAGACTCGGAATCAGGCCGACAGTGGATGGACCGTCAAGACCTGTGGTCCGCCCTTTCATCAAGGACGGACTTGCAAAAGATTTGGAATATGGAGAAAATGGCATAAATTTGCAGACCATTCTCGAATCTGCAAGAGATGGAATACTTGTGACCGGATTCAACGGAGGCAACTACAACCGTGCGACAGGCTATTTCTCTTACGGAGTTGAAGGTTTTGCTTTCAGGGATGGGAAAATCACGTGCCCTGTGAAAGAGATGCTGATAACCGGAGACATGCTGACTCTGTGGAAATCCGTCATTGCTGCAGGATCGGATGCCTGCGAGGGGTCAAGGTGGCAGATACCGGCACTTGCATTCGGGAATGTTGATTTTGCGGGATAAATGTCCCGTCCGGAAAGGGATAAAACGGTTTTGTACAAGTTTGACAATAAAACAGACAGTAATGAAAATAGGACAGGATAAAGTAGTAGGGCTCACATACGAGCTTGAGGTGGATGGAAAGATAGTGGACAGTTGTCCGGAGGACAGGCCGCTGGACTATATACACGGGACAAGGACACTTCTCGAGAAATTCGAGAAGAACATCGAGGGACTGGAACCTGGAGACAGTTTCAGCTTTACACTCGCACCTGCGGATGCATACGGTGAAGTCGACCCGGACCGTGTGATAGACCTGCCTAAAGCCGCTTTCGAGGTGAACGGTGAAATCAGGGAGGACCTTATGACGGTAGGGAACCGGATTCCGCTTGTGAACAAGGCAGGAGGCATAGTTCCCGGCATCATACTGGAGGTCAGTGAAAATTCAGTGAAGATAGACCTCAACTCCCCTATGGCCGGCAAGACGCTTAATTTTTCCGGCAGGATACTCACTGTCAGGGATGCCACGGAAAAGGAACTGACAGAAGGTCTCCACGGCGAATATGTACAGAGCAACTGCGGCTGTCACGGAGGCTGCGGCGGCCACGGAGAGGGTCACGGAGAGGGCTGCTGCCACGGTGAAGGGCACGGCGAAGGCCATTGCCATCACGGTGAAGACCATGAGGGAGGCTGCTGCAGCCACGGAGATGGCTGCCGCGGACATAGGGAGTAGTCTATGTGGCTGCTGCTGGCATTTGTATCGGCCGCCCTGCTCGGCCTCTATGACACATCGAAAAAAGCGGCACTGGAGAACAATGCAGTCCTTCCGGTGCTGCTTCTCAATACTCTCTTCTCCACACTTATCTTCTCCCCGTTCATACTGGATTCCATTGCAGGAACCGGCTGGTTCGCAGGCACAGTCCTTGACAGCAGCCCGTTTGCCGGACACCCGGAGACATCCGGAGCCGTTGCGGCAGACCAGCCAGCGGGACTGGCGGACAGGTATCCACTGCTGAAAGCCCACCTCCTGGTCATTCTCAAGTCATGCATTGTCCTGACTTCATGGATATTCGGGTATTTCGGCCTGAAACATCTCCCCATAACCATAGTCGGCCCGATAAACGCAACCCGTCCCATACTCGTGCTTGTAGGAGCGATGCTTCTGTTCGGTGAGAGACTCAACGCATGGCAGTGGGCAGGTGTCGTACTGGCAATGGTGTCACTCTTCCTCCTGAGCCGTTCGAGCCGCAGGGAGAATGTCGACTTTTCGCACAACAGATGGATATGGTTCATCGCCATAGCCACCATCACCGGGGCAATGAGCGGGCTTTATGACAAATATATCATGCGTCAGCTCGGACCGATGTTCGTCCAGGGCTGGTACAATCTATACCAGTTCATAATGATGGGTGCGGTCATCCTCATTATATGGCTTCCCAAACGGAAGACCACGACCCCGTTCCACTGGAGCTGGGCCATTCCTCTCATATCAATATTCATTTCTGCGGCTGACTTCGCATATCTGACCGCCCTCAACCAGCCGGATTCAATGATATCTGTCGTCTCCCTCATCAGAAGGGGCTCGGTGATAATATCGTTCCTGTGCGGAGCCTTGCTGTTCAAGGAACGCAACCTCAGGGCAAAGGCCCTCGACCTTGCATTCATTCTCATCGGAATGGTATTCATCTGGCTCGGCTCAAGATAAGCGATGTTTCCTCTCCATATTTCCAGATAATACCGGCCATATATTCCGCTGGTGACAGAGCGGAACGGATTTCGGTCCATTTTGAATGAAATATCACTATATTTGTGGCGGATTATGAAGACAGCGATAGTCATATTGAACTGGAACGGGAAAGAATTCCTGGAAAGGTTTCTTCCGCCGCTTGTGAAGTCGGTCAGCTGCGGGACAGGGACATCAGCCGGTAACCAGGTCATCATCGCCGACAACGCCTCCACCGACGGGTCGGCAGAGTGGCTCAGGGAAAACTGGCCCGGACTCAAGACAATTGTATTGGACCGCAACTATGGATACACGGGAGGCTATAACCGGGTGCTTGCACAGATAGATGCCCAATATTATCTCCTGATCAACTCTGACATCGAGGTCACAGACGGATGGCTCGCCCCCCTTGAAGAATACATAGACACCCATCCCCTCTGCGGAGCATGTGCCCCCAAACTCCATTCCTGGAAGGACAGGGAGATGTTCGAATATGCCGGGGCGGCCGGAGGATATCTCGACAGATACGGCTACCCATTCTGCAGGGGACGCGTCCTTGACTGGACAGAAAAGGATTTCGGGCAATATGACGAACCTGCGGATGTGCTCTGGGCAAGCGGGGCATGTCTGATGGTCAGGGCGGAACTGTTCCACAGGCTCGGAGGTTTCGACGGGCGGTTCTTCGCCCATCAGGAGGAGATAGACCTCTGCTGGAGGATACAGCTCGAAGGCTACCACGTCACCATCATTCCCGACTCCACAGTCTACCATATAGGTGGCGGCACCCTGCCGCAAGGCTCACCTTGGAAACTGGAGCTGAACTACCGCAACAATCTGCTTATGTTAAGCAACAACCTTGCAAAGACATACGCTCTTGAATACTACAACGGGAACTATATCGAGCCTGAAGGCGCACAGATGGAGGGAGATGAGAGCGAGGCGGAAGAAGTCGCGGCTGAAGCTGCAGCCATCGGAGTCAGACAGGCCCGGAAAACCATTTTCAGACGGATGCTGCTCGATGGATGCGCCGCATTCATTTATCTGATATCCTTCAAATTCCGCTATTTCAACGCTGTCTTGAAAGCGCACCGGGACTACCGGCATCTGGTCCGTCAGATTCCAGGAGAAGAAATCGAGAGATATCTCATCGACAAGGGCAAGATTGCAGGCGTGGCAGGGCTTTATCCCGGCTGGATCATTCCGAAAGCACTGATGCACAGGAAAGACATTTTCAAGATGATACGTTCTGAAATATGAACCGGCAGGTCAGGATGACAGGAATATAACAGTTTCAAATACAGGACAGGGACATGAAAATAATAATTGTCGGAGCAGGAGAGGTCGGGTCTCATCTGGCAAAGATGCTGAGCAACGAATCCAATGACATAACAGTGATAGACAGCGAGCCAGCAAGGCTGGAGGCTCTCGCTGCAAACACCGATGTCATAACGGTGACCGGCAACCCATCCTCTATAGAAGTGCTCAAGGAGGCCGGCTGCGAAAGCGCAGACCTGTTCATCGCAGTGAACCCGTCCGCATCCCAGGATGTCAACATTGTCAGTTCCCTGCTTGCCAAGAGGCTCGGGAGCAAAAAGGTCACGGCACGTATAGACAACGAGGAATACCTCACATACGAGAACAAGTTCCTGTTCACCGAAATGGGCATAGACCTGATGTTCTATCCCGAGAAGATAGCCGCAGGTGAAATCTACGACCTTCTCAAGAGGACGGCATCCACCGACTCGATGGATTTCGCCAGGGGAAGACTGCAGATGGCTGTGTTCAAGCTCGATGAGGACTCCCCCATCATAGACACCAAGCTGATAGACTTCAGTCAGATGGCGAGCACTGACGAACTCAAGTTCAGGGTAGTTGCCATATCCAGGAACAATACAACGATAATCCCCAAATACGACACCAAGTTCAAATACCATGACCTTGTGTTCATCATCTCCAAACGCGAAGGCATCGAGTCGCTGATGAAATACATCGGCAAGCACAACATCGAGGTCAACAGGCTGATGATTCTCGGAGGAGGCCCCATCGGAGAAATGGTGGCCAAGATGATGTGCAAGGAAATAGACACTATCAAGATTATAGAGCTGAACAAGGAGAAATGTCTGGAGCTGTCCGAGAAACTGCCTAACAACGTGATAGTGGTCAACGGGGATGGGCGCAATTCGGATATGCTGCAGGAAGAGTCCATCCGTGACTATGATGCATTCGTGGCTGTCACAAGCAGCACGGAGACCAACATACTTGCCTGCGTAGCAGCCAAGAGGCTGGGAGTGGGACGGACCATAGCGGAGGTGGAAAACATAGAATACATACGTCTTGCAGAGAGTATGGGAGTGGATGCAGTCATCAACAAGAAGCTCATAACCGCAGGCAGGATATTCAAGTTCACCCTAAGCAACAAGGTCAGGTTCATCAAATATATGAGCGGGACCAATGCAGAGGTCATAGAGTTCATCGTCGCTCCGAACAGCCTCATCACGAAGGGGAAGCTGAAGGACATAGAATTTCCCAAGAACGCCCTTATCGGAGGTGTGATACGCGGCAACGAATCCCTCATAGCCGTCGGGGACACCGAGATCAGAGCTTACGACCGTGTCGCCGTCTTTGCCCTTCCTGAAGCTGTCAAGGAAGTGGACAGGCTCTTCCGATAGGACACCGACAGCAGAACAACAGTTGACACTATGCCAAGCTACCTGCAGATAGAGAACATATCCAAGTCATACGGGCCGAAGGTCCTGTTCGAGAACATAGGATTCAACATCAACGAGGGAGACAAGATCGCGCTTATAGCACCGAACGGTACAGGCAAGACCTCCCTGCTGAGGATTCTTGCCGGCAAGGACAAGTCCGACTCCGGCGGCAGGATCACATTCCTTAAAGACATCCGGATATCTTTCCTCGAACAGGAATATGACTTCGATCCTGAAAAAGACATTTTCAGCCAGATAAAGGAGCACAGCCGGGCGGTCACGGAAAAGATGGACGAAGAGCACAGGTGGGAATACGAGAGGAAAATCCGGCAGACACTGACAAGCCTCGGGCTGCCCGACTTGGGACAGAAGATGAAAGAACTGTCCGGAGGCGAGGTCAAGCGGGTCGCCATAGCCGAGATGCTGGCCAGCGAAGCCGACTTCTTCATTATGGACGAGCCGACAAACCATCTTGACATAGATGCCATCGAATTCCTTGAAGGGTATCTGAGCAGGTCAAGATGCACTCTGCTGATGGTCACGCACGACCGGTATTTCCTGGACAAGGTGTGCAACACAGTAATGGAGCTTGACCGGGGCGCGCTGTGGATCTACAGGGGGGACTACAGGAACTATCTGGAGAAAAGGAGTGAACGCATCGCCAATTACAATGCCGAGACAGACAAGGTCAGGAACATCCTCAGGAGGGAGCTTGAATGGATGCGCAGCACCCCGCAGGCCCGCACCGGCAAGGCAAGATACCGCATCAACGCATTCCATTCCCTGAAAGACAGGGCAGAAAGGACATATACCGAAAAGCAGATATCAATGACCGATGTCCAGGGCAGGACATATCTCGGCACCAAGGTCATCGACTGCAAGGATGTCAGCTTCTACTACGGGGACAGATGCTATCTGGACCATTTCACATACAATTTCCAGAGATATGAGAAAGTGGGGATAGTCGGGAAGAATGGGGCCGGAAAATCCACATTCATCAATCTCATCACAGGCAGTTACACTCCCGATATGGTGAGACAGATGGACGGCATCCCGCCGCAGGGTCCAACAGATGCGGGAGATGCGCTGAAGGGAAATACCGGGATAGCCTCCGGAGGGAAACTGTATGGAGAGATCGGACGCGGAGAATCCCTGAAAACAGGATACTACAGGCAGACGGGAATGGAGTTCAATCCGGATGACACAGTCCTGGACATAGTGAACGATACGGCCCTGCTCGGAAGATTCCTCTTTCCTCACGACATGCTCAACAACAAGGTCAGCAGCCTCAGCGGAGGGGAAAAACGGAGGCTATACCTCCTGACTGTCCTTATGAAGAAGCCGAACCTGCTTGTAATGGACGAGCCGACAAACGACCTTGACATTGTGACTCTCAACATCCTGGAAGAATACCTGAAAGAGTTCAGCGGCACTCTCATCATAGTGTCACACGACAGGCATTTTCTCGACAGGCTCGTGGACCATCTGTTCATATTCTGCGGAGACGGGATTATCAAGGACTTCATCGGGAGCTACAGCGAATACCGCGCATATATCAAGGAATACGAGTCTCAGCAGAAAGCTGCGGCCAAGGCCAGTGAAAAGGAATCAAGGCCGCAGACGAAAAAAGACTGGAAGAATAGCGGAGACAAGGCCGGAGGAGCCTTGTCAGGGACATCCGATGAGCCGGGGAAAACTGCCAGACGGAAACTGTCCTACAAGGAGCAGAGAGAACTTGAACAGATTGAAGCCGAACTCGAATCGCTCAACAGAGAGAAGACGGAACTCGAAGCCGGTCTCAACAGCGGGGACCTTCCTTACGGGGAGTTACAGAAGACATCGGCCAGAATCGGAGAAATCATATCCCTGATAGACACTAAGGAGTCACGCTGGCTCGAACTCTCGCTCTGAACCATTAACCGCAGTGACCTTGCCTGTCATCCCGCACCGTCTTGCCTGCCATTCCGGGCGACATTGCCCCATATCCCTGGCACAGTTAAGATCCGCTACAGATAATAGTCACAGTTGTACCTGTTCAGGATATCCATCTGGGTGAAATTGTCCCTCTTCGGAAGGGAACGGTGCAGCAGGGACACCTCCACTATGGAGTCTATGGCAGCGGCTGCCTGCTGGTCGGAATGCTGCGCTATAAGAGCCTGGACATATCCCTCCCTCAGGGCCGCAAGGTTCTTCTCAAGGACATCGAATCCGACGACCCTGCATCCGCGCACTCCCCTTTCCCGGAGATAACCGGCCACGAGATGTATCCTGGAATTGAACATTACAAGATGATCCGATGGTGACTCCGAGAACATTCTGTCGAGAGCCTTGAAACGGAGATCCCTGTCCTTCGGGTCTATGAACACATTCCTGACCTCACATTCCGGAAAATGTTCGCTGATATAGTCTATGAACCCGGTCCTCCGTGTCAGAGTCGGGTCTGACAGGCCTTTCTTGTCCCTTGCTATACGGATGATGTTCACCGACCGCACCGGACTCCCGAGAGTCAGTATATCGGCACAGAGATAGCCGCTCTGATACATCGGCATCCCGAAATATGCCAGATATCCGTCCTCCTCCAGTTTGGAATCTATGTACACATAATATATTCCCCTTGCAGAGAGCTCCTTGACGAACTTCAGGGTCTCGTTCCGGAACATGGGGGCAAGAACCACCCCGACCGGCTCCTCATCCAGCGTCCTGGCGCACGCCCTCTGGAAAGACTCCATGTCATACTGGTCATACCTGACAGTGACGACAGCCGCGCCGTACTTCGCCGCATTTTCCATCCCTGTCCCTATTCCCCTTTCGGTCAGTTCCCAGAATTCCCCCTGATGGAACTCGGGTATCAGACATACGATCTTCCGTACCTTGCGGGTCGCCAGCAGGGATGCATGGACATTTGGTCTGAAGCCCAGTTCTTCAATCACCTTCAGCACCCTCGCCTTGCTGGCGGCAGAAACCTCTCCCCTGTTATGGAGAACCCTGTCAACAGTCCCTTTGGATACACCTGCGGCTTTCGCCACATCATTGATAGTTATCTTGCCGTTCTCTTCCATCGCCTTGCAGTTATAAGTTCCTGGCATGTCCACCTGACAAAGACAAAGGCACACCTGATGACATTCCCGGAAACTTTCCTACAAATATATGCAAATATTTTCCGTTACCGTACACGGAAAATCAAAAATTATTTCTATTTTTGCGCCTAATGTCCGGCATCAGGATTTTTGAACATCTAAAAATAAAAATAGATATGCCAAAAGTAATTACATTCGGAGAGATTATGCTCAGGCTTTCTACTCCAGGTTATCTGAGATTTTCACAGGCCAAAGAATTCGCCGCCACATTCGGGGGCGGGGAAGCGAATGTCGCTGTTTCTCTCGCCAACTACGGCATTGAGACCGAATTCGTGACCAGATTCCCTAAGAATGACATCGCTGCAAGCTGCATCAGGGATCTGCACAGCTATGGTGTCGGTACGAAATACTGCATAGAGGGCGGTGACAGGCTCGGGATATATTTCCTCGAGACAGGCGCTGTAGCCAGAGCCAGCAAGGTTGTCTATGACAGGGCCCATTCCGCCATCTCCGAGATAGAGAAAGGCATGATTGACTGGGACAAGGTCTTCGAAGGTGCAGACTGGTTCCACTGGACAGGCATCACTCCTGCCATCAGCCAGGGTGCGGCAGATGTGTGCCTCGAAGCCATCAAGGCTGCCAACAGGCTCGGAGTGACCGTATCCTGCGACCTCAACTACCGCAAGAACCTCTGGAAATACGGCAAGCAGGCATCCGAGGTGATGCCGGAACTCGTCGCAGGCTGCGATGTGATCCTCGGCAACGAAGAGGATGCGGAGAAAGTGTTCGGCATCAAGCCGGAAGGGTTCGATGTGACAGCCACCAAAGGCGAGGTCAACGCGGCTGAATTCGAGAGCGTCTGCCGTCAGCTGATGGCGAAGTTCCCTCGTGCGAAGAAAGTCATCATCACTCTCAGAGGCTCAATCAATGCAAACCACAACACCTGGGGAGGCGTTCTCTATGATGGAGAAAAACTGTACCAGTCCCCTCGCTACGACATCACCCACATCGTCGACCGCGTCGGCGGCGGAGACTCTTTTATGGGCGGACTCATCTACGGTCTCCTGACATACACCGGAGACGACCAGAAGGCACTCAACTTCGCAGTTGCCGCATCCTGCCTGAAGCATACCATCTTCGGAGACTTCAACCAGGTGACTGTGGCAGAAGTGGAGAACCTTATGAAAGGTGACGGCAGCGGAAGGGTATCCCGCTAACGGCAACCTGAACGCCCGATGCATTACCCGGAATCTCCATAAACCAACCTTGACGGAGCGACCCGGAATGTAACAACAATGTTAAACGGAAGATAAAATGGCAAAATACAGTAAACTCGAAGTACTCGCAGCAATAAAAGAGACAGGAATGGTCCCTGTGTTCTACAATGCTGACCTTGAAATATCAAAGAATGTCGTCAAAGCCTGCTACGAAGGCGGCGTCAGAGCCTTTGAATTCACAAACAGGGGCGATTTCGCCCAGGAAGTATTCGGAGAGCTCGTGAAATATGCGAACCGGGAGCTTCCTGGTATGATTCTCGGTGTCGGCTCCGTCGTGGATCCCGCGACTGCAGCCCTCTATATCCAGCTCGGTGCGAACTTCGTTGTCGGCCCGCTTTTCAACCCGGCCATCGCACCTGTCTGCAACCGCAGGCTCATACCGTACTGCCCCGGATGCGGCAGCGTATCTGAAATCGGAGCTGCCCAGGAGCTCGGATGCGACCTGTGCAAGGTATTCCCTGGCGATGTGCTCGGCCCTGCTTTCGTGAAAGGACTCCGGGCACCTATGCCGTGGAGCCAGATTATGGTCACCGGCGGAGTGAAGCCGACAAGGGAGAATCTCGAAGGCTGGTTCAAGGCCGGAGTGACGTGTGTCGGAATGGGCAGCAATCTCTTCCCTAAGGATGTCATCGCTGCCGGAGAGTGG
This sequence comes from uncultured Bacteroidales bacterium, assembly GCA_944325435.1. Classification (GTDB taxonomy): domain Bacteria; phylum Bacteroidota; class Bacteroidia; order Bacteroidales; family UBA932; genus Cryptobacteroides. Next base: position 4,718 of record CALVAC010000014.1, on the reverse strand, counting down.
AGCAGGATCACCGGACTGTGCAAGGATGCACTGGCTATCATCAAAGATGTAAGATAATATTAACCAATAAACAATAATTGATGGAATCTACAACTAAAAAACTGATGACCAACTGGCGCTGGTGGATGGTAGTGCTGCTGTTCGTTGCCACGACGGTCAACTATCTCGACCGCCAGGTGCTGTCACTGACTTGGAAAGACTTCATCGCGCCTGAATTCCACTGGACTGACAATGACTATGGTACAATTACCGCCGTATTCTCCATCGTCTATGCTATCTGTATGCTCTTCGCAGGCAAGTTCGTAGACTGGATGGGCACCAAGAAAGGCTATCTGTGGTCCATCGGCATCTGGTCAACCGGAGCCTGCCTCCATGCCATTTGCGGCTGGCTCACCGTCCATATCGAAGGTTACGACAACGCGGCAGCAATGACTGCCGTCCAAGCAGGGTCGACGGCGGCTCTGGCCATAGCATCCACGAGCGTATGGCTGTTCCTTGCCGCAAGGTGCATTCTGGCCCTCGGAGAGGCAGGAAACTTTCCTGCAGCGATCAAGGTGACAGCAGAGTACTTCCCGAAAAAGGACAGGGCATTCGCCACTTCTATATTCAACTCCGGAGCATCCATAGGAGCACTCATAGCTCCGGCCACAATTCCGCTCCTCGCACAGTTCTTCAAGGACAGAGGAGTCGGCGGAGGCTGGGAAATGGCGTTCGTGATCATCGGTGCCCTCGGATATATCTGGATGGGATTCTGGGTATTCATGTACAACAAGCCTGAAAAATCGAAGCATGTCAATGCTGCGGAACTTGAATATATCAACCAGGACTATGCGGAAGAAGCTGCAGCTGCAGCCAGGGAAGAGAAGAAAACGGAGAAATCCATCCCTCTCTGGAAATGCTTCACTTACCGCCAGACATGGTCTTTCATCGTCGGAAAGTTCTTCACTGACGGAGTATGGTGGTTCTACCTGTTCTGGGCTCCTGCCTATTTCTCAGACCAGTACGGATACGCATCAAGTTCAGGAATGGGTGTGGCTCTGATAACTGTGCTCTATGCCATAGTGACCGTGCTTTCTATCTTCGGAGGATACCTGCCTAAACTGTTCGTAGAGAAAAAGGGAATGAACCCGTACAACGGAAGGATGCTTGCGATGCTGATATTCGCCTTCCTGCCGCTCCCTGCGCTGCTCGCCCAGAGCGCTGGCGCAATTTCGGTATGGTGGCCGGCCATAATCATCGGCCTTGCGGGAGCAGGACACCAGGCATGGTCTGCCAATCTGTTCTCGACCATAGGTGACATGTTCCCGAAATCAGCCATCTCGACCATCACCGGAATCGGGGGTATGGCAGGCGGCATCGGATCGTTCTTCATCCAGAAAGGGGCAGGCGCACTGTTCACATATTCCGAAAACGCAGGCGCGGCATTCCAGTTCCTCGGATTCGAGGGCAAATCTGCCGGATATATGATAGTGTTCTGCGGATGTGCAATAGCATATCTGGTGGCATGGTGCATTATGAAAGCCCTTGTGCCGAAATACAAGGAAATCAAAGCATAATCCATAATACCAAAAATCTATAATTACCGTATAGGCCGGCCCGTGAGGGTCGGTCTATATTTCATCTGCCAGATTGTCAGTCCGGATATGCAGGATAACACTTGGCAGACATTTTGCTTCGAGCCTTGCGCCTTTTATGGGCAAAATTCATGATAATAAGGAGACACACGATATGGAAAAGAAGAATGACAAGAAGAACCTGAAACAGGAGGGGAAAGAGATGAAGAAGGCAGAAGGACAGGAAAAGACAGTGACAGAAGAGAATACTACAGCACAAAATGAAAATGCAGGTGCGGAAGAGATAGAGGAGATTGCACCGGCAGAGACAGAGACTGACAAGGACGGTATGGATGTAGAGGACTCCGAGAAGAAAATCAAGGAACTGGAAGATAAGCTTGCCAAAGAAAAGGATGACTATCTGAGACTGATGGCAGAGTTCGACAATTTCCGCAGGAGGACATCCCAGGAAAAGCTCGAGCTTGTGTCAAGCGCGGCTGCTGACACAATCAAGGGACTGCTGCCTGTTCTTGATGATTTTGAAAGGGCCATAAAGGCTCTTCAGGACAGTCAGGACAGTTCAGCGGCAAAGGAAGGCACCGAACTGATATACAACAAACTGATGGGATACCTCAAGACAAAGGGTCTCGCCGTCATAGAATCCATGGGAAAGGAATTCGACACTGACATGCACGAGGCTGTCGCCCAGTTCCCGGTGGAGGAAGAAGACAGGAAGGGCAAGGTCTATGATGTCGTCCAGACCGGATACACCCTGAACGGGAAAGTCATACGGTTTGCCAAAGTGGTTGTAGCCATCTGACAGATAAAAGTTCCGGAATGACTCTGTGACAGAAAGAGGTTTTGCAGGACAATTTCTAAAAAGGAGATTGGGACATGGCAGAAAAAAGAGATTATTATGAAGTGCTTGGCGTCGAGAGGAACGCCACGCTTGATGAAATAAAGAAAGCATACAGGAAAAAGGCAATCCAGTACCATCCGGACAAGAATCCGGGCAACAAGGAAGCCGAGGAGAAATTCAAGGAGGCTGCCGAGGCGTATTCAGTTCTCAGCGACCCTGACAAGCGTGCCAAATATGACAAGTTCGGACATGCAGGTGTAGGAAGCCAGCCGGGACCCGACTTCAGCGGAGGGTTCGGAGACCTGAACGACATACTCAACAACCTGTTCGGAGGCGGGTTCGGCGGATTCTCAGGAGGATTCGGAGGATTCAGCGGATTCGGAGGCGGCGGATCAGCGAGAGAGAGACAGAGAGTCTACAGAGGACGCGACATCAGAGTCCGTGTCAAGATGACACTTGAGGAGATTGCCAGAGGTGCCGAAAAGGAGATCAGCATAGAGAAACTCGTACCATGCTCGGAATGCGGAGGCAAAGGGACCAGGAATGCATCCGACATCAAGACCTGTCCTGCATGCAACGGTACCGGGCAGGTAAAAAGAGTGATGAACAGCTTCCTCGGACAGACCGTAAGCTACTCGACTTGCCAGCAGTGCGGCGGAGAAGGCAAGATTATCAGCAACCCTTGCCACAGATGCGGAGGCACCGGACTTGAACGCCACCGAGAGACTGTCAAGGTAAAGATCCCGGCCGGTGTGGAGAACGGGATGCAGCTGACCATCCGCGGAGAAGGACATGCCGCCAAGAACAACGGTGTTCCGGGAGACCTGCTTGTCCTCATAGAAGAGGTGGAGCACGCAGAACTCAAGAGGGAAGGCAGCAATCTGATGTACACAAAGATAATCTCCGTAATAGATGCCATTCTCGGGACGGAGGTGGAAGTGCCTTGTCTCGATGGCAGGTATAAGGTAAAGGTGGAACCTGGCACACAGTCGGGGACAGTCGTACGGCTCAAAGGGCGCGGACTTCCATCTATCAACGGCGGCAGCACGGGAGACCTCTATGTGAAATACATCGTATGGGTACCGAAAAAACTGTCCCGTGAAGACAAGGAAATGCTTGAAAGGATGCGATACAGCGACTCGTTCAAGCCGAATCCGAGCAAGGAAGACAAAAGTTTTTTCGACAGATTGAGAAATATATTCTAAAAAATTTTGGATGCAAAGAAAATATTTATACCTTTGCAGTCCCAAAATAAAAGCAACCTCTTGTGTCGGGTGAAGAAATGCGCAATGTTGCCACTTAAACATATTGAATTATGGATTTTATCAAGATTGTTGACGAGGCTTTCGCAAATGAGAAAGTCGCTTCATACCCTAAATTCAAGGCAGGTGATACAATCACCGTGACCTACAGGATCAAGGAGGGTGACAAGGAAAGGCTTCAGAAGTTCAGAGGTGTGGTCATCCAGCTCAGAGGAGCGACACCTGCTACGAAGACCTTCACTGTAAGGAAAGTATCAAGCGGTATCGGAGTAGAGAGAATATTTCCTTTTTCATCTCCTTTCATTGACTCTATAGAGCTCAACAAGGTAGGTAAAGTCCGCAGGGCACGCATCTTCTATCTCCGCAAGCTCTCAGGTAAGAAAGCCAGAATCAAAGAGAAGAAGGTAGGTCTGATAAAACAGGTTGCTGAATAACCTGACTGAAATACTGGCCCCTTAGCTCAACTGAATAGAGCATTTGACTACGGATCAAAAGGTTACAGGTTTGAATCCTGTAGGGGTCACCACAGGAAAAGAATGATTGAGAAGTTAATGACTTTTCAATCATTCTTTTTTTTGTATCATATTCGCTATTCCCGCCTCGCCATTCTGCCCTGTCATTCTGAGCCCTTTCGCTGTCATTCTGAGCGAAGCGAAGAATCTGTACCGAAGACCATTAGAGCCTGTGCGCAGAGGCGTTGCAGGACTGACGCCTCTGCGCATTGATGATGCCATACAGAGCATATATTGAAGGGTCCGTGCGCAGAGACGTCGATCGAGCCGCGTCTCTGCGCATAAGACAACAATTCTCCACGAGGATATCAGTTCCTTGACTTTTCCCTTTCGCCTATGCAGGCGGAGACAGCATCCGGTCTGGCAAAGGCCGAGGGAGGATCGGAGATATGCACCGGTAACCCTTAATATAGGAACTGTCGTAAAAAGAATAAAACTTTATAATAAATTGATTACCAATGTAATATAAAATTTGTATCTTAGCTGAAGATAAAAAGAATACCTCCAATTGCCCTGAAAAAGCCAAATTTGG
>CALVAC010000013.1 GCA_944325435.1 uncultured Bacteroidales bacterium | reverse complement strand
TACGAACACGATATGATGACAGAGCGCGACTATACGAATATCCTTAACACCTACCGGGCTGAAGGGCTTGCCGAGGGACTCGCCGAAGGCGAAGCAAAGGGCAAGGCTGTAGGCAAGGCCGAAGGACTCGCCGAAGGCAGGCTTGAAGGGAAAGCCGAAGGGCTTGCCGAGGGTGAAGCAAAAGGGCTCACCGAGGGGAAAACGGAAGTGGCCCGTGCCATGAAGGCGAAAGGTCTCGGGATGGACCTGATATCCGAACTGACAGGACTTCCGGAGGACGAGATCAGGAAACTCTGAAAGATCCGGCAATTCTGACTTGACAATACCGGTTATCCGCAAAAATGCCTCATATTCACAACTGGCAGGGGTATTTTTGCGGATAAGCATTATTTTGAATATTCATTCTTTGTGTTCCGGGTTATTTTTTATAACTTGCATCTTTTATCAGCAAGGTTATCCAAATTAGCCTGCCGAAATATATTACATAACAGGATTTTCCAATAAAATTCAAACAGTTTTCATATCCAATGACACACTTAAACAAATCACTCTGTTACGCCTGCATAGGCCTGAGCATATCACTTGTGCAATCCTGCTCTGACAACGACAAGCTCTCTACCGGCACACCTCCTGCTACCGGCACAACATACACGCCTCTGCCTGAATATGTAGTTTCACAAAACCAGAACAACCTGGGAATGGGCGAAGCCGACTCTGAAAACATATACTACTGGGCGGCAGTATCGTCCACCGAAGTTGCCCTATGCGCCCAAAACAAGGAAACAGGCAAGGTCACATTGCTCGACAACATTAAAAGCCCGGAAGGAGGCGGAGACTTTATGTTCACCAACCTGCATGCCAGGGACGGCTACCTGTATTACCAGCCGTTCGATATACCCGGCGACCGCCGATATTACTTGTACGCGGTAAAAACAGACGGTACCGAAAAACCCAAGGCTATTGCACAGAACGCCCTGGTCCCGGCCTATGGCAACAATGCCATTTACTATACAGACGGTCTCGACACGAAGAACGTGTTCAGTCTCGACTATGTGACCGACGGCTCTGCCGAACCGCAAAAGCTGTTCACCCATCCAGGCGATGCCGCCACAATGAGTTATCTCAACGGACATTTCTACTTCCGCGACTATGAGGGGTCAGGGAGCGATTTCCATGCGGTGCATTACAGAATGGATATGGAAGGCAACACACAACAAATATATGAATACGACACCTACGGGCTCGCCCAGACCGGGCGCGACAATATGCTCATACTCGATACCGACCCGCAGAACGGCACATACTTGCTGAACTCCGTTCCATACACTGGAGGCGAATACCAGACCATACTGACCGGCCTGCCGAGCGCAACTTCGGTCATTGAATACGAAGGGACTCTGTTCATTGGCATATCCGGGGAGTATGGCGAGTGGGAAAACGGCCTTTACTCCATAAACCTGGATACCGGAGAACGCAAACAGCTCGTCAAGGATATACCCGTGACATATGTCATCATAATCAGCGACAGCCAGCTCATAATCGGCAACGGGAATGAAATCGTGAGCCGCCTGGCAACGCCATACATCGTTGACTTCGACGGCAGCAACCTGCGAAAGCTCACCATCTGAAACACATTGACAGAGTTACGGCAACTGATAAAAGACAACAGGATAACATAATGGCAACACTTTGGAGCAAGGGAGCTGATGCGACCGGGACAGTGGAAGATTTCACAGTCGGGAATGACCGGGTTCTTGACCTGCGTCTGGCAAAATATGATGTGCAGGGATCAAAGGCCCACATCAGGATGCTTGAAAGCATAGGACTGCTGACTTCTGAAGAGCTTGAAGCCCTCACTGCAGGTCTTGACGAGATAGCCGCAGAGATAGAGGCGGGAAACTTCACCCTCGAAGACGACATAGAAGACATACATTCCCAAGTGGAGATGAACCTGACCCGCAAATTGGGTGACATAGGAAAGAAAATCCATTCCGGACGTTCAAGGAACGACCAGGTACTTGTGGACATCAAGCTTTTCCTTAAAGATGAAGTGCTCAGGTTCCGTCAGGAGATTCTCGACCTGTTCTCCCTGCTCCAGAATCTGAGCGAAAAGCACAAGGATGTGCTCCTGCCAGGCTACACGCACGGCCAGATCGCTATGCCTTCCTCATTCGGGATGTGGTTCGGTGCGTATGCGGAAGCCCTGTCCGAGGATATGTATATGCTCAGGGGCGCGTACAAGGTAGTGGACCAGAATCCCCTCGGTTCTGCAGCAGGTTACGGCAGCTCGTTTCCCCTCGACAGGCAGATGACTACCAATCTGCTCGGGTTCGGGAGTATGGACTACAACTCTGTCGCCGCACAGCTGAGCCGCGGACGCGCAGAAAGGGCAACCGCATCCGCAATGGGCAGCATTGCCCTCACCCTCAACAAGTTTGCATCCGACTGCTGTATGTATATGTGCCCTAACTACGGATTCATATCATTCCCTGCAGAATTCACTACAGGCTCCAGCATTATGCCACACAAGAAGAATCCGGATGTATGGGAGATAATCAGGGGCAACTGCAACAGGATAATGTCCACTGAAAACGAAATCTCGCTTCTCTGCAGCAATATGCCGCACGGATACCACAGGGATTTCCAGCTGCTCAAAGACATCCTTTTCCCTGCCCTGGAGATGATGCACAAATGCCTGTATATGACAGGATATATGCTGGAGAATATCAAGGTCAACAAGAACATTCTCGACTCTCCTCTTTACGACTATCTTTTCACCGTGGAGGAAGTCAACCGGAGAGTGCTGTCCGGGACACCGTTCAGGGATGCATACAAGGCAGTCGGGCAGGAGGTCAATGCAGGGACATTCAAGGCGGACAGGACAGTAAACCACACCCACATCGGAAGCATCGGCAACCTCTGCAACGACCTTATCGCATCAAAGATGAACGATGCAGCCTCATTCTGACCGGCCACTGACTTGTCTGTGACGGCACCGCCCGGCCACAGGCTGTATCATCCTGACATTGGCGGCAGTCTATGAGTCAGTGTCAGGCATTGTCCTCCGCATGGCGGGCCTTGCTCTTGTTGACAAGGAAGACTCCAGAAAAGATGAGGATGACAGCTATGACCTTCAGTATGTTGAAACTGTCCATACCCCAGATGATTGCGGCGATTGTGGCCACTACAGGCTGGACATAGTTGTACATTGCCACAAGGGTCGGGCGAAGGTATTTCTGTCCGAGTGGAACTATCAGATAGCAAAGGAAAGTCCCGAACACCAGCACGTATGCAAGTTCCGCATATTCAGTGAAAGTGATGGAACTCCAGCCAGTCAGGGCAAGGCTTCTGGCAGATACCGGCAGCAGAGCTATGGATGCGAAAGTGAACATCCATTTCATTAGAGTGACCGGAGAATATCTCTTTATCAGATCCCTGAAGATTACAAGGTAAATCGCATACGAACACTGGGCGAAAAAGCACAGCAGATCTCCGAACAGGTTCGATGAATGAGCCGAAGTAGCCGCATCCACGGCTGCGCCCGGAAGCAGCCTGTTTCCGAATACAAGCAGCAGGGCGCCGCATGCCCCCAGGAGCACTCCCCCGGCTTTACTGCCTGTAATCGGCTCCTTTATGAATACTGCCGCAAAAATCATAGTCACTATCGGAAGTGTCGTGGTTATGATTGATGCATCCACAGGGGATGTCATTGAGACTCCGGTCACGAATACGCACTGGTTGAGAAGGATGGCAAACAGGCCCGCGAAAAAGAACCTTACATAGTCACTCCTGCGGGTGACCTTCTCCCCTTTGTAGAAAAAAGAGATTATCCAGAACAGTATGGCCGCCCCGAATATACGCACGTCCGCCACAAGCAGCGATGACACTGCATCCGAATTCATTGCCGCCTTGGATACCGGGGACATCAGCCCCCACATAACGCTTGCAGCCAGCATTGAAATATGTCCTGTCCTCTGTTCCTTTGTCATATTTCCAGATTTTGAGGGCGCAAAAATACACAAAAAACCGATATTTTTCGTATAATTGCCATTGTTTTGGTCTTATGTCCGTCTGAAGAGGACAGAGGCGTCATATACATTAAAAACAGACAGAGAAATGATACGTAACATAGCGCTCGTAGCCCATGATGCCAGGAAAGCGGAGCTGGTAAGCTGGGTCCGGTTCAATGCAGGTTCCCTGCAATCTTGCAGACTTTTCTGCACAGGGACGACAGGCAGACTCATAGAAGAGGCTCTCAAGGAAGAACTCGGGGACAAGTGCCCTGAAATCACGAAACTCTTGAGCGGACCTCTCGGGGGAGATGCCCAGATCAGCGCAATGATTGCGGAATACAAGGTGGACATGCTGGTGTTTTTCTGCGACAACCTCATAATGCAGGGTCACCAGAACGATGTGATGGGGCTTGTGCGCCTGGCATCCCTCTATAATGTACCGTTCGCGACAAACAGGAGCACGGCAGACTTCATCATATCATCTCCTCTGTTCCACGACCCGGGGTACGAAAGGATCATCCCCGCATGCATCGAATCCTACAAGAACCGCAAACTGTAAAGCCGGCTTCTTCCTGAAGGGGCGTGTACGCCTCACCCGATATAAATACCCCCGCCACAGAGTCCTGTCACGGGGGTTACCGGTATGTCAGGCCGTGTACTGCTACTATATCGTCACATCGATATCGACAGTCTGCGGCATCATACATACGTGGGCATCGCAGCACTGCCATCCGACAGTGACTTTAGCCGTACCTTTCCCGTCGCCTTTCACAGGGACGGACATAGTCACATCAGACCTGTATATCGTCGTACCCGCAGAGCCGTACTTCTCGGCATCCGGAGCAATCAGGCTTCCTGCAGAACACCCTTCCGGCATCACCACATCGACAGATACCGGAATATATGCATCAGATGATGCCACCTCCCTGTAGATATGGTAGCCGGCCTTGATGCTGAAACTTATCTCTATCCTCTTCCCGGCGGAATCATCCACAAGCCTTGCCGATACTTTGACAGGTGAATCCGCAGCCTGGGCCGACTGCGCCCCGGAAGCCTGCTGCTCCGCAGCTTTCCTCTCCTTGGCGTGATAGTCGTTCCCCGGCAGATATGCCGGCCCGTCCACCATAAAATACCAGCCGCCGGATTCAGTGAAGAACATCTTGTCCTTGTACTTCTCGTACCAGTCACGCCACTGCGCAGGAGTGTCGAAGGTGCAGAGGGTATAGCGGTCGAGCACCTTTGCCGCCCTCTCCGCATCCTCTCCTGTCTCCAGGCAGGTAATTGCCTTGTCGAGCAGACGGATATCATTGTTAGGTATTCCCCAGTCCTTGCAGGTGGTATCGACAGTCATCACATACATTCCCTTGCCGCCGTAGAAATAGTCCCTGTTCGAGTCATAATATTCCGGATACGCATCAAGGTCTGTCCCGAGTATGTCGTATGCCTCCTTCTCATACCTCTGGAGATATTCGTCAAGGGTCATCGGCTTCTGCGGGGTGAAATTCAGGAAATATGCCTCCTCATCATCGAGTTTCTCCCCCCTCGCCTGCTTGGCCCGGGCTTCCTTCTGCTTCTGCGCGCCTTCCCTGTTGGACTCCTCTGTCCATCCTACCCTCTCCTCGTACGGTTCCATCGTAGCCATATATTTCAGTTCGGCAAGATACTCTCTCGTGGCAATCCTGTCATTGTACTTGCGGGCGAGCATCCCCTTGCCCTTGAACTGCGCAATATAGCAGATGGCATTGGCGAAGACAGCCTTGGCCTCATCGGTCATATAGGCCGGTGAAGCGGCGAAGCCCCATGTCAGGAAATTGCCGTGACGGCCGATTGCCACTGCATCGAGGGTCTTCGCGCATACCCCGCTGGATATGTACTCGGCATCCGGAGAATCCCCGTATCCCCACGGACGGGAGACCATCCCTATTGGAAAGCCCTCATCCGTCTTGTAGCCCTTGGTCTGGACCCTCCACATCATGAGGGAATCGGGCATCTCCCCATCATAGTAGTATGTATAATGGAAGGCATCCTCCGGAGTAGGACATTTCTCGAAAGTCAGCCTTGTCCTGAAAGGACCCTTGAATATCGGATGGTCCTCCACAAGGCTGTGGGCCTGGGCATCGAGGCAGAGGCAGTACCAGTCGTTCTTGCTCCCTATCGCCCGTCCTATGATCTCGCCCATCGATGCAATGGTCACAGCAGCGCAGTCAAAATCCTCAGGCAGGAGCTGCGCCCTGACATATTTTGTCACGTTCCCTTCAGCATCGCGCTCGACCACCTCAGGCTTGATTGCCGGAATGCGGCCATCAAAGACCGTGACATCGTAGTCCTCGGACATTTCAGGCTTGTAGTCATCTCCTCTTATCACTTCCACCGAGTCAAAATATTCCTTGAGCATCGTCCCGAAAGAAGCCATCCTCGCCCTGACCGAAGAATCCCTCGCCTCAGGCGATTTCCTGACAGAATAGGTCTCATAGTCGGGATTTCCTCCGACATAGAGGACCGAAAGTCTCGACTTGCCGTTGTGCAAGCCTTGTGCACATGCAGATACGAGCAATACGCCGCAAATGATGTAAAATAAATGTTTCATTTTCTGTCTCCATATAAAAATCAGTGCCAGACGGGACGGTCTGCCACGACCGCCCCGCTGACAACCAAATCAATATGTATTCTGCTGTATGACTCCTTCTGACCTTGTGATCTCGACATCAGGTATAGGGGTCGCGAATTTCCTCGAACCAGGTTCAATCCTGTACTCTACGGGCTCCTCGGAAGACAGCACGGTCGAAGTGTTGTATGGATAGAAAGTCTTCGATATTGTGATGTCATCGGAAGGGTCATCGTTGGCGTTAAGCCTCTTGATGTCATACCAGCGCATCACGAAAGCCAGTTCGCGGCGGCGCTCCTGGAGAATCTTCGTCAGAGCCTCCTGCTGCGATGCGACGGTGAAGAACCGGCTGTCATCGACATCTGGCCTGATACGGGCTGCCCTGAGAGGGCGCAATGTCTCCATAGCCTCGGAGAAGTCACCCTGACGGGCCTGGATCTCGGCCTTTATCAGCAGCATCTCGGACACAGTAGGTCCGGAGATGATATTGTCGTAATAGAACTGGCAGTATCCCGGATACCGGAATGCCGGGTCCTTGGAGCAGTATCTGAGCGAAAAGTCCTCGCAGATGAAATATTCGTAACGGCGGTCATTCTTCCTCCAGTCATACTCTTCCCCATCCTCAAGTTCCTCGGAGACAGCCGCCGGAGTCTCCTCGGGCAGGTCCACTTCGTAGGTGTCGAGCAGTCCTTTGCTCGGGATATACCACCATGAAGCGTACGAGCAGGTCCTGGCGAACAGAAGCTCCTCCCATTCAAACAGTTCAGGAAAACCGTTGGAACCATAGAACTGCAGACAGGTATAAGGATAATATACAAACACTTTCTCCGGACTGCCGCTGCTCTCGTTTATGGTGTAATCATCCGGCTCTTCGAAATATGACATGGAAGTATTGTAGTCCTTGAGGGTGCTGGTCTCGGAAAGGACAGCCTCCACCTGCGCAAGGGCGTTGGTATAGTCGCCGCGGTAGAGATAGTATCTTGCCGCAAAGGCGTGTACTGCGGCTGTTGTCCCCCTCCACACACGACGTTTCCCTCCTGAGACAAGGGGGGCCGTGATGCCGCCGAGAGCAGACTGAAGGTCGGACTCTATGAATGCCCAGGTGTCCGCAAGGTCAGCCCGTGCCACGCTCTCCTCGAAAGATGTGGTCTGTTTGAGAGGCAATCCCGGTTCATCTCCGTTTGTGCCGTCATAATAAAGGGTATATGCCAGGGCGAGCTGGAACATTGAATATGCCCTGAGGAAATGCGCTTCAGCCTTGAGGTTATCCTTGTAGGCCTGGTCCCCGGAGACATCATCTATATTCGCCAGCACAAGGTTGGCATAGTAGATTTTGGAATATTCACCATCCCAGAGCAGCCTGCCTGTCTGGGTGCATCTGTCGCTGCACAATATGAAAGCCAGTTCGCTGACAGGGGAGAAACTTGCCCCTCCATCCTCCATCTCCGGGGATATGCCGAAATCATCGCAGGCAAGGGCGGTATGGTTGTACTCGGAATAGAACCTTGAATATGTCCCGAGTATGGCATCGAGCTGCTCCGCCGTCTCGATGGTCTTCTGGGTCGACTTGGACGGGTCCGCATCAAGGAATTTGTTGCAGGACACCATCGCAGGGAGGACAGCTACTGCAAGGGCATATATTATATTTCTTGTTTTCATGACTTGTCAGAATTAGAATTTGAACTTGAGTCCGATAGTATAGGCAGCCTGGAGTCTCACAGAGCCCCTGCCGAATTCAGGATCCTCCCTGTACCCGTTGAAATAGATGTTGAACGGGTTGTTGCACTGGAAATAGACCTGCATGGACTGCATACGCAGGCGGGCTACCGCAGTCTTCGGCAGGTTATACGCCACATTGATCTCCTGGACCCTGATATGGCTTGCGTCGACAGCCAGATATGACATATACGAATAGAACCTGTCCCAGAAATAGTACCGTTCCTCTATCTCTGTCTGCGGAAGAGGGATAATCTCGTCAGGGTTGCCGTTCACCACCTCGGAATATTTGGCGTTCGGTATCGCCTGCCCTGACATGCCAGGATAATTGAAGCTCTCCCTCATGAACTTGTGGCCGAACTTGCCGGTCAGGATGAGTGATATGTCGAAATCATAGACATGGAAGGATGTAGAGAAAGACATGTTCCACGGAGCCGTCATGACACCCATATAATATGAAAGATCAAGCGGTTCTCCGGTAGGCCATGTGTCGAAAGTCTCGCGCAGTCCGCTCTTGTGCAGGATAGTAGGTTTCATGGCCGGAGCATCCTCGGTCCCGGTGTTCATCAGACCTCCGTACATATAGCACCAGAGGGCGCTCATATCATAGCCTTCCATCCACGCAGAGCTCGTGCCAGAGTACATAGCCAGCGCATACGCTTCTGTAGGCTCCTGCTGGAGGGATACCACACGGTTACGGTTGTAGGACAGGGTGAGCATACCATCCCACGTCACATCCTTGGATATGCGGAGGGCAGATCCGAGCTCCAGTTCAAATCCCCTGTTGACAATCTCCCCGTTGTTCAGACGCATTGAAGTCGTGCCCTGGACTGAAGGTATGGTCACATCGGCAATAAGGTCCTCTGAATGCTTGTTGTAGACATCTATCTTACCGAAGAGCTTGCTGCCGAAGAAGTTGAAGTCCACTCCCACATCCCAGGTGCCCGTCCTCTCCCAGCGGAGGGTAGGGTTGCCGTAGCTCGACATGGAGCCGGTCAGCTCCCCGGTCACGACATTAGGGGATGAGCTGATATTGACCAGAGGCTTGAAAGTGGTAGACTTGTCCACATTCCCGTTATATCCGAATGTGGCCCTGAGGGTCAGCTGGTCTATCCATGAGATGTCCTCCATGAATGCCTCGTTGGCTATCTGCCAGCCCGCGCCCACAGACCAGAACGGGGCATAGCGGTATTTCGGGTCATCAGTGATGAGGTTGGATGCATCCGTCCTCGCACTTCCGGAAACTGTGTACCTGTTGTCGTAGGTATAGGAAAGGTTGCCGAATGCGGAGAAATACCTGTCAGTGGTGTAGGAGAACGAGTTCTGGTAATCCATCGTCAGGTTGGTGCCCTGCCAGTCCTTGAGCTGGTACACACCCGTGCCGCCGATTCCGTTGGGGAAATTGCCCACGCTCAAGGTCTCATCGTCGTATCCGTAAGTCCTCGGATATCCGAAACTCTGGTAACGGTTGTCTATGGTCTCGACACCGGCCACAAAGGCGATGGCATGTCTGTCTGCGAAAGTATGGTTGAAGTTCAGCTGGTTACGGAAAGTGATGACATCACGTCTTGTCCTGCTCTGGTCGAGGAACCCTCCTGTAGGGAGATTGGCGGTCACGGCATCCGTCTCCTTGTCCCAGGTAGCGGCAGAATTGACTTCGTACCGCACGGTGTAAGTGTTCTCGTTGTAATAGTTGTGGGTATGGGAGTCCATCATCTCGTACTGCACCCGTGAATCGAATGTAAGCCCCTCCCATATCTTGACTGTCAGTCCGGCCTGTACACGGGCCACAGAGCTTGTGCTTGTCAGGCTGCGGTTGTCCATCTCCTGCACAGGGTTCCAGCTCCAGTCCGAATAAGGGAAGGCATCCGCAGGCACATGGCGGTCCACATAATTGAGGTTTACCCCGTAGGAGTACGGTATATAGTTGCCGTCCTCATCCATGAGCATCTCGTACGGAGACAGCCCCGGAAGCCCGTAGCCGCTGTTGTCGGCCCGGGTGTATGTGTACGATCCGTTGAAATTGAAGTCCAGCCACTTGAACAGGCGGGTCCTGTTGCGGAAGTTCACCATATATTTGGTGCTATTGTTCCTCTTGTAGTGCTGTCTGTCGTTCTGGTAGAGCAGGGAAAGTGTTGTGGAGGACCTGTCGTTGACCATATTGATGGATATGTTCTCCTGATGCACTATAGGGTTCTGGAGAAGGTATTTCCTTATCTGGTCATGGTTGCTGTTGCCCCTGAGGGCTTCGATGGCCGCATTCATGTCGGCATCGGAAAGATGTCCGAGCCTGTTCTCGTTCAGGAGATTGTAGACAGTGCTCATTCCTCCGTTATAGTCAGATTCCTCATGATTAGCAAGCCATACGGATGAATCCCAGCGGCCGAAACCGTAGAGCTCGTAATCTATGACATCATCCACGGAAGCCTCGGAAAGGGTATAGTCCAGGTCAAGCTTGGACGATACCTTGAAGAAGCCGGAATAGTCGACAGTCACCTTGGTACCTGCCCCCCCTGGCATCCCGTTCTTCGTAGTGACCACTATCACTCCGTTGGCCGACTTCGCTCCCCAGATGGAGGCCGCAGCCGCATCCTTGAGGACTGTTATGCTCTCCACATCGTTGGGGTTAATGGAATCGAAACCGCCCTCTATGGCGAACCCGTCGACCACAAGGAGAGGCTGGGTAGGCTCATCCGTAAGGCTGGACCGTCCCCTGATCTCGAAGACAGGGTTGCCGTACGCATCCTGGGTCCCGACCAGACCAGCAGCGGAACCGATAAGCCTCGTAGCGATATTTCCCGCCGGCTTCTGGATCTGGGCCTTGTCAATGATGTCGAACGAACCTGTCGCCCGTTCCTTGGAGAGAGTCTGGTAACCAGTCACCACCACATCATCAAGAAGATGGACAGCATCCTCCAGGATGACGCTGAATCTGGAACGCACTCCGACCGGAATTTCCACTGTCTCGTAGCCGAGACTCTGGACCACCAGGACATCGGACTCATCCGCCTCGATGGAAAAATTTCCGTCACTGTCTGTCCTGGGCCATGGCAAGGGTCGATGCCACGCACGAAAGCATGGCAAGCCATAAGATTCGTTTCATATCTGTCAGTTGTTTTTATGGTTCAGCCTACAAATTTATAAAAAATCCGTTTTCACAAACAAGTGACTGCCAAATTGTTTCACCCGGCCGGAAGAGGCTCCGGATAACATTTTTCCACGAAAGGCGGCAGTTCCGGAAATGAATCGTGGTTTTCCCTCCCTGAAGGTTTATCTTTGATTGTTTTTTACATCCGCGCCTTAAAAATTAAAAGATGATGATTTTCTATCCGGCACTCCACTGCACTGTCCGGAATATCCGCGTGGATGGGATGAAAAAGGGGGACTAGCTGTCCAGCCTGTCCCCCTTGTCAGTGTAGAATTCATTCTGCAGGACCGTGAAATCGGTGACTTCCACAAGTCTGATCTTGCATCTGTACTTGCTCTTCCATTTGTGCAGTATGGAGAACAGGCCCCTGTTCAGATATGCCCCAAGTATCGGGCTGGTCTTCAGCACCAGTGTCTTGAGACCTTTCTCATTGACATAATACGCCAGCCTCCTCTCGATGGCTTCGTCAATGACTACGCTTGATGATATCTTTCCCGTGCCATGGCATACCGGACACACTTCGGTAGTGTTGATCTCGGTCGCCGGCCTCACCCTCTGGCGGGTAATCTGCATAAGCCCGAACTTCGTGAGCGGCAGGACATTGTGCTTTGCCCTGTCATTCTGCATCAGTTCCTGCATGTGCTTGTACAGCATGTTCCTGTGCTCGTTGGACTCCATGTCGATGAAATCCACAATCACGATGCCGCCCATGTCCCTCAGCCGGAGCTGCCGCGCAATCTCCTCGGCAGCATAGCAGTTGACATCGTAGGTGTTCTGCTCCTGCTCCTTGTTCTTGGAGCGTGTGCCGCTGTTGACATCAATCACATGCAGGGCTTCAGTGTGCTCTATCACAAGATATGCCCCCTGCTTGATAGGGACCACCTTCCCGAATGAACTCTTGATCTGCCGGGTGACCTCGAAATGGTCGAAAATCGGCTGCGGGTCCCTGTAATGCTTCACTATCTTCTCCTGCTCCGGAGAAATGAGCGAAATGTACCTGCGTATCTCCTCGTACACATTCTCATCATTGACATAGATATTCGAGAACGAGTCGTTCAGGAGGTCGCGGAGGATAGTGGTGGTCTTGCTGTATTCGGTAAACAGCAGCTGGACATTCTTTGAACGGGCCAGTTTCTTCCAGGAGTCCTCCCATTTACGGACAAGCGTCATTATCTCAGCATCGAGCACAGCTGCATTCTTGCCTTCGGCCGCCGTGCGGATGATTGCGCCGTAATTCTTCGGGAGGATATTCCTCACAAGCGTTTCAAGTCTCCTTTTCTCTTCCTTTGAAGAAATCTTCTGGGAGACGCTCACCTTTTCTGCAAAGGGGAGCAGTACAATGTTGCGTCCTGCTAATGAAATTTCCGCAGTAAGTCTGGATCCTTTGGTGGAAATCGGCTCCTTCACTATCTGCACTATTATCATCTGTCCGGGAGAGAGGACCTGCTCGATCCTGCCCTCCTTCTCGAGCACCGGACCTATCTTGATGTGGGAGTATATCCCTTTCAGGTCCGAGTTGGGGTTGCTTCTCTTCACGAACTCGTCAAAAGCGGAGAAATACAGCCCCAGGTCAAGATAATGCACGAAAGCCTCTTTTTCATCACCGATGTCCACGAAGGCCGCATTCAGGGACGGAAGAATCTTCTTCACCTTGCCGAGATATACATCTCCGACAGCGAAACTGTGTCCCTGGCTTGACTCCTGGTTGAGTTCGATAAGACGATGGTTCTCCATCAGGGCTATCGAAACCTCGACCGGATTGGCATCAACGATAAGATCTTTTACAGCTTCCATTCAGGAAATTAACATTATGAGACTTCAAAACGGAAAGGCTGACCACCGGCCAGCCTTTCCCAATCAGCAGACTGCTAAAATGGCAGACGCGGAACTACTTTTTCTTCTTGTGTCTGTTCTTGCGCAGGCGTTTCTTACGCTTGTGCGTAGCCATCTTATGTCTCTTTCTTTTTTTACCGCTTGGCATAATTGAGAAATTTTAGATTATTTTTTAACAACGTTCACGAAAACCTTTGCCGGTTTGAAGGCTGGCACATCGTGAGCCGGTATAGTCATAGTAGTATTCTTGGTGATGTTCCTGGCTGCCTTCTCTGCTCGGTGCTTGATGATGAAGCTGCCGAATCCGCGGATATATACCGGATTGCCTTTTGCAAGTGAGTCCTTCACGCATGCGGTGAACTCATTTACTATTG
Organism: uncultured Bacteroidales bacterium; assembly: GCA_944325435.1. Classification (GTDB taxonomy): domain Bacteria; phylum Bacteroidota; class Bacteroidia; order Bacteroidales; family UBA932; genus Cryptobacteroides. The sequence continues at coordinate 67,091 of CALVAC010000013.1, read as the reverse complement.
CCTGGACAGTGTTCTTCTCTACGTTGACCGTCTTAGCAATCTCGTTTACAATTTCTGCCTTTGTCATAACTATCAATTTTTAACAAAATATTAAAACCAATACAACCGTGCAAAGATAGACATCTTTTTTTTAGTTACAATATTTTTTGGCCGTTTTTTGGGCAAATATATCCGTTTTGGACGGCTCCAGGCATTTTTTAACGGCGTTTCCGGTATGGCATAAAGATTGACCTATATGCCGACCGGTTCTGAAAAAGGCACACTTCTGACAAATTGGCAGAAGTGTGTCCGCATCAGGTTCTGACATTATATATTAATAAGGTGTATATATGAAGGATATCAAAGAAATAATGTCTCCGCTTGGGACTGAAGTGAACATCATTCCTGTCATGCAGGGAGATGGCATGATGAAGGTGAACGAGGCCGAGCTTCCTGATTCGCTTCCTATCCTGGCGTTGAGAAATGCAGTGCTGTTCCCCGGCACGGTCTATCCGATCACGATAGGAAGGGAAAAATCCATCAAGCTCATAGAGGATGCAGAGAAGAACAACACATACATAGGTGCAGTGCCGCAGCTGGATGTGACAGTAGAGGACCCTAAGAAAGAGGACCTTTACGGTTACGGGACCGTGGCCAGGATCATCAAGACCCTGGAAATGCCGGACGGCACCCTGACGGCAATACTGCAGGGATTCTCGAGGTTCGAGATAGAGGACATCATGGAATATGACCCTTACATTCTTGCAAGGGTGCATTATCTGCATGATTCAGTGCCGGAGATGGACAACAACATCAAGATGATAATAGAGTCCCTCAAGGAGAAGGCGACAGCCATCATGAAGTACTCCGTATTCGCTCCGAAAGAGGCGGCGATGGCACTGAAGTCGATAGACAATTTCGAATTCCTCACCAACTTTATCGCCACCACCGTAGAAGTGGACAATTTCTTCGAAAAGGTGGAGCTGCTCCAGTATGCCGACATCAAGACCCGCGCAATGAAACTGCTTGCGGTGCTCGACACCCAGATCGAGCTGCTCAAGATAAAGCAGGACATCAACCAGAAGGTCAAGAGCGAGATAGACCAGCAGCAGAGGGAATACTATCTCAACAACCAGCTGAGGACCATCCAGGAGGAACTCGGTATGGATGACGCGGAAGATTTCGACAAGTTCCGCAAGAGGGCGGAAGAAAAGATATGGCCGGAGGAGGTGAAGGATATCTTCGAGAAAGAGATGGCCAAGCTGGAGAGATACAACCCGAGCTCGCCCGAATACAGTATCCAGTACAACTATATCCAGTTCATGCTGGACCTTCCGTGGGGGGAGATGTCGCAGGACAACCTCGACCTGAAGAACGCCCAGAAAGTGCTGGATGAGGACCACTACGGTCTGGACACGGTCAAGGACAGGATAATCGAATACCTGGCCGTGCTGAAGCTGAAGGGTGACATGAAGTCGCCTATCCTGTGCCTGTACGGGCCTCCCGGAGTAGGCAAGACGAGCCTCGGAAAGTCCATAGCACGCGCCCTCGGAAGGAAATACGTGAGGATAGCCCTGGGTGGAGTGCACGATGAGAGCGAAATAAGGGGGCACCGCAAGACATACGTCGGCGCGCTTCCAGGAAGGATACTGAACGGCATTATGAGGGCAGGCACATCCAACCCGGTGATAGTGCTGGATGAGGTGGACAAGCTCAGCAGCGACTTCAAGGGGGATCCGTCATCCGCCCTGCTCGAAGCCCTCGACCCCGAGCAGAACACAACCTTCCACGACAACTATCTCGACATAGACTATGACCTTTCCAATGTGCTGTTCATCACCACAGCGAACGACATCTCCACGATACAGCCCGCGCTGAGGGACAGGATGGAGATGATTCCCGTGAGCGGATATCTGGCAGAAGAGAAATACGAGATAGCGCGACACTACCTCATTCCACGCCAGCTTAAAGAGCACGGGCTGAAGAAAGGGCAGATGAAGATAGACAAGAAGACCATAATGGCCATCATCGGACAGTACACGAGGGAGTCGGGGGTCAGGGGTCTTGAAAAGCAGATAGCAAAGCTGGCCAGGGTCACCGCAAAGAAAATCGCTCTGGAGGAGGAGCTTCCTGCAAGCATCCAGGTATCAGACCTGAAAGAATACCTCGGGCTGCCGGTCAGTTTCCACGACATGCAGGAGGGGAACGAGGCTCCCGGCGTGGTCACAGGCCTCGCTTGGACAGCCGTCGGAGGTGAGATACTCTTTATCGAAAGCTCTGTCAGCGATGGCAAGGGAATGCTCAGCATGACAGGCAACCTCGGGGATGTCATGAAAGAGTCCGCCCAGATAGCCTACCAGTATATCAAGGCGCACCCGAAGATGGCGGGGATGACTTCCAGGGAATTCGCAAAGAAAGACCTGCACGTGCACGTCCCTGAAGGTGCGGTGCCTAAGGACGGGCCGTCTGCAGGTATCACTATGGTATGCTCCATGGTATCAGCCCTGAGAGGGGAAAAGATACGGAGCGGTGTGGCGATGACCGGAGAGATGACGCTCAGGGGCAGGGTTCTGCCAGTGGGAGGCATCAAGGAAAAGATTCTCGCCGCGAAAAGGGCAGGAGTCAGCACCATTGTCATATCTGAAGACAACAGGAAAGATGTGGAAGACATAAAGGAGATTTACACAAAAGGCCTGAAGTTTGTATATGTCCGCACTATTGATGATGTCACCGGATTCGTATTCCCCGGAAAACCATCTTCAATTGTCGCAAAATGAAAGGATTATCATTGATTTGTCTCTGCACGGCCGCGGGACTTGCTTATTCCCCTGCGGTCCTTTCAGCCGCACCGGACATACGGGATACGGTCAAGGTGCAGAATAGTGAACGGTTGTCCGCTGCAGAATCTGCAGCGGACATTTCCCGTAATGTAGACAGCACGGCAGTGCTTCTGAATGACACCTCCGGGACATGGACTCTGCGCAGATGTATAGAATATGCCCTGGTAGAGAACATCTCACTGCAGAAGAGCAGGATAGCCGTGGATGACGCCAATGTGGACATCAAGACTGCAAAAGGGGCGCTTTTCCCTTCCCTATCCTTCTCCACCTCGCACAGCGTGATCAACCGCCCCTACCAGGAGAGCAGCGCGACAGTAAGCGGGACAGAGATACTGGAGTCCAACTCCAACACGAGCTACACCGGGAACTACGGACTCAATGCGCAATGGACAGTGTACAACGGAGGCCGCAACCGCAAGACCATACGGCAGGAAGAGCTCAACACAAGGATAGCGGAACTGGATGTAAGCTCCACTGCAAATGACATTATGGAGAGCATAGCGCAGACCTACATACAGATACTCTATGCCAACGAATCCGTGGATGTGAACCGCAACACTCTTGAAGTCAGCACGGCCCAGCTGGAAAGAGGGAAGGAACTGCTCGCATCCGGAAGCATTTCAAGGGCGGACTACGCACAGCTGGAGTCCCAGGTCAGCAACGACAAGTACCAGCTTGTGACAGCCCAGACTACACTGCAGGACTACAGGCTGCAGCTCAAGCAGCTGCTTGAGATTGAGGGGGAACCGGAGATGGATCTCCTGCTTCCCGAGATTGGGGACGAGACCGTCCTCTCCCCTCTCCCGGACAAGGAGATGGTATACCAGTCCGCTCTCGGGATCCGTCCGGAGATACAGGCAGGCGAACTGAATGTCGAAGCATCCGAACTGGGCATCCGCATCGCCAGATCCGGATACATACCGACCCTGTCGGTAAGCGCCGGAATCGGGACGAACCACACCAGCGGAACGGACTTCACATTCACGGAACAGATACGCAACGGCTGGAACAACTCGATAGGGCTGACCCTGAACGTGCCTATCTTCAGCAACAGACAGACAAAGAGCGCCGTGGAAAAGGCCCGACTCCAGCTGAAGACATCGGAACTCGACCTGAAGGAAAGCCGCAAGGAACTGTACAAGACCATAGAGAGCCTGTGGATGGATGCCTGGAGTTCACAGCTGCAATACACCGCAGCCATAGAGAATCTGAAAAGTTCGCAGGCCAGCTACGACCTTGTGAGCGAGCAGTTCGGGCTCGGTATGAAAAACACGGTTGAGCTTCTGACCGAGAAGAACAACCTGTTGAGTGCAGAGCAGGAGGTACTGCAGGCCAAATATATGGCGGTGCTGAACATACAGCTACTCAAGTTCTATTCCGGGCAGGAGATAACACTGTAGTCCAGCCATCCTGAACAGGCTGAAGAATCTGCAGCGGAAAATGTCAAACAGAAAAATCAAGATACGATGAAAAAAGGGACAAAAAGAGCGATAACATGGACAGTCATTGCCGTAATCATCGCTGCCGCGATATTCATTGTTGCCGGCAAGCGGAAGGTATTGCAGCAGGTCACATACGACACGGTATCCGTTGAAAGGGGGGATGTCGCCTATTTCGTGACAGCCACCGGCACAATTGAGCCTGTCACGGAAGTCGAGGTCGGCACACAGGTGTCCGGAATCATAGCGAAACTCTATGCAGACTACAACTCCACGGTCAAGGAGGGGCAGATTATCGCGGAAATGGACAAGGTGACCCTTGAAAGCGACCTGGCATCCGCAAGGGCGACATACGATGGCAACAAGGCGGAATACATATATCAGGAGAAGAACTATGCAAGAAGCAAGGGGCTGCATGAGAAGAATCTGATAAGCGACACGGAATACGAGCAGGCGGAATACAACTACGCAATGGCAAAAAGCGCATACGAGAACAGCCAGGCCGCACTTGCCAAGGCCGAAAGGAACCTCTCGTACGCAACCATAGCATCCCCGATAGACGGAATAGTCATCGACCGCGCCGTCGAGGAGGGGCAGACTGTCGCCGCAGGATTCGAGACCCCTACCCTGTTCACCATAGCGGCTGACCTGACCAAGATGCAGGTTGTCGCAGATGTGGATGAAGCCGACATAGGAGGCGTGAAGGAGGGCCAGAGGGTAAGTTTCACTGTCGATGCATATCCGGACGATGTCTTCGAGGGTAAGGTCATCCAGATAAGGCTCGGCAGCTCCTCATCAAGTTCAAGCACGACAAGCACCACATCAGAAAGCGTGGTGACCTACGAAGTGGTCATCGCTGCGGACAACCCTGACCTCAAGCTGCTCCCGAGGCTCACGGCCAACCTCTCCATATATACGCAGGAGGCACACGATGTCCTGTGCGTCCCATCGAGGGCATTGAGGTTCAACCCTCAGGCGACGGCCGCAAAGAGCGACAGGATCATAGACTGCGAAGGGACATCCAAACTGTGGACAAAGGAAGGCAATGTATTCACCGCACATCCTGTCACCACCGGCATAAGCGATGGCGTCAGCACCGAGATAACCGGAGGTGTCTCCGAGGGGATGGAAATCATTGCCGGAGCAAGTTTCGCCGGACTGGAATCCCTTGCAAAGAAGAACGGAAACCCGTTCATGCCGGGGCCTCCGGGAAGATGACGCATCAGTCAGACATTAGAGAACAGCGGAAATGAAGAAAGTCATAGAACTGCAGAATATCAGGAGAGATTTCATCGTCGGGGACGAGACGGTACACGCCCTGCGAGGAGTGTCATTCGACATCCATGAAGGGGAATTCGTGACCATAATGGGGGCATCCGGCTCCGGAAAGTCGACGATGCTCAACATACTCGGCTGCCTCGACACCCCCACATCCGGGGAATACCTGCTGGACGGGATACCTGTAAAATCGATGAGCAAGTCACAGAGGGCTGTTCTCAGGAACAGGAAAATCGGGTTCGTATTCCAGAACTACAACCTGCTCCCGAAGAGCACCGCCATAGAGAATGTGGAGCTGCCGCTGATGTACAACGATGAGGTAGGCTCGTCCGAACGCCGCTCAAGGGCGGTCGAGGCCCTGAAGGCTGTCGGTCTCGGGGACAGGCTCAACCACAAGTCCAACCAGATGTCCGGCGGACAGATGCAGAGGGTCGCCATCGCCCGCGCCCTGGTCAACAACCCGGCCGTAATCCTTGCGGATGAGGCGACGGGCAACCTCGACACCAGGACTTCCTTCGAGATACTGGTCCTGCTCCAGAGGCTGCACGCTGAAGGGAGGACCATCATCTTCGTCACGCACAATCCCGACATCGCCTCATACAGCAGCCGGAATATCAGGCTCAGGGATGGGCACATAATAGAGGACAAGGTAAACACTGATATCCTGTCCGCAGAAAAGACCCTCGCGGCCCTGCCTGCAAGCGAGGATGACTGAACCGGCACAGACAGACGGAAGAAAAACGACATTACGGTATGAACTGGACAAATCTATTCAGGATATCTCTCAAAGCCATCGCGAACAACAAGACGAGGGCTTTCCTCACTATGCTCGGAATCATAATCGGTGTGGCTGCCGTCATCACCATGATAGCCATCGGGCAGGGAGCGAAGCAGAGCATCCAGAAAGAAATCTCATCAATGGGCTCCAACATAATAATGATACACCCGGGAGGAGACAGGAGAGGAGGAGTAAGGCTGAGCGCGGACGAGATGCAGACACTCAAGACGGAAGACTATGAGGCGCTCCGGAACGAATGCATCTATCTCACGGCCCTGAGCCCTAATGTCTCGGCTTCCGGACAGCTTGTAAGCGGCAACAACAACTATCCTGCATCCGTAAACGGGGTCGGCACGGAATATCTTGACATCAGGCAGCTGAACATCGAGGACGGGGAGATGTTCACAGAGCATGATGTCAGGACATCCGCAAAAGTATGTGTCATAGGCAAGACTATAGTGGACAACCTTTTCCCTGACGGCAGGGATCCGATAGGAGAGACCATAAGAATCAACCAGGTGCCCCTCAGGGTGATAGGGATACTGGAGTCAAAAGGATACAACTCGATGGGAATGGACCAGGACGAGATAGTGCTGGCTCCATACACGACCGTCATGAAAAGGCTTCTCGCAGTGACATATCTGCAGGGCATTTTCGCCTCTGCCATTTCGGAGGATATGACATCGTACGCGACGGATGAGATAGAGGACATCCTCAGGAGGCAGCACAGGCTCAAGGAAGACGAGGCGGATGACTTCATGATCAGAAGCCAGCAGGAGCTGAGTGAAATGATGGACACCACCACCAACATACTCACAACCCTGCTTGCCTGTATCGCAGGCATCTCCCTCCTTGTGGGAGGAATCGGCATCATGAACATTATGTATGTCTCCGTTACAGAACGCACAAAGGAAATCGGGCTGAGGATGTCGGTAGGAGCGAGAGGGGTGGACATACTTATGCAGTTCCTGATTGAAGCTATCCTGATAAGCATAACTGGAGGTATAATCGGCATCATCATAGGCGGCACGATCTGCGCATGCATCAACTGGCTGGCGAACTGGCCTGTCGCAATCCAGACCTGGAGCGTGGTGCTGTCGTTCGCGGTCTGTACGGTCACAGGAGTCTTTTTCGGCTGGTATCCGGCCAAAAAAGCAGCTGCCCTCGACCCTATAGATGCCCTCCGCTACGAATAATCCGCAATTATTGCTACATTTGCCATCCATAATGCTGTTCCATCATCCGGAATTGCACAGGAGAACATTAAATCAGGGAAATGGAAGTACAGATAGAAGAAAGCTGGAAGCTGGCGCTGGCCGATGAATTCGACAAGCCGTATTTCGTCCGTCTGGTGTCTTTCCTGCATCAGGAGAAAGCATCCGGGGCAAAGATTTTCCCTCCGGGGAAACAGATATTCAAGGCTTTCGAACTCACACCGGTGGACAAGGTGAAAGCGGTGATTCTCGGACAGGACCCTTATCACGGGTACGGGCAGGCGGAAGGGCTGTCGTTCTCTGTACCGGAAAACGTACCGCCTCCTCCATCCCTGCGCAACATATTCACTGAAATAGAGAATGACCTCGGAATCAGAATGAGCGGATATCCGCATCTCGAGAAATGGGCCAGACAGGGTGTCCTTCTGCTCAATGCTGTGCTGACAGTACGCGCCGGAGCACCGGCATCCCACAGCAGTATAGGCTGGACCGAGTTTACGGATGCGGTCATAAGGTACATCTCGGACAATCTCGACGGGGTCGTATTCCTGCTCTGGGGCAATTTCGCAAGAAGCAAAAAGCCCCTTATCGACACTTCAAGACACTATGTGCTGGAAGCCGCCCACCCATCGCCGCTCGCAAGAGGGGCTTTCTTCGGCTGCAGGCATTTCTCAAAGACAAACAGGCTGCTTGAAGCCCAGGGGAAGACCCCGATAGACTGGCAGCTGTGACACCAGGACAGAATCCGAAACAGAAAGACAATGGAAAAAAGGACTGCACTTTTCCCCGGCTCGTTCGACCCGTTCACTTCAGGACATCTCAATATTCTGAAAAGGGCACTGACAATGTTTGACGAAGTGGTGGTGGCCGTAGGTATAAACATTGACAAGAGAGGATGTTTCCCGACAGAGAAACGGCTTGACATCATCCGCCAGGCCACCGACGGGATGAAGGGAGTACGGATCATGTCATACGGGAACCTCACGGTGGACACCTGCAGGGAACTCGGCATCAGACATATAGTCAGAGGTGTACGGAACATGATAGATTTCGAGACCGAGAGGTCGATAGCCGATGCCAACCGTGTCCTTGCTCCCGAAATAGAGACCATCATCATCCCTACGGCCCAGGAATTCGCCCATATATCCTCCTCAGCGGTAAGGGACATCATCAAGCACGGTGGGGATACATCCAGATTCCTCCCCGAGGGGGTAAGACTCTGATGAAACGGTTGTTGCACATATCCGCCGCAGTTGTCTGCGCCGTCATCCTCCATACCGTAGCCGCCCAGACAGGGATGGGGACTGAAATGCCGCAGGCTTTCCCGACACAGGGCACGCCACAGGCAGACAGCACTTCCGTGCACAGGCTCGACAGCACGGTCATTTCCGCGATAGAGGGCAAGCTGGAGGAATACTTCAGGGCAATGGAGCGCGAGACGGCTGAGGTGAAATGCAAAGAGTCCGATTTCATCATCGGCGTATGTACGGATTCCCTTGTCCGCCAGGCTGTGACAATCCTCACATTCAGACATTTCCTCGAATCTCCGGTCATGGGGGACGATGCGGTCGCAATCCATATCTATGACAGATGGATACGGGACGGACAGGTCAGGCTGAAAGACGAGGCTGACTGGTGGAGTGCAAGGCTTTTCGCAGAAAGCAACCGGCAGTCACTCATAGGCTGCCATGCTCCGGAAATCACGCTTTTCTCTCCGGATGGAGCTCCGGTCACCCTCTATGGCGGGACCGCGTCCGGGGAAGTCCGGGAAACAGACGGAAGGTACAGCATCCTCTATTTCTACGACACAGGCTGCGCCAGATGCAAGGTAGAAAGCATCCTGCTGCGCAATATGCTCGAGAATGACGGGTTCGATGCAGTCCTTTATGCGGTCTACACCGGCAAGGATCCCGAGAAATGGGAAAGGTACAGGGAACAGGACCTGGACATCGGCTCCACGACAGTCAAGGTAATCCATCTGTGGGATCCTGACCTGACCTCCGGAATGTCAGTGAAATACGGAGTCATCCGGACACCGAGGCTCTTCCTGATATCCCCTTCAGGAACAATCGTCGGAAGGAATCTCGACACGGGTGCGCTCGAGACCCTGCTCGCATCAGCGACAAGCCGGCAAAATGAAGAATACGGGAGCGAAAAAGCGATGCGGATGTTCAGGAGCACATTCCAGAATATGGAAGACCGTATGGGATGCAGCGGGGTCGACAGGGTGGCCGCGCATATAGAGGCAAGGACCTTGGGGAGTGGTGACACCCTTCTCTACAGACAGCTCACGGGAGATCTGCTGTACTATCTGTCCAGTCAGAGAAAAGAGAGCTACAAATGCGGTACAATACCGTTCATCGACAGATATATCCTTTCGCGCGGCGATATATGGGACACAGGCGAGGACTCCCTGAAAGTGGTGGAGCTTGCCCTCCTTCTCAAAAGGCTCGGCTCCCTATGCCCGGAAGGAGAGAGGCTGCCGAAAATCAAGACAAGCGCGGTGATAGTCCGGAAAGGGGCCGGTGACTCTGTACGGAAAAGGAAAGCTGACATCAACCTCTGCAACCTGAAGAATGCTGCGGTGATATTCCATACCGATGGATGTCCCGTGTGCCAGGCAGAGATGGCAGCCGCGGACTCTGCAGTATCCTGCAGGCGCAGGATTGCGGCATCTTCTCCAGGCCAGGAGTCTGCAGACAGCATCCTGATAAGAAAGGCGGTGCTGATAGACATGGATGAGGTATGGAACACCAGGCCGGAACTTGCAGAAAGGCTGATGCAGAATTTCGACCTGTCAGCCCTTCCGTTCACGGTACTGACCGATGACAAGGGATATGTGCGAAGGAAATACATCAGTCTGATTCAGAAAATGATTCAGAAAATTCCATAATTTTTTTTGTCTTTTCGAGATAAAGCGATAATTTTGAAGATTGTAACTGAAAGTTATCATAACCTGTATAAAACGACTGAAAATGAAAACACGGATCATTCTGCCGGCAGCCGCCGGCTTGTGCGCCCTGCTTGCGGGCTGCGGAGGACCGAAGAACAACCTCTCCGGTAAAGTTGACATCGGCACAGACACCCTCCTTGTATATGTCTGGGATGCAGAGGGAGCCGGCACAGACTATGCTGACACGATTGCCGTTACCGACGGGCTTTTCTCCATGACAGTGCCTGACACTGCGGCATTCTACATAACACTGGCAGAGAAACCCGCACCTGGAGGCAGGATGACTTCCTATTCCGACAGGTTCCTGTTCCTGCCGGGAGATGCGATGTATGTAGAAGGACCGCTCGATGAGCTGAAGATATCCGGGACGGAACTGTACGATGCCCTTGAGGGTACTGCCGAATACAAGAGACTCGATGCCGCGCTCGACTCCCTGTACGGTGAATGGCGTGCCGTATATAATGAGGACAAGGAAAAGGCTGACTCCATCAGAGCGTTGATGGATGAGGCAGACAAGGCCATCGACACCTTTATGTATGAATATGTCAAGGCAAACCCTGACAATCTGCTTTCCGGGTTCTTCACTACAAGACTTCCTGAAAAGGAAAGCGTGGAAGTGTGGGAACTGCTTTCAGACAATGTCAGGAACGGGAAAATGAAAGGCGTGCTCGATGTAAGCATCGAACGCAGCCGCCAGATGCTTGTAATAGAAGAGAACTGGAACAAGATGAAACCGGGATACGAGGTACCTGACTTCAGGCTCAAGAACCTTGACGGAGAATATATGACCCTGGATTCATTCAAAGGGAAATACGCCCTCATCGATTTCTGGGGTACATGGTGCGGATGGTGCATCAAAGGCATTCCGGACATGAAGGCCGCATACGGAAAATACAAGGACAGGCTTGAGATAGTCGGCATCGACTGCAGGGATTCAGAGGAAAAATGGAGAGAAGGGGTGGAGAAATACGAACTGCCTTGGACCAACCTCTACAACGGAGATTCGGACGAGATTACCGTCGCATACGGTGTACAGGGATATCCTTGCAAGATTCTCATCGACCCGGAAAGCAAGGTGGTGGAGGCATTCCTCGGAGAGGATCCTGCCCTTTACAAGAAACTCGATGAGCTTTTCAGGTAATCGCAACACCGGTATATAGATGATGAAGACATACAGGACTATTGCTGCGGCGGCATCTGTGATGCTGTCCGCAGCATTTTTCAATGCCAGCGCAGACGAGGGAATGTGGCTTCCCGCCCTCATTTCTGAAAGAATCGGGGATATGCAGGAGAAGGGGTTCAGGCTGGAGGCGGAGGATATCTACAGCATCAACAGGGCATCACTCAAGGATGCCGTGGTGCTGTTCGGCCGCGGATGTACAGGAGAACTGATATCTGCCGAAGGTCTGCTTCTGACCAACCATCACTGTGGATATGCCCAGATCCAGAAGCACAGTTCAGTGGAGCACGACTATCTCAAGGATGGCTTCTGGGCCATGTCGCGTTCCGAAGAACTGCCTAATGAAGGGCTGACAGTCAGTTTCCTTGACAGGATGGAGGATGTGACGGATGCCGTCCTTGCCGGATACTCCGAGGGGATGGATGAAATGCAGAGGGACTCCATAGTGAAAGCCAATTCCAAAATCCTCATAGACAAGGCAGTCTCGGAGGGCAAGGGGCTGGAGGCGGATGTGGAGGCTCTGTATTACGGCAACCAATATTTTCTCTTCGTCTACAGGGTATTCAGGGATATACGGCTGGTCGGGGCACCGCCATCCTCGATAGGAAAGTTCGGAGGGGACACTGACAACTGGATGTGGCCGAGACATACGGGAGACTTCTCCATCTTCCGTATCTACGCCGACAAGGACAACAATCCTGCAGAGTACTCGGAAAGCAATGTGCCGTACACCCCAAGGAAATATTTCAGGATATCACTCAAAGGGGTGAAGGAGGGTGATTTTACTTTCGTCTACGGATATCCTGGCAGTACCAGGGAATACATCTTGTCAGAGGGAGTAAGATACATATCCGAAATATCCGACCCGCACAAGATTGGACTCAGGTCACTGCGTCTGGACATCCAGGACAGGTACATGTCACAGAGCCAGGCAGTACGGATCCAGTATTCATCCAAGAACGCCGGCGTGGCCAACTCTTGGAAGAAATGGCAGGGAGAAATGCGCGGCATAAGGAAAATGGACACCGTGGAGAAGAAACGGGAATACGAGAAAAGGTTCGAAGCCTGGGCCGCCGGAACGGAATACGAGGGCATAACAGACAGACTCGACTCCCTGTACCGGCTTCTGGAGCCGTACTCGTATGCAGCCGACTACTACAACGAGACAGCCAGGACAGTGGAGCTCTCAAGGTTCGCGACCGGATATGCTGACATCCTTCACGGTGCAATGCTGTCAGCCCGTGACACGGCTGTGGACAAGGCTGCGATGGAGCTGGAGAGACTTGCGGAGGCGTTCTACAAGGACTATTTTCTGCCGATTGACAAGGAGTCGTTCATTGCTGTAATGGACAGGTTCGACAGGAATGTCCCTGCAGGATTCAAGCCGGAATACTTTGTCAGGAACATGTCAAGATACGGGACTGCTGAAATATGGGCCGACTCCCTGTTCGGAAATTCAGTATTCGCAGACAGCTCGGCTCTGGCCGGGATTGTCACTGCAGCCGGCGAGACAGGGACTGGTGCCGACATCACGGTGCTGACAGATGACCCTGCGGTAGAATTCGGCAGAGCCTTCGATGAATGGTACAGAGAAGACATTCTGCCTGTCAGGCGCAGACTCTCCCGGGAAATCACCCTCCTCTACAGGGACTATATGAAAGGACAGATGGAATTCGAGCCAGGGAAGGAGTTCTATCCGGATGCCAATCTCACACTGAGGGTAGCATACGGTTCGGTCAGAGGCTACTCTCCTGCCGATGGCACATATTATCTTCCGTCATCCACAATTGAAGGGATAATGCAGAAAGACAATCCGGAAATCTTCGACTACGATGTGCCGGAGAGACTGAGGGAAATATACAGGACAAAAGATTACGGGAGATGGGGCATCTCCGGAGCCGATGGAGGGGAGACCGTACCGGTATGTTTCATCGCCACGAACCACACTTCAGGCGGCAATTCGGGAAGTCCTGTCATCAACGCGGATGGAGATCTCATAGGCATCAATTTCGACAGGGTATGGGAGGGGACGATGAGCGACATTGTCTTCGATCCGGACCTGTGCCGCAATATAGCCCTTGACATCCGCTATGTGCTTTTCGTCATAGACAAGGTGGCCGGAGCCTCGCATCTGATCGATGAGATGTCATTCTCAGAATGACAAATGTCCGAAACCGGGCGCATTGCCGACAGCGGCAGGCCTGAGTCAGTCCTTGCGGCGGGATACGGCAAGGATATTGGCCAGAAGAGCCAGAGCGAGCAGGCCTGCCACGAAAGTGCACACCCGGCCCGTGATATCACCGTGGGCGACGAAGAACGTAACCTCATCGTTGCGGTTGACATAGCCGTGCAGGACCGCCTTCTGCCACCACGGAGAAGCATCGTGTATTACACCGCGCTGGTCGATGAAGCACGATATGCCGGTATTGGCACAGCGTGCAATGCTCCTGCGTGTCTCGATGGCACGGAGAGAGGCATAGCTCAGATGCTGCATATATCCCGGAGTGTCGCCCCACCACGCATCATTGGTTATTATGGCCATCGCTTCCGCACCCTTGCGGACATATCCTGTATAATATTCGCCATATACCGATTCGTAACAGATGGCGCAGCCGACAGTGACGGTATCCGCCGGGGCAACGCAGTGCATCACCGAGATACTGTCCTGTCCGACACACCTTCCCATCACTCCCCCGAGCCAGTCGTCTATCCTGCAGAACACTGCCGGATACGGGGTCTTCTCCACCGCGACCACAAGCTTGTTCTTGTGGAATATCTCCGTCCTGCCTGTACCGTCCACCATCAGGGCCGAATTGTGTGACTCCAGCCACCTGCCATCACGCATCTGCCTTGCAGTGTAGGATGGCCGTGATTCAGAACGGAAGATGGAATATGTGGATGCGCCGAAAATCAGGTTTGCCCCCGGCCTGTCCTTGAGAAACGAGACAAACCGTCTCCACGTGACGCTGGAACTGTAGTCATCCACTACGACATTGCCCGTGAATGTCTCCGGAGCAAGGAGGAGCAGGGGGCTCTGCAAGGAATCCGCCACGGCCATACCTGCCGCAGGCTTGGCATCCGCAGGACAGGACTTCTCCATCTGCTCCAGTATTATGCTGTTCTGCTGCTGCTGTGTCAGAGCCTGGAACTTGTTGTACGGATCTATGTTAGGCTGGAACACATATACTTCCAGAGGGTCTGTCTTCTCCCTGTAGCCGTGCCAGATGACGGAAGACCAGACAAACGGCCCAGCAAAGACAAGCACTGTCCATACGGCAGCCGCGACCCTCGCCTTGATGTTGAATCTCTGCCAGCTGCCATCAGACAGGGCCACCATCAGACCGAAAACAGTCAGGTTGCATACCCATATCCAGAGAGACCCTCCGAGAGCTCCCGTATATTCATACCACTGCACCGAAGCCACGCTCCGTGCGAACGAATTTCCCAGCACAAGCCAGGGCCAGGATATGTCCGCATCGAAATAAGCCCTTTCCCAAGCTATCCACAGCGTCATAAGGAAAATATACGGAAGGACACCTCCGAACCGTTTTCTTGACAGGCGGAACACTCCGAAAATCAACGACATCTGCAACGCGTTGGCAAGCACGGCGAAAATGCCTCCCCCGACAGTGGCATTGCATACCCAGAATGTCGTGAACGCATTCCACAGGACAAACGCCGTGTAGTGGTATATCCATATCCTCCTTACACCGGATGCGGAGGCTATCCTCTCCATGCAGAGCAGAGGCACAAGTCCGAAAAGCGCTATGAATCCGCAGTGCGGAACGAGAAAAGGGAGGGACATCAACACTGCGGACAGCAGCACCAGACCCCAGAGTAGCAGTTTCTGCTTTTTCATATATCCTATCTATTCCTGTATGGCAGGCGGTATTTTCTTGTTACGATTCTGCAAATATACGAATTTAATGATTATTTTTGTGAGATTTTTGTTAAACGGTAAGCTGTTGTCCGGGTATGGTTCTTGACATCCTGAAAGGCTTCATCATAGGAATCTGCGCATCTGCCCCGATAGGGCCGATTGCGATTCTGGTGATACAGAAGACCCTCAGCAAAGGGCACAGGGCAGGATTCATCACCGGACTGGGAGCAAGCTGCGTGGACACGACTTTCTCGTTGATAGCCCTGTCCGCACTCGCCATAGCGCAGAACTTCATAGATGACCACAAGGAGCTTATCCTTGTATGCGGAGGCGTCCTGGTAGCCGTGATCGGCTGGTTCATGCTGATGTCGGACCCTTTCAGGAAACTGAAATCGGAAAACAGCGGGAGCTTTTCAGCAAGGGATTTCATGCAGTCGCTGGCAATGGGGTTCTCGAATCCCGGAGCCATACTGGCCATATTCGCGCTGTTTGCCTTTTTCGGCATAGGTCCGGATGACGAAAGCGACAGCTGGAGAGCCCTTCCGGTCATAATCGCCGTGTTCGCGGGCACTGTAGTCTACTGGTTCTGCATAACCGCCGTGCTGGAACATTTCCGCAAACGCATACGGATGAGGACCATACTGTGGATAAACAGGACAACGGGACTTATCGTCATACTGATCGGTCTCGCCCTGCTTGGAGAGGGTCTCTACAGGGTGATATTTCTCGGCATCCCGCTGAATTAGGACAAAGGATTGAATTATAAACACAACAGCCATGGAACCATCAAAAGTCTATTTCACAGACCTGAGGACAACTCCGGGGAACGACATGATGACAAAGCTCACAAGGCTTGTCAAAAGGGCAGGAATCGAAGGCATCGACTTCAAGGACAAGTTTACCGCAATCAAGATACATTTCGGCGAGCCGGGCAATCTGGCCTATATCCGTCCGAACTATGCGGCAGCCATAGTCGACCTGCTGAAGAGCCTCGGGGCAAAGGTGTTCCTCACCGACAGCAACACCCTCTATTCGGGAGGCAGATCAAATGCAGTGGACCATCTGCACGCGGCAATGGACAACGGGTTCAACCCTATCGGAGCACATTGCGATGTGATAATCGCGGACGGACTCATTGGCACGGACTACAAGGAAATCCCCGTAAACGGGAAATACTGCCCTGCCCCGAAGATAGGATCAACCATTGCCAATGCCGACATAATCATATCCATGAACCATTTCAAAGGTCATGAGCAGACAGGGTTCGGAGGTGCGATCAAGAATCTCGGGATGGGCTCGGCAAGTGTCGGAGGCAAACTGGAGCTGTATTCGTCATCCCAGCCTGTAATTGATGAAAATGCGTGCATCGGCTGCAGGATCTGCGAGAAATACTGCCGGCACGATGCCATCAGGGTCACGGACAGGAAAGCCCATATCGACTACGGCAAATGCGTAGGCTGCGGACAGTGTGTGGCCGTATGCCAGCATAGCGGCGCAGTGGTAAAGGACTGGGATTCATCCGAGACCCTCAACTACAAGATTGCGGAATACGCACTTGCCGTGGTCAAGGACAAGCCGCACTTCCACATCAGCTTCATAATGAATGTCTCCCCTAACTGCGACTGCTGGAACCACAACGATGCCGCCATCATCCCTGACCTCGGCATCGCCGCTTCCTTCGATCCAGTAGCCCTCGACTGCGCCTGTGCAGATATGGTCAAGGCCGCCCCTGTCCTTCCGCGCAATGTGATTGCAGACAAGGACGGGGAATGCCACCACACCCATGAAGGAGAGGACAAGTTCCATATCATCCATCCTGACACCAAATGGGAGGCAGGAGTAGAGCACGGCGAGGCCATCGGACTCGGGAGCAGGCAGTACGAGCTGGTAACTGTCAGATAACTGTGATAAACTAAAACAATCATAATGAGTCTCAGCGGTTTTTTCAAGAACTGGATAGTGAAGAACCTTCTCGGTGCGGTCATACTTATGGCCGCACTGGTATTGGCAGCATTCCTGTTTCTGAAGGTTGTCACAAAGCACAATAAAGAGCTTGTGGTCCCTGACCTGAGCAATCTTTCTGTGGAAGAGGCTGCCTCAGTGGCGGCACAGCACAAGATGAGGGTGGAGGTCATAGACTCCGTATATGTGAGGAGGATGGCGAGGGGCACTGTCTACAGGCACAATCCGGAAGCCGGCAGCCACGTCAAGGAGGGCAGGAGGATACTGCTAACCATCAATGCCGTGCTTCCCAAAAGCATATCGATGCCGAACCTGGTTGGATATTCGATGAGACAGGCCAAGGCTGAGCTGCTGTCCAGAGGGCTGCAGCTGGGGACTCTCATCTATGTCAATGACATCGCAACCAACAATGTGATACGCCAGCTGTACCGCAATTCCGAGATCGAACCGGGGACAAAGATAGAGAGCGGCTCAGCAATCGACCTTGTGGTGGGACTGAACGAGACTGACAATGTGACATACATACCTTACATCATAGGCGCAAGGTATATGAACGCCGTCAATTCAGTGCACGACAGCTCCCTGAACATAGACAGGCTGGTCTTCGACAGCACGGTCAAAGACTATTCCGACTCTCTCGATGCCGTTGTCTACCGCCAGGTTCCCGAGATGTCGGAAGAACCGATGAGAATGGGGTCAACCGTGACCCTGTACCTGACGACAGACAGGAGCAAGGTACCTCCACGCCCGGAGCCTGAAATCACCATCGAATGACAACGCCGTAAAGACACAGAAATGGAAACACAGAACGGATTCAGCGACATATACGGGGATGACGTGCTGGATGATTTCGATTCCGGCATAGCCGGAGATGAGGTGGCATTCTCCGATGAGGAACAGGAGATGTTCGAACATTTCCGTTTCGAGATAGACAAGGGACAGAGTCCGATGAGGGTGGACAAATATCTGGCCACCCATATGGAATACACCTCGCGGCATCGCATCCAGTGCGCAATCAGGCAGGACTATGTTAGGGTGAACGACAGGGTTGCGAAAGCGAACTGCATCATCCGGCCGGGAGACATTGTCACATTCGTGATGCCGTACCAGAGGCGTGGACTGGAAATCCTTCCGGAAAACATTCCGCTGGACATAGTCTACGAGGATGACGATGTGCTTGTCATCGACAAGCCGGCCGGGATGGTAGTCCATCCGGGGCACGGACATTTCTCGGGGACACTCGTAAACGCCCTGGCATACCATCTGGGCATCAGACAGGGCCCGGATGCACAGGATGAGAGGATGGGGGTTCTCGTACACCGTATCGACAAGGACACATCAGGACTTCTGGTCGTTGCGAAAAACGAGGAAGCACAGCTCAACCTTGCAAAACAGTTCTTTGTCCACTCCATCGACAGGAGATATGTGGCCATAGTCTGGGGGAACATCAGGGAAGACGAAGGCACCATCGAAGGGAATATCGGACGCGACCCGTCAGACAGGATGCGTTTCCGTGTCTTCCCTGATGGAGACCGGGGCAAGAGGGCGGTCACACATTTCAAGGTTCTGGAGAGATTCGGATATGTCACTGTCGTAGAATGCCGGCTGGAGACCGGCCGCACACACCAGATAAGGGTCCATTTCAACTGGATTGGACATCCGCTGTTCAATGATGAAAGGTATGGAGGGTCTGAAATACGAAAAGGGACTGTCTACGCCAAGTACCGGCAGTTCATCACAAACTGTTTCAAGCTGCTGCCGAGACAGGCCCTCCACGCCAGGACACTGGGATTCATCCATCCGCGCACTGGAAAACATATACAGTTCGAATCCCCTCTTCCTGCAGATATGCAGGCCCTCATTGACAAGTGGCGTCAGTATGCCCACAACATGCCTAAGGAAGAGGAGTGACCACCTGATGCCCCAGGTTTTCCTTCAGGAACGATGTGACCAGAGCGATTGTCCCGCGTCCGTGCCTGCGCAGCAGATGCCCTTCATTCTCCAGAAGATGGAGGGTACTGTTCGGGTATGTCTCATCATACCTTACACTGTATGAATAAGGGACAATGCTGTCCTGCCTGCCATGTATGATGCAGACAGGACCAGTGTATCTGCCGGATGTCTCATATATAGGCAGTTTCTGGGCAGCGAGGATGAATTCCCTGCCAAGCCGGTGGAACATGACATTGACATATTCAGGAGGCTCCGCCGCGTTGTATCTTGTACCCATACACTTTCCGGCAATGGCATCATCTTTCAGGACAGCCGCCGGGGCGAGCAGGACCAGACAAGAGGGTTTCCTGTCACTGTCTTCGAGTTCCCCTGCCAGCATTCCGGCCACCACTCCGCCCTGGGAATGGCCTGCAAAAGCCACATCCGTCACGTACGGAAGACCGCAGACATAGTCAAACACAGCCCTGGCATCCGCAATCTCATTGGCGATGGTCATATCGATGAAACGGCCTTCACTGTCCCCGTGGGCATCGAAGTCAAAGCGTACGGAAGCTATTCCCTGCCGAGCAAGAGACCTGGCCAGCTGAGGCATCGGATAGAACTTCCGGCTGGACATGAACCCGTGCATCAGAATAGCCATCGGACAACGGTCTTTCTCCGGATTGAAACCATCCGGGAAGGTCATTGTCATGGATATCCCGCCCTGGGGTCCGTATATCTCATATCTCTTTCCTTTCCTGAATCTCCCTGTCAGGCATTCAAACGGGTTTTTCATAACTCTAATTCTGTTTCCTGTAATATTTTCTGTCCAGTTTGCCATTGTATGTACGCATTACAGAACTGACCTTTTCGTAGTAGAGAGGGACCTTGTGCGGATCGAGTCTCGACTTGAGATGCCGTGCAAGGGCTTGTCTGTCCAGTTCCGCATCATCTTTCGTGACCACAAGAAGCTTCAGTACAGTCCCGACAACGGGATGGGTATCCGCGATGCAGATGCAGTCCTCCACGGCTGCGAAAGAGGAGGCCGCATTCTCGACTTCCACCGGATCGACCTTGAATCCGCCCACATTGATGACATCTCCCTGCCGGCCTTTCAGATGGATCAGGCCGGCCTCATCCACATATCCCAGGTCCGCACTGTATATCTTCCCATTCTTGAGCACCTTACGTGTACTTTCCTCATCAGCGACATAACCGCTCATTACAGTCAGCCCGGACACTATGATGTTACCTTCCGGTGTGACCTCGACAGTCGAATTCTTCATCGGCCGGCCTATGCAGCCCTCCATATATTTCCCGTCATTGAAATCGTATGTGCAGACAGCCCCGATCTCCGTACCGCCCAAGGTGTTGTAAAGTCTGGAATGCGGCAGGGCCTTGCTGAGCAGCTCCATATCATGGCTGGTGATAGGAGCCGCACCAGTCTCGATGAAATCGACCTTGTCCGCTACTGAGCAAAGCCTGTCGTACGAGAACTGCAGGAGGAGACGGATGCTTGCCGGCACAAGGAATGTCGCCACCTTGGAATACGGGAGACTGAACACATCGAAAAATGCGTTCATATCCTTCAGTCCGTCAAGGATGCAGACTGTTCCTCCCACGGTAAGCACCGGATGCATCTTGAACAGGGATGCGATATGGTTCAGGGGGCCGCTTATTATGAAAAGCAGGTCCGGAGAAAAATGCAGGTCACATATAAAATTGTCGGCACAGGACACAAGCGCGGTCTCGGAAAGCATGACCCCCTTGGATTTTCCCGTCGTCCCTGTAGTATACAGTATATCAACTATGTCATCGCTGAAAGTGCATGACTCCACTTCCGCCTTGACTGCCCGGAAACTCTCTTCCGAAGCCTTGTGCTCGAGGGGTACGGCAATAGCCTTTGCATAATGCACCGCGCAATATGTGATGACGAAATCTATGTCCTGTGATGCACGGTAGACATATGGGCGGTCAGGTTCAAGGCCTTCAGCCTGCAGAGCCGCCGCGCGTCCGACGATACTTTCCCAAAGCCGGGAATATGTGATGCTGCTGTCTCCGCAGATGACAGCCGTCTTGTCCGGTGTCGTCACCGAATGGGCATGGATGCTTTCTTCTAATGTCATGGCTATCTGTTCAATTTGGATTCGACAAGACTGACAAGAGAGTCGATGGACTTGAAATTTCTGGGAGTCACATCCGATGAATCGAGCTTGATGCCGTATTCATCCGAAAGGATCATCAAGATATTGACGATACTGAGCGAATCAAGTTCGCTGAAAAGGAAATCCGAACTGAAATCCACTGTAGGAAGTGCATCGGAAAGCAAGGAAAGAATGTGCTGTCTCATAAACGGTCTGTAAATTCTATGTTGTCTATAAAATCTTCTGCTGAAATTTCCGCCACCCTGCGCCTGTCTTCATCAGGAATGCAGGCTGTCACCTTCAAATCCGGATGGGTGAGGGCTATGAGCAGGGCGCGCTCGCCATAGCCGGTGTCAGTGAATGCATAATGCTCCCTGCCCTCCACATCGAGGGATGACATCTCCGGAGCGAAACTGCGCAGGCTCCGGGTGACATGGTGCAGGATATCCTTGCCCTTGTAGATATACCTGCCACGAACCATGGACACCGGATCCGTCGGCCTGCCCCGGAACAGGACAGAGAGGGTCAGCGGATATCCGCGCGGATGCCCGCCTTTCATTGTAAGCCACCTGAACAGCAGGGGAGGTATCATATACGACATAAGCACCACCGAGGTCATACCTATGATTGTCACTTCAGCAAGGGAATGCAGGGCAGGATGTCCGGACACTATCAGCGTGCCGATACCGACAAACATTATGAGGGCAGACTGCATGATGCTGACCTTGTATGATCCGAGTATCGGACGGCGGTAGGCATATTCATGCTGGCAGCCTTCTGTCATGAATATGGTATAGTCATCGCCCTGCCCGAAAATGAATGTCGCCAGTATCACATTGACTATGTTGAACTTGATACCTGCTATGGCCATAATTCCCAATATCCATACCCAGCTTATGGCCATCGGGAGGAAGGAGATGGCAGCCAGTTCGATACGGCCGAAAGAGAACCACAGGAAAAAGAACACTATCAGGGAACAGGCCCAGCCGATGTAGTTGAAATTGTCAGAAAGAGTGCGTGTGAACCCGCTGTTCATACCTGCCACATCGAACGCGTTCCTGAAATGCGACAGGACTTCCTTCACATTGTCCTTGTCTACATCCAGTATATCGACCACATAGACCCGGCCAAGGCTCTCCACACGGGTCAGGTTTCTGCTGAATACGGAGGAGGTCAGGGGAGCAAAATACCCAATATCCTGAGGGACGAACTTCTCTGTCCTGTCAATCAGTGCATTGAACTCCGAAAAAGCCGACCTTGAGAATCCGTGTCTCTCCGCCGATTCCGCGAGTCCGGATGTCAGGAGATCATAGTGACGGGACACGAAATCCCTCCAGTTGCCGAGACGGCGGTCCTGCTCTTCCCGGGATGAGAGGAACTGCGACACCCCGCTGCGACCCAGAACACATCCCGCAGCGGTCAGGCTGTCTATGACGGGAACTATCGATGAATTCACGGACAGGGCATCATCATAGTCCGTACCGGGAGAAAGCACATAGACACTTCGGGATGAGGATGAGGAACTCTTTGAAAGCAGATTCTGGAAATACTGCATATCCTCACGCTGGGCATCATCCATATAGTTGATGTTCGCCAGGTTGGAATCGAACTCAGTGCGGCCGCTGAAAATGGACAGGACTGCCGTCACTGCCACGACGCATACAATGGCGACCCTGCTCCTGTCAGGAGAAAAACCGGCTATGCGGTCAAGAAACCTGTGCCTGTTTTCAGGGACAGGCTTCCCTTTCACCAGATGCGGAAGAAACAGCAGGACAAAGGCAATGGTGCCCACAAGCATAAGTGCCGCGAACAGGCCGAGATCCCTCAGGGCTGCCGAGCGGAGAGGCACGAGGGTGAGGAATGCCCCTACCGTGGTGATGTTGCCAATGACAAGAGGCGATACCACCTCCTTGAGCGCTGAGCGCATGTCCGTCACAAGAGACCTGTGGACAATCAGATGCAGAGGATAGTTGACCGCGATGCCGAGGACTACACTGGATATGCCTATGACAATGATTGACACATTGCCGCCCAGCAGGGACATACCTGCAAGAGCGAAAAGCCAGCCCCAGCCGATGGACAGGAAGATGAGCAGGATATTCCGCACAGAACCTATCGTATAGAGGACAAGCAGTATTATCAGGATCACGGATAGCGATATGGCCAGGACACTGTCCTTCTTGATCCTGTCTGCATTTTCCACTGCAATGGCGGGACCTCCGATGATATGCGCCTCGACCTGCGGATACTGTCCGGACATGTCCGAGATGGCATCCTGAAGAAGGCCGATCAGTCTGGAATTGTATTCAGTCTCGCTGTTGCCGAAAGGGGAACTCATCATTGCGACTGCCCTGCCCATATCCGGAGTGAAGATATGGTCGCCGTACATTTCCATACTCATCTGGGGGAATCCCGCCCCGAGCCTTTCCATAACCGGTGTAAAAAGCCCGAGAGGATCCCGCATCATTCCTGACACCGCCATACTCCCTGCCGGGAACATCAGCATATACCTGTCTTGCTCAAGCCTTGTGTCGATATATCCGGGCAGGGTCAGGAGACTGTCAATACGCGAAATATCCTCCTCTGTCAGGAAATAGGGGATATTGTCATAGACAAAATCCGACACTTCAGATATCTGTTCCATATCGAACCTGACAGTCAGGTCGCTGCACCAGCCGAGAGAATCCCGACGGTGTACCGATGCCTCAAAGCAGGACATTGCTTCCACGGTAAGGTCCGCATCATCAGGATTGCGGAACAGGATATAGAGTCTCTCGGCACCTGAAATATTCTGATACACCGAAAAAGCCTCCTGACCTGTCGCGTCCAGAGGCAGGAAATCGCTTATGTCCTCGCTATACCTCAGGTTGAGCACCAGACAGATCAGGATGGCGACAGACACCGCCAGCGAAATCCCGACAAACCGTCTGCGGGATGAGAGATAAGCGTATATTTCAAGAATCCATTTCATCGTTGCCGGAAAATTTAGCTGCACTGTCCACAGGACCTGCATAGATACCTAAAAATATAGACCTCAGCACATCTGCATCTCCGGGACAGGAGTCGAGAAGCGACATCCTCCGGAGCAAGGCAGCCTTGTCGCTTTCCGTGTACCGGGTATGGAAGGTCCCTGTCCCCGACAGGATGTCATGGGCGACCCAGTTTCCCGGATAAAGCCGGTATGATGAGCATATCCTTCTGTCTATCAGGGTCGCCACCTGTCTGTTGAAATCATTTGGCCGCAGATCCCGGTACATCTCCAGGTCATGCTCCGTCACCGGTTTGCATATACTGAAATGCACCCTGCCCTTAGGCTGCCTTATCCCCGTCAGTATGCTTTCGATGTCCTCCCCAGGCTTCTTGATGTACGGACCGGACCGTCTGGCATACAGTTCAACGGTCTTGAGGATGTCGCATGGCTCCCATTCGTATGAAACAGATATAGGGACGATATTGAGTCCGGCTATGGATCCGGTCTTGTCCCCGGTTCCGGATGCCCTGAACATATTTATGATGCCCTGGTCTGTCCTGTCGATTCCATCTTTGGTCCTGCCGTTCCGCTGCGCTATCCAGACAGACTGGCCCCGACCGGCGACAGTGTACCGGATATAGTCGGAAAGATGCCTCGATGCCCTGAGGAATTCGCGCATGTTTCCGCCGGGTCTCTCCACCCTGAACATCTTGTTGGACTTGCCTATGTCCACCACCAGACTGTCCTGCATCAGATTGGCTCCGAATGTTATTTCCGTGGTATCCAGACCGTTGTCCACCAGAATATTCTGAAGCAGGGCGGCATCCAGCATTATGTCGCGGTGATTGGACACGAATGTATGGGCCCTGCCTGGAACTATATTCTCTATTCCGCTGCAGGTGAATCCGGTAATGCTGTTTTCAATGATTCTCCTGTTCAAATGGTACATAACCTTGAACTGGAAATCCCTGACACTGCCTATCGACCTGACCATATCCCTGATTTCCTCCACCGGCCTCCCGGGGAACACGAACGAGGCCAGGGACTGGAAGAGCGGATGGACGGCGATACGGTTCATCGCAGCCGGAATCTCGCTGTCGCGGTATGGACGTATATCATCAAACATGCTCCCTGCCATTTTCAAATCTGCTGATACTGTCCAGCACATAGTTGTTGCCAAGGATGGCTTCACAGGTATTTATGGCCGTCAAAGGCACACCGCAGAAGCCGTGGATTCCGCAGTTCTGTCCGGTCAGCAGGAGATTCTTCACCTTTGTGACCACAGGGACCTGGGACAGGGCCATATTGTTGCAGTCCTTTGAATATCCGCACATCGCTCCCTCCTTGATACCGTAGAAATCACGGATAGTCAACGGAGAAGCCGTATTGACCGCCTCGACACAGTCCCGGAAACCCGGATACATCTCCTCCATCATATCAAGCAGCTTTTCCGCACACCGGCATTTCCATTCCATATAGCCGCTTCCACGGTGACCGTAGCTTGTATCCTCCCACTGTCTGACCATATCCCATGCCATCGGAGCCGTAATGATCATTTTCGTGGAATATTCGCCCTGGCCTATCTCCGGAGGGGTCATATAGAGGAAACCGAGGGGCCATCCGCTGCCGCTCCTGCCGAAATTCCATATATCGGCATACCGGCCCATATAATATGAGGAATGGTTCATATATCTGAAGGTCCGCGGCTTCAGCTTCAGGTTCAAAGTGAACGCAGAATACGAGACCGGAATCTCATCCAGACGGGTCCTGTACGCCTTCGGCAGAATGGACGGATCATCGAGCAGAGAGAAGAACGCGCAGGGATGGATGGCACAGATATAGAAATCACCGGTAAAAGTCCTTCCCTTGCGGGTGGTCACGCCTGTGACCAGCCTATCCGCAGAATGGACGTGCTCTACTCCATCTCCCGCAATCACTTCCCCACCGTTACCGACAATCAGGTCTCGGAGGGTGTCCGCAAACAGGGAACTTCCTCCGGCAAAGCGGCTCGGGCCGTTGATATAAAGGACTGATATCAGGGCGTGTATGTATGCAGGAGTCATTCCCGGACGGCCTCCATAGAGTGGGTTCATATAGGCAAGCACGCTGCGCAGATGGTCATTATGAATGTATTTCGCTATGAAACCGTCCGCAGGCATCAGGAAATCCTCCGAATGTACTCTCATATAGCCGGATGCCGGACGGAGATAGAACAGGTCCAGTTCATCCACTATCCTGAATATGGCATCCGTATAGGCAGAGAGAGCGGCTTCCTGCCCCGGGAAGGATTCAGCCAGGGATGCAATGAAACGGTCGCGCCCCTGCGCTATCCTGTAGTGCCTCCTGTCCTCGGCAAAATACAGGCTGTCCGTCATCCCGGGATCGACATCCATTATGTGTATCTTGTCGAAAATTCCGAGATACTCGCAGATCCGCCGGATATTTCCGCCTTTCTGCATACCTCCTATCACATGCATCCCCGTGTCAAATACCTCCCCGAACCTGGTGAAGCTCTGCAGGCCTCCCCCTATAGCGGCATTCTTCTCGATGACAGTGACCTTCATACCTTCACGGGAAAGTATGGCACCGGTAAAAAGGCCTCCAAGGCCTCCTCCTATAACCACTGCGGTTTTTTTCATAAGTACGCCTCGTTTATCTGTCTGTAAATCTGCGCGGAGGGGACAAGTTCGCTGCAGGTGACTATCGTCCCGACCACGACCCCGAGCATCCCGTGCGAATTCACATTCTGCCCTGCGAGGAAAAGGTTCGGAATCCTGGTCCTGTAAGGGACACGGCCTGCCGCTCCCGCATGTATATCCTGGGCCACTCCGTACATCGAGCCATCCTCTGTACCGGTATAGTCAAGGTACGTGAGAGGAGTCGATGTCCAATAGCTTTCGACAGAGGACAGGAACCCGGGACAGTGTCTGTCCACCTCCGCCATCAGCCTCTCCGCATGTACACGCTTGAACATCCCGTATTCCTGTCCCCTGCGGCCCGTAGCCGTGCCCTTCCATTTCTCCACATCCTTGAAATCCATATACGTGAGTATCACACCGCCTCTGGCCCATACCGCCCGGTCCTCATGGCAGAAATGCATGTACAGGAAACCCTTGGGCCATTCATCCCGGGTATAGTGTTCGCAGTTCCACGGTGTCCTTCCGCTGTAGCCGAACAGGTTGGTGTTCATATAAGGCATAGTCTCCGGCCTGAACTTCACATAGACTGCGAATCCGGATGCGGTCTGCGGCATGCTGCATATCCTTGCGCGGAAAGCGGGCCGGATAAGCCTTGTGTCAAGCATCTCCATAAGCCGCTTCGGATGGACAGTGGCTATCACGAAATCAGCGGGATAGAACCGGCCATTCTCCGTCTCCACGCCTGTGGCCCTGACATCATTGCAATGTATCTTCACAGCCTTGCACTTCACCTCTATCCGTCCGCCCATATCCGCAATGCTGCCCGCGAGCGACCGTGCTATCGAGTCGCTTCCGCCCACGACCCTGAATGCGCTCCGGTTATAGAAATCCATAATGAAGGCATGCTGTGAGAAAGGTGTCCTGTCAAGTTCCGCAGAATACAGCGGCAGATCCCCGGCCAGGACATTCTTCAGAAGTTCATCATCAAAAAGGCCGTCCAGCACCTCGTTCATGGAACGGGTCCGGTATTCGGTTTCAGCCGCCATATCCCTGCTGTCCGAGGTAAGGGATGCTATGGTAGAGGCAGAGGCAATACTCTGTATTATATCCATATACCGGTGCAGGGCATCTTTCTCACGTGGAAAATATTCCGCCATCTGCTCTATGAATGCATCTTTCCCGTTGGCGAAACGGAACCTCTGTCCGCACAGGTCCACGGTATTGTATGCCGCAGTATCCAGAGGGCTCAGACGCACTGTGTCACCAAGCCCGAAATACCTCATCACCCGGTACATTGTCTGTCCCGGAGCCGCCGAACCGATGAAATGCATACCGGTCTCGAATTTTACCCCCTTCCTCGAGAAACACTGCAGACAGCCGCCCGCCTGTGCCCCCTGTTCGAGGACGGTCACATCATAACCGTTCTTCTGAAGGATATAGGCACATGTCAGACCGCCCAGTCCGGATCCTATGACAACTACCTTAGACATCCTGTTCGATTCTGTTTGCGATTGCCGAATATCTCATTTTAAAATATTTTCTGATGTATGATGCCTGCTCCCTGAGAGTCTCCCCTCCCTTAACCCTGAGTTCTTCGGGAGGAATTCTCCTGCCTATATCCAGATGGATCACCCCTTTTTTGAGTATTCTGCCATGTTTCGGCAGAACCTTGCCGGTACCGTAGAGCACAAGAGGGATGATATCCAGCCCCAGAGAGGATGCTATATGGAATGCGCCCTGGTGGAACCGGCCGATGCTGCAGTCCGGGGAACGGGTCCCTTCCGGATATACCGCTATGCTGTATCCCCTCTCAGCCAGATTCTTCAACCGTGGCATCAGCCTGTCTATATGAGAGGAGACAGGAAGGAACTCAGCCTGGTGTATGGCATAACGGTAAATCGGGTTATTCCACACCCAGTCTGCCGTCAGCACAACCATCCACGGAGTCAGGGCAAGCATAGGCAGCAGGTCCAGATGGGACTGGTGATTGCAAACGATGACAGCAGGCTTCGAAAAGTCCTCTCCGTACACGTTGTCCTGAGAATACCTCACTCCTGGCACCCCGTGCCGGAAAAGGGCGAATTTCGCCAAACTGTTCAACATACGGTGAAGGTTGCGCCTCTTACGTTCCGAAACCTTTCCGAAACTCATATACACATACACCAGCGGTGTCATCACGAACATGGAGGCGAATATGAAGAATATAAAGGCATATATGGTCCTGAACAGGGCAGCGCCCCCCCTGACAATTGCAGCAGGCAGGCCATAGACGAGGGCAAGAAGGCAAAGGACCATATTCATTGCAAATATGCGGGCGAAGTCCTTCCCCGGACGGAAATGCGACACCCTTTCGTCTCGCGGTGGATAATACACTTCCACCGGCACGCTCACCAGAGGCACGCCATGCCACGCCGCCAGTACCATTATGGCGAGTTCAGCCTCGTATCTGGAAGGCAGAAGGGAAAGGCCACGCATCTTCTTCAGCGGATAAAGCCTGTAGCCGGTCTGGGTGTCTTCCAGCCATCTGCCGGTCTGGACAGCAAACCAGAAGTTGCTGAATGAATTGGCGAATCTGCTGCCAGCACTTCTGTCCGCAGCCCCGAGTCCTTTTCTCTTCCCCACTATCAGCGCACCGGGATGTTCCATATTGGCCCGGAGCAGGACAGGTATGTCCTCAGGGAAATGCTGCCCATCCCCATCAAGGGTGATGGCATACGAAAAACCTGCACGGAGGGCATATCTGAACCCTGCTTTAAGTGCGGCGCCCTTGCCCCTGTTTGTCTTCAGGTCCAGAATCACCGGCCGTTCGGGCAGGTTGCCAAGGATATGCACGGTATCGTCGGTACAGCCATCGCAGACGACAATGATATCCCTGCATTGCGCCAGGGAACGGGACACGATGTCGGCGACTGTCCCCGCATTGTTGTATGTGGGGATTATCACACAGATGCCCCTGTCACTCAGAAGCTGCTTGCTGTCAACGCTGTCCATACATCAGTCATCTATGCGGCACGTCAGCGACAGTCTGGCATACAGGGAGTCTGCCGGGCCGATGCTCACCTGCCCCTTCACCCTGCCATCTTCCTCGACGACCTTACCGAGGGAACATTCTATCTCCGTAACCTCATCCGGAGAAATCACGCGAAGGAACTTTATGCTCCTGGCACATTCCAGAGACAGGGTATGTCCGCTCTTCTTCCCGAGCAGTTCCACCGCCATCTGCATTATACATACTCCAGGAGTGATGGGTTCTCCCGGGAAATGCGCCTTGTATATGAAATGCTGCGGATTTAGCTCTACCGTATAGACAAGGCATCCCTCTCCCTCTCTCTCGGATACTATATGGAACAGACTGTCCAGTAATTTCATGGTTATGCAAATATCAAAAAATCATTCTATATTGAAAACAGCAGGATCGATATCCCCGTTCAGCCTCACATTCCTGAAAGAGATGACAGTCATATCTCCGGTCTGCTCATACATCTCTATCATAGAGACCGTCTTTCCTATCCGGTCAAAATGCAGCACGAGCTGCGTCCACATCTGTTTCATTCCATTTTTCAGAGGAAGCATCGTCAGCACCCATTCATCCGGAGACTCGCTGACAGACACATCGAAGGACTTGCCGTCCAGAAGATAACTGCCGGATATGCAGTCCAGGATGAAACCTGCCATCTCCCTGTACATCCTGTTGCCTCCGGCACCGGTGCCTGAAGTCCCGTCGGCATTCTTCAGCAGGACGGCATTGCCGTTCAATATGAAAGCACTTGAATACGGGGATGTATATTCCCACCTCAGTTTATCCGGCTGCTGACAATACATTTTCCCTTCGGAAACCATCTTGTCATCCAATATCTTCAGGCTTCTGGTCTGGACGAAGCCGCATTCCAGGCTCCGGATCCCGGCACTGTACTCATTGATCTGCCTTATAATCCCATCCCTGTCCTCAGTCTGGGAGAACGCCTGCAGCGGCAGCAGACAGACGAACACGGCTATGATATAACTTTTCATCATCTCGCTATCAAATAACATCCTGCCATAATCAGCAGCACCCCTATCCATTTCAGCAGGTCCACATGCTCGTGGAAGAATATGATTGCCGCAATCATCCCGAACACATAGCTCAGCGATACCAGAGGATAGGCCATACTGAACGGATAGTGCTTGATGATATGGAACCACAGTATGCTACCTGCAGCATAGCAAAGTCCGCATGCCGCGAACTGCCAGTTGACGAATACCGATTTCCAGAAGTCAAGGGTCATGGAAAACGGAAGCATTCTGGCAAGCGCGAACTTCAGCAGCACCTGACCTCCGGCCAGAAGCAGGCTCTGTACTATGGCTAACAGGAACAGCGTCATCTGCAATCTCATTTCACGGTCAACACAAGAGCTTTGGCATACACATCGTGCCCGGAATACCCATCCTCTGCAAAGGCGGGACAGGTCTCATCGAACGACACCACCAGCACGGAATCCGCCTTGCCTGCAGCAATCAGCCTCTGCGCGTCACGCATTGCCCACGCAAAGGATTCATCCCCGTGCGAATAGGTGATGTTGTATCCATGGCAGCCGGTACGTACGGCTATGGCCGAACCGATGGTATTATGGGTGCTGAGCATAAAGAGAGTCGGCTTGAGAAGCTCCTCATCGTTAGTCACCATATCATCAAGGAACTGCATGCTTATCTCGTACATTCCGCGTGAAGTGGCGGTGACTATGGCATCCGGGCAGGATATTCCGGCATCTTTCATAGCCCTGAAAGCGGCAAGATGTGCAGCCTTCATCAGCCTGCCCATCCTCCTGGACTCCATCGGAGGGACAAATTCCTTCAGTCCGGAAAGCTGGTCTGCAGAGTCCACAGTCTCCTCTGCCGCCACTGAGAAAAGGCGGTCCTCTACGGCCGCAGACTTCGTTTCAGGCCTGTTTCTGCTGATTATCAGAGACGAGTCATTGCCCCCGAATCCGAAAGAGTTGCAGATCACATTGTCCAGACGGACTCCCGTCCTGCCTGGAGTAGGCGTTATCAGCCCGCTGGCCTGGTTTTTCCAGCCGAGGTTCGCCGGTATGAATCCGTTCTGCATAGCAAGAAGACAGATGACAGTCTCTATCGAACCTGAAGCGGATGTCGTATGGCCTGTGAACGGTTTCGTGCTCGACACCTCCGGCATCCTGTCTCTGAAAATCCTCATCAGGGCCCTGCTCTCCGAGGCATCGTTGTTTGGGGTTCCGGTCCCGTGGGCATTGACATACCCTATGTCCCCTGGCTGCAGTCCGGCCATATCCAGGGCATCCTTCATAGCAAGATATGCGCCTTCTCCGTCCTCGGAAGACGCTGTCTGGTGGAAGGCATCACAACGGTTGCCGTATCCTGACACATACGCGATACTGTTCCCGGCATTCCTTTCGAGCACGACGAAAGCCGCCCCTTCGCCGAGGTTAAGTCCAGTGCGCGTTTCATCGAACGGCCTGCACTGCCTGCCATCTAGTATCATCAGGGAATTGAACCCGTTCAGATGGAATCTGCTCAAGGCTTCCGAACCTCCTGCGATGACAATGTCCGCCTCACCCCTGTCCAGCATCTCCGCCCCGAGAATGATTGAATTGAGGGCAGAAGAACAGGCGGTGGATATGGTGCATGTCTCCACACCATCCAGGCCTGCGAACCTGGCTATCTCACGGGTGCTCCTGCCGCAGTCATTGCCGTGCGGCACATCCGGATGCGGATCACCTGCCCTCATCTGCACATAGTATTTCTCTGTCAGATCCATGCCGCCCACCGTTGTCCCGGATATCAGCACTACCCTCCTTCCACGGACATCCTTTATACCTGCATGCGCCAGAGCCTGTCTGACAGCTATCGCCCCCATAAGCGATGTCCGGCTCACAGGTTCCGCGACCTGCAGACCGAGAAGGGACTTCATCCCGTCATCCGAGAGTTTGACCTCCCCCACCGGCAGACCGGAATGCTTCGATCCGAGGTATTTCATCTGACCGATACCTGTCCTTCCTGCACGCAATGAATCCAGCACCGAAGAAGCATCGTTCCCGATAGCGCAGATTATACCGTACCCAGTTATGGAAACCGCGCTGTTCATCATTTTGTCCTGTGTTTCTCTATATAGTCGGCTATAGTATTGATACTTTTGAATATTTTCCTGCCCTCGGATGCGTTTGCCAGCTTGATCCCATAATATTTGTCGAGAATCACGATGATTTCAAGGGCATCGATGGAATCCAGCCCGAGCCCTGCACCGAAAAGAGGGGCATCGTTGTCGATATCTTCCGGTCCTATCTCCTCCAGATTCAAAGCCTCTATAATCTGCTTCTTCAGAGTCAAAATCAAATCTTCCATGCTATTCTATTGTTATATGGTTAATATCCTTATGTCCGCTTCGAATGTATCCTCGGATGTGCAGTCTACCCATCCGGTCATCATGCTCCTGGCCTCAGACCCGGCAAATGTAGCCTCGACTATCTGCTCCATCAGAGGGCTGTTCCTCCTGTCCAGTATGTAAAGGGAAGTCTCCCCCTTGTAGCCGTTGCTGATGGCTATCTCCCCGGTGACTATGTTCGGCAATGTGAACAAGGCCACGGACGGGCTCGGGAAGAATCCCTCGCCACCGGATACGGTCGCTATATGCTTCCTGTCAGCCACAACCGTAGATGCCCCGTTGAAGAGGACGACCGCCCTGTAATCATCCCTGTCTTCAGGAGACTCCTCTTTCACGAGCAGCTGCGAAGCCACATAGACCAGTCTGTTGAACACGTCCATCTTGTAGAATCTCGGACAGTCCTCAAGCATGTTCCTGTATATTACGGTCAGCAGCGGCTTACCCCTCTCCGCCACCGGGATTTCCCTGCCATCAATGTTCAGGGAAGAATCCGTCAGATGTACGGAATGCATCACCGATGGCTTCACCGTGTCTGCCGCCCGCTGTCCTGGAATGTCAGCCTCCTTTGAAAAGAGCAAGGCCCCGTTGCAGCCTCCAAAACCTGAGATTATCTTCAGGAAAGAACGGCCGGAAGTCTCCCTCCTGCGGTTGTCTATGGAAATCCTGCCGCTCACGCCTATCTCATCGAACCCCCTGACAGGCAATATATATCCGTCATCCAGAGCCCGCATCACCACGGCTGTTTCAAGCACTCCCGCCGCCCCGAAAGTATGTCCGTAATATCCTTTCAGCGCCGAAAGCGGTACGGATGACAGCCCAGCCCTCTCGATTGCCCTGGATTCCATCTGGTCATTGAACATCGTTGCCGTGCCGTGTACGCTCACAAGGGCCAGCCTGTCCCTGTCCCAAGCCTGAAGTGCGGATGAGATTGCCCTCACTGTACCATCCCCGTCCGGAGATGGCGCGCTCAGATGATATGAATCATTGTCGAGACAGCCCCGGACAAGTTTCCATTGTCCGTCTTCAGTGCCCGCACACCTGCCATAAATGATGGTGGAAGCAGCCTCTCCCAGATTGAGTCCCCTGCGTTCAATATCGAAAGGCCTGCACTCCTCCGGAGACAGGGACTTGAACGAAAGGAAAACGGCCACCTCGAAAAGCGACTGGCAATCGATTCCGCAGACTATCGCATGATCATAATATTCCGATTCCATCAGCCTTGCGGCCAGCAGCTGGGCGGTCACTCCGGAAATACAGGCGTTGCATACAACAACCGGCTCGGATGTCATGCCAAAATGACGGGCAATCTTCCTGGCGGTATCTCCCGGGGCAAGGTATGCCCTGTCCCTGTCCGGCACAGGACCCAGCTCTTCGACATTAGCCTTGGTAGTGCTCAGTATAAACAGTGTCCGCGGAGAAGAAACATCAATGTCAGTATGCGACAGAGCCTCCGCGACAGACCTGATGGCAAGTGACTCGAAACGGGTAAAACCATCTACTGCAAGCTTTTCTGTCTGTTCCTCCCGGAACATTGAGGCAACGAACCTCTCCGGTGCCCCGTGCCAGTTCTCATACGGGGCAAGGGCGGAATGTCCGGCCAGCAAGGCCTGATAATTCTGCTCGAGAGTATCCCCGAGTGGAGACACGATGTTAGATGACAGGACCCTGATCATATCAACCCGACTGACTTTTTCCAATCCATATAGAAATCAGGGCTTTCCCAGAACAGTCTGTAATCCCTGTCCATGAAGACCTGCACTGTACGGGCTGTCACGAAGACGGTGCCGTCATCAGGGTCTGAAATCTCATAGTCGAAAATAATCTTGGCCGCCTCCGTAGGACAATAGGTGATCTTGACGACTGGCTTCATGCCGTACCTCAACGGATGCCTGTAATCTATCGACATCCTTACGATCGGGGCGAATATGTTCTCCTCGATATACCTGTGGTATGACAGTCCGTACCTGGCACCGAACGCCTCCCTCGCATCCTCCAGATACAGGGCATACGAGCCGTGCCACACGACATTCATCATATCCACCTCGCTGAATCTCACTTCAATCTGTTTCTCGACAGACAAAACAATATCGTTTCCCATAACCCGATCCGATTAAAGCCACCACGCTGCATTCATTCTATATTCCTGACCGACAGCTTGATCTCGGCCTCGGCCACGACATCATTTCCGCATCTGACCCGTGCCTGTGCCAGAGTCATACCGAAAATCTCCTCGAGGATATCCACTTCCGTCACAATCACCGACCCTGCCTCGGGCAAGGCATGCACCACATAGTTGCGGACGGCTCCGATAAAGCCGACCTGCACATCCTTGTGCAGGACATACTTGTTGTAGAAACCGATTCTCGCCGCACAGGTCTGGGCAATGTTCTCGAGCATTCCGGCAGCGGAGAGCCTCCCGCCATCCACAAAAATATTCGTATCCCCGATGACAGTCTCCGTCGTGGAGGCAGATATCGAGAAACCGGTCAGACAGCCTATCATAACAAACGGATCCTGCTGTGGCAGAATCCCGTGCACATCGATGCTGCGCAGATATTCTTCGGTATATGGCGACATTTCCATCACTGCCAGAAATCATAAAAATTATACCATTGCGTCGGATACTGGCGCAGACGCTTCTCCAGTTCCGCCACATATCCCTCAGCAAGCTGCCTTGTCTGCTCCTTTCTCTCCGCAGTCCTGTCGTAGTCAATAGGGGTCACATATATCATATATTTCTTCAGTCCGGTCTTCAAGACATTGACAGCAAGCACATCCAGTCCTCTCATAGCAGCTACTCTGAAAGGTCCCTGCGGGAATCTGGCGGTCCTTCCAAGGAACACGCAGTCCACGCTCCGCGAACTGCCCATGAAACGGTCTGAGGGGAAGCTGACTATATTCCCTTCGTCAAGAACCCTGTTGATCTCGAACAGATAGTCCATATCTTGGCCGAGGGTGATCATGCTGACATTCGTCTTCCCGAACATCTTGTTCCTGTTCGCCATGACAGATGCCTTCTCATCCGCATAGACGACAGGATTTATCGTCTTCCTTTCCGACCTGAACGTATATCCCGCTATCTCGTAATTGCCTATGTGCGCGCTCAGCATCAGGAAACCATCCTCCCTGGCGGCCAGGGCGCAGAAACGGTCCATCCCCTCTATCTCCACATCGAATCGTCTGCCGGCATACATCGCGAACTTGTCTATCACGGTCTGTGCGAACATACAGTGGTTGACATATACGGACCTGACGGATTTCCATCTGCCGTACCCGAGGATATCCCTGAAATAGGAATATGAAGTCTTCCTGCTCCGGTTCAGCAGAAGGCACACGGGGACAACGAAAATATCGGCGAAAAGATATATAAGCCGGACATCGGCATAGCGCAGCAGACGGACCAGATTCCTGTGCATCCATCCATTCCCGAAAGTCACGCCTGCCCACTGTCGTTCCATCGGCTATTTCACCTTACTCTCTATGTAATCGCAGAATTTGGAATAGGTATCCACTCCGACCATCTCCTCGGCCTTGATCTTGAAGCCGAAGTTTTTCTCCACAATCACGACTATGTCCACAAAATCCAGACTGTCGATACCCATGTCTTCCTTAAGTTTCGCTTCAGGGTAGATCTTGTCCTCATCGATCTCGAGTTCCTCGACAAGGAAATTCTTCACTTTCTCTTCAATTTCTTTACGCTCCATACTGTATGTGATTATTTTTTGAATTTCTTCACCACCAGTGCGCTGTTGGTGCCTCCAAAGCCGAATGAATTGCTAAGCACAGTATTGACCGCCGTCTCTGTCGCCACTGTGGCGATATTCAGATGTGCCGAATATTCATCCGGATTTTCAAGATTGATGTTCGGTGCGACAAAGCCGTTCTGCATCATTATCAGGGAATAGACCAGTTCGCTCGCCCCGGCCATCCAGCATTCATGTCCTGTCATGCTTTTGGTGCTGCTGACAACGGCATGCTTTCCCCTGAAAAGGCTGTCAATAGCCATCGCCTCGAACATATCACCCTGCCGTGTGCTCGTTGCATGCGCATTTATGTAGTCTATGTCATCCGGTCTCATACCGGCATCCGCCAAGGCCCTCTCCATCGCCCTGACACAGCCCTCATCGCTCGGCTGGCTGATGACCGAGGTTCCGTTGGATGAAAAGCCGTATCCCGCCACTTCCGCGATGATGTCAGCCCCTCTGGCCACAGCATGGCCATATTCCTCCAGCACAAGAGCTGCAGCTCCTCCGCTCGGGACAAGCCCATCCCTGTCCCTGTCGAACGGACGGCTAGCCTTCGCAGGTTCCTGCATATTCTTCGAGAATGCCCCCAGGGCATCGAATGATGCCATCGAATAGAAGTTGGTCTCCTGCGCACCTCCGCACAGCACCATATCCTGCAGGCCGTTCTTTATGAGCATATACGCAAGGCCTATGGAATGGCTGCCGCTTGCGCAGGCCGCACTGACTGTGAAATTGACCCCTTTGAGACGGAATATCGTGCTCAGGTTCATCGTAACTGTCGAGTTCATGGCCTGGAAGATGAAAGACTGGCCGAGCAGTTCCGTGTCATGCTTCTCATCCATAATCCGGGCGGCCTCTATGACAGGCTTGGCAGAAGAATCGTTGCCGAAAATGCAGCCGACCTCATTGGCATCAAGATAACTGTCATCCACCTTGGCCATCCGGAAAGCCTGCTTGGCCGCCATGAAAGCATATTCAGCCTCCTCAGAAAGTCCCCTGCGCAAATGCCGGTCTATTAGACCTTTGAGGACAGGTTTCTTCACAATCCCTGTCAAGGCCGACTGGTATCCGTACTGCAGCCTTTCTTCCTCTATCCCTATCCCGGACTTTCCCTTGTACAATGATTCTCTCACTTCCTCAATATCTGTCCCGATACACGACCAGATGCCCATTCCGGTAATCACAACCCTTTTCATTCGACTGACTTTTAATACAAACCTCCGTTAATGCCTATTACCTCTCCTGTGATATAGGATGCCTCATCCGAGCACAGGAACCCGACCAGGGAAGCCACCTCCTCCGGTCTGCCGAACCGTCCCATAGGGACAAGCTTCTTCAGCTCATCCTGAGGCAGATCCTTTGTCATATCAGTCTCGATAAAACCGGGAGCGACGGCATTCACTGTCACATTGCGGGAAGCCGTCTCCTGTGCCAGAGCTTTCGTGGCCCCTATGAGAGCAGCCTTTGCCGCGCTGTAATTCGTCTGCCCCGGCATCCCCTTCAGGCCCGACAGGGAAGCCATATTGACTATCCTGCCCCCGTGTCTGCGCATCATCATTCTGGGAAGCACAAGCCTGGTCACATAGAAGAAGCCGTCCAGAGTGACATTTATGACAGAATGCCAGTCATCTTCGGGCATCATGAACATCAGGCTGTCACGGCGAATGCCGGCATTGTTTACAAGATAGGCGATATAGTCATCCGGATGGGACTGCTCCCAAGCCCCTATAGCTTCCGAAACCTGTCTCTCATCACCCACATCAAATCCCATTAGTTCTGCCGACCCTCCAGAAGACAGGATGGCATCCTTGACCTCCTCCGCAGCCTGACGGTTAGAATTGTAGTTCACAAGTACCGTAATCCCCATCTGTGAAAGTTTCATGCAGACAGCCCTTCCCAATCCGCGTGAACCACCTGTTACCAGAGCATATTTCATATCACAAAAGCGTAGACATTAAATATAAGCCGCAAAGATAAGGAAAATATTCTCTCAGTCAATGTAGTCGACCCATACTTTCATACAGCCCGGTCCACGGTTGTCCCACAGGAAATACGGGATGAATGTCATCTCGCGGCCTGAATCCTCAGCCTTGATGACATCTATGCCTCCAAGCATATCCGGAGCCTCCTCCACCCTGAATTCCGTTCCGGATGAGACTGACAGCGAAGCGAAGCCATCAGGATTGTCGGCCTCCTCAAGACAATATACGAGAGGACCTCTACGGACAGCCCTCTTGCCCTCATCTGCCTTTACGCGTGGATCGGCACTGACAAGCTCGACAGGCATTGACATATCGAGAGTGAACTCATCCCCTGACTCCCAGTTCCCGACAAGCGCATAGCCCTTGTCCATCACAGGCTCGACCGGCTTCCCGTTACGGCTGAGCGTCCAGCTGCCGCACCACTGCGGGACACGGATCTTCAGGGACTTTTTCAGAGGTCTGTCGGAAGTCACCGTAAGCGAGACCTTCCCATCCCAGGGATATTCCGTCCTTTGCGATATGGTGACATTCCTGCCATCCGCCTTGAAATCAGCCGTGCTTCCGATAAAGAGGTTCACCCACAGGGCATCATCCGACACCCCGTATATATAGTTGCCCACGGAAGGCAGGAATCTCGATATCTGGCTCGGACAGCACGCAGTACCGTACCAGCGCTGGCGGTGATGGGTCCCGACCGACTCCAGAGGGTTGACATAGAAAAACCTGTCTCCCGCAAGCGACACTCCGGATATCACACCGTTATACATCGCCCTCTCAAGGACATCGGCATATTTCGAGTCTCCCGTGAACTGGTTCATCCTGTGGTTCCACAGGACCATTCCCACGGAAGCGCAAGTCTCGCAATAGGCTTCAAGGTTAGGCAGGTCATAATCCTCGGTGAAACCCTCGTTGTGGGCAGATGAGCCTATGCCTCCCGTAATATACATATTCCTGAGCACGACATCATCCCAAAGCCGGTGAAGGGCATCCACATAACCTGTCCCGGGGACAAGCGCAGCAACATCGGCCATACCACAGTACAGATACATGCAACGGACGGCATGCCCAGAAATATCAGCCAGATCTTTCACCGGAACCGCATCCTGGTAATATGGGGCGTTCCACTCCCCTCCGTCCGGTCCGAGACTGCCGTGTCCGTGTCCCCTCTCCTCAAGAAGCCAGTATGCAAAATCCAGATATTTCCTTTCTCCGGTCTGCTGATACAGTTTCACCAGAGCCAGCTCAATCTCCTCGTGTCCCGGCACCCAGTCCCTTTTCCCGGGGCCGAACACCGTCATCATATAGTCTGCCATCCTGATGCCCACATCGAGCAGGGTCCTTTTGCCGGTAGCCTTGTAATATGCCACGCCGGCCTCTATCAGATGACCTGCACAGTACATTTCGTGCCTGTCCATATCTGTCCACCTGCGGTCAAGCCCGGTAAGAGTGTAATATGTATTGATATATCCATCCTCAAGCTGTGCGGATGCTATGTACCCGATCCACTCATCCGCCTTGGACTCGAGGACAGGGTCAGGATTGACGGCAAGGCTGTAGGCAATCCCTTCAAGAGCCTTGTACACATCCGAATCATCAAAGAATATCCCGGAATGCTGTCCGCTGCGCTTCCCTGCATTGATGAAATTCTGCATCCTCCCCGTGGAATCCTCTATCTGCGCGATACAGGCTGGCAGGACGGCATCCTTGTGCTTCTTCAGCTGTGCGGACCAGAAACTGTCCTCGATAGAGACATCCGTGAAATCCACCTGGGTAATCAGTTTAGAAGACTCCGGCCCCCGTGTGCAAGACACAGCGACAGCCCCCACAGACAGGAAAATGCATAAAATCTTTCTCATTGTTCAGGTTCTTTTGTTATCCTGACAAAGATAGTAAAAATAATGCATCTCCGAATGACAGAAAACTGTCCGTCCCGTACCCTATCTGCGAGGAGGAGGTCCCATCGGACCGTGTCCGCCCGGTCCGCGCTGCTGGCCGTTTGCGTTG
The DNA here is from genome assembly GCA_944325435.1 of uncultured Bacteroidales bacterium. Classification (GTDB taxonomy): domain Bacteria; phylum Bacteroidota; class Bacteroidia; order Bacteroidales; family UBA932; genus Cryptobacteroides. The sequence goes on along the minus strand of CALVAC010000013.1, from coordinate 25,776 downwards.
AAGTTTCCGAAACGGTAGGTAAGTGACAGAATGATATAGCGGCCGAGTGTATTGTTCCTGGTCTCCTGATGGTAGTTGGATGCATCAGAGACATTCAGGTTCTTGGACTGGTTCAGTATGTCGTATGCCTTGAGCGCCAGGGTGAACTTGTTCTTGAACAACAGCTTGGATATTTCCGCGTTGATTACAAACTCATCATCCTGCTGTGTCGTATAGCCGTTGTACCAGTTGTAATCGGCATCCGCTATAAGGCTCACGCCTCCGGGTATGGTCCAGTTCATCGAAAAATCCACCTGGTTGTTCCACGTCGCGCTCTGGTTGTACTCCGCGACGGTGTACCAAGACTTGGACATCCTCGTGCGTCCTCCCAGGTCAATCTCCACAAAATCATTCCTGTAGGTGAACCTGAGCCTCTGGGTGAAAGACAGGGTCTGGGTGCGTGACTCCTGGAAGAAATCGAGCAGATTCAGTCCGAGCGAACCTTCATCGGAGTGGGAGAAGAAATCCCTGTGGAAAGCCTCGTAGTCCATTGTTCCATCGGTTTCATTGTAATAGAGCCCCGTGAAGGCATCGCTCTGCCCGGAATCCGTCCTGCCTACATACGAAGTCGAGGCGGAATACCTGAAATTGGTCATGGTGAATATGGAGAACTGCGACTTGGCGATAGGGGTGTTGAGGGAGAACCTCATATCGGCATTTCCGGACAGGGGTCCGTTCAGCGGCATCGAATACTGCACGCCTCCGTCATCATACCACAGGGCGTTGGTGATGCCGTCCTGCACGAAGCCGCCTCCCAACCTCGTGTTGATGGTGAGGAAGGTGTCCTTGTCCGTGAAACGGAACATACCGCGCATGTTATGGTTGAAATAAGGTGTAAGATACGGATTACCGAAAGACACGTTCAGAGGGTCGGAATTGTCCGCCACAGGCATCAGCTGGGATGTGGACGGCTGCGAAGAATTGCCGAAATAGAACATCCTGACATTGGTGTTGTCATCGAAGTCATACGAGAACATCACCTGCGGTGACCAGTTGAAGACAGTGCTTTCGTATTTCTCCCCATTGGTCAGGTTGTCGGTTATGGTCGGCCTGAAGGAAGCCCCGACCTGCGCCCTTATCTTATCCTTCTGGTACATGAAGTTGGCTCCTGCCGAATGGTTCTGGGATGTATTGGAAATCGAGTTGGAATAGTCCTCGTTCCTGAATTCCCCGTCGTACGAATACACGAGATGCGAGACATCCCTTCCCATCGACTGGTCGAAAGAGGATGTCATTCCGTTGGTAAGGCTCTGGTACGTGTCCTTGACGGATACGCTCCTGCTCCATCTGTAGGAATAGTTCGCCTCGAGATAGAAATCGTGTCCGAGAGGCTCAGTATAGACAGCCCTGACATTGACGGAAGATGACCTGGAGTTCTGGTCGAACCTCTGGTTCACTATCTCCTCATCCCCTTCGGCGGCACTGTCATTGTCCGTGTAGGACTGGTTGAATCCGTCCAGATCGTTGTTGCTGAAATTGTAGTAGACATTGGCAGAGAGTGTTCTTCCCGGCTTGCCGAGCCTCTGGCGGAAAAGGAAGAATCCGCTCGCATTCCAGTTGGTGTTATATCCTGTATTCTCGTTGAAACCTTCGTTGGTGAGTGTCCTGTCGCTGCCATCGGCAGGATCAGTCCACGTCGAGAAATCGGAATACTCCGAATACGAGCCGTGGCCGAAGTTGAACTGGGGCTCGAATATTATAGATGTGTTCTCCGAGAACTCATGCTCCAGACGCACCCCGAAACGGTGTCCCTGGGAGTTGGAAAGGTTATATCCATCATTGTCATAGATAAGGCTGCTCCCGTCATCCATATAGGTCGTCCTCGAACTCTCCTCCTCGACATATCTGTTCGAGCCGCTATAGAGATAGTTGCCGACCAGCTCCATGTCACCGTCCAGAAGGTCGAACGCGCCGTTTGCCCCGGCCATCCAGGAAGTCGTGATACCGTTGCGCCCCCAGCCTCCGGTACCCCGCCCGAAGCCCCTGGAGCCTCTCATCGTCTGCATCATACTGCCGGCCACATCATTGAATCCACGGTTGTTGGTATTGTTGTAGTTGAGTATCACGCTCAACTGGCTGTTCTTGGAGAACCGTCCGGCCATAAGAGCCCCCTGATATCGCCATCCTTCCTTATACCACGGGGTTTCTGCATTATAGAAGCCCTTGTCCGGCAGGTCATGTCCTCCTCCCGCCATCGCATTCCCGAACCATCCGTCCATCATCCCTGGCTTGATGGAAAGGTCGATAACAGTCTCCTCATCCCCGTCATCTATTCCGGTGAACTCGGCCTGGTCGGATTTCTTCTCGACCACCTTGACCTTCTCTATTATCTTGGCAGGAATGTTCTTGGTGGCAAGCTGGGGGTCATCGAGGAAAAATTCCTTGCCGTCTATCATCACCTTGGTGATGGTCTCCCCGTTGGCAGTAATTGTACCGTCTGAATCCACCTCCACTCCCGGCAGCTTCTTCAGAAGTTCCTCCAGCATGTCATTGTCCGATGTCTTGAACAGGGATGCCGTGTATTCTACCGTATCTTTCTTGACTATCATCTGGTTGCCGACCGCAGTGACGCTCGCCGCATCCAGGACCTCAACATCCTGCGCCATCTTCACCGTCCCGAGGTCTATCGGCCTGCCGGTGACATCCAGCACCTTGGTGTACGGCTTGTAGCCCATCATCTCCGCCTTCAGCATGAAGATCCCATTCCTGACACCGGGGATGGAGACCTTGCCATCAGCATCGCTCATGGCGAACTTATATGTCCTGGCCGTAGTCGTATCCGTCAGCGACACCGTGGCGAATCCCACCGGCTCTCCGGTGGATGCATCCGTCAATGTCGCCTTGACAGAAACCCCGCCCTGCGCACGGGCATCGGCAGCAGAAAACAATGCGCCTGCCAGCACAAGCACACCAAGGATAAACACAACCGCTTTTTTCCCCATAATTCAGATCCAGGTTTAGGATACTACACAAAAACCCGTCTGCCATGAAGCAGAACAGGAACGCCGAATTAGACAAAAACAATGCTGAACAGTTTAATTCCCAGGTCAAGTTTTTTTCAGAAAATGCCGGCAGCGGCACCCGGCCGGACCGGACATTCATTTCACCCTGTCCGGATTGGCCTCTATGAACCTCTTCCAGTCCTTTCCCTTGCCCCCGACCTTCGCCAGAGGATTAGAAGTCTCGTAATAATGGCAGAGGGCAATGGCGAGAGCATCTGTCGCATCGAGAAACTTCGGGTCAAGCTCCACATTCAGGGTCTTCTGTATCATGACGCTCACCTGGCTCTTGGAGGCCGCACCGTTGCCGCATATGGCTATCTTGGCCTGGCGCGGTGCATATTCCGTGACAGGTATCCCCTTCATGGCCGCCGCCGTTATCGCAGCGCCCTGGGCCCTTCCGAGCTTCAGTATGACCTGGGCGTTCTTGCCATAGAAAGGGGACTCTACGGCAAGCTCATCCGGAGAATATACCGAGAGCAGTTCTCCGACACCTCCGAATATGTTGGCCAGCTTCTCGAACGGATCGCGTATCTTCCTCAGGTCGAACACTCCCATATCCACATAATGCGGTCCGTGACTGTCGATACGGACAACCCCGAAACCGAGTATGGTGGTTCCGGGGTCAATCCCTATTATCGTCCTTTCTCCAGTCATCATGCATCAGATATCTCCGGATCAGACATCTCAGACGGCATCCGCCCTGTCATCCTGAATGACCATTGTCATCGGACTGCCACTGTCATCCTGAACGGAGTGAAGGACCTGTTATATGGTATCAAACCCTGTGTATGGACGGAGCACTTCCGGTATGATGATGTGCCCATCCTTCTGGTTGTCCTCGAGCAAGGCTGCGACCACACGCGGCAGGGCGAGAGAGCTTCCGTTAAGAGTATGGGCAAGCTGCATCTTGCCATCCGCATCCCTGTACCTGAGTTTCAGCCTGTTTGCCTGGTAGGACTCGAAATTGGAGACCGAACTTATCTCCAGCCAGCGTCCCTGGGCAGCCGAATAGACCTCGAAATCATAAGTTATGGCGGAAGTGAAGCTCAGGTCTCCTCCGCACAGCCTCAGTATCCTGTACGGCAGGCCGAGACCCTTCACGATACCCTCCACGTGGGCTATCATTTCATCAAGTGCAGCGTATGAATTCTCCGGTTTCTCTATACGGACAATCTCCACCTTGTCGAACTGGTGCAGACGGTTGAGTCCGCGGACATCCTTTCCGTACGAGCCTGCCTCCCTGCGGAAACAAGGGGTATATGCCGTCATCTTGACCGGGAAGTCATCCTGTCCGAGAATCACATCCCTGTATATGTTGGTGACAGGCACCTCAGCCGTCGGGACAAGATAATAGTTGTCGAGAGTGGCATGGTACATCTGCCCCTCCTTGTCGGGGAGCTGGCCTGTACCGAACCCGGATGCCTCGTTGACCATCACAGGAGGCTCCACCTCAAGATATCCGGCCCTTGTGTTGACATCAAGGAAGAAATTGATCAGCGCCCTCTGCAGGCGTGCCCCTTTTCCCTTGTAGACAGGGAATCCAGCCCCCGTCAGCTTGACTCCGAGGTCAAAATCTATTATGTCGAGTTTCTTCGCAAGTTCCCAGTGAGGAAGGGCATCCGGCCCGAGTTCCGGAATCTCGTTCCCCATCTTGACAACGACATTGTCATCTGAATTCCTGCCTTCCGGGACAAGGTCACACGGGATATTCGGGAGCAGGACAATCAGGGAGTCCAGTTCTGCATTGTTGGACTGTGACTTCTCCTCAAGCGACTTCGAATGCTCCTTCAGGGCGGCGACCTCTTTCTTGACCGCCTCCGCCTCATCTTTCTTTCCCTGCTTCATCAGTGCCCCTATCTGTGAAGCTATCCTGTTCTGCTGCGCCAGACATGCATCAAGCTCTGTCTGGAGGGCCCTTCTGTTGCTGTCGAGTTCATTTATCCTTGCAACTATCTCCTTTGCGTCAAAATTCTTGACTGCGAGTTTCCTTATGACGAACTCCGGATCTTCACGGAGCAATTTGAGAGTCAACATTATATTACGGGTTTAATTTTTATTTCTCCTGCGGGCTTGCCTGTGATGGCACTTTTCTGCCCGTGTCTGCCGACAGACACATAATGAGAGGGCCATTCCCTCACCCGGAGTAACAGCCCTCTCATCTATTGTCCATAAATTCCTCCGAGTCAGTTCTCAAAAGGAACTACCGAGACATATACCTTTGCCCCGAACTTCCTGCGGAATTGTACCTTTCCATCTACAAGCGCATACAGGGTATGGTCTCTGCCCATCCCGACATTCGCGCCCGGATATTTTACAGTACCTCTCTGGCGGACCAGAATATTGCCGGCCTTGACAAACTGATCGCCGAATTTCTTGACGCCAAGCCGTTTGCTCTCTGACTCACGGCCGTTCTTGGAACTACCTACACCTTTTTTATGTGCCATAATCTAATCCTCCTGAATTAAGCGATCTCGTTAATCCTGATTTTCGTAAGGTCCTGACGGTGTCCTGTGAGCTTCTGATAGCCTTTGCGGCGTTTCTTCTTGAAGACAAGTACCTTGTCTGCCCTGCAGGTGTCATCAATGACCGTTGCCTTTACTACGGCACCCTCTACATACGGAGCGCCGATCTTCACCTTGCCATCTTCATCGATCAGAAGCACTTTGTCAAATGTCACCTCGGCATCCTTGGCTGCCTTGAGACGGTTGACGAAGATTTCCATTCCTGCTTCAACCTTGAACTGCTGGCTTGCAATGTCAACAATTGCGTACATAATTTACATAAACTTTTGAAGTTTCGGCTGCAAGCGGCCGTCAAACGGCTCTTTTCCAACAGCTTGCCAGCCTTCAATACATTTTGCGGACTGCAAAGATAGTATTTTTCCCTGAATGTGCAAACTTTTTATGACGGCATACCGGAGCTACTTCAGGACTGTCTTGAAAAAGTCATTGCCCTTGTCATCCACAAGGATGAATGCAGGGAAGTCCTCCACACGGATCTTCCAGATAGCCTCCATTCCAAGTTCAGGATACTCTACGCATTCTATGCTCTTGATGTTGTTCTGCGCAAGGATGGCCGCAGGCCCGCCTATCGAACCGAGGTAGAAACCGCCATGCTTCTTGCAGGCATCCGTAACCTGCTGGCTCCTATTGCCTTTTGCAAGCATCACCATACTTCCGCCATGACTCTGGAACAGGTCCACGTAAGGGTCCATCCTGCCTGCAGTCGTAGGTCCCATTGACCCGCAGGCCATACCTGCAGGGGTCTTTGCCGGACCTGCATAATATACAGGGTGGTCTTTCAGATACCGAGGCATCTCCTCTCCCCTGTCAAGACGCTCCTTGATCCTTGCATGGGCTATGTCCCGGGCAACTATGATAGTACCGCTGAGACTCAGGCGGGTCGATACCGGATATTTCGTCAGTTCCTTCAATATATCCGACATAGGCTGGTCGAGATCGATCTTCACCGCATCCCCCTCTCCCGCATTGCGGAGTTCTGCAGGTATCAGTCTTCCGGGATTGTCATCCATCTTCTCGATCCAGATGCCATCCCTGTTGATCTTGCACTTGATGTTCCTGTCTGCAGAACAGCTGACTCCGAGACCTACCGGACAGCTTGCGCCATGGCGCGGCAGACGGATGATGCGGACATCATGGGCATAATATTTCCCCCCGAACTGGGCTCCGAGACCTATCCTGTGGGCTGCCTCGAGCACCTGTGCCTCGAGTTCCACATCCCTGAACGCCCTTCCGGTCTCATCTCCTTCCGTAGGGAGAGAATCATAATAATGTGTAGAGGCAAGCTTGACTGTCAGGAGGTTCTTCTCTGCCGAAGTGCCTCCTATCACGAATGCGATATGGTACGGAGGGCATGCGGCAGTGCCGAGAGTCTTCATTTTCTCGACAAGGAAAGGCACGAGGGTGTCCGGATTGAGGATGGCCTTGGTCTCCTGGTAGAGATAGGTCTTGTTAGCGGAACCTCCTCCCTTTGCCACGCACAGGAAGCGGTATTCCATTCCCTCGGTCGCCTCTATGTCTATCTGGGCCGGGAGATTGCATTTCGTATTGACCTCATCATACATGGTCAGAGGGGCATTCTGGGAATAGCGCAGGTTCTCCTCGGTATATGTCTTGAACACGCCTCTGGACAAAGCCTCCTCATCACAGTATCCGGTCCATACCTGCTGCCCTTTCTCTCCGTGAATGATGGCAGTGCCGGTGTCCTGGCAGAAAGGGAGCTTTCCCTTGCAGGCCACTTCCGCATTGCGGAGAAACGTCAATGCCACATATTTGTCGTTTGCACTTGCCTCAGGGTCTGAAAGTATCTTCGCCACCTGCTCGTTGTGTGCAGGACGCAACATGAAAGAGACATCCCGGAAAGCCGCATTCGCCATTGCCGTCAGACCTTCTTTCTCTACCTTGAGGATCGGCTTGCCTTCGAATTCCCCTACCGAGACATAGTCCTTTGTCAGAAGATAGTATTCAGTCTTGTCTTCTCCAAGCTGAAACATCGGAGCGTACTTGAATGTTACCATATTGAAATCAATTATTGTTGTTCGACATCAGATAAACCTTCATGAATTCATTCAGGTCACCGTCCAGCACGGCCTGAGTGTCGGAAGTCTCGTATCCGGTCCTCAGATCCTTGACCATCTTGTACGGATGCAGCACATAGCTGCGGATCTGCGAGCCCCACTCTATCTTTTTCTTCTGTCCCTCCAGCTCGGCCTGCTTCTCCTGGCGCTTCTTCAGTTCGAGGTCATACAGACGGGATTTCAGGATACGGAGGGCATTCTGCCTGTTGTCCAGCTGCGAACGGGTCTCCGTATTCTCCACCACAATCCCTGTCGGGATATGGCGCACCCTCACACCTGTCTCCACCTTGTTCACATTCTGTCCTCCCGCACCGCTGGAGCGGTAGGTGTCCCACTCCAGGTCCGCCGGGTTGATCTCTATCTCTATTGTATCATCCACAAGCGGATATACGAACACGGATGAGAATGTGGTCTGTCTCTTCCCCTGGGCATTGAACGGTGAAATCCTCACCAGACGGTGCACTCCGCTCTCGGCCTTGAGATAACCGAAAGCATAATCCCCCTCGAACTGCATCGTCACGGACTTGATGCCGGCATCCTCGCCCTCAAGCTCATCCGTGACAGTCACCTTGTAGCCGTTACGCTCTCCCCAGCGCATATACATACGCATCAGCATAGCCGACCAGTCGTTGGCCTCGGTCCCTCCAGCACCGGAATTGATGGTCAGGATTGCCCCGAGGCTGTCCCCCTCCTCTCCGAGCATATTCCTCAGTTCCAGATCCTCTATCTCTTTCTCCACCGTCCCGTAGGCCTTGTCCAGTTCCTGTGCCTCATCGGTCTCGACTCCCTCTGCCGCACCCTCCATACTTTCCCTGGCGAAATCATACAGGACTTCCAGATCAGCCACGCCGGATGCTACCTTGTCATATCCGGTCACCCAGAATTTCACCCCTGCAAGCTCTTTCAGGAACTTTTCAGCCTCCTTCGGGTCATCCCAGAAATCCGGGGCGAGCGTCCTGGCGGTCTTTTTCTCCACCTCCGCCCTTTTCGAGTCTATGTCAAGGCATCTGTCCAATGTCTCCACCCTCTGTTTCAGGGCACGTATCTGCTCTACCGTTATCATATATATCCTCTGTTTTCATTCAGGACGGCTCCCTGCCATAGGGCATCTGCCTCAACGAGGGATACCGCACAATCTTGCAAAATTAGCAATAATTTCCGTAAATTTGACCCTGCAATCCAAGAAGCTGCATTTAATGATAGGAATATTCGATTCTGGTGTAGGCGGACTGTCCGTATTCAGGGAGATACGCAGGCTTCTCCCCCGGGAGGACTATATCTATTATGCAGACAATGCAAACTGTCCGTACGGGGACAGGCCTGTGGAATTCGTCATCGGACGTGCCAGGGAAATCACCGAATTCCTGATACGGGAAGGGGCTCAGATTATCGTAGTGGCCTGCAACACAGCGACCGCGGCAGCCATCAGCACACTGAGGGCAGAATATTCCGACAGGGAATCCCCGGAGGTACGGGAAAGGATGCTTCGGCTTTCTGGAGGACGGCAGGACCATATAATGTTCATAGGGATGGAACCGGCTGTGAAAGCAGCTGCGTTGATGACAAGAAGCGGAGTCGTCGGAGTACTCGCTACGGCCGGCACACTCCACGGAGAGAAATATATCAGCACCCGGGACCATTATTCGGCCGGAATCACTGTCGTAGAGCATGTCGGGGAAGGTTTCGTGGAACTTGTCGAGCGAGGGGAGACAACCGGTGAAAAAGCGGAGTCAACGGTCAGCGCAAGCGTCAGGCCGCTGCTTGATGCCGGAGCGGACATTATCGTGCTCGGGTGCACCCATTATCCGTTCCTCGCAGATACAATCGGCAAAGTCGCATCCGGCATAGCCCCGGAAAGGGATATCAGGATACTTGACCCTGCTCCTGCCGTAGCCCGCCATCTGCTTGATGTCATGAAAGAGGAGGGTCTGCCATATTTTCCTCCCGCCACGGAAACCTTCAGTGCCCGCGGCAGACATACTGACAGCGGCAAAGCAGGTGACAACAGGACAGTCCCTGCCGATGACAGACAGGCGGACGGGACCGTCAGGCTGATCGCTTCGGGCCCGTCCGACACGCTACATAATCTCTATTCCTCGCTGTAAAACCGCTATATCGCGGCTGCCTTCTCCTGTTTCAGATATTCGTTGGCTTTGGCAAGGGCCGGGATAATGTGCGGGAATATGTACTCCTCCCCTATCTCCTTGTCCAGACCGAATCTCTTCAATGTGGAAAGGACCTGCGGATTCACCCCCGACAGTATCACCCGGATACCTCTCTTCTCTGTCCTCTGGAAGAAGTTTCTCAGGTTCCTTATCCCGGTAGAGTCCATAAAGGACACCTTTCTCATCCTTATTATCCTCACCTTGACATTGTTCATCCTGTGTCCCTCCTCCAGCTCCTCGAGCCTGCTGGCAAGGCCGAAGAAGAAGGGGCCGTTTATTTCATAGACTTCCACACCTGCAGGTATGTCAAGATGCTCGGTGTCATCCAGCTGCGCCGTCTCATCATCTTCCGTGGCAGAGATATGGTCATCATCAAGGACCCGTATCGATGATGTCTCCATCACGCGCTTCACGAAAAGCACGACCGCAAGCAGGACACCCACCTCTATCGCAACTGTCAGATCCACTATGACAGTCAGGAAAAACGTTATCAGCAGGACGGCCACATCCGCCCTGTCGGCTTTCAGCAGATACCGGAATGTCCTCCACTCGCTCATATTGTATGCCACAATCACCAGTATGGCTGCCAGACACGACAGAGGGATATATGTGGCGTATGGCATCAGGAAAAGATAGATAAGGAGCAGGACTGCCGCATGGACAATCCCTGTCACCGGGGATTTTCCTCCGTTGTTGATGCTGGCCATTGTCCTTGCAAGTGCACCGGTAGCCGGTATTCCTCCGAACATAGGGGTCACGATATTCGCTATTCCCTGCCCTATAAGCTCTGTGTTCGAGTCGTGTTTCCTGCCTGTCACCCCATCGGCCACCATTGCCGCAAGAAGCGACTCCACGGCGCAGAGAATTGCTATGGTGAATGCCGGAGATACAAGACCCATAATAGTCCCGTAGTCAAAATGCGGGGCCGTCGGCTTAGGCATCGGCAGCCCGGCCGCAAGCTCGGGAAACTTGGACCCTATGGTGGCGAAATCCATTCCCGCGAACCTGTTCAGCAGGGTCGCGGCCACCGTAGCCGCAAGAATTGCGACAAGTGAACCAGGGATGCGTCTGTTGACTTTCCCCCACAGGATTATGATTACGACACAGCACAGTGACATTATTGCTTCAGCCGGGTCTATGCTCCCGATGTTGCTGAAATAGCACACCCACTGCGGGATGAATCCTGACGGCACATCTATCTCCATCCCGAGAAAGTCCCTTATCTGGGTCGAGAAGATTGTCAGCGCGATACCGCTGGTAAATCCGACGACAATAGGATAGGGAATGAACTTGAAGATGGCCCCCATACGGCACAGTCCCATCACGACGAGCATCACTCCCGCCATTATCGTGGCTATTATCAGACCCTGCATACCGTATTCCGCGACCACGCCAGCCACAATTACAATGAATGCACCCGTCGGACCTCCTATCAGAAACCTCGACCCTCCGAATACAGACACCAGAAATCCGGCAATGATAGCCGTGATGAGCCCCTGCTGAGGTGTGACACCGCTCGCAATGCCGAATGCTATGGCAAGCGGAAGAGCTATAATGCCGACGATGATACCTGCCGCCAGGTCAGAAGCGAATGTCTTTGCATCGTAGCGTCCCTTCTTGAACAGGCTGAAGAATTTAGGTCTGAATACCTGCTTGATGCTGAATTCCATACGTAAAAGTTTTTTAGGCTGACGGCCCGCCGGGACCGCGAGACTGTTTCAGAAAGGCCGCAAAGGTAATTCTTTATTTTCAATTTTACGACAATGCCGCCGGATAAAACTGCCGGGCAGACTGGCGTATGACCAGAATGCCCGGCAGCGGAATATCCAATGATACCTGTGTATGCACGCAAGGGACTATCTCGTCCAGCCTGCAGTCCAGTCGGATGAAGTATCGAATGCGCCTTTACCTGCCGTATAATACCTGTCTGTCACATCAACTGTAGCGCCGGCGCTGTTGCCGTCAGCTGCAGCGAAATCATCTGCAGTATAGGTGGCTGAAGCATTCTCGTTCCTGAAGCTTCCTGTCATGGTGACATTGGTCAGGGCAGTCGTCTTGTTGGCAGCCAGATAGGAATCGGTGTGCGCTGTCTCGACATTGATTGTATAAGGCTTGCCGGTGATGACCGCATTGTCAATGGTGACCTCGGTGCCCGCACGGAGTCTGATACCGCGGGAGTTCTCCGAACTGTTGTTGCCGACCAGGGTCACATAGCTGAGTTTCGGATGAGAGAACGGGGTTGCAATCTCGTTGTCACCGTTGTTGTCGCATTCCATAAGGCAGTCGCACGTTGGGTCGCCCTGATAAGCCACAAGATGATGAGCAGTACCGTTCCATCCCTCTGTCCAGTCGAATGAATCATCGGTGCAGTTCACGACTACGCAATGGTCTACATTTACCGAGCCGCCGAAGAACTCGATTCCGTCATCGGATCCGATATATGTCTGCACGTATGAAATCTGCGTTCCGGAGCCTACGCCATAGAGGGAAATACCGTTGGACTCGTGATCCTGATCAAATGCATATCCGGTGTATTCGAGCCTTACATATCTGATGATGCCGGAATTGTCGTTATCATCATTCCCGCCATACGGAGCATTGCCGATTTCTGACATTCCGCCATTGTCACCGAGGTTGGTATGTGCCCTTCCGCAGATATGGAGACCGCCCCAGGCCCCTTCAGCCTCTTTCTCGGCAGTCATCACGATAGGGTTCTCCGCCGTTCCCTGGGCATCGATTTTCGCACCCTGTTCGATAAGGATATAGATGACCTCCCCGTTATTCCTGGCTACGAGACGTGCGCCCTCCTTGATAGTCAAGGTTGCAGGAGCTTTGACCTGGAGACTTCCTGAAAGGTAATAGGTCTGGTTTGCCTCAAGTACCATGTCTTCCGTGACTGTGCCTGAAAGACCTTCTTCCTCTGGTGTCGTGTTGTCTTTGTTGCAGGCTGTAAAAGCCATTGAGAAACATACCATCATCAGGATTGATGAAAAATAATTGAATCTTTTCATATAAATGTTTATTAAAGGTTATTACAGAGTATAGTTTATGCCTACCTCGAATCCGGGGCCCACATGCCAGGCTTCCACATCGACGGTCCTGCCGGCATTCGGTATGTCCTGACGGTACCGTGCCGTCTGGTCGAGGATGTTCTTGAAACCGAGACTCACAGACCACTGCCTGTGGAACCTGTAGGAAGCATTGAAGTCGAGGGTATGGAAAGGCATCTGCTTCACATCTCCCAGTCCCATTATACCCACGGAATGGATACGCGGCCCCTGGAGATTGTAAAGAAGCGCAAGGCTCAGCTCCCTGTTCTCATCGAACTTCGGATTATAGGTGATATCCACATTCACGATATATGGAGATGCACCCTGGAGAGGCCTCTGCATATTGGTGTAGGAACCGGCAGGCAGCTTGACGTTCGTGTACATGAAAGAGGCATTCGCGCTCGCGGTCAAGTCCTTGACAATCTGCTTGCGCAACTCTATCTCTATTCCGGCCGCGATTCCGTTCTCGGCATTGTTGAAAGAATGCTCGACCGCTCCTCCTGAAAGTCTCTGTATCCTCTCTATAGGATTGTCAAGATATTTATAATAGGCCGTAATTGCAGCCATATCAGTTGAATTCTCCCTGAAATACTCATACTTGAGGTCGAAATTGTAGTTGTAGCCGTTCTGGAGATTCTCGTTACCCCTTATCTGCGCCCCTCCGAAAGTCTCCTCATAAAGGAACGGGGCCATCTCGACGAATGAAGGCCGTGTGATTGTCCTGGACAGCGACATCCTGAACGCATGCTCTTCATTGAGGGAATATTTGAGGTTGATGGCAGGGAAAAGGTCGAATGCATCTATGTTGCGCACCTCATCGGTACTGTAGTCGGTCGTATAGGAGACGCTCTGGCGGCTTGCCTCGAAACGGAGGCCGGCATTCAGGGACCAGCGTTCCGAGAACTGCATGTCCGCCTCTATGTATGCAGCCGCGATGGCATTGAACGCATCATAGTGGTTCCTTTTCTGTTTATTGCGGTCCACACTGATCAGGCCGCTGCCGATGGCATCGAATCCGAGATATTCATCCAGATTCCAGATATCCGTGATAACATCATTTATATTATCCACATCATAGTAGAACCTTGTGACATCGAAATTCCTTGTCTTGTATTTGCCGGTGACTCCGAACTTCAGCGTATAGTCATCATTGAACACACGGGTATTCTTCTCCGACAGCACGAACTCGTTCTCGTCCAAAGCCCCGAAATACCTCTGGGTCTCCTGTGCATTGAGCTTGAAGAAATTGAGTTCGCCTGATGAATTCCGGCGGAACATAACCTGCCTTCTGTCCGGCTCATCGCTTGAAGTGATGCTCGCTGATGCCCCCCAGTCAAAGAGCCAGCCGTGGTCATCGCTCTCGTGATGTCCGGAAAGCTGATAGTTCTGAAGGGTATAGTAATGTGTGATGAAGTTGTGGCCGGTAAGGTCATACGACTCGAAATAGTCCATACCGCTCCTGTCAAGGAAGGTGTTCTCCGCATTGCGGGCAAAGAAAGCCGTCAGGCTTATGCTGTCGCTCTCCCTGAGAGTCTGTTCGAGATTGAGCAGACCTGCAATATCCAGTTTCCTCTTATAGCTGTTATAGTTGTATTCCGTAAGAAGGTTTCCGGAAGAGCTGGCCTCATAGGTACGATAGAAAGCGTCTTTCACCGTCTCGTCTCCTGACTTGATGCTGAAAGAAGCAAGGAGATTGAACCTCTGGTTTCCGACATCGAAACTGCGGCCGTAGCCTATATTTCCGTTAAGGTCAGGAAGAGCCTTCGTGAACCAGGAATCGAAAGTAGTCTCGAAGATGTTGTTCTCCCTGACATACTGGCCGAACTGGCTGTACGCAATGTTGTCCGCGACGGGATTGATCCTGTAGGTGTGGAAAAGGGATCTGCTGTCCATCCTCCCGAAATCCTGGAAAACAGTGCCGAAATACCCTCCGCTTGAAAATCCTGCGGTAAAGAAATTCTCCGAACCCTCCTTCGTGCTTATGTCGACGTGCGCTCCTGAATAGTCTGCGAATGAACTTGCCTCATATACCTTGCTGACAGTGATGTTCTGGATGGTGGAGGCAGGGAAGATATCGAGAGGTATCAGCTTGTGGTCAGGATTGGGGGATGCGATGGGAAGCCCGTTGAGGGTTGTCGTACTGTAACGGTCTCCAAGTCCCCTGACTATCAGCTGTCCTGCACTCGCTATCGATATTCCCGAAAGTTTCGCCACGCTTTCCTGGGCGTTGGAGATGCCTTTTATGCTCATCTCCTTCGCTCCCATATTCTCTATGGCGAAGGCTGAATTGATCCTCTCCTGCTGGAGAGCCTGGAGAGACTCGAGAGACTTGCGGGCAGTGACGACCGCATCCTCTATCATCCTGCGGTCCGGCTGCATTACGATCCGGTATATGCCATCCGGTCCGGCTGCCAGATGTGCATAGTCCATATCAATGGAAGTCTGCCCATCCTCGGTCCTGGCCGACACATCGGCGGATTTCCCGGATATGGACACCTGCATTGACACATTGAA
The DNA here is from genome assembly GCA_944325435.1 of uncultured Bacteroidales bacterium. Classification (GTDB taxonomy): domain Bacteria; phylum Bacteroidota; class Bacteroidia; order Bacteroidales; family UBA932; genus Cryptobacteroides. The sequence goes on along the minus strand of CALVAC010000013.1, from coordinate 10,409 downwards.
GAACCCGATGTAAGAGACCACAAGCCTGTAGTCCCCATCTCCGAGAAGCAGTTCGCATCTCCCGTCAAGGTCTGTCACCACACCTGTAGTGGTCCCTTCGATAAGGATTGCCGCTCCCGGCAGCGGTTCACCTGAAACCGCATCCAGGACAACTGCCTTTAAAACTGAATCGCCCTCAGGGGCAGATGTGGCGCTGAATCCGCATATCGTGCTCAAAACAAGAGCCGCAAGCGCCGCCGTCATTTTTTCTCTTTTCATATCACCGGCAAAAGTAGCCTCCGGCGGTGAAAGAGATTTTAAGACAACTTTATAATAATGTTACAGGCTGTTACGGAACAGTTAAAAACCGTTAAATTAATGTTACTTCATTCGTAGAGCCAATAGTGTCTGGAGATAGTCTTGAAGGCAGCAGCATCCTTGTTCCAGTAGTCTTCTATGTCTGAAACCATATATCTCTTGCCGAATTCGGTGCGGATATGGGAGGTCCCGCAGACCTTGTCGAAAAGCCCGATGCCGGAAGCTGCCTCGAAAGGCTTCCTGTCAGGATACAGCCTCGCCACTGCCTGCATCACATAGAACTGGGTAAGGGTGACGCAGGCCGCATCATAATCGGTGAAGAAATACTGGACACCCTTGACGAGCTTCCCTGCACTGCTTCCGGAAAACGGCTTGTACCATATCGTCCTGAAATCCACCCCCGGAAGCCTGTAGCTGTCCAGTTCAGCCTTGAGAGCTTCGGCATCAATCCATTCAGCCCCGAACACGCCGAAAGGAAGAGTATATCCTATCCCTATGTTCAGGAAATTATAGAGTTCTCCGCAGATGCCTGCCGCAGAATAGTTGATTGCAGCCTCGGCCGTGGGGATGTTGGGAGACGGAAGCAGCCAAGGCAGCCCCGTGTCGGCATAGAGCATATCCCTGCTCCACCCCTCCATCGGGACGACCGTCAGGTGGCAACTGGCCGGAGCCTGCCCGCCGGTCTGGCCGCAGTTCAGCCCCTGCTCATTGACAAGTCTCGCAAGTTCTCCCACAGTCAGACCATATATATACGGTATCTTGTACTGGCCTACGAATGAAATGAACCCATCTTCCGCGACGCATCCCTCGACCTTTTCCCCTCCGAGCGGATTAGGACGGTCAAGGACCATTACCTCTATGCCGGCTTCGGCACAGGCCTCCATCACAAGACCCAGGGTGCTGATGAAAGTATATGACCTTGCCCCGACATCCTGGATATCGTAGACCATGACATCGATACCTTCAAGCATTTCCCGGGTCGGTTTGCGGGTAGCCCCGTAGAGAGAGTACACAGGCAGGCCGGTGGCGGGGTCAGTCACATCGCCTACCTTGCCTCCGGCATAGACATCCCCGCGCACGCCGTGTTCAGGACCGAAAAGAGCGACCAGCTCTACCCCATCCGCATTGTACAGTATGTCTATGGTGGAGCGGAGATTCCTGTCCACCCCGCTCGGATTTGTCACCAGGCCGACCCGTCTACCGCGCAGCGGGGCGAAATCCATTCTTTCCAGGACCTCGATTCCCGGGCGCACGACCGGCTTTGCCATTACGGCAGCAGCCTTGCAGGTATCTGTCATATAGCCATACGGCACAAAGACAGTGTCATTGAGATGGACAGTGTCCCGGACAATGACAAGCACCGTATCGGCCCCGGTCTTTTTCCTTTTTTTTCTGGAACGGTCAGCAGCAGATGCATCGGCGGCAATGAGCAAAATCAGCAGGATACCGAAACACAGCAATATTCTATTTTTCATATTCCAACACATTTTCTGTCATTCCTGATTACCGTTTCTCTTTCCGTATTGCGGATCGACCTTGACAAAAAGGGTGACCCCTACCGTAGCAAGGCAGCACACGGCCACCATCCAGAAGAAGCCCGTATAGCCGAGCCATTCCTGCAGATACCCGGCCACCATCCCCGGCAGCATCATGCTCATTGCCATAAAAGCAGTACAGAGGGAATAGTGGGATGTCCTGAACTCCCCTTCGGAGAAATACATCATATAGAGCATATATGCCGTGAAGCCGAACCCGTACCCGAACTGGTCAAAAGCCACGCAGAAATTGATGACCCACAGGTCTGAAGGCTGGACAGCTGCAAGGTACAGGAACACAAGACACGGCAGTGCGAGGCTCAGTGCCATAGGCCACATCGACTTCTTCAATCCCCATCTCGAGGCCGCCATACCCCCGACAATTCCTCCCAGGGTCAAGGCTATCACACCTACAGTCCCGTACACAATCCCCACTGTGCCGGTAGGCAGGCCAAGCCCGCCCTTTTCGACCGGATCGAGCAGGAACGGATTGAGCATCTTCACCAGAAAAGCCTCCGGAAGACGGTAAAGGAGCATAAACACTATCGCAAGCCAGACATTCCTCTTCCTGAAAAAGGTCACAAAAGTCTGTCCGAATTCCCTGACAATATCTGCAGCCCCGCGCACTGGCGCAGAACCGTCCGGAAGCCCGTGCCCTGCTACAGCCGGGACATCCGCTGCAGGTCTCGGCAGGACGAAGACGTGATACAAGGCAACCGCGCCGAACAGCACGGCACATATCAGCATCGTCACCGACCATGCCAGGGGAATATTCCCTAGCCTCATTTCCAGCATACCGGCCACCACCACAAGCACACCCTGGCCGAATACGGATGAAAGCCGGTAGAAAGTGCTCCTGATCCCGACGAAGAAAGACTGCTCCCCCTGGTCGAGGGCAAGCATATAGAAGCCATCGGCGGCAATGTCGTGGGTAGCCGAAGCAAACGCAGTGATCCAGAATATCACCAGAGTGAGGGAAAACATAGACACGGGCACGGAGTCCTGCAATGCCGTACCGGAAGCGGACAAGGCCGACAGTGAAGCCTGACCGGGCAGAGAAAAAGCCACGGCGGCAAACGCCACAGCCATTATGACCTGCATTGTGGCCACCCACCACCGCTTTGTACGGATAATGTCCACAAAAGGAGACCATAACGGCTTTATCACCCACGGAAGATACAGCAGACCGGTGTACATCGCAATGTCGCCGTTACCCATTCCGAGCTTCTTGAGCATAATCACCGAAATGACATTGACTATGAAATACGGGATGCCTTCAGCAAAATAAAGTGTCGGCACCCAAAGCCACGGAGAAATCCGTTTCCGCTCCGTGTCACGGACTTTACCTGTATGTCTGATTCTCTCCATAATATTATCGCTGTTCCAGACTCTTCACTTCCTCCGGTCCCGTCCAGAATGACAGGGGACATCACTCCCCCGTTGCCAGAATATCTGCACCCGGATAGTAATGCTCCAGAATCTGCCTGTACGTGTACCCCTGCGATGCCATCACCGCAGCCCCGATCTGGCAAAGGCCGACCCCGTGACCCCAGCCGCGACCGTGCAGGACTACCTCTGAAGAATCAAGGTATTCAACATCAAAAGCCGAACTCTTCAAATGGGATTCCGAAAGAACCCTTCTTATTTCCAGTTCCTTTCCTACGACAAGGACACCTTTCTCACCCCGTATCTCCAGTTTCCGTATCCTGCCGGATGAGCCTCTTTCCAACGGGACCAGAGAAATCACGGTCCCGATATCGACCCCGGACCGGCGGCGGACGATATCAGACAACTCATCCCTCCCGTATCTCACTTCCCATCTATAGAAATCCCTGGTTGCAAGATCATAGTCGTTCAGGACCTGCGACAGCACCTGCGCATCATCCGTATCGCAGAATGCCCTGACCCCCTCTCCTGCAGCCATCTGTCCCGGAGTGTCAGGCAGGGCTTGCAGATAGCCGTAGTCCCTGTCCTCCCAGCATGTCGAGAACCTTTCGGTCATGCCCCCGCAGCATTTTGAAAACCTCGCATCGCATATCTCCAGCCCGGCATCCGACAGACTTTCATCCGCATTTCCGGCAGACCTGTCCCTGTACACCAGCACCTCTCCCCATGTCTTGTCCACGGCATCCCTGACATTCTGCCCCACTGCCCTTGTCAGCCCCTGATATCTCTGGCAATGGTCATCGGCGCACACATCATAGTTCCGGTGCGCCGTGTGCCCGTACCATTTCATAATCAAATATGATGTCCCGGCAAGGCTGTCTTCTCCCGTCTCACCTGCAGCTGGAGTACCCTGCACCGTGGCAGGATCATCTCCTGCGGGAAAACATTTCCGTCCCAGCCTGCTGTCCAGCCACGTGACCAGGGACGGCAGGCCATCCAACCCGTCAGGGAAGTTCCCCGTCCGGCATTCATCGGACCGGGCTGCCGTTGCACTCCCTTTATCCGCAATCTGTGCCATCACCCATGAGCGTGATATCACGGCATGTGCCTTGAGGAACTCAGGAGAGGCGGTGGATTTCATTTCCGAAGATATGACACTCACCAGATAATCTTCCAGGCCTATCACATTGACCGCCGTGAGACCGTTGTTCTCCACTATTATCTTCAATGACCCCGCGAACCTCTGGTTCTCTTTCCTCTGCCAGTGGAATCCCTTGCCTATCGTGACTCCGTACAGGATAAAGGTCGGCTCCGCAAACATTGTGGATGGGGTCACCGCACCGAAATCAAGCTCATCGTACAAAGCCCCATCGTAGCCTATCTTGCCTTCCTGGAGTACGGCTTTCCTCGGCCCGGCGCCATCCGAGATTATCTCGAACTCTATCTCCTTCCCTGACATTATCCCCACCTCCACTGCAGGCTGCGTTCTCGTCAGTCTCCTTACAATCAGTTGCTCCGTATCTGCCGGAATGGTTATCTCATCCAGCATCTCCGCAAGAAGGGCATTGTCGAGCTTCTCAAAATCATCCTCGACCGGTGTTATGAACACCCCTCCCATATCCACACAGCCAGGACTCATTGTCAGATGGTCAGGGCCATCGGAAAAATAATGGTGCGACCTGTGGCATGCCCGGAAAACTATAATCGAACGGTACTCCCCGGCCTTGCAGTATGTGAAAAGATTGAACCTCGGCTCAGAGTCGCCATCCGGGACGGGAGCGCAGTCCAGAAGCCGGTAGAACAGTTTGGCCGCCGACTTCGCTGTCCGTGACCTCAGCACGAATATCCCCCGGACGAATCTGCCGTAGCGGAAAAGGTCCGCATCCTGGACCGATGTCAGGTATTCGAGGACACGGTCTCCGCCGTCCAGTTCGGGATGCCGTCCTTTCAAGGTATCAAGAATGGCATCCACATCGTTCTCCAGAGGCATTCTTCCCCTGCCTGCACCCTGGAAATGGTGATGGTCGGGAGCGGATGCCCCGCACCTGGGACCGTTGTAGAAAAATATATAGTCCTGATATGCCTTGGCAAGGTCAAGCATATCCACATACCGTTTCCATATAGACTGCCCGGAATGCTCCCCGGAAGCTATCACGAGATGGTCCGGGAAAATAGGATACGGATTGACCAGAATATCGTATCTCTTCCCTTTCCTTCCATCGAACCTGATATGGATCTGCTCCTCAGGCCGGTTCCCGGGACACAGGAAACAAGGCCTTGCCCGGAGCGATGCGGCATCCGTTTTCGCTGCAGACGAAACGATCCGTGCAGGATTGAACTGCACCTTCACTCCCAGCCCTCCTGCAGAGAGGCTTTTCACCCGGACATTTTTCAGAGCCCTGAAATTTCCGCACGCCAACGGCCAGCGCGACAGCTGCGCATTGACGAATTCCCCTATCCGTCTCATAACCCTGCCGTCTCCAGATTATTCCCGTTGAGCCTTATCCTGGCCGCAATCTCCCAGGTACGCAGCCTGTCCTTATACAGATTGTTGGCGTTCTGTCTCTCCACGCTCAGGTCAGCGTCGGAATTGCCGTGCCAGCGGCGGCAGCAGTAAAGCACATCATATATTCTTCCTATCCGGTATTCCCTGCTGATTCTCAATCCGATGGCATAATCTTCGCCATAACTTGCATCCGGCATCTTCAGGCTGCGCAGAAGCGGGGTCCAGAATGCCCTCGGAGCGCCGAGACCGTTCACCCTCAACGCATTGTTCCGTCCGTTCTCTTCAGTCCATTCCCTGTGGTCTATCACCCCGGGAGGGATAGGATTCATATCAAAATCCGTCATCCTGTAGCTTCCGATTACCATAGCACACCTTTCCCTGCGGAATGCCGCGACAATCCGGGACAATGTATCCTGTCCAGAATATATGTCATCACTGTCAAGCTGGACCGCGAATTCTCCGCAATGTTCCGATGCCACCGCAAGATTCCAGCAGCCACCTATGCCGAGATCATTCCTCCGAGGGACTATATGGACCAGCCGCGGCTCGGATGCGGCAAGGTCTTCCAGCAACTGCGAAGTGCCATCTGTCGAACGGTTGTCCACGACAATGACATTGAACGGGAAATCGCATTTCTGCCCGAGTGCGCTGCGGACTGCATCCCCTATCGTACCCACCCTGTCAAGGACAGGTATTATGACAGATGCCACGACAGGGAAAGCGGTTTGCATACCGTCCTCCGCAGCAAGTCCTGCCCGGCTGCCGTTACGGCTGAAATCCGGCTCCCTGAATACAGGCGGAAGATATGCCCCGATACGCCTGAGATGCTCCGTACAAGCCATCTCCATCTCTGCCTGCACTTGCCTGTTCTTCGGATCCACATAGTCGAACTGACGATGCCCGGAAGGACGCATGTCCTCAGTCACGTCAGTATAGAGGAATTCGTTTATATGCACTATATTCCGCAGGCGCAGCCGGAAATCATAGAAACCCGCATAGCGGTAGTCGGCAGACATACCCGACACTGCCTCGCGCAAAGAGGATGTCCGCAGCAGGACAACAGACCCGAAATCGAAATCATCCCTGAGGGAACCCATCTGGCAGTCTATGAGAGGATACCTTGTCCTGACAGATGTCCCGCCCTCTCCCGGGACAAGCCTGTAGTGGTCGGAATACAGCATATCCGCCCCTGTGTCTTCAGCGACGGATATGAACCTTTCTTCCGCATATTCCCCGAGCTCCGACACAAGGTCGTTGAGATACAGAAGCACATATTCTGCGCCGGCCTCATCCGACAGCCGGCGCAGGGCAACGGTCGACCGGTCTTTCAGTGTTATTCTCTCTATACGCATATCTGTCTTGCTTTAACAGGCCATTCGTTTCATCCGGAATGACAGGAAAGTGTCCCGGATATCAGAGCAATGCAAGCAGAGACCTTGATATCCGACCGAACTCCTGCTCAAAGTTAGGAGTAAAGACCGACTTCCCCAAATTTTCCCTGATCTCTCCGAAAGTCCACCACCTGCCTTCCTCCACCTCTTCCCCATCCGGAACAAGCCGGAAACTGCCCACGGCAGCAAAGACATTCACCATCTCCAACTCCCTGTCCGACCTGAATTCGTATGAAAGCAGATATATCGGATTGAACCTGGTGAACCCCAGTTCCTCCGCGGTCTCGCGGTAAAGGGCCTCCAGAATCTGCTCGCCATAATCCACATGGCCTCCCACGGCGGTGTCCCATTTACCGGGCTGGATGTCTTTCTTCAACGAGCGTTTCTGCAGGTACAGCCGTTCGTACCTGTCGATGATATGCAGATGCACCACGGGATGGAGAAGCATCGACCCTCCATGGCAATATTCACGCGATGCCTTGGCTATCACCTCTCCGCAACTCCGGATGACAGGGAACATCTCCCTGCGGCCGGGCACTTCCTTGACGGCAGTCTCGGCTGTCGGGAAAGGCAGCACAGGCACATCTCCTGGAGGATACAGCAGATCAAACATCTCAGGCGAATGCGACAAGTATCAGCAGCTGGGCCACAAGCACCCTCATAAACATCGAAAGCGGATATACAGTGGCGTAGTTGACCGAAGTATAGTCTGTACCGTATGCCTCCTGGGCAAATGCCAGCACAGGAGGATTTGTACAGCCTCCCGTCAGAAGGCCGCATATCTGGTAGAAATTGAGCTTGAATGCCAGACGGCCTATCAGAGCGATCAGGAATGTAGGGATGACCGTTATCAGGGCACCGTACAGAATCCACCAGTATCCGCCGCCGAGTATCGAGCTCACGAAGTTCTCGCCTGCACCGAGACCCACCGCCGCAAGGAAGATGGAAATGCCTATCTCTCGGATCATCAGGTTGGCGCTTGTCGTGGTGTATGTGGTAATCTTGAGCTTCGGCCCGAAATAGCCGATCAGAATGGCTATAATGAGGGGGCCTCCGGCAAGTCCGAGCTTGATTGCCTGAGGGATTCCAGGGAACTTGATAGGGATGGAACCGAAGATGACACCGAGAGCGATTCCGAAGAATATCGGGATAAGATAAGGGTGATTGAGACCAGATGCGGAGTCACCGACAACAGACTTGATTTTCGCCACTGAATTCTGCGGACCGACAACCCTCAGCACATCCCCCAGCTGGAGAACAAGATTAGGATTGGCAACAAGGTCCACGCCTGCACGGCTTACCCTCGTGATGCTGACTCCGTATGTCGCACGGATGTTGAGTTCCCTGAGCTTCTTGCCAGTCAAGGATGACTTGGTGACAGTAAAAGTCTTGACAGTCATCGATGTATCAATGCCTTTCCACTCATCCTTGTCAAGAGGCAGCTCCTTCCCGAAAAGCATCTGCACCACATCCTCCGACGACTTGGAGGTTATCACAAGCAGATGGTCACCCTTCTCTATGACGGTATGAGCCGTTGGGAAAATTATCTCGCCGTTCCTGCGCAGCCTGGAAATGACGAACCTGCTGGTTATCTCCTTGTCGACTTCCTGGACCTCCTTGCCGCAGACAGCCGGGTTCTCGACCTCGAACACGAGACGCACGGCACTCTCGATACCGGAATTGTCCTGGTCGAGCGCAGCCTGCTCCTTCTTGAGGTCTATCTTGAATATCGCCTTGACAAGCATCAGCACCATAATCACGCCGAGCACTCCGAGAGGATATGCCACAGCATAGCCCGATGCGAGGGCTCCTGAAAGGTTGGATGCGGCTTCCGCACCCTGGGTAGCAACAGTGGCATCATAATATGTCTGCTGGGCAGCTCCGAGCCCCGGGGTATTGGTGACCGCTCCCGACATGACACCTACCATCGTGGTCAGATCCTCACCTGTCACAAGATGGATAAGGTATGTAGTCAGCACTGCCAGCAGCACAAGGGACACTGCCAGCAGGTTCATCGTAAGTCCCCCCTTCTTGAAAGAATGGAAGAATCCCGGCCCTACCTGCAGACCTATCGAAAACACAAAAAGGATAAGACCGAACTCCTTGAGGAAATGCAGGAGCTCGCCCGGGATGCGGAATCCGAAATGGCTGAGCAGGATACCGATGAACAGAATCCAGGTCGACCCTAAGGTCACACCCTTTATCTTGAACCTTCCGAGCCATATCCCTGTCGCTATCACCACAGCCAGCAGGAGGATAGAGTGGCCGATACCAAGACCGAAAAACAATTCTCTCATATCTATATTAAATTACAATTCATATCCTGGCTGTCACCAGCCGAACTCCACGCAGAACGCCGACTTCCCTCCGACTTTACCTTCAATATAAATCCTGCCGTCCGCATCCGCCCTGTACAGCTCCACGATATCCCCGGGCCTCGTCTCGCTGTTGAAATTTATCCTGACATCCTTGACAGGGTTTCCGATGATGAAATCATAGTCAAGCACATCCATCGCCCACACAAGATAACGGGCGTTGTTGGTATGTCCGTTGAGATCCACATCGGAATAGACCACCCGGTGCTCGGCCACTCTGGTCTCCGGAATCCCCGGGGGAAGCTGCACCTTGTCGCAGGACTGCTCAATGGCATTCTCCATACAGGCAGTCCCGTTGTCAAGAATCTCCGCATCCCTGCACAGCCGTCTGGTGTCGATATTTATCACCAGCCACGATGTCGTGGCAGACACAAGCACATTGCCCTGCCTGTCCTTCATCTGGAAATCACGCAGATAGAAAAGCCGCGAAGCACCCTTGTGCCAAGTGCTCATCGTGACATTCTCACGCCATCCCGGATAGCGGTCGAAACGTATATGCATACGGGAAAGTACCCACACAGTCCTCGTCCGCATAAGGTCATCGTATCCGAATCCGAGTTTCTGAGCATGGACATTTGCCATTTCCTGAGCCAGATCCATAAATGAGGCCGGCTTGAGAAGACACGAGAAATCCGTGTCATAACAAGGGATTGTCAGTTCCTGAGTAAATTTATTGTCCATATTACCCGAAGAGTTTCGGGGCGCAAATGTAACACTAATACTTCACATTTTCAAATCGCTCCATCTGTGTCCACCAAAACTTAGAAGTTCTTTTACTCCCATATACGGAAAAAGCACCTGCGGTCTTGTCGCAAGTGCTTGATTTACAATCCTTTTGATTCTGCTCCTGAACCAGGACTTGAACCTGGGACCCTCTGATTAACAGTCAGATGCTCTAACCAACTGAGCTATTCAGGAA